>JBGVIT010000001.1:0-3550 GCA_045128915.1 Clostridia bacterium
TATGTATGGGATGAACCGCTCAACTTTATTGATGTGTACTCACGTATGCAGATTGAACAGCTCATAACGGAGTTTGCCCCGACCATGCTCCTGGTAGAACATGACAGTGTTTTTCGAGATACTGTGGCAAGTAAAATTGTGAATATCTAAATTAAAATAATTGTATGAGTTAATTCCAGTTTTACAGAGACTCAAATTCCAATTTGTCGAAAAGATAGCTTACATTTTCCAACCTCATAAAAAAGATATGAAAGAAATGAGATGATGGCAAAAACCGTCATCTCATTTTTGTTTTCTTAAAACCTATTGCATCAGAACAAGCGTTCGATTATAATATACCTACGATGTTCAGTTTTGATTGAACACATCATAGAAAGGAGCATCTCTATGAACATAAACCATACTTTTGGAACCTATATAAAGGACAAACGCTTGGCAAAGCAAATCTCACTGCGTAAATTTGCCGAGTTGCTTGATATATCTCCGGTTTACCTCTGCAATATTGAAAAGGATCGTAATCCCGCCCCGAAAGACGATATTATTTCCAATATGGCAAGGTTGCTTATGTTAAATGATACGGAAACGGCAGAACTTTATGACCTTGCTGCCAAAGCAAAAAGCAATCCGACCATTTCTCAAGATCTACCGGAGTACATTATGGACAGAGATATTGTCCGTGTTGCTCTAAGAACGGCAAAAGATGTGGATGCCACCGATGAGGAATGGCAAGAATTTATTGCTCGTTTGGAGGAGCGTAGGAGGAAAATTCAGGAGGGCAAATGATGACAGAAATCAAATACCTTCGACCGGAATTGCTTGAAGCCATTGCTCGCAATACCCTAAAGAAATATGACTCAAGCCTGATTCTCGGTTATGAAGCAAAGAGTGTTCCCATCGAGGACATAATTGAAAGTCTTGGTCTGACACTTGAATATCAATACATTCGTAAGAACGGTCGTATACTTGGAGAAACCGTTTTTGATGATGACTACATTCCTATTTACAATATGGAAGCCAAACAGTACGAACTCATTTTTGTTGAGAGAGGTACTATAATTCTTGATGCAAGCCTGCTCAGATGTAGAACTCAAGGGCGATTACGTTTCACCGCAGCTCACGAGCTTGCACATTGGCTGATACATCAAGAACTGTACTCAGGCACGGGAGATATGGCGGCTATGTTAAAAAGCATTTCCAAAAGTTCCGATGCAGACAAGTACATTGAAAGACAAGCAGATATGCTTGGAAGTGCGTTGCTGCTTCCTATCTGCCAAGTAAAAAAAGCGTTTTATCGAACATCAGGTGATGATCGAGTTTTGAAGTTAGCCAACCAATTCGGTGTATCAAAACAAGCGATGGAAATTCGATTGAAAGAGCATCACTTGATCTAAAGCCGGTAAAACGGCTTTTTTTGCCCATAGTGTTCAGTTTTTACTGAACACAAAAAGGAGCCGCCTCATTATATCAGATAAAAATCGAAAAAAATGTCACTTTCGGTTACACAACTCAACAAATTTCTACCAATCATTTATGTATAATGATAGTGAGGATAGGCTCGAAATATAATGCTATTACTGACTTCTTATCAAAACTAAGGTTTTTTAGGCAATGTCAATATGAAAAACAAGGGAGGATTTATCAGCATTGGTCGAAAAAATATCCTCATATCTCAATATAAAGGAAGTGATCGGAATGTTGTTCATTGAACAAGTCTACGAAAAAAGCAATATCAAGAGTGACTATGTCAGGTGTCCTTCTTGCAAACGAGGAAGGCTCTGTGACAAACCCATTGGCGAAAAAGCGACGGTGATCGCTTTGAAGTCCGGTCACTCTGAACGGACAAGCAGTAGGATAATACTCAAGTGTCCGAAATGCTCACAAAAATTCATAATACATCTATCTAAAGAAAATTGATTATGTTTCGTACATAGTTCAACCGCCGGACAAGCTGAGTATTATCAGTATAGAAGCCGGAAAAGAGCCTGCATCCACCTTACAAGGTGAGAACGAGGACTTTCGAGTTAGAGCATGACAAACAGCTTTTAGGCTGTATTGTTATGCTCTTTTTCTATTTAAGCATCCTTTCTGCCTAAAAGCAGAAAGGATTTTTTATGCTCAACAAATGGCTCTGTTACATAGCTAAGTACCCGTAATCTCCGAATTTTTGATTTCAACCTTTTATATCAAAAATTCAAATTTCAAGGAGATTACATAATGAATAACATAATTATTTCTGCTCTTGATGAGCAATTCAAAAAAGACTGCAAGGTTATCAACCTTAAATATGAGTATCCCGGTTACACGGGGATTGAACAATGGGCAATTATTACCGATTTGTCGGAAGAAGATCTTTGCACAAAGTACGCCGAACAAATTGCACCGTTTAGACCGTATATCTTATTGTCAGCATCATTTGGTGTAGTGCGAGATGATTACCGTAGAAATGAAAAGAAGCATCAAATGAGAGCTACTCGAAATATTGATGCGTTTCACTATGATGATGAATTGACTACATCTTTCCATCACGAACTTATAGATGTTTCAACAGAAGATTTAGTGTGTCGGGATTTTGAAATTTCAAGGCTTCGTGATGCAATTACAAAGTTACAACCTAAACAAAAAGAACGATTGATAAAGTTCTTTTTCTACGGAAAAAGCGCTCGAACAATAGCTGCTGAAGAAGGAGTTGCATATAGTGCAGTTGATAAATCTATTGCTTGTGCAATAAAAAATTTGAAAAAAATTATGGATTAGGGTGTGCATTTGACCTCTCTCAGTGGGAATTAGTGAAGGGGGTATTCAACTCCGGATACGAACAACCCCCTTCCATCAAAAATGGAAGATGAGGTTAAACCTATGAAAAATGCAAACATAACTAACGTAAAGTGGGGCGAGATTTATCTTTGTGATCTCGGAAGCAATAAAGGCTCGGTTCAGTCGGGCAAAAGACCTGTACTTGTTCTTCAAAATAACATTGGCAACAATAATGGCCCAACTACTGTTGTTGCAACTATCTCAAGCGTTTTGAAAAAATTAAATCAACCCACACATATTTTACTTGATACATCTTGCGGATTAAGAGAGGACTCCGTTGTAATGCTCGAACAGATCCGAACTGTTGATAAGGAAAAAGAACTGCTTGAATACATTGGTGAAGTTCGAGATGAAAAAACCATATATGCGATTAAGCAAGGTGTTTTAACCGAATTTGGACTGATTAAAAGACCGCAGCCAAGACGAACCGGACTGATATTAACACTCTGTCCTAAATGCAGAGCTGAGTTTATGAATGTTCCTGAGAATATCTTGCGCCGTGTTGATCCACTTCAAGTAGATAAGGAGAGGTGCGATAAATGCCAAACTTCCTTTGGATATGATTATCTTATTATTAAAAAGAACCCTCGAAATACAAAGTCTGAGGGGTGTTGTGATGGATAAGAAAATCGACAAAACTTATGCGGTGATTGCTTTGGTAGAGATTTTGTATGAGGAAAAGCTAATCAACGAACCAACGTTAAAGGCAATTATACTACGGCTGCAAGACGAGCAA
>JBGVIT010000002.1:0-2347 GCA_045128915.1 Clostridia bacterium
CCATCAAACCTATCTGTGCCATTTCATAAGCAGAAAGGGATAATCCCCAACCTGCTGTTGGCATACCTGTCGGGTCCAAAAACCAAACCTTTCCGTGGTCGTTTTTGTTCATTAAATACTCAAACTGGTCTTCTTTGCTCTCGCAACCTGCATTTCTTCGTGGTGCAATTCCTAAAGGTTTAAAAAGATATTCGTTAGCAAAGTCAAGCACATTCATACCACTTGTAATTCTGATAATTCCCAAAAGGATTTGAATGCCAAGAGTGTGATATCTGAATTCATTCGTGATACCTTTGCGACCACCCAAAACATCCAATGTTGTCAGTGCCCAATCTTCCGATGTGCAAACCTTTGTCCAAGGTTCGCTCTTTCCCTTATAAGGTGCTGTCATTGTAAGCAAATGCTTGATTGTAACGTTATATATAGTTTTCTCTCCTCTTTTAGGAGTATAAATTTCCTTGTAATAGTCCATAACAAAGTCGTCTACACTATTTATCAAACCTTGGTCAACGGCAATACCTATCAGCAATGATGTTACAGATTTTGTTACACTCATTACATTCATTGTATCTTCCTTTTTAAAACCATCTTTATACTCTTCAATTTCAAGTACGTTATCTTTATAAGCTACAATCTGTTTTATATTTATATCGTTTTTACTTGAATAAGTATCTAAAACTTTCTTCATCAAAACTTCCTCCTGTAAAGCAGTAAAAATCATATTATTTGGACGTCCTATAATAAGCCTAAGTGAACTAGAAATTAATTTCAGTACTTTTTTTCACAAAAAAGACATCTAAGTTAATAGACATCTTTTTCACAACATAAACTTCAAATCTTTAAACGCTTTCAAGCTCACAAGAAGCCTGAAATTTCAGCGTGCTCCCATTTTTATTTGTGTATATACATTCTTGTCATATCAGGCTCACCATCGCCTTGCACCATACACAAAAACTCCCATCCATATTTTTCATAGAACCCAATATGGTCAGTAACAAGATAGATTGGTGAAACACCTTTTGATTTCATATCGTCCACAACCATATTCAGTAAATTTCCTGCAATTCCCTGACAACGGTATTTATCTTCTGTAAAAACAGCACATACATTCGGCGCAAGATCTTTTCTGTCATGAAAATCATTTTCAATAACACCCAGTCCGCCAATTATTAGATTTCCGTCTAAACAAAGATACCATCCATATTCGGTTTCATTACGTAAATATGCATCCATACATTCCAGATAAGCTTCTGTAGGAACGCCCCATTTATTATGAAACCATTCTGCTGCCAACTCTTTTATTGTTGGTTCTTCCTTTAATGTAATATACTTGTATTTCTTCATTATATCCTCCAATAGTAATAAGCCGAATAGAAAATACCCGGCTTATCAACTTAACTAAATTCAGCTTTATTCCTCTTCAAAAAATCTATATCATTTCCATATTTCAAAGCAAAATCACAATCATTTTCCATAAAAAGTTCATAATCATTTTGACTAATTTTTGAGGGTCTTATTCTTTCATAAATTGTCAGATTCCAAGAATGTTTGCACTTTTTACATCTGTATATAAGCCATACATCAACCCGATTACCATTAGCATTGACTCTGAACTTCCCTGAATTAACAAACTCCTGTTTCTTACCACATCCCCCACAACGATGATATACTTTTATCGAATTCAAACTCATTGAACAAAAGCATCCATCTCGGAAGTTGTTCTTATGATTCTTTGTATACTCTTTTCAGTTAGGAAATATGTGGTTGCAAGTGTTTTTATCGAAACTCCATTTTTATGCTTTATGCATATTTCTTGGTTTCGCATTTTATAATACTGCTTTGTTTTAGTCTGGCTTCCCCAGATTTTTTTCTCCTTGCATGGAATATATATACTTTTTCCACTAACATACTGCTGAATAGTTTCTATTAATTCTTTTGGCAGAACATCTTCTGCACTGATATAGCTCATTTTAATCCTCCTATTATTTATGTGGGGATTCATCCGAGCTTAACTATTCATTTTATTTTAAGCTCAGACTACTGAGCAATAACATATCTTTTGCACATAAAAGTTCCCTCCTTTCAACACTACTACTTTAATGATACAGATTACCCCGAAAAATACAACATCATTTTTAGTTATAAACAAACATGTTCTTCATAAACTTCAAATTCATGTGTGCTTTCAATCTCTCCGTGAGACTGAAATTTATCGAAGTTTCGCTTCAATTTCTTTATCTGGCCAATAGCCCCATGATTCAACAATCTTGCCGTCCACAACCTTAAAGTTCTCCAATGCCTCAAAGCTAATATGCTTTCCGGTAGCCGGTATTCCCATACAAGTTCC
>JBGVIT010000003.1:0-16935 GCA_045128915.1 Clostridia bacterium
ATGTGACCGCAGTTGCGGCATTCCCAAACCTTAACTTCACTCTTTGCGAATACAGCGGCCATCTCTATGTTCTTAAGGAGAGCACGATATCTTTCTTCGTGATGCTTTTCAATAGCAGCAACGAGACGGAATTTCTCTGCAAGCTCGGGGAAACCTTCCTCGTCGGCTGTTTTAGCAAAACCGCTGTACATGTCGGTCCATTCATAATTCTCGCCATCGGCAGCGTCTGCAAGATTGTAAGCAGTATCACCGATACCGTCGTGAAGCTCCTTGAACCACATTTTGGCATGTTCTTTTTCGTTGTCAGCAGTCTTTAAGAAGAGAGCAGCGATCTGTTCGAATCCTTCTTTCTTAGCCTTAGAAGCAAAATATGTATATTTGTTTCTTGCCATGGATTCACCGGCAAAAGCAGCCTCAAGATTTTTCTCAGTCTGGGTGCCGGCATACTTGGATGCGGGAGCAGCTTCTACAACTTCAAGCTTGTCACCTTTCTGACGACATTTGGGGCAAACAGCCTCTTCGCCCGCAGGAACATTGAAGATCTCACCGCAAATTTTACACTTATAGGTAGTCATAACATAACCTCCGTTTAACGCCGATTGGTTCGGCGAAGTTTGATGAGTTTGAATTTCATTGGTATATATTGTATCATATTCAGAGCAAAAAGTCAATTTGCTCAAGGCTTAAATATTGTTAATATTGTTTGCAAAATAACAAATCAAGTGAAGTTTGATAAGAAATAACCCCTTAATTATGCGAAGGCATCGCATTGCGGTGCCTTATGTCATATTTAATTATTCACAGATAGTTCATTGACAAATCAAAAGAAAAGTAGTATTATTTTAGATAGTTCAAAATAATACTATATTTTTGAGGTGTTGTATGAAAGTTTCGGATTATCTGATTATTTCCAAAAAAACAATTACGGCATATAACAAAACGTGCAAGAGTGTGCTTGAGAAGTATAATATTTCACAGGTTTCCTTTGACATACTGATGTTTCTCACTAATAATCCTGAATACGTTACTGCCCAGGATATCAGTGAAATTAAGGGTATTAAGAAGAATCTTGTATCTATTCACGTCGAGAAGCTTGTAAGAGCCGGCTTATTGAAACGTGGATTTGTTTCGGGGGACAGACGAAAGGTTTCCCTTTCCTGTACCGAAAAAGCAAGGCCGATTATTGAAGATGGTCTTGCGGTTCAAACTTCTTTTTATGAGCGAATTACTTCAGGTATTACCGAGGAAGATTGGGAAGCATATAAGCGCATAAATAAACGTGTGATGGAAAATACAATGGAAATTCTAAAAACTTAAAGAAATTTGAAAATTATGATTTAATATAAAGGAGCAGATTTGGTTGCAGGATAGTAAAGATAGCAGATATAAAAATAAAATACTGACGATCCCTAATGTTTTATCTTTTTTTAGATTATGTTTAATCCCGATTATTGTATGGTTGTACATAAGTAAAGAGGATTATTTCTGGACCTTGATGGTCTTATTGCTTTCGGGTTTGACCGATGTTGTTGACGGTATTATTGCACGCAAATGCAATATGATCAGTGATTTTGGAAAAGCGTTTGACCCGATTGCCGACAAGCTCACACAAGCAGCAATGCTATGTTGTCTTGTGGTTCGTTTTAAATATATGCTGATTCCTCTGGGAATGCTTGTGATTAAAGAGGTTGTTACCGGTATCACGGCACTAATATCGATTAAGAAGACCGAGCAGGTGGAGGGCGCTGCATGGCACGGAAAGCTCACAACTGTTGTTTTATATCTGATGATGGCGGTGCATTTGGTTTGGTTTAATATTCCGACAACGGTTTCACTTATTATGGTGGGTGTGTGTATCGGAATTATGATTATGTCCTTTATCATGTACTCGGTTCGCAACATCAAGGCGATCAAAAATAAACCTTTGTACAGTGAAGTAATAAGTGGTAGAAGGATAGTTGATAAATGAAGATAAGAAGATGTTTTCGATACCTTATTACTATGAGCATTATAACCTTTTTTGTGGGTAGAATCTTACCGAAAAAATGGTTTTGTTACGATAGATTTCCGTATCGTGTTTACAGTTTTGAAAAGGGTGGAGAAATATATAACAGGATAAATATTCGAAGTTGGCAGAAAAAAGTACCAGATATGAGTAAAGTCTTTACTCATATTATGCCACCAAAAAAGTTAACGTCGGAGAATTGCAAGAATATGCCCAGAATGATTCAGGAAACGTGTGTCGCCGAATTCATTCACGCAGCAAATTGTATATTGGGATTGTATTGCCTTAAGATATTCCCCGGCATAGGCGGCATAATAGTTGTTTTTATTTATGCCGTTGTGTTTAATTTGCCTTATATCCTGATACAGCGATATAATCGTCCAAGATTAATTAGATTATATAAACATTTAGAACAACGCAGGATGAATGAAATGGATCCTTGCGCAAGGGGAGAAATGATGTTAAATGAAAACGTTGATATTGAGCTGCAACACGGGTGAGGGTCATAATTCTTGTGCAAAAGCGATCAAAGAATATTATGATACCGTAGGTGATGAATGTGTTATTAAGGATGGCCTTAAGTTCATTTCACCGAAGGTCTCCAACTTTATATCATGGGGTCACACCTTCATATACCGTCATTTGCCCTTATTGTTTAAGTATGGGTATGTGTATATTGAGAAGCATCCCACAATGTTTAAGGAAGGTTCGTTTGCATATCGATTTATTACTCGTGGAACAGAACGAATGTATACATGTATTTGTGATGAGCAGTATGACATTATTATATGCACTCACGTTTTTACTTCGCTAATGTTAACAGATATGTTAAAAAAGCACCCAATGAATCAGCCGACTGCTCTTGTATCTACTGACTATACCTGCAGTCCCAGTACAAAAGATAGTAATTTGGATTACTACTTCATTCCGGATGATGAATTCGCAACCGATTTTGAGTGTAGAACAATTACGGAAGAAAAGTTGATTTCAAGTGGAATTCCTGTCAGACAGATGTTTTATCGCTCAATCCCGAAGGAAGAAGCAAAGATGTCCGTGGGAGTTCAACCAAATCACCATCATCTTATATTGATGTGTGGCAGTATGGGGTGTGGACCTATGGAAAAATTGCTGCATAAGCTTTCACAAGAACTACCTGTTGACTGGGAAGTATCTGTTATATGTGGTAGAAACACCAAACTTGCAGATAAATTGAATAAAAAATACGAAAATATAGAACAAATTCATATCAATGGTTTCGTTCGTGATATGGGTATGATGATGGATAGCGCAGATTTGTATCTTACAAAACCCGGAGGTATTAGTGTTACTGAAGCACTTGTAAAATCACTTCCGATGATTTTTATTGATGCCGTTGCCGGATGCGAGGAGTATAATCGAATTCATTTTATTCGTAAAGGCGGTGCAAAAACCGGTGTGACAACCAGCGAATTAACCGAGGTTTGCTTGTCCTTGATGCTTAATGAGAGTAAGCGGCAGATGATGAACGAAAGTCTTTTCAAGATGGAGAAAAGAAATGCCTCCCAAATCATTTTTGAAACAATGAAGAAGTTAATGGAGGAAAGATATGCTGAAATTACCGCAAAGACAAATCAACGCCCCGATTGTTGACTATAGAAAACTCAGGATAGATAATTTGTTCAGTAATGAATTCAAGCATCTATTATATCTTGTGTTCTGGCCGTTATATGGACTAATGTTTTTTTACGTCGAGCGCCTTTATCCTGTAAAAGAATACATAACCGTGTATAGTCGAATAGATGATTTTATACCGTTTTGCGAGTGGTTTCTCATTCCGTACTTGTTTTGGTTTGTATATCTGGCAGGAATGCTTCTGTATACTGCCTTATATGATATAGATGCATTCAAAAAGATGATGAACTTTATCATAATTACATATACAGTTACAATTGTTGTTTATCTGATTTTTCCAACTTGTCAAGAATTGCGACCAACCTCATTTGAAAGAGATAATTTATTAACGCGGATAATGACAAATTATTATCAGTTTGATACTAATACAAATGTATGTCCATCTATCCATGTTATAGGAAGTTTGGCAGTAATGTTTACATCGTTTCACTGTAAAGGGACAAAAACATTCGGATGGAAAATAACTTTTATTATCACTGCAATACTGATTAGCATTTCAACAGTATTTTTAAAGCAACACTCTATTATTGATATAATCGTTGCAATACCGTTATGTGGAATGGCGTATTATATCTGTTTCTGCAGAAAAAGTCGCGCTGAAATAGATAAATAAAATGTACAAAGAATATGAACGGGAAGGGGAAAAAATGAAATTCGTATTAGCTTTACTGATCATTGTTCCAACGCTGATTGCAATATTGTTGTTTTCGGTTGCCGGCTTTGCATATGCTAGTCCCGCTATGCTCGATGCGGCAATCAATCCAACGGTTGCAGTGCTGTGCATTATTGCAGGTATAATTGCTTTGCTTCCGTTGATCATTGTTATTGCAATCGGACTCTCAAATATGTTGAAAATTGGAAAGAATAAAGAAGACAAAGGTGAGAAAACAAAAAGATGAATAAGCATGGAAATCAAGAATACTGGAACCGTTTATTATTAACAGAGCTTCCTATTCCAAAGGAAGAGATTAAAGAATGGTTGAAAGCGTATGCAGCACCGTATAAGGAACTGATGTCATATTACCGTTGTGCCATGATGGAGGTTGAGACAAAGTTCCGTGTACTTAACGAGGAGTTGTCCTTAGAGTATGACCGCAATCCTATAGAAACCATTAAGTCAAGACTCAAGTCTGTTGAGAGCATTGGGGATAAACTTTCCGGTATGAATAAACCAATTACTGTTGAAAGTATTGAAGAAAACCTCAAAGACGTAGCCGGTGTTCGCATTATCTGTGGTTTGCCCTCAGATATCTATACTCTTGCAGATGCTTTTCTCAGGCAAGATGATATCGTTTTAATTCAGAAGAAGGATTACATAGCCAATCCGAAACCGAACGGATATCGCAGCTTACATTTGATCGTGGAAATTCCTATCTTCCTTCATGACGAAAAGAAAATGATGAAGGTTGAAGTTCAGCTCAGAACGATATCTATGGATTGGTGGGCGAGTCTGGAGCACAAATTCCGTTATAAGAAAGATGTCGTCATTTCCGATGAAATAGATCGTGAACTGAAGGAATGCGCAGAAGCAGCCGCAACGCTCGACCGTAAAATGGAATCCATTCAAAAGAAAATTCCGGTTAGAAACGAGGATGAAGAATGAATGAAAATAAAGAGATGTTGGGCACAGCGCCGATAGGAAAGCTACTGTTTAAGCTGGCAGTTCCAACAGTTGTTGCTCAGCTCATCAATATGTTATACAACATCGTAGACCGTATTTATATCGGTCACATGCCGGGGGATGGCAGTCTTGCTCTGACCGGTGTGGGTGTTTGTATGCCGATTATTATGATTATATCGGCTTTCGCTGCTCTTATCGCTTCAGGCGGTGCTCCAAAGGCGTCAATATGCATGGGAAAGAATGATAAGGAATCAGCGGAAAAGATTTTGGGAGGATGCTTTTCTCTTCAGTTAATCATTTCAGCTATCCTTACATCAGTCCTTCTTATTTGGAATAAGGATCTTCTTCTGATGTTCGGTGCCAGTGAGAATACAATCGATTATGCTTCGTCTTATATGAGCGTATATGCCATCGGTACCGTATTTGTACAACTGACACTTGGTATGGGTGCATTTATTACAGCTCAAGGCTTTGCCAAAACCGGTATGATGACGGTGCTGATCGGTGCTGTCAGCAATATCATACTTGACCCTGTATTTATATTTGGTTTCAAACTGGGTGTACGCGGTGCAGCGTTAGCAACAATACTTTCGCAGGCGATTTCGTGTGCGTGGGTTTTGATCTTCCTTTCCGGCAAGAGAACCTATCTGAAGCTTCAGTCTAAATATATGAGAATAGACGGTAAACTCGTTTTTCCGTGTGTTGCACTTGGACTTTCTGCTTTCATTATGCAAAGCAGTGAAAGTGTCATTTCGGTGTGCTTTAATTCTTCCCTGCTAAAGTATGGGGGAGATATAGCGGTTGGAGCGATGACCATACTCACCAGTGTCATGCAGTTTGCGATGCTCCCGATGCAAGGTATTGCGCAAGGAGCACAGCCGATATCCAGCTATAACTATGGCGCTAAAAATACCGAACGTGTCAAAAAGACCTTCAAACTTTTGCTTACTACCTGTCTGATATATTCGCTGACGATATGGGCAGTGATTATGGCATTCCCGAATATATTTGCGGGAATCTTCACACCGGATGCAGACCTGATAGACTTTACTTCTAAAGCACTCAGAATCTATTGTGCCGTTCTTGGTATCTTCGGCATCCAAATTGCCTGTCAGATGACCTTTGTGTCAACCGGTAACGCACCTTGCTCCATTATTGTTGCTATTGTGCGTAAATTCGTGCTTTTGTTGCCGCTGATTTATCTGATGCCGCATCTTATAGAAAATAAAACGATGGGCGTTTACCTTGCAGAACCGGTAGCCGATGTAATTGCAGTTACCTTTACAGCAGTGCTCTTTGCAATTCAGTTCAGAAAGTCATTAAAGAAACTATCAACTGATGAAGCAAGCGCACAATAAAAAGAATTTAAGATCATAAAGAGGGATAACATTATAATGGAGTTGGATAAATTTTTTTGGATAGCATTATTTTCAATAAGCGCTATGCTTGTTAACTCGTTTGGAATTTGGGTGGTATATAAAAACTGCGAATGGGCAGACAAAGTCAAGGGATACTGTATGTGCTTTGCGGCGGGTATGCTGATTACATCACCGCTAATTGCAACCTTTCCGGAGGCGATACACAAGAACGGACATGCTGGCTATGTTGCTCTGATTGGCTTTCTGTTTATGTATTTGAGTAATAAAATAATTAAGCACACCTCTAAGCAAAAGGAATTGGCTTTTGGTGTTACGGCAATTGAAGGTATCTTGATTCATTCTCTGTTAGATGGTATCATTTATTCAGTTACATTCAGTATGAGCACGCTTGTAGGTATATTAAGCGGTATAGGTTTGGTTGTGCATGAGTTTGCCGAAGGTATCATCACGTTCTCTACCTTAAGACACAGCGGAATGTCAAAGAAAAAATGCGGAATAACAGCGTTTTTGGTTTCTTCTCTATCCACACCTATAGGTGCAGCAATTGCAATACCGATTGTAAACTATGTTAACGACAGTGTATTAGGGCTTATGCTTGGTTTTGTAGCGGGTGTTCTAATTTACATATCAGCAGCACATTTGCTTCCCGAATCATCTACACATGAAAAGAATCATTCCATTACTGCATTTATTGTAGGAATTGGATTAGCATTTTTAATATCATTTATTGGTCATTAAAGGAGAAATAATTATGAGAGTTGCAGTAACTTATGAAAACGGAAAGGTATTCCAGCACTTTGGTCATACCGAACAGTTTAAAATCTACGATGTTCAAGAAGGGAAAATTATTGGTTCCAATGTTGTTGATACAAACGGCAGCGGACACGGTGCCCTCTCGGGAATGTTGAGTGCTTTAGGCGTGGACGTTCTCATATGCGGTGGAATCGGCGGGGGAGCACAGATGGCCCTTGCACAGGCAGGGATTAAATTGTATGGCGGTGTAAGTGGTGATGCGGATAAAGCGATTGAAGCCTTCGTATCGGGTAATCTCAACTATGATCCCGCTACTAAATGCGACCACCACGATCATCATGGTGAAGGTCATACCTGCGGTGAGCACGGTTGCGGAAAACACAGTTGTCATTAATTTTTGATTTGAAGTATCCAAGCGCAATCTTTACTTTTGATTTTTGCATTGGGTATAATGAGTTTTACAGTTTGGAGGAATTCCAATGGATGATATAAAAAATATCGTTGCAAAAAATATAACAGAGCTCCGTTTGTTGAATAATATGACGCAGATGGAACTTGCTGAAAAAATAAATTATTCAGACAAGACTGTTTCAAAATGGGAACGAGGGGAGTCGTCACCGGATATTGCTGTATTGGTAGAAATTGCAGATCTGTTCGGTGTTACTTTAGATTACCTTGTTCGATCCGAAAACATTGAGAATGCAGTAGTTGAAAACAAAACGAAAGAAGTCAAATATAATCGCCGAGCTATTGCATACATATCCGAAAGCGTCGGATGGATAGTTGCAATACTGGCGTTTATTATCACAACACTTGTTTTGAAAGAGACCACCTTTCAATGGTTATATTTTGTGTATGCATTACCTGTCGTATTGATCGTAAAGCTTGTACTCAATTCGATTTGGTTCAATCCAAGACATAACTACTATATTATATCGGCCTTGATGTGGTCGCTTCTTGCATCCATACATATCACGTTCCTTTATTTTGGCATTAACGTATCGCTGATTTATCTTTTAGGTATCGCGGGTCAGATCGTGATTATCCTATGGTCGTTTATCAATAAGCCGAAAATCAAATAGACTGCATTACAAAACGCCCTGTTTCCTTGAGAAACGGGGCGTTTCTACGTCATTCTCTGAAACGGAGAGTCGTAGAGAATCAATTCTACGAGAAGGAATTAAAAGAGTAGATAGGCTTCTCTGATACTTCGGTTTACCCTCCGCCACCGTATATGTATAATGGTTTCGTAAAGGTGGTGAAAGCGTTTTGAATATTATGTTTTGTGGTGATAGGGGTGTCTGTCAGGGCATTTTCCTATCAGCACTTTCTATTTGCAAAAATATAATCGAACCTATTAACTTTTATATTTTGACTGCTTCTGTTGAGGGACATCAACCGATCACACAGGAGTTTGCAAATGAAATGGAGCTTATCTTGAAAACAAAGAATAACCAACACCATGTTATTTTATTCGACATCAGTGACAGGTTTCAAAGCTACCTTCCGCTTGCAAATATGAACACACGGTTTACCCCGATGTGTATGCTTCGTTTGTTTGCTGACATGGTTGCGGAGATCCCAGGGAAAGTGTTGTATCTGGACACCGATGTTCTTTGCTATGAGGAATTCAGCGAGATGTATGAAATGGATATGTCAGACTATGAGATTGCCGGTGTACCTGATCGATACGGCAAATGGTTCTTCGGGAATGCTCTTAAACATAACTATTTGAATTCCGGTGTTCTGCTCCTCAATATGAAAAAAATCCGCGAGACCAGCTTGTTTGAGAAGTGCCGTGAAATGTGCCGTGATAGGAAAATGTTTATGCCGGACCAAACAGCTCTAAATAAGCTTGCCCGAAAGAGAAAAATCCCAAGCAGATATAATAATCAAGGGGATATGAGAGAGGATACCGTATTCAAACACTTTACTACCTCTTTCAGATTTCTTCCGCGTTTTGAGGTGGTTACCGTAAAACCGTGGCAGGTAAATAAAATGCATGATGAGCTCGGTATATTTGAGTTCGACGATATTATTGAAGAATATAAAGGAGTGCAAAATGATGAACAGAGAGATTCCGATCTTCTTTACAATTGACGACAGCTATGCACCGTTCCTTGCGGTGGCATTAAACTCTGCGATCAAAAATTCCGATCCACAACGTAACTATAAAGCAATTGTTTTGTATCAGGATTTAGGTGCTGATAATATTTCACGCCTTCAGTCTCTGCAGACTGAGAATTTCAAAATTGAACTAATGCCGATACGCGCAAATATGGAAGCTTTGGACGATAGAATGAGCAACCGCCTGAGATGCGATTATTTTACATTAACCATTTATTTTCGTTTGTTTATTCCCTCCATGTTTCCACAGTATGATAAAGGGATCTACATAGATAGTGACGTTGTTCTCACGGATGATATTGCAAAACTGTTCGATATAGATATTGGCGAAAATTACATTGGAGCATGCAATGACTTGTCTATCGCAGATATTCCTCCGCTGGTGGCTTACACCGAAAAGGCTGTGGGTGTAAATGCTAAAGAATATATCAATTCCGGCGTTCTGCTGATGAATCTCAAAAAAATGAGAGACGATGATTTGGAAGGACATTTTTTATCACTGCTCAATAAGTATCATTTTGATAGTATTGCTCCCGATCAGGACTATCTGAACGCTATGTGCAACGGTAAGATATATTATCTTGAAGAGAAATGGGATACGATGCCAAATGACGCGAAGCCGATGCTTACTGAAACATCGCTGATACACTATAACCTTTTTTCAAAGCCTTGGTGCTATGATGGCATTCAGTATGAAGAACAGTTCTGGAATTACGCACGTGATTGCGGTTTTATTGACGAAATTCGCGAGTTTAAGGCTAGTTATACAGAGGATAAGAAGAAGGCGGATTCAGAATGCCTTGAGCTACTGGTTCGTAGAGGTATGGAAATTCCCGAAAATGATATTACGTTTAAGAAGATGAATGAAAAAGGAGTCAGGATACGACTATGATTATTGGTGAAAACCGTAAGGCGGTAATAGAAAATATAAAGAGGTTTGCAGAGAGTGAGCAGTTCCATAACAAGGTCGAAGTAAATGACCCCAACCTTACCGCCGAGCAAAGCAGGAAAATCACAGATAACTATATTGAAAACCGAAATAGAGTTTTATATAAATTCAAAAAATGCCTTGGCGTTTGTCTTGCCAAAGCGGCTACAAGTCTAATCAATAAGGACACAGAGATTATTGGCCTGGATAAAATACCTAACGATCTCGGTGGAGTACTGATTACAAGCAATCACTTTAGTCCTCTTGAAAATACGGTAATTCGCCATCTCACCAATAAACTCGGAAGAAAAGATCTCGGCATCATCAGTCAGACGTCTAATTTTGCAATGAAGGGTCTCGTTGGCTATTTAATGAACTATGCAGACACAATTCCTATTTCAACCGAGCCGAGATATCTTGCAAGGGATTTTCTATCCCTATTAAAGGAGAGACTTGTTGATAAAAAACACGCCATTCTTTTGTATCCTGAACAAGAAATGTGGTTTAATTACCGCAAGCCAAGACCGCCTAAGGACGGCGCCTATTTCTTTGCATCAAAATTAAACGTACCTATTGTATCTTGCTTTGTGGAAATGGTAGATCTGACCGAGGATGACACACCCGAATTTAAAAAGGTGAAATATATCCTGCACGTGCTTGATGTGTTATACCCGGATCCACAAAAATCAGTAAGAGAAAATACGGAATTCCTCAGCCATACCGACTATACCTTAAAGAAAAACTGTTATGAATCGGTGTACGGTAAGGAACTTACTTATACGTTTGAAAACTCCGACATTGCCGGTTGGAAAGGTGCGCTATGAAAGAAACAAGATATTACTCAAGTTACGAAGATGATTTCGAGGAAAGCGCTAATCAAAACTATGCTCTTCCTGAAAGTTATGAGTGGGTAAAAAATGACATTCTTTCGAAGCTAACCTCCGGTTTAGTGTATGGAACAGCAGTTGTTCTGGGTGGAGCGTATTGCAAATGTTTTCTGCATATGAAAGTAAAGGGGAGACGTAAGCTTAAAGGATTGAAAGGTGATTTCTTTATCTATGGAAATCATACACAACCCGTCGGTGATGTTTTTATTCCAGCCTTGTGTGTTCTTCCGAAAAGAATATATACTGTTGTAAGTACGGCAAATTACGGTATTCCCTTCATTGGTAAAATCCTGCCTTATCTCGGCGCTTTACCTGTTGTAGGTTCCTTACACGGAATAAAAGAACTAAATAAGGCAATAGAGGAAAGAATAAATAAGAACCATCCGATCGTTATATACCCGGAAGCTCATGTGTGGGAATACTATACCGAGATACGTCCTTTTCCTGAAACCTCATTCAAATATCCGGCAAAGCTTAATAAGCCGGTGATTGCCATGACAGTAACCTATCGGAAAAGTAAGGTGTTTAAACGTCCTGTTGTGGAAGTGTATTTAGACGGTCCTTACTATGCAACGGAAGAATCGGTTAAAGAAAGGACAAAGAGCCTTCATGATCAGGTATATGATGTGATGAAGAAAAGAAGTAAAAACAGCAATGTAGAATATATACAGTATAGAAAAAAGGAGAATGTGTTATGAGAAAATTAAAAATTGTTTCGGATTCCTCATCCGACTTACTGAAATTAGATAATGCGGATTTTGATTTTTCACCAATGAAAATTCTAACGGATGAAAGAGAGTTTGTGGATGACCGAAATCTTGATGTTGATGAGATGGCAACCTATCTTGAAAACTACAAAGGAAAATCACGTACCTCTTGTCCAAACCCGTCAGACTGGATAGAAGCTTTCGGAGACGCCGATGATATTATCTGCGTCACAATCACAAGCGCCTTATCCGGTTCCTACAATTCAGCCTGTGTAGCAAAGCAAATCTATGAGGCCGAAAACGAAGGCAAACGCGTTTTTGTGCTTGATACGCTTTCTGCAGGTCCGGAAATCACATTGATCTTAAAAAAATTAGAGGAGTATCTGAAAAACGGTATGGATTATGATACGGTTTGTGGACGCATTAAAGCGTATATAAAGCAGACCGGACTTGTGTTTATGCTCAAGTCACTGAATAACTTCGCGAACAACGGCCGTGTTTCTCCGCTTGTCGCAAGAATAGCCGGGTTTGCCGGTATTTGCATTGTAGGTAAGGCCAGTGATGAAGGAACACTTGAGCCAACACATAAGTGCCGCGGTGAAGCACGTTCAATAGAGACAATAATAAAAGATCTCAGTGCCATGGGACTGAAAAATGGTAAGGTGAGTATAGCCCATTGTCAAAATGAAGAAGGAGCACTAAAACTTAAAAATCTGATTGCTGAGAAATTCAAAAATGTTCAGGTAGAAATTCATAAGTTAAGAGGACTCTGCAGCTTTTACGCAGAAAAAGGCGGGTTCCTTGTTGGATTTGAGAAGATGTAAGGGTGAAAAATTCGAAAAGTATGATTCTTATAAAAGGTATACGCTTATCATTGTTTACAAGAAATATTATAAAATCGGCTTAAAATGTTGATTTTTGGCTTCTGTGGTGGTATAATATTTGCCGACGAAAAGAGCTCAACCATATTGGATTCTTATGAGAGCATACAAATTAAATATACCCTCACATCATATCTGATTGATTAACTCGAGTAATCAAAATTTATGAAAGAGGGTATTTTTTATGTCTCAAACAGCAAGTATTTTTCTTAGCCTTTCTGTTGCGTTGCTTGTAGGTTTGTTGCTTTCAAGACTTGCAAAAAAGGTACAACTGCCGGCGGTTACCGCATATTTGGTTGCCGGTGTTTTGATTGGACCGTTCGTGCTAGGCAGAATAGGTATCCCCGGCATTGGCATAACAGGAGAACAGATTGAAGGATTCGGCCTGATTTCTGATCTGGCTCTTGGCTTCATTGCTTTTTCTATGGGCAGTGAATTTCGTATATCTCAACTTAAAAGAATCGGGAAACAAGCAACATTTGTCGGTGTTTTTCAAGCATTATTCACAACGGTTATAGTTGATGCGGCTCTGATTATATTGCACCTTATTATCCCTGACAAATTCTCTTTGCAATCCGCAATTGTCCTTGGTGCTGTGGCGACAGCAACAGCACCTGCAGCAACACTTATGGTTGTTAAACAGTATAAGGCTAAAGGACCCGTAACAGATATTTTACTACCTGTAGTTGCACTGGATGATGCAGTTGGTCTTGTTGTGTTTGCCGTTTCCTTTGGTATTGCCAGGTCGCTTGGGACCGGCACCGTAAACGTAACGTCCGTTATTCTTGAGCCTGTCCTTGAAGTTATACTATCGCTATTTTTAGGCTTTGTAATGGGGCTATTGTTCACGCTGTGTGAGAAATATTTCCATTCTCGTTCAAAAAGAATGGCTGTATCTGTTACCTTCGTTATGATGACTGTTGCCATTTCTTCTATGAGCTTTGATATCGGATCTGTCCATATCGGTTTTTCCTCTTTGCTTGCGTGTATGATGCTTGGAACGGTTTTCTGCAATATTTGCGAAGTATCAGAAGAACTTATGGAACGTGCGGACAGATGGACGACGCCTGTACTTATCTTATTCTTTGTTATTAGTGGTGCAGAACTTGAACTTTCTGTTTTTGCAGATATTATGGTTGTACTTATCGGTGCGGTATATATTATTTCTCGTTCGCTTGGCAAATATTTTGGTGCTGGTATTAGTGCCAGACTATCAAAATGCAATCCCAATGTCGTGAAGTATTTGGGTATTACTTTACTGCCGCAAGCCGGTGTTGCGCTTGGCATGGCTATCAAGGCTATCGAACTCGGACCTGAAGGAGCAATTGTTAGAAACATTACCTTGTTTGCAGTATTGGTATACGAGATAATTGGCCCACTCCTTACTAAGGTCGCTCTTACCAAGGCAGGAGATATCAATGAAGAAGGCAGACAAAGTGCCCGCGAACTTCATCTTGCTAGTAAGAAAATATAAAATTATATGATTTCTCAGAGGCTCACCTTAGCGGTGAGCCTCTGAACTTTTGTAGTAGTATATAGAAAAATTTGCGATAATGTGATATAATATAAAAGATTAAAGTGATATTCAAATGGGATACACCGATGCGAAAAATATAGTAAGAATTATAAATTACAAAGGAATGGTGGAACGTTAAATGAAAGTTATAATTGTTGGCGGAGTTGCCGGTGGTGCAACTGCCGCAGCCCGCATTCGAAGACTTGATGAACAGGCAGAGATCGTAGTGTTTGAACGCTCCGGCTATATTTCCTATGCCAACTGTGGGCTCCCGTATTATTTAGGTGACGTTATTACGGATCCGGACGAGCTTACGTTGCAAACACCCGAAAGCTTTTACAGTCGTTTTCGCGTGGATATGAGGGTACGGCATGAGGTTATTGCGATTCATCCCGAGAAAAAAGCGGTTACCGTCAGAAACCTCGATACAGATACTGAGTTTGAGGAAAGCTATGATAAACTCATTCTTTCGCCTGGAGCGAAGCCTACGCAACCGGATATGCCCGGAGTTGAAATGGAGAACGTCTTTACTTTACGAACGGTTGAAGATACCTTTAGAATTAAAGATTATATCAAAAAGAACCATCCGCGTTCTGTTGTTCTTGCAGGTGGTGGCTTTATCAGTCTGGAGCTTGCCGAGAACCTGAAGGAACTCGGTATGGACGTAACAATTGTTCAGAGCGGAAAGCAGCTTATGAATCCCTTCGACGCGGATATGGCTTCGTTTATTCACAACGAACTACGCAGACACGGCGTTAATCTTGTGTTCGGTCACGCTGTAACCGGTTTCACAAAGCATGACGGTGGGGTAGAGGTTATGCTGAAGGATAACTGTTCCCTTCGCGCTGATATGGCTATCCTTGCAATCGGTGTTACTCCTGATATTGAGCTTGCACGTTCTGCAGGATTAGAGCTTGGACTGAAAGGCAGTATTGTTGTGAGCGATAAAATGGAGACATCTGTGCCCGATATTTACGCTGCAGGCGATGCTGTGCAGGTGAAAAACTTTGTAACCGGCGAGGAGGATCTTATTGCACTTGCCGGTCCTGCTAACAAACAAGGACGTGTGATTGCAGACAATATCTGTGGACTGGACAGCCGTTATAACGGCTCTCAAGGAAGTAGTGTCATAAAGGTATTTGATCTGACGGCGGCCACAACCGGTATCAATGAAAAACGGGCGGCAAAGAGTGGTATTGATGCTGATTCTGTTATCCTTTCTCCCATGAGCCACGCTGGTTATTATCCCGGTGGCAAAGTGATGACTATGAAGGTCGTTTTTGAAAAAGAAACCTACCGTTTACTTGGTGCTCAAATCATCGGTTACGACGGTGTGGACAAGCGCATCGATGTGATTGCCACGGCCATTAGAGCGGGAATGAAGGCGACAGAGCTTAAAGAACTCGATCTTGCTTATGCGCCTCCATACTCATCTGCAAAGGATCCTGTGAATATGGCGGGATTTATCGTTGATAACATTGCAAACAGCGGACTTAAGCAATGGCACGTTGGAGACGCAGATAAATTGCCACGAGACGGCAGTGTTACCCTTCTTGATACAAGAACAGTAGGGGAGTTCAGTCGCGGTCATATCGAAGGATTTTATAACATTCCCGTAGACGAACTGCGTGAACGTATAAATGAAATTCCTGAGGGTAAGCCTGTCTACGTAATTTGCCAGAGCGGTCTTCGCAGTTATATTGCTTGTCGTATACTTCAGGGTTATGGATATGATGCATTTAACTTTTCCGGTGGTTTCCGTTTCTATGATGCAGTTACAAATGACCAAGCATTGATAGAACAATCCAGCCCTTGTGGAATGGATAAATAATACAAACTTCATGGCGTCGCAGAATGCGGCGCCTTTTCTTTATACAATCTTAATACTATAAAGCAACATCTAACACCATCTTAAAATGGAATATAATATAATTGAGATGAAAAAAGTAAGACAAGGAGAAGCATTATGGCGGATCTGATACATAAAAAGAAGAAACTTACCTCATTTCAAATCATAATACTCGGCTTTGCCGGAGTCATACTTGTGGGAGCGCTATTACTTATGCTTCCAATATCAACCAAAGGTGGCAATTTAACACCGTTTAACCAAGCTCTATTCACCTCAACTTCGGCAGTATGCGTTACGGGGCTTGTTGTACAGGACACGGCAACCTATTTACGATCTTTTCCGAACCGTGATATATCGTTATCAGTTTTTCCATATTCATTTCCCTCTATTCGAGTTCAACTATATTATATCACCACGGTGATATAAAAAGGTGCTGCATTGAAGCAGCACCTTTTTTTGATTATCTTAGGATAAGTGTAGAGTTTTCACAATCTATCTCCAGGGTTGTTTCGGGATCAATGTTACCTCCGATGATAGCACGTGCAAGCAAGGTTTCAATCTTGGATTGAATGAAACGCTTAAGCGGTCTTGCACCGTAGGTAGGATCGTAA
>JBGVIT010000004.1:0-2600 GCA_045128915.1 Clostridia bacterium
TTTTCATCAATTTCTTCTGGCAATTCGATTGTATCCACCAAGATAAGAACACTATTATTTTCAACTTTTACAAGACCTTCAGATACAGCTGCAACAATCACCGTTTCATCAGGTTTCGAAAACTTTAATACTCCGGGGACAATTGCGGCAATCATATTATTATGACTTGCCATAATGCCATATTGACCATCATTTGTGGGAACAATTAAGGATACACATTCTCCATCATAAAACGGTTTTTCAGCAGCAAGCACATTTAATGTGAAGGTGTTCATCAAACTTCACCTTCCTCTAATTTTTTTGCCTTAATAATAACATCATCAATAGTTCCGACATTATAAAATGCCGCTTCTGGATATTTATCCATTTCTCCATCAACGATTGCTTTAAATCCTCGTAAAGTTTCTTTAAGAGGGACATAAACCCCGGGAATACCTGTAAACTTTTCTGCGACATGTGTTGGCTGAGAAAGAAAACGCTGGATTTTTCTTGCACGTCCTACCGTAAGCTTATCTTCATCACTTAATTCTTCCATACCCAAAATCGCAATGATATCCTGAAGTTCACTATATTTTTGCAAAGTTGACTGCACACGTCTTGCTATATCATAATGTTCTTCTCCAACAATGCTTGCTTCAAGTATTCTTGATGTAGATTCAAGCGGATCAACCGCCGGGTATATACCTTGCTCTGCAATCTTTCTGCTTAGAACTGTTGTTGCATCAAGATGAGAAAATGTCGTTGCAGGAGCCGGATCTGTCAAGTCGTCTGCAGGTACATAAACAGCCTGAACTGATGTTACTGAACCATTCTTAGTGGAAGTAATACGTTCTTGCAAAGCTCCCATTTCTTCAGCAAGTGTAGGTTGGTATCCAACAGCTGACGGCATACGTCCAAGCAACGTTGAAACTTCACTTCCCGCCTGAACAAAACGGAATATATTATCAATGAAAAGCAACACATCTTTGTTTTCTCTGTCTCTGAAGTATTCAGCCATAGTCAGACCGGACAGAGCGACTCTCATTCTGACTCCCGGTGCTTCATTCATTTGTCCAAAAACAAGTGCTGTTTTATCCATTACACCACTTTCACGCATTTCCTTCCATAAATCATTACCTTCACGGGAACGCTCTCCCACACCGGTAAAAATAGAATAACCACCATGCTCCATAGCAACATTGTGTATTAATTCCTGGATAAGAACCGTTTTACCTACACCGGCACCTCCGAACAGACCTATTTTACCACCCTTTGGGTATGGCTCCAATAAATCTATTACCTTAATACCGGTTTCTAGTATCTCTACAGCCGGACTCTGTTCGTCAAAATCAGGTGCATTTCTATGTATGTTCCATTTTTCACATCTATCATCAATTGGATTGCCTCCGTCTATGGGTTCACCTAATACATTAAACATTCTTCCTAATGTTTGTGCACCAACAGGAACGCAAATACTATTTCCCGTAGCTGTAACTTCCATTCCACGGTACAATCCTTCACTTTCTGAAAGCATAATACAACGGACTCTGCCTCCGCCTATATGCTGTGCTACTTCCATTACGTGCGTTTTGCCGTCTAAATATACGGTAAGCGCCTCTTTAATTTTAGGCATTTTTCCTTTTTCAAACTCAACATCTACAACCGAGCCTGATACTTGCACTATTTTTCCGTTCATTTGCCTTCTACACCTCCTCGTGGACTTTTTGATTTTACTTTTCGTTTCATACTTTTAGCACCGGATGATACCTCCGTGATTTCTTGCGTTATAGCTCCTTGACGGATGTGATTGTACTGGATTGAAAGTTCGTCCAACAGTTCTTGTGCATTTCTGTTAGCTGAGTCCATCGCATTCATTCTTGCATTTTGCTCACTGCAAAAGCTATCAATAAGAGCACTGTATACAAATCCCGTCACATAACTTGGAACAATATTATCCAAAACCTTTTCAATTGACGGCTGAAATTCAAACGGAATCTTAATCTCTTCCTCGTGTATTTCAGGAGTTATAAATTGTGCACGGTGAAACGGTAATAATCTTGTGGAGCACGCCTGAGAATTTATTGCTCCTTTCATATCTGTGTATATGACAAAAATCTTTGAAAGTTTTTGTCTGTTAAACAAATCAAGAAGAATTGCAGAAATCTCTCTTGCTCTGTGAATTGTAGGATTTTGTGCTGTATAAAGAAAACTTTGTTCTATCGGAATGTTATGCGATGTGAAATAATGTCTTCCAAATTCACCTACAACAAAAAGCTTTGGATTTTCATGTTCTTTCATCAATTTTAACGCTTCTTTTATAACATTCTGATTATATGCACCTGCTAATCCCTTATCTGCAGTAATAACAAGATATCCATAGGAACCGGGTAATTCGTGCTCTCCGGTTATTGGATAGAAATATCTGTTTTCAATATCCTCAGAGGTTCTGAAAATTCTTTTTATCTCACCCTGAACGCTGTTAAAATAAGGTCTTGTTTTATCAAGCTCGCTTTTTGCTTTTCTTAGCTTGGTAGATGCAATCAGATACATTGCATTAGTGATTTTCTGCGTATCCTTTACACTCTTGATTCGGTTTTTAATTTCCTTTATGGTTGCCATTT
>JBGVIT010000005.1:0-37013 GCA_045128915.1 Clostridia bacterium
CAAGTGATACCATCTTCCTACGGCACCTGCAAATTCCTTGCCCATAAGGCCGCAGCCTATAATACCAAATCGTATTTTTCTCAAAACTTTCACCTCTATAAATTATTTGTAGTATTCTTTCATTCTCTTGTTGATGGGCAGTCACTTCATATAGCCGCCATCGTTTAAGATATTTACAACAACCTTAGTATCAGTATCAAATGAAAGACCTTCCATTTTGTAAGAGTTTCCTCATCATTACACGCTGGATTTATAGTGCATATTATTTTTGTTTTAAACATTAAAGTCTAAAATTTGTTATGCATTCTTCCTGGAATTATTTATTTTTTCAATTACATTTTTCCAACGGTCCTCATGACTTTCGTGGAAATATATAGGCTCAAATCCAAGAGAGAGATATGTTTTAAGTGCAGGGATTCTTTCGTCATCTGTTGACAGCACAGCACTTTTATAGCCGCGCTCCCTAAGGCTGTGAAGTGCCGCAAGGCAAATCAGCTTACCAAGCCCTTTTCCTCTTACCTCAGGATCTGATGCTATCATTCTGAACCAGCCTTCGCCGGGGTAGTCATCTCGTTCTGCTGCAGTTGCGGTTGCAAGAACCTTTTCGCCTTCCATGAGATACATTACGTGTTCAGGCTTATAACCTCCCACAGTTCTTCCGTTTATGATACATTGTTCAAACTTGAACGGCATATCAAATGCTCTGAAAATAATATCTTCCCATTTACTAACCATGTCATCGGTATGGGTTTTGATTATGCAGCCTTGTGGAATTTCCAAAGCCGGAAGCTTGGAAAGGTCAGGATGCCTCATATATAACTGTGGTATTTCTTCCATTTAAATCACCTCAATATTTTATTATGATATAATTATAGCACCTCATAAATTATGTTTAAATGTATATAAGTTGCTTTAAGGTTGTAAAAATGTTGATTTTTAGAATAAATGCTTGAAAAATGCTTTTGCAGATGTTATACTGAGCATATGAAGCTTAGTATGGGGGTGTGGGAATGAGCTATACCATTGATATGTATTCTCTCAATCGGCTGCCGGGCCAAAGCCTTGCAGTAACTCAATGCGGATTGCAGATATGCGATGCAGGACATTCCTGCGGCCCGTATATATATGACAGCTACTCTATTCACTTTATTATTGAAGGTAAGGGCAAGTACCTTGTTGACGGCAGGGAATACGAGCTTGGTGCCGGTCAGGGTTTTCTTATTATTCCCGGTATGACTAATACGTACATTGCGGACGATGAGCAGCCTTGGAAATACATATATGCAATATTTGCAGGTGCAGACGATGATGTGCTGGTGCATAACGCAGGTCTTGGGGAATCAAATGTGGTCTTTGATTATACCCTTGACGACGAAATGAGCCATGATTTGTGGGCGATGCACAAAGCGAGCAAAAGTTATGACGCTTTGGGTTATGATGCAACTGCATATTTTCTTCTCATAATGAGCAGGCTTGTCCGTGCTAACGTGAATCAATCCAACCATTCAATATATCCCGAACATTATATAAAAAAAGCAGTTTATTACATTGAGAACAACTACAATAAAAGTATTACTATAAACGACATCACAAGCTTTGTTGGAATAGACAGAACATATCTTTATAAACTGTTCAGAAAATTTCTTGGTGCACCTCCGAGTATATGGATAACGGAATATAGACTCAAAAGAGCCGTCGAGATGATGGAAAATCAGGCACTTTCCATAAACGAAATAGCGTACCTTACAGGCTTTTATGATGTTTCCCACTTCTATAGGGCGTTTTTGAAAAAGTATAATACCACTCCGAAAAAATACAGGGGTGAGCATTATGGACAGGAATAATTTAAATGGAATACTTACTCATGTCTGTGGCGGTTTTGTTTTCGGTATCAAGTAATATGATACTTCATAAATTCAGAAACCGCTCATTCAGAACACCGGGCGACGTTTTCCTCTTTAACGGCGGAATCAGCTGTGTGTGGTTTCTCGTTCTGGCAGTATGGTCGGTGATGAGCAGAGATTTTGTAATTTCTGCAGGCTCAATAATTTACGGAATTATATATGGTGTGGTTTTGTGTTTGTTTTTGCATTTCAAAGCACAGTCCATGTCCACAGGCCCCGTAGCGCTTACCTCGCTTATAGGAAACTGTGCGTTTATAATAGCAACCTGGTTTGGTGTTGTGTATGCAAATGAAACTGTTGTACCCCTGCAGCTTGTGGGAATGGTGATAATAGTTATAGCGCTTGTTATGTGTATAAATCCCGGCAAAAGCACCCAAAAGCTGACATTCAGCTGGTTTATATGGTGTGGAGCGTTCTTCCTTGCCGGTGGTTTGCTGGGTATGTTCAATAAAGTATTCGTGAAATCCGACTACTCACAGCAGATTAATTCAATGATGCTTATAGCATCGGTAGTATCTGCTGTTTTGTTTACTCTGTCAGGCTTTTTGATTAACAAAACAACCAATAACCCAAAACCGAAAATATATAAGGAATCATTGACTTATATTATATTGTGCGGCTTTGTTGGTTGTATTTACATACGAATGAATCTGTGGCTTGCAGGTGTAATCCCAAGCGTAATATTTTTCCCCGTCAGCAACGGAGCCATTATACTGCTTTCAACCTTTTTAGGTCAGGTGGTGTTTAAAGAAGAGCTAAGCAAAATTCAGCTCACAGGTATTTTTGTAGGACTTGCCGCAATAATACTAATAGGCTGCTCCCAGCTGTTTGTATAACTTAAAGTCAACCACAAATGGATGGTTAAAAATGTTAAAACCCGCAATTTTGCGGGTTTTTTTCAATGTTATGGATATGTGCTTGTGATTTAAGATGTTAATGTCATTGAACGGTCGTAAATTTTAAATATTCCCTTTAATTTATACCCATAGTGTTAATAATATACCCTTGATTTTGCCCATTTTGAATGATAAAATTATTTCAATATTACATAATGCAAAGGGTGATATAGTGAATATCCGTGAAAAATTATATATGAACAGAGAACAGCTTATAGAGCATGGTCCGATTACCATTGTTGCTTTTGGCGATAGCGTAACCCACGGTGCTTTATGGGGTGAAATAAATTACGAAACTGCTTATTGGAATCGTCTGAGACAAAAAATTAATGCTTTAAGAGATTATGTGCCGGTTAATGTAATTAATGCAGGAATTGGTGCTACCATGGCAAAGGATGGGGTTGCCAGAATGGAAAAACAGGTGATTTGTCATAATCCCGATGTAGTTATAGTATGCTTTGGACTAAACGACGTAAACGAACCTATTGAAGATTACCTGAAAAATCTTACCACAATATTTGCGAGATGTAAGGAAAATGGCGCAGAGGTTGTGTTCATGACACCCAATATGCTAAATACATATGTAGCAGATGATATAACTCACGGCTATGAGGAATATGCTGCTCAAACTGCAGAATACCAGAACAGCGGCAGAATGGATATGTTCATGAACGAGGCAATTAACCTTGCAAAGAGCATGGATGTTCTTGTGTGTGATTGCTATGGTGAGTGGAAAAAGCTAAGTGAAACCCAAGACGTCACAAAACTGCTTATCAATCGTATAAATCATCCCACCGCAGAGATGCATGAGCTTTTTGCAAAAATGCTCTTTGATTTGTTGTTTACGGACGCAAAATCTGGCGAGAGCGAAAGTACAATGTTTAATGATAAATAATAAGTGAAATGGAGAATATATTATGTCTGAACTGCTTGAAATTTTTATGATAGTGAGCTTTGGTATCTCATGGCCGCTTAATGTTATTAAATCTTATAAAACAAGAACAACAAAAGGAAAAAGCCTGATTTTTCTGTATTTGATATTTTTTGGATATATTTCAGGGATTGGCTCAAAGCTTGTAAATCCCGTGTATATGGAGCAAATAGCGCAAAAATGGTATGTACTTTTCTTCTACGTACTTAATCTTATCATGGTAGGTGCTGACCTTTGTATGTATTATAGAAATTATAGAATTGATAAGGAGAACGGTGTAAAATGAAGTCTTTTATAAACATAAACTATGGTAAAATAAATCATCCCGACCAGATGCTTGATATCCATCTTCCTGAAGTTGAAGAATTTCCTGTATTTGTATATTTTCATGGAGGCGGTATCGAAGAGGGAGATAAAGATATGCCTTGTCTTGCAGAATATCTTACAAAACGCGGCATAGCACTTGTTAGCTGTAATTACAGAATGTATCCAACAGCCGTATTTCCTGAGTTCTTACGAGATGCGGCGTGCGCTGTAAGTTGGGTAAAAAACAACATCCAAAACTATGGCAATGCAACTAAAATATTTGTAGGAGGAAGCTCTGCAGGAGGCTATATTTCTCTTATGCTGTGCTTTGATAAGAAATATCTTGCACCATACAAAATTAATCCTGACGAAATAGATGGATTTATTCATGATGCAGGTCAGCCCACCGTTCATTTTAATGTACTGAGAGAACGTGGACTCGACAGCCGTATGGTGCTTGTTGACGAAGCCGCACCCCTTTATCATATCAAGGAAAATAAAAATTATCCGCCTATGCTCATAATATTTTCCGACAACGATATGGAAAACCGATACGAGCAATCACAACTGATGCTTTCCACATTAAAGCACTTTAACGGTGAGCTTCCGCAGGTTGAATATAAAATAATGCATGGTACTCATTGTCAGTACGTAATTGATACATCAAACCCTGATGAATACGCTTTCGGTAAGCTCGTAGCTGAATACATAAATAGGAGAATTAAAAATGCTTGATATAAAACAAATCATGAACCGGATGACCTTTGAAGAAAAATGCAGTATTATTAATGCAGGTGATGTCCTTTCAACGTGTGGAATGGAAAAATATTCAATACCACGAATCAATTTTTCAGATGGCCCTCACGGTATAAGAAGACTCATAGGTAACCCTGTATGCCCTCAAGAATGTAATGTTCCCGGCGGTGATGTGGCAATGCCCACAGCTTCAGCGGTAGGTGCATCATGGAATACTGATTGTGCGTATCTTGCAGGTGAAGTCATTGCAAGAGACTGTATTGAAGAAGATGTACAGATGCTTCTTGCACCGGGCGTTAATATGAAAAGAACTGCCCATTGCGGAAGAAATTTTGAGTATTTTGCAGAAGATCCGTACCTTGCAGGTATGCTCGGTGCTGCGTTTATAAACGGAGTACAAAGCAAGGGCGTAGGCACAAGCCTTAAGCACTATGCAGCAAACAATCAGGAAATACTTCGTGGTACTATCAATGCAGAAATTGACGAGAGAACTTTAAGAGAATACTACTTAAAAGTATTTGAAATTGTTCTTAAAAATTCAAACCCTACCAGCGTAATGTGCTCATATAACAAACTTAACGGAATCTGGGCTTCGGAAAATCCATATCTTCTGACCGAAATTTTGAAAGAAGCATGGAACTATGATGGTCTTGTGGTTTCTGATTGGGGCGCTGTCCATGATATTGCTAAATGTGTGAGAGCAGGTCTTGATTTGCAGATGCCTGGCAATGTAAATATTGAAAAAGAGCTTAAGTCAGCACTTGATACGGGCATTATAGAAATGGCTGATATTGACAGAGCAGTTGAAAGAATGCTCAATTACATAAACAAGATAATATCCATGAAGCAACCAAAAGAAGAATATGACCGAACCGCTCAGCACGAGGCGGCATACAAAGCTGCTTGTGAATGTATAACACTTCTCAGAAACAATAAAAATATTCTTCCCATAACAAAGGAAAAGTACAAAAAAATCGCAATCCTCGGCGAAGCTGCAAAGAAGCCCGTATTCATGGGCGGCGGCAGTTCAAAGGTAACAGTTGAAGCATCAAGCGTTGATATACCCTTTGACTTCATTCTTAAAAATGCAGACGGAATAGAATGTGATTATATTCCTATTATCAAGGACGAGTTTTTAGATGAGGGTACAATCAGATGTATTGATTATTGCAAGAACCAGAAATACGATGCAGTTATCTGCTTTGTAAGCAACAACTACGGCCCCGACTGCGAAACAGAATCCTTTGACCGTGATAATCTTAAGCTTCCGAACTACCTTGGTGCAGTTCTTTCAAAGGGAGTTGCAGAAATAGAAAACTTTGTAATTGTAACACAGTTCGGCGGTGCAATGCTTCCGTACGGCTGGGAGAAGGTAAACGCCGTTGTGCAGATGTGGTATGCAGGTGAAGCCGGTGGCAGAGCTATTGCAGACGTGCTTTTCGGCAAGATAAACCCCTCAGGTAAGCTGTCCGAAACCTTTATGCTTAAGGATAGAACGGACCTTGATTACCCAGGCGACGGAACAAAAGTTTGCTACACAGAAAAATGGAACTGCGGCTATCGCTACTATGATAAGCACCCTGAAGAAATATGGTTCCCCTTTGGTCACGGACTTTCATATACTACCTTTGAATATTCATCACTTGAGCTTTCAAAGGACTCTTTTGACTCAGACACCTTTGAGCTTAATGTAAGCTTCAGGGTTAAAAATACAGGTGATGTAGCAGGCAAAGAAGCAGTACAGCTTTATATTGCACCAAAGGATAATATAGTTGACCGTCCCATAAAAGAGCTTAAGCGTTTTGCTAAAATCATGCTCGTGCCGGGCGAGGAAAAAACAGTCAGCTTTAAGCTTGAAAACGACGATTTTGCGTATTTCAACACGTGCCTCCATGATTGGCATGTTGAAAGCGGCAAATATGATATTCTTATCGGTGCTTCAAGCCGTGATATTCGTCTTGAAAAGTCCGTCAGCGTTTCTTATGATAATGACTATACCGTTCTCAAATACGACGGTACAATGGTACTTTAATTATGAACAAGCTTAACAATATTGACGGAGTGTCAATAACATCGGAAATCCTTGAAAAATCCATATATACAATGGGAAATCCTGCTTTTGTTGCAGGTGTGGTACAAAAGGCAGTAAAAAGCGGAGAAGTAACCCTTTGCGGTTTTGGCGGCTCCATAACGGAGGGCGTAGGCAAAAGCGACGAGCCTGAAAATGAGAGCGGTATAAAATGCTCCTTGCCGGCAAAATGCTATTTTGACCATGTGTGCGATTGGTGGGAAGAAACCTTTGATTGCAAGGTAAACAGAATAAATGCAGGCATTGCCGCAACAGATACAGTTTTCGGTATTCACAGAATGGAGGCGGACGTCCTTTCTGGAAAGCCTGATCTGGTGATTTTGGAATGGTGCTGTAATGACGGCTCCGAATACCTATATAAGCAGGCGACCTATGAAAACATGATACGTAGATTTTTAAGCGGCGGTATTGCGGTAATTCTTTTCAGCATGGCAACCCGAAGCGGAGCATCATCACAAAGTCTTCATGAGCCGCTGGCTCGCTTTTATAACATACCTCTTATTTCATATCGTGATGCCTATATGAGCTTGGAAGAATATCCGTTCTTCACAACTGACTCTGTGCATCCAAATAAAGTAGGCTGTGCTTTAGCGGCGCTTTTATTAAATAATTATGTGGCTGAAATCTGTAAAAGCTTTGACAACATAAAGCCTGAGTCACCAAGCTTGCCCTATAAACCTATGCTTGAAGAATCCCTTATTTACAAAAGTACATACGTTGCAGACCTTAAGGATATTTATGAGGGAAAGTATGAGGGCATAAGAATAGCTGATTTGGGAGCGTTCAAAATAGACTCTGCAAAAACGTCGTTTGCATACAGAAGCTATTACGGTTTTTCGGCGTTTTCAAAAGACGGCGGAGCGCCAATGATTATTGAAATTGACAGCTGTAAAACCTTGTTTTTGCTTCTATATCGTAATACTGCTTTCAGGGGTGTTGATTTTTGGGTAGAGCTTAATGGCAATAAGCTTGAAAGCGAAACCTTTACATCTCAGCATGGCAACGACAATTCCCAGACAGAGTGGGATTATCACTGGGCAACGGAGCGCCTTTGTGCATTTGCTGAAGGTGAAAGCGTTGTTTTGAAAATCTATCCCAATGTAACAAGTGAAACCCAATGCGTAAAGCTTTTCTCAATACTTTTATCATAGTGAGGAATTTTAAATGTTTTATACTATATCAAACGAATGTTTAACCTTTTGTGCATCAGACCTTGGTGCAGAGCCTGAAAGCCTTACAACAAATGGCCGTCAGTGGCTTAATCAGATTAAAAATGATGTCGGAACGGGACTTTCTCCCGTTCTGTTTCCTATAATCGGTCCGTATGCCGACGATGAACATCCTCTGCCCATGCATGGCTTTGCGAAAACATCTGTTTTCAAGACAGAAAACATAACAGATTCTTCCATAACCTTTGTTCTGGACTCTGATGAAACTACTATGAAAATGTATCCCTATGAGTTCAGGTTGTCAGTAGTTTATACCCTTGATGGCAATCGTCTTATAACTGAGTACAAGGTTGAAAACAAAGGTGAGAAACCCATGTACTATGCCATCGGCTCACATATAGGCTTTTGCCTTAATACCCAAAAGGAAAACTATACTATGGTCTTTGATTCCGACATGGAACAAAATAAAGAAATGGTGGTTTATAATGCCTGCCAAGAATTTGTGTTTGACGGTAATATCTTAGATATCAAAGACAATTTTTTTAAAAAAGGCTGTATAACCATAGGCAACCATAAATCAAAGTCATGGCGTTTTGTAAACAAAACCGACAACAGCGTTATTTCCTATGAGTCGGAGGATTTTCCGTATCTTACTCTGTGGTCCATTCCGAAGAAGCCGTTTATATGTCTTGAATCATGGAGCTTCAGAAGCGGACATTTCTGCGGTGGAGATTCCATAAAAGACTTGCCGGAAATATGTACCTTAAATCCCAAAGACTCAAAATCATATAAATACATTCTTCAGTTTGAGTCTGAAAATTAGAAGTAAAGGGGCTGCCTTACTAAATAAGTAAGGTAGCCCTGATTTTTTGTCTATGATAATGGAAAGACAAAAGAATTTACCGCTTGTTATGTATATGTTATAAGCATAATTTGCATATAACATATTGACAAATATAATTGTGTATAATATAATAATAATGAAAGGAAGTGTTTATATGGCTAAAACATCAACTAATATTTCTATTGATGCTGATATCAAAATTAAAGCCCAAGAATTATTTGCAGATTTTGGTTTAGACCTTTCAACTGCAATAAATATGTTTTTAAGACAATCAGTGAGAGAAAATGCAATTCCCTTTAGTATTTCCAGAGAAGTGCCAAATAGCGATACAATAGCAGCAATCAAGGAATTTGAGGAATTTAAGAAAAACCCAAGCGGATATAAAAGATATTCTTCTTTTTCCGAGCTTTTGGACGAGGTAAGAACAGATGCTTAAAATTGTTTCGTCTAATAGATTTAAAAAGGATTTGAAATTAGCACTGCGCCGAGGTTATAAAATAGAGCTTCTTGAAGAAGTTGTTAATAAACTTGCAGAAGGTATTGCGCTTGAACCCAAATATAATGACCATGAGTTATCAGGCGATTTTAAAGGCTTGAGAGAATGTCATATTACACCTGATTGGCTCCTGATATATCAGGTTATTGAAAATGAGCTTGTATTGTATCTGTCACGAACAGGAACACATAGTGATTTATTTTGATATAAAACTCCTTGGTTATCTGCAGGGAGTTTTATTGTGTGTTGATTGAAGAACTCGGGGTGTCAAGAGAACCGTCCCTGTGACACACGGGGTGTCAAGAGAACCGTCCCTGTGACACACATTAAATCCCAAAGACATAAAATCATATAAATACATACTTCAGTTTGAATCTGAAAATTAAAAGTAAAAGGACTGTTTTACGCAAAAAGTGAAACAGTCCTGATTTTTTGCATTATCTGGAAATGAGGGGAAGGTTAAATACCTTTGGAATAATATTATAAAAATGTGGATAAATGGTATATTTCAAGCCATAAGCGGAGTTTGTTAAGGACATGCGTTGTTTTCTTAATAATTTACTGCGATTGTTAAAATTATACGCTTGTTTTTGCTTTGTGGCAGATGCTATAATTATAACAGATCGGCAAAACTTTTTTTATGAAAGGAGAACAAAAAGAAAATGAAAAAAATTATTTCAATTATGGCAGCCGGAGTGCTATTGCTTTCATCTGTTTCAGCATTGGCTTTTGATGATTTTATTGATGAAAATGCAAAGGTTATAACAGACTTCAACAAAATTGAACTTACTAGTGGTAACGGAAATACATTACCTGCAGGCGTTCCTGTTTTTAAATCACAGAAGTCAAATCCGGGAAGTGGATTCAAGCTTGATAATACAGGCAGTATTTCTTCTATCAACATAGTTGAGGTTGGAGAAAATAACAGAGCAATGGAGATTAAAACAACCGGAAGTGGTGTTCTTATAGGCTTTGCTCAGTGGTCAGGTTCAAATACCATCAGACGTGTATCAGCTGATATTATGATAAAAGATAACGGCGGAGTTCGTTTCATCTATAATGGTCAGCAGGCTCCTTGGTCATCTGATGATGTTTTACCGTCATTTAACTGTGACAGAAACTTGGTTTCTTTCTCAAATATCACAGATGGTTCAGATTCAGGAGATATTACAGTATATGGATACAGTAACGGAAATATAAAAGCAAAGTGGCAGAAGAATACTTGGTATAATGTACAGATTAAATATGAAGCACCTGCAGTTGGTCATACAGGCACAACTGATTTGATGGTAGAAATCAGAAAAGGCGGAGCATCAGGAGAGCTTGTAGGAAGCTGGATTGCTGCAGCTCCTGCAGGTACAGCTATAACAGCTGCTTCTCAGGGATTATTTAAAATTTCTGCTGAATCTGCAACTACTTTTGTAGTAGATAATCACAAAATCTATGTATCAACCAATGATGCTCCTGTTGCAGAGGTTTATAACTATGTTGTAAACGGAACCCCCGTATATTCAATCAGCGATATGCAGGGCAAAACAGTTAATGTAGAGCTTTCTACATTGAACAAGGGCTTGTCTGTTGCATCTCCTAAGATGTTTGTTGCAAGCTATGACGGAGAGGACAGACTTCTCAATGTGTCACTTGGCAACGCTAATATCGAAGATGTTACATTGTCATTGGCAGAATTAGCAGTTCCTGCAAACGCTGCCAAGATAAAAACATTCATATGGGATGAAAACATGGCTCCTGTATTAGTAGATATAGTTGAGTAATACATTAAATTATTTTTAGTTTGATAAAACATTGGAGGTATAAGTATGAAAAAGACTTTGGTATATGTGGTTATAATAGTTTTGGCTTTGTATGCCAAAGTCTGCTTTGCCTCGGACGAGGGTGTAATATACACTCAGAATTTTGAACAGTTTACAGAATCTGCCGATGGCAGCGCAGCCCCCGACGGGCTGAGTGTCCTGAACAGTCAGGGCATTCACGGTGGCAGCGGAGTTTATGCGGCAGAGGAAGCTTTTAAAGGCTGGTCATTAATCAAAACAAATGCAGAGAGCGGAAATGTTTCTCTTATGTACAATTTTGCCGATTCCGCTTCTGTTTCGTTTGTTTATGAAGCAAGTATAGTGCTTCATGATAAAAATGCCGACAGAACAATCACCGTAACAAACGGTGAGGAAGCTGTGAATATTGTATCCATCAAAAAGAATGGCTACATATATGCAGGAGAAAGTCGTATTTACAGCTTTAACACCGAGATTGGTAAGGTGTATAAAATCAAAGCTTCATATACTCCCGCTTCGGGAAGAGTAACCCTTAGAGTAATGTATGATGGTAGGGAGTACATCGCACAAGGCACAGCGGCGCTTCAGTCACAAGCTGTAAAGGCTGTGGGGATAGTATCTGTTGACGCCGCAGATTCACAAATCTATATAGATAACATAAGAATTTTATATACATACGAGGATTATGAGCTTTTGTTCGCTGATAACTTCGACATGTATAACAATTCATCTGCAACAAGCAGCTCACGCTGGCCAAAGGGAAATATAGCCTATGGGGCAGACTCATCTGAGGAATACGGCGGAAACCTAAAGGTTACAAAGACTGTTACAAATGATGCAAATATTGAAACTGCGTTATATACAAGCGGTCATTACACGGGAGAGGGCAACGTGCATTACAGTCTGTCCCTCAAATTTGACGATTTTAATTGTGAAAGACGTCTCACAGTAAGAGACTCTTCACCTACAACATCCTACAAGTATGCATATCCTTTGGGATATATAGATACAAACGGCTGTCTTTATTGGGGCGGCACAAAACAAGATTACGTTTTTGGAACAGACGTATGGTATGACATTACCATAGTATTTAACAGAATATCCGGCGACTGTTCTCTGACAGTTTCCGATGCATTAACTACCTTTATCTGTAAGGCGGATAAAGTGAGAAACGGTATAACCCTTACAAGAATGGGAATCGAATTTCGCGGCTTGTCGGGAGAAAGCTCAGTTACGTATATTGATAACGTGAGTCTGTGGCTTAAGCCTGCGGCTGACGATTCGGAAACAAAAACAAATCTTTATGAATCAGAATTAAACACCCTCAGTTCAATTTCGGGAGTTGATACTACCGGCAGAGCAACTGTCATAGACGGAAGCTCTGTAATAGAGTTGAAAAACGGTGAATACATAAACTGCCAAAGCGGAGCAAGCGCAGAAGCGTTTGTGGCAGACCTTTATATAAATGCACCTGTAAGCATTTCGGTGACAGGTGACGGAAGTGAGCTTGTTTCATTCACAAGCGATTTCAAAATCAAAGCAGGAAGCTCTACTCTTGGAACCTATACCAATGGAAGAACGTACAGAATAATTATTACAAACAATTCAGGAGCAAACAGATACATTTCCGTTATGGAAAATAAAAGCCGGCTTGTAGGCTTTGTGAAGCTCTCTGCGGCGCATAACGGAGCTATTAAGCTTACCAATAGCTTAAACAAGGCGTACATAGATACCATAGGCTTTGCGGAGAATGAAAAAACAGTTTATCCCATAAACATTCTTCCCAAGGATAAAACCAATACAAGCGGAAGCTTTGCAGAATTCATTTTTCCTCAGTGCATTGACGGAGCTTCAGTTACAGCTTCAGTAAACGGAAAAGCAGTTCAGGCAGAGCTTTCAGGCGACAGAACAATAAGAATAAATAATCTAAGCCCTGATTCCTATTATAGTATTACCATAACGGGCTTCGACCTTATGGGTAATCGATTAAATGCTAATGCGAGCTTCAATACTCTTATGCCAAAAGCGGATATAAAATTTTCGTACGGCACTTTAAAAACGGGTATAAATCCTATAAGAGTTATTTTGGAATAATACACAATCTACAATAAAGAGGAATATTTTATGCGAAGGTTCAACAGAAAAAGCAGAATATTTATATCCTGGCTGTTTACTTATTGTATAGTGCTTATAGTTGCTTTCATTTCTGTTTTTGTAACGTACCACATAACCAAAAGCATGATAGTGAACGAAAACTACAAAAACAACCGCCTGCTTATGGACGTGGTTCAGTCGGAAAGCGACCGTATGTTTGATGCCATGGAAAAAACCGCAATCGGAGTAGGTCAGGATGAGCAAGTAAAGAAAATGGCGCAGACTGCAGTATATCTTGACCGCTCTGTACGCTATGAGCTTGGAAGTATTTCCCTAAAACTTAATACATATGCGGATATTACAGGCAGAGCAAATGAGTTTTACCTTTATTTCAGCGCGCTTGATATGGCAGCAACCCTCAATGGTAACAGCGACAACATCGACCTTTATAACAATCTTAATCTTGATATTACCTATGATGAGTGGAAAAATATCATAACCACCGACTCGGGTAACCGTCTTATTGATGTTAAGACAAAAAACGGCGAGAGCTTGTTTCTGTATGTTATAAAAAGCTACTATACCAGAGAGTATAACATTCCAAACGTATCACTTATCTACATTCTTGATAAAAACGACTTTGCTTTTATAAGCGACAATAAAATAGCGGACATGAACTTTTATCTTAAAAAGTCTGCCACAGAGAACATTCCCATTTTTGAGTCTTTTTCCGTTGACGAAAAGTATCTTAAAACTGAGCTTTCCGACGGAATATTTGAAAAGCTTGGAGGTGAATACCTCTACTCTGCCGCTTCGTCTAATCTCTGGCAGATGCAATATATAATTCTCAGCCGTGAGGATATAGTATTTGCAGGCCTTGATAAGATGCATAATGTGTATTTGTTTATTTCGCTTATTGCCTTGATAATTGGAGTATTTCTTGCATGGTACTTTGCAAGCAGCAATTATAATTCTATAAAGAAGATTTCGGATTCCGTTTCGCTGTATCTCAGCGAGGATGATGATGTAAGCACATTGAAAGGACTATCGGAGTTTACTGTTAATATGGTAAAGAATTATGTTAAGGTTGTAAATGACAACACTTCAAAACAAGAAAAAATCAAGCGAGAGCTTATTCGTACTCTCCTGCATTCAAATTATGCTTCTCAGGAGGAGCTTTTAAAGAAAATAGCTTCGGACAAAATCGAGTTCTATTCCGATAAGTTTGCAGTATTGATAGTTCAGCTAAACAGCGACGTATCTATGTTCATGAACTACAATATGTTTGTTAAGCTTATAGTCGATGTATGTTCCTTAAAGCACGACGCAACGGTTCTGGACGAAAACGGATTCCTTGTGTGTCTAATAAACTTCAACGAAGGTCTTGACACCGAGAGTATGCGCCGCGATGTGGTAGAAATGAAAAACTCCATTTGTAACATGACCAAAAACGGTAAAGCGGTGGATATGAAGTTCGCTTCAAGTAAAATTATAACGGGTGCAAACAATATTTATCTGGGATTTACAGAAGCTATGGCGGTTATGGACTACAAGACCATGTCACAAAGCAAGGATGTATTTTTCTTCGAGGACATTAAGGAATATGTGGAAAATACGGGCGAATATTACACGCTCAGTCAGGAAAAGAGCTTCATAAATGCCATAACCGTAGGCAGAAGCGACCTTGCTCAGACTACAATGGCACAGGTTATAAAGACAATGCTTACCGATTCCAACATGATGCGGCTTGGAAGCAAGTATCTCATTTATGATATAGTAAGCTCCATGATGAAGGCGGCATCTCAGATTGGAAGCCATGCTGTGAAGTTTATGCTTGAAAACAATTTAGCACTTGATGCCGAGATAAAGAAGCCTCACTCCGCAGAAGAATACATAGAGCTTTTAAATCCCATAGTTGAAAAGCTTTGTTCTTTTACAGAGCACGAAAAGCCCGGCGGCAAATCTCTCGAAGAGCTTGTAATGAAGAACATATACGACAATTATACAGACTATAATCTATGTCTTAATTCCATAGCGAACGAGCTTGGTTTTCATCCTGTATATCTTTCAAGCTCATTTAAAAGTCAGTACGGCGAGGGAATAAGCACAAGAATCGAGAGAATAAGACTTGAAAAGGCATATGAGCTTTTAACTCAGGGCGAAAGCGTAAGCAGTGTGGCAGAAAAGGTCGGCTACGGCAATACTCAGACTTTTTCAAAAGCATTCAAGAGAAAATACGGCGTAACACCGTCTGTTATTGCAAAACTAGATTAGGAAAGGGCTTGTCAACGTGAATATTAAAAAACAAAACAAACAACTAAGTAAAGGTGGAGCCTTAACAAACACCTTAAAAAAGGATTTCCAGCGAAATTGGCTTTTGTACCTTATGGTACTGCCTGTTTTGATATATTACTTCATATTTATGTATATGCCTATGGGCGGAATACTTCTTGGCTTTAAGAACTATCAGTCGGTTCTTGGAAATACTTTTTTTGAAAATCTCATAGAGAGTGATTGGGTAGGCTTTAAGTATTTTGCAGATTTCTTTACCAGCGTATATTTTAAGCGTATTATGGTAAACACCTTCAAAATCAGCTTCGCATCAATCGTGTTCGGATTTCCTGCGCCGATTATTCTTGCACTTTTAATTAATGAAGTAAATTCAAAGTGGTATAAGAAAACAATCCAGACTGTAACATACCTTCCGCACTTTATTTCACTTGTTGTTATATGCGGTATGATAAGAACCTTTACAGCAAGCGACGGTGTAGTAAGTCAGCTGATTTCTGCCGTAACAGGTACAGAGTCCATAACAATGCTAAACTATCCCAAGCTCTTTTTGCCGGTATATGTAATATCAGGAATATGGAGCGAAATCGGTTGGGGTTCAATCATTTACCTTTCAGCCTTAGCCGGAATAAACGACGAGCTTTATGAAGCCGCAAGAATAGACGGCGCAGGCAGATGGCGTCAGACTATTCACGTAACAATTCCGGGAATTCTTCCAACAATTATGATTATGCTCATTATGAGACTTGGTCAGGTGCTTGCAGTAGGAAGCGAAAAAATTCTTCTTCTCTACAACGACATGACAAGAGAGTCCGCAGAGGTAATCTCTACATATGTATATCAAAAGGGTATTGTAAACCGTGAATACGGCTTCTCTACCGCAGTAGGACTTTTCAATTCAATAGTAAACATAGTTTTCCTTGTGTTATCAAACGAGATATCTAAAAGGGTAACTGAAACATCATTGTGGTAAGGGAGGAAGAGAAAAGTGATAAAGAAAACAAAAGGCGAGTATTTATTCGGTATATTTAACCTGATACTGCTCGGCATTATCGGAATAGTATGCTTATATCCCATGATTTACGTGCTGTTTGCATCTGTCAGCGATTCAAACTTGCTTATGGCACATGAAGGACTTCTTCTGAAGCCTTTGGGATTTAACTTTGCATCATACAAAAAGGTTATAGACAACCCCATGATTTTAGTGGGTTATAAAAACACTCTTATAGTTCTTATAGGCGGTCTTGCAGTTAATATGATACTGACTACTCTTGGGGCGTATTTCCTCTCAAGAAAGAATGTGCTTTTCAAAAACGCAATAATGGGTGCAATTCTGTTTACCATGTACTTCAGCGGTGGTCTCATTCCTACCTACATGGTAGTAAGAAGCGTAGGTCTTGACGATACGCTCTGGGCGCTTATACTTCCGACAGCAGTGAGTACCTATAACATGATTATTATGAGAACGGGCTTTGTAGGAATTCCCGAAAGCCTGCACGAAGCGGCAACTATTGACGGAGCAAACGAGCTTTCAATATTAGTCCGCATCTATCTGCCTCTTGCAAAGGCAACCATGGCGGTAATAGTTCTCTACTATGCCGTAACACATTGGAATTCATGGTTCAATGCAGCGATTTACTTAAACAGCCGTGACAAATTCCCACTTCAGCTTGTACTCCGTGAAATCCTTATTTCAAACGACCTCAACGCAATGAACGACGGTGCTACATCTGCATCCGACGTAGAAAGCATTGCCATGAGTATAAAGTATGCAACTATCATGGTTGCGACTCTGCCAATCCTTGCAGTATATCCGTTCCTGCAGAAATACTTTGTAGGCGGAATAATGATAGGTTCAGTAAAAGGTTAATTAAGAAAGGAAGATGTATTATGAAAAAAAGAGTATTATCAATGGTTTTAGCGCTCTCAATGATGAGTGCACTTGCAGGCTGCGGCGGCAATAACAACAGCGCAAACGAATCAGGAATCCCCGCAGGTGAGGTTTCATATCCCATAAAGGAAGCAGAAGGCAAAAAGATTACATTCTGGAAAGAGCTTGACACAGGCGTTGCCCAGATTGCGCCTTCAGAAAATGAAACACAGTTTACTAAATGGCTTGAAGAAGATACAGGCATTGACGTTGAATTCATTCATCCCCCTGCAGGTCAGTCATCAGAAAAATTCAATCTTATGATTGCATCAGGCGAGCTTCCCGACATTATCCAATACAATCTTTCAACAACAGCAGAAGGTGCAGAAACTCTTGTTAAGAACGGCTATGTTTATCCGCTTACAGAGGACTTTATAAAGAGCTATATGCCAAACTATTGGAAGTGTCTCCAAAAAGACGAAGAGCTTCGCAAGAGCGCAAAGCTCAATGACGGTACATACTATGGTGTGTCATATTGGAGAGAAGCAGATAACATGACGGTTTTTGCAGGCACAATTATAAGACAGGATTGGCTTGACGAGCTTGGACTTCCCATGCCCGAAACTATAAACGATTGGTACGTGACACTTAAAGCCTTTAAGGAAAAGAAAGGTGCAACAGCTCCTTTTACAACAACAAATACATGGCCCTTTGCAAACGGTGTGTTTACAGGCGCATATAATACAAATCTTGCGTTTTATCAGAGAGACGGCAAAATAACTCACGGTATCCTTGATGAGTCATTTAAGGATTTCCTGACAGAAATGAAAAAGTGGTATGACGAAGGCCTTATTGACGCAGACTTTGCGTCAGCAAACGTTGAACAATGTAATACAAAGATGCTCACAGGTAAGTCAGGTGCTACCTTCGGCATGATAGGCTCAGGAATGGGAACACTCCTTGCAGCAGCGCCCGACGCATCATACAAGCTTGCAGCAGCGCCATACCCTGCAATGAATAAGGGCGAAAAGTCAGAATTCGGTCATAAGAATTCACGTTACTATGAGCCTTGTTTCATGATTTCAGGAACATCAAAGAATAAAGAGCTTGCAGCTCGTTTCCTTGACTACGGCTATACAGAGGCAGGAGACGTTCTCTACAACTTCGGTAAAGAAGGCGTAAGTTTCGATATGGTAGATGGCTATCCTACATTCAACGACCTTATCTACAAAAATGACGAAGGTCTTTCACCCACTCAGGCACTTTCAAAATATACTCACTGTACATTCCAGGGCCCGTCAGAATTCGATGAAAAGTTCTTTAAGCAGCAGTATATGTATCAGGAGCAGAAAGACGCTATTGACATCTGGGCAGATACAAATGCCGGAGCGCATGTAATAGTTGATTATAACGCTGCAACAGCAGAAGAACAGACAGAGATTTCAAAGTATCTTACAGATATAAATATCCACATTTCAGAAAATGTAACAAAGTTTATTATGGGTATCAGACCGCTCTCTGAATATGATACATTCATTGAAGAGCTCAAAGGTCTTAAGATAGACAGAGTCATTGAGCTTAAGCAAGCAGCTTATGACAGATACAATAAGAGATGATGAGAAAATTTGTTGCGAGTATTTTAGTTGTAGCTTTAGCGTTTATGCAGGTGTTGGTTTCAACACCTGCATATGCAGCTAATGCACTTGATGGATTTACTGTTTTTTATGCCGGCGCATACAAATATCAGAAAAACGGCACAGCTTCAGCACTTGAAAACAAGCCCGTATTTTGTAACAATCAGGTTTATCTTCCGGCGGAGGAGGCTGCAAGGGTTTTAGGAGCAAATCCATCAGTACAAAACAAAACCGTAACGGTGGGCAGTACAACATTTACTGCTGATTCAAATATTGTTACAGCTTCCGGTGCAAGTCGAAAGACTGATTATCCGCCATTTTATGAAAACGGTGTTGTGTATGCAGCGGCGGGTGAGCTTGCAGCAGCCTGCGGCCTTGCATACAGCGAGGATGTTACGGGAGTGGTGGCTGTTGGCGCAGGAGCTGACAGCATTTCATGGGACGACTTCTGGAATTATTACGATGGAGACACTCTTGACGAAAACCCCAAAAAAGCGGAGCTTTTGTCTGTTATAGAAGCGCTTTTGCTTGAAAATCCTTCAAGCGGCCGAATTATTTCCGATGCAGCAACAGCTGAGCATCCCAGAGTGCTTGCAAACAGCCAAAGCTTTGAGAAAATCAAGGCTCTCTATGAATCCGACCGAGAGGTAAAGGAAGCCTGCGATGTAATAATTAATATGGCACATTCATGGAGAAGTAAGTCAACACGTCCTCTGGCAAAGTATGAAATGTCAGATGCTTCAAGAATGTTAAGCCCTATTTACGACTGCGGTTATACTGTAATAGCGTGTGCTTTTGCATACAGAATTACGGGTGAAACCCAATATGCACAGCGTGCATGGGATGAAATTGCAAATTTCTGCGACGACACTGCATGGCCCGATTGGAACCCGTATCATATGATTGGTGTAGGTGAGGCAATGTTCAACTGCGCCATAGCATATGATTGGCTTTATGATTGGCTGAGTGAAGACCAAAAGACAATCATCCGCGAAGCGGTGGTTGACAAGGCTTGGCGCCATTATTGGAACGATATAAACGGGATAACAGTTGCAGACACTTTAGGGAAGCGTCCCAATGCTCCATATCAATCTGAAGAAGAGGAGCTTGTGCGTTCATCCTTGTGGAGAGAGTACAATCGTGATAATAACTGGAGCTTTATAATCTACGGCGGTGCCGTTATGTCAGCTCTTGCAATGATAGATGAAATGCCGGAGAAGAGCGGTGCGATTATAGAAAGCGCACTTGCAAATGCCAAAGGTGCTTTTGAGGGCTACGCTCCTGACGGTGCATGGTTTGAAGGAATGGGTTATTGGGACTATGCATCACAGTTTATGGTGTATATGCTCTCAACTCTTGAAAATTCATGCGGAACTGATTATGGCTTGGGAGATATGCCGGGACTTAGAAAAACGGGGGAATACCTCTTTGCTCTTACTGGCTCGGACGGAGTTTTTAATTTCTCCGATGTTAACGGTTCGAATGTAACATCACCGGACTTGTTCTGGTTTGCAAACAGATATAATCGTGAGGATTTATTCTGCCAGACATATAACTACTATGCAGGAAATGATTTAGCTCTGGGTTATCTTGCAGATACCTCTGTACCGTCAGGCAATGCTGAAACAGTTGCAAAAGCACTTATCTGGTATGCAGACGGTGAATGGGCAGGAGAAGCTTATGGGGAAAATGACAATTACTATCGTGATGTTGAAACGGTAACTCTTAGAAGTGGTTATGACAAAAATGCTAATTTTATAGGTATTCATGGTGGCAAAAATGATGATCCCCATTCCCATGTGGATAGCGGAACATTTGTTCTCGACTACCAGGGAACGAGATTTGCTATGGACCTTGGAAGCGATAACTATGATATATCAGGCGGTAACTATCGTTATCGTTATCATGCCCAGGGGCATAATGTTATGGTCATTAATCCTAAGGACGATAAAAACGACGGTAATAGCGATAATTTTTCAGGCGGTCAGAAGCGTTGGAATAACGCAAAAATCGTCGATTTCAAAAGCGGAAAAACCGAGTCTTATGCTGTATGCGATTTGACCAATTCATATTCTGACGTAAAGACTTATAAGCGTGGAATAAAGCTTACGGATAACAAGTCAAAGTTTATTATAAGAGATGAGATGACTTTTGATTGGAAATTATTCGGCAGCAGCGATGACATATATTGGTTTATGCATACGGATGCGGATATAGAGCTTTTATCAGGAAATAAAACAGCGAAGCTTACAAAGGACGGAAAAACAGTTTATGTCAGAATTCTATCAGGCGACGGAACATTTTCTGTTCTCCAGCCCGTAGGCTTGCCGGGAACTGCAGTTGCAGATTACGACGGACAGAGCGGTGCTTATTCAAATGAAGGAATTCAAAAGCTTTCTATCAATTATAGACGTAAATCTACTACAACAAGCTACAATTTAAGTATAGGAGTGTCAGGCTCCGAAAACGATACCTTTAACGACACAGCCATAAGTAATTGGTCGGTTGATGCAACTGACGAAAAGCCTTATCTTACAGATATAAAGATAAACGGTGCATCTATCCCCGAATTTTCAAGATACAGAAAAGAATATATCTACAACGAAACATCAGTTCCCGAAATAACAGCATCAGGAAACGGAACTGTTTCTGTTGCAAAGCCGGCTTCCATGAATTCCGATGCGCATATATTCGTATCTGACGGAACCGATACAGCAGTTTATACTATAAAGCTTGTGTCAGATGCTTTGTCGGATTCCGAAATCTTTAAGGGATTTATGGCGGACGGACTTGAAAAGTCCTATGACGGCGACAGCTCAACAGCTGTTATACTCCCTGCGGGAAAGGCTGTTTATAAAATAGGCTATACAGCTTCCGTAAGCGAAATTGCGGCAGATATAGAAGCCGACGGTAAGATAGTAATATCAGTAAGCGAAGACGGAGAGAATTATTACCCCGTATATGAGGGCGAATCTCTTTCAGGCTTCGTGGCATACGATACAAATCCGCACAAAGTCGGATATATCAAAATAGAAAGCAAAAACACATTCAAAATCAAGGAGCTTGGAGCAGTATGTACATCAGCCGGTAAAGAGCAGCAGGTACTTATTGCAAAGTATGCAAGTGACGGCAGACTTACGGATGTAGATTTTTGCACTATAAATATGGTTTCGGGACACACTTTTGCTCTCGCAGCCAATGCAGATGAGGGAGACTATCGCATAGAAGTATTTTTATGGGATATGACTCATGCAACACCTCTGCAAAAAGCAGTAGGTATTGAAAGATAATAAATCAGAAAGGAAGGGAATGCTTGATGAAGAAAATATTATTGTTTTTTATGTTGCTTGCAATGTTTGGAACGACTGTTGCGCTTGCAGATAACATATACAGTCAGGATTTCCAGCTCAGACAACCGGGAACTTGGATTTCGGGATATTCATACCCGAAAGGACACATAATTGATACAATAGAAGAATCTAAAGGAGGTAACCGTTACGGTGCTGTACAGCTTAATATGGCAACCAACGGTGGAACTCCTTATTCGGACATTATGATTTCTTCTGATTATGTAGGAGATTTTATGACATTTGAAGCATCTGTTATGGTTAAGAATTCAAATGGTCTTGGTTCATCTTACATTTTTTTATACGATGAGTTAGGAAATTATACAGCTCCTATCAAAATTACAGGTTACAAGCTATACACAGGAAATGGCGCAACAAAAATAGCTGACATGGAGGAGGGAGTTTTCTACCATGTGGCTATTGTAATGAATATGAAAAAGCGAACATACTCTGTGTTCTTAGACGATGAAGAAGTGGCTTCGAAGGTGAGCCTCGGTTCATTTGTTGGAAAAAGCTTAAAGCGCTGGAGAGTGCAGGTTCAGGACCTAAAGTCAGGAGTTTCGGATATTCATTTCGGTGTAGATAACATCTATTTCCATGACGGCTCAGAGCCTCTTACAAAGGAGCAAAGAGCAGGCGGCGGCGCAGCAGGACAGATGGATATTGTAAAAGTCCGTGAGCGAGTAAAAAATGTTATGTTCTTTTATAACAACGCATATAAGGCATACATAGATGCAAAGCTTGAACAAATGCCTGCTAAATGCTATGAAAAAGACAGTATGCTTTATATTCCGCTTCGCTACATTGTAGAAAAGCTCGGGGGAGTAGTAGGCTATGATGCACAGACAGGCGAAATTACAGCGTCTATGGGAAAAGCTACACAGTCATCCGTTCAGGGAGGAATTGTAAATAAGAACGGAATGGCTTTCATATCAGCTGAGTCTCTTGCAAAGCTTTGTGGCAAAGCGTGCCAATATGACAGAATCGGATATGCTGTAATAGGTGATGAAGCAGATTTCTACGATTGGGACAGCGAAAGCCTTGTACTTTACGGAACGATAAAACAGCTTATAAACGAGCTTCCCGACGGCTATGAAATAGTTGCAGATGTAATACAAACCCATGGTGGGCAGCATCCGAGAGTATTTGCAACTGAGGACCAGCTTTCAACTATGAGAAAAGCTATTGCAAACGGTGAACAGCCCGTTACACAGTGGTTTGAATCTGTTCAGCGCAGATGTGATACTGAGCTTGAAGTGCCTTGTATCAACTTCAAGATGACTGACGCTGTAAGAGCAGCTGGTACAGTTCAGGATGTTCAATACAGAATAGTACGCTACGCTCTTGTATATGGCATAACTCAGGATATGAAATATGCAGAGCGTGGAATTAAGGAGCTTCTTAACTTCTGCGATTTTGAGTCATGGCCTGATTGGAACCAATACCATATGCTTGAAGTTGGCGAGGGTGCATACGGAGCTGGTATAGGATATGATATGTTCTATAACGTAATGACACCTGAGCAAAGAAAAAAGGTAAGAGACGGTATCAAACAAAGTGCATATCAGCATTATAGAAATGATATTCTTGAAATATCTTATTCTAAGGGGCTTGGCAAGAGAACGGACGACCCTCTCGACCGTTCTTATGCTTGGCGCCTCATGGATATGCGCCATAACTGGACAACGATTATAGACGGCGGTATGGCAGTTGCGGCACTTGCAATTTGCGACGACGAGGATTCAAGAGTTGAATCCGAAGAAATACTCGGATATGTAGTAGAAGATATTCAGGATATGTTCTATGGTTATCTTCCTGATGGCGCTTGGTACGAAGGTGCAGGCTACTGGGGATATATGACAAAATACTATGCAGGTATGATAAGAGCCTTTATAACCTCGTGCGGTACAGATTACGGCATAGGCGATAATCCTGGTGTCAATATGACGGGTGAGTTCATTTTTGAAATTCAGGGACCGGGCGGCGCCTTCAACTTTTCCGATGCCAACGTAAGCTATGTAACAGGCGGCGACGCTATATTCTATCTTACAGAGCGTTATAACAATGCGGCACTTTTTGATATAGCGGAGAGGTTTATAAATAACCATGCAAATAAGGTATATCCTGAACAGGTAAGAGATTATGTGCTTGCTAAGGATTATTTTTCTGATCAGGATGCCGCTGAAAAAGAGATGGCACTTGATGGATATTGGAGAAGAATTGAAACTGTCATGATGAGAAATTCGTGGGATGACTCCGTGGCAACCCTTGTAGGAATGCACGGTGGACGAAACAATGATACTCACGCACAGATGGATTCAGGTACGATTATTATTGACGGACTAGGCAAACGCTTTGTCTCAGACCTTGGTCAGGATGACTACAACATAAGCGGCGGACATCTTAAATATCGTAATAACCCTATGGGACATAACTTGCTTTGCTTCAACCCCACCACAGCAGGTCAGGGACAGCTTACAGCTGCAGAAGCAAAAATAATCAGACAGGAATCAAATAAAGTTGATTCTTTTGCAGTAGTTGATTTAAAGGATGTATGGGGCGGCTATGTAAAAGAATGTAAGCGCGGTGTACGTCTTACTGATGAAAGAAACATAATAATTGTGCAGGATGAGTATGAAATAACAGATAAGACAAATGAGATGTGGTGGTTTATTCATACTCCTGGAATGATTAATCTTTCTGAGGATAAAAGAAGTGCAACAATCTCTATTAATAACGTTCAGCTCGACGTTATAATTCTTACAGATAATGAGGGTGAGTTTGAGATTATGGAGCCTGTGGGACTTCCCGGCTCTCAAACTGCAGCTCTCACAGGTCAGTCTGTTATTAAGGACATTACAAAGCTTGGATTTAAATTCAAGAATGTAGAAAGTGGAACCTTTGCGGTAGCATTTGTACCGAAATATATAGGAATGCCTGACCTTAGAACGATTCCTGAGGTTCAGCCTATTGATGAGTGGTCTCTTGTGGATGATTCTTACTATGTAGAGAGCGAAAAAGAAACCCTTGAGCAGATATATGTTGACGGTGAGCCTATTGCTAACTTCAGACCTGACGTAAGCTCATATAACAGCGTACTTCCGTTTGGCTCAAAAGAAGTACCGGTTGTGACGGTCAATGAGCAGAATGCAGTTATTTATCCTTCAGAGAGTCTTGAATCTCCTACCTATATAATAGTTGGAGAGGGTTCGTCAGAAAATATCTATTCAGTGAATTTTGTAAGAGAGGTTGCAACTGAAGCTCCTAAGGGACTTAAAGAAATACCCTTTGCTTCAATTACAGTATCGGATGAGCCGCAGGAGGCAAACTGCGCATCTAATATGTGGGATAATAATTATGACACCAGATGGTCGGCGCAGGCACCGTGCTATGCAGATTATGACTTAGGCGAAAAGCGCCGCATAGACGCTGTTGGACTTTCATGGTATCTTGGTGAAGAAAGACAGGCTGATATTGAGATATTTATTTCCGACGACGGCGTTGAATGGACGAGAGTGTTCTCAGGCTTGTCAACAGGTTTGACAAATGAGCTTGAATACTATGACATTGGCGGAGTAGAAGCAAGATATGTAAGAGTTAAGGGTTATAAGACAACAGCATCTGCTTGGGTTAGTATAACAGAATTCAAAGTGCTTGAACTCAACAGATAAATTGAAAAAGCGCCCAAACACAAAGGGCGGGCGCTTTTAACAACTTACGACTTGCAAACAGAAAGGTTAGAGTGATATATGAAAAAACTAATTAGTTTAGCTTTGGCATTGATGCTCATATTGTCCGTAGTGCCGTCAACGGTGCTTGCAGACAATTCATTTGGCTGGACAGCCGATACATCTGTCAATACTGCTATTGATACTGTTGCTTCCACCAAAGGCGATGCAGTAGCTTTTCGCGCATGGGGAACAACATCAGCAAGTATGTCAGCAGCTAAAACACAAAGCGGTGCATATGGAATTGCATTTTCCATTATGGCACAAGACCTGAGCGCCCAAAGAGCTGTTACAGCTTCAGGTATTGATATGCTCACAATAGACAAAACGGGCTTGGTTAAGAGCGGAGAAAATACTCTTGCAACGTCTGTTGTACTTAACAGATGGTATGATGTGGAATTTATCGTTTATCCGCTTAAAAAGACATACACAGTAACTTTTAACGGTGTTACTGCCACATCATCTGCTGCAAATATCCCTGCGCTCAGCTCAATTATTTTAAGCTATGCAGATATAGCTGCCGGCGGTGCAACAACTATTATTACAAACCCTGTAATCAACGGAACTTCTGAGCCATTGACTGCAACGGAGGATGCAGTAGTGACTTTCCAGAACAATAATGCTGACGGAAGCGATACTGCCACAAGCAGTACAAGAACATATAATTCCTCATATCCCGATCCCACGGGAAGAGGACGCGGCAATATTTTTGCCTGCACAGTTCAGAGTACCGGAGTGGGAAAATGGGACGGCGGTGAATTTCAGTCAAAGCCATCAACAGGTCCTGAGGACAGAAGCAAAATGGCAGTAATCAGCGCGGACTTTTATGTTCCTGCTGTTGAAGACGGTCAGAGCACGCCTATGGTAACTCGTCACGAATTGATTGGGTATTGCAGCGGATATTATTACTTCTTTAAGCTTAATCATACTGAAAAGAAACTTTATTACGGCGATAGTTCTCAAAATGTACAGCTCAGCTACACACTTGGACAATGGATTACATCAAAGCTTTATATTGACTATCCCAACGACAAATGTATTGTACACATCTACGGCGAAGACGGAGGCTATATAGGCGGTGCAGAATGGGAAGTTGATTTTGCTACTGACAGCAAAGTAAGTGTCACAATAGGAAGATTTGGTCTTCAGTTCGGTTTAAGAGATAAAATCGGTCCGAACTATGCATATATAGATGATTATTGCTGGAATTATATAAATAATACACCCATTTATACCGAAACCAATCCATATTCAGGTAAAACAACAGTTGGTATAAATGATGACATTATTTTCAAGGTTAAGGGCGGAAATATAAATCCCGCATCCCTTAGCGCTGCAACTGTAAAAGTAAATGGAAGTACAGTCGGTGCAACACTTCATGCGGCAGGTGCTCAGGGTGTAAGAGTTGACCTTACAGAAGCACTTTTGCCTGAAACAGATTACACAGTAACTTTAGAGGGTGTCAAAGACATTAAGGGAAATGAAATAGCACTTCCCGGTACAGTATCGTTCAGAACAAAGGCCGACAATGCTATTGGCGACCTTAATGTTGAAGAAAGCGGCGGTGTAACTGCTACTGTACCCGTTAAAACAACGGCGCAGAATTTAAATCTCTATGCTGTTGCATTCAATTCTGACAACTCAATGGCAGCTCAGCCGGGGGCTTCAGTTGCTACGGGAGCAGTTAACGCTACCTTGACAGCAAACGTTTCAGCTGCATATTCAGGCGCTGCAGAGGCGTATCTCTGGGATAACAGCATGAATATTATAACTCCGCATATTTCAACTGCTTATTCAAGCTTTGAAAATGCACTTCCATGTGATTTGACAATCACCAAAACATATGAGCCGACCGAAAAGTTTGTTATTAAGGGAACGGCTAAGAACGCAGCGGCAATAAAGCTTTATAAGGTTACAAATAAAGGATTGCCCTCCGAAACAAAAGACCTTATATACATTAAGGAAGTAAATGCTCATGCAAACGGGTATTTTGAAGCTTCATTTAATTCTGTTATAAGCGGTGATATTGAGCTTGTGGTAAATGCTCAGGACGGTCAGGGAATGAAAACTATCCAGCAGAGAATTTATTCTCCCACAGAAGCTCAGAATGTAATTGATCAATTCAATTACATAGACAACAACCCATCATATGATGCAACCAACCCCGCAGACTATACTGCTATGGTTAATCATTATGATAATCTCATAACAAGCCATTATCAGCTTTTTGGAATTAATCTTGCAACATATTCAGCACTTTCCAAAGAAAAAATAGCTGATATATTGCTTACAGGTAATGGAACATACACAACTGATGCAAGCGTGCTCAGTAAGTATTTAATGGCAGAGGCAACCGCCAAGTTTGACGCTGCAGCAGATGCAGATACAGTTAAAGCGCTTTTTGCCGAGTATTCAACAGCATATAATTTCGCAACATCTGCGACTTATGCATATTACAATACCTTAAGCGATACTGTTAAGGATAAGCTTTATTACAACATGTCAACCCACAACGATTATGAAAACATGACAGATGTTGTAAAGGTGTTTGAAGAGCAGACTATTCTTTCTGCTATTGAATGTGCAGAGGTAAACAGCGAGGTTAATGCAATAATCAATGCAAACAACTCATATATCGGACTTGATTTATCAGTATTTAATACTCTTGCAAATACCGGAGCTGTAACATCACAGCTTAGAGGTACAGCATATGCAAGCGTGCAGTTGTTTAAGGACGACTTTGTTGCTAAAACAACTGCAGCAAAGACAGCAGAGCAACAACAATATAACAATAACTCCGGAGGTGCAGGAGGCGGTGGCGGTGCTGCCCCATATGTTCCCAAAAAGGAAAACGTTTCGCTTCCAATAACTGAGGAAGTGGTAATGGATAAGACAACACCTGACAAGACCTTCGATGATATTAAGCTTGTTCCATGGGCAGAGGAAAGCATACGCTATCTTGTGGAAAAGGGTGTAGTAAACGGTAAGAGTGAAAAGACATTCGCTCCGAACGATAACGTTAAGCGTTCTGAATTTGTAAAGATGATAGCACTTGCATTCCCCGGAGGAAATGTAAGCGTGGCAGAACTTCCGTTTGGGGATGTACAAGCTGGGGCTTGGTATGAACCATATGTGAAGCTGGCATATTCAAGAGGAATAATAAACGGTAAAAGTGCAACAGAGTTTGGTGTTGATGACAATATTACACGTGAAGAAATTGTTGTAATGCTTTACCGTATAGCAAGTGCAAGAGATATTGATTTAGCCAAAACAAGATCAGTAGTCTTTTATGACGACGGAGAAATCTCTGATTGGTCAAAAGAAGCAGTATATGCTCTTGCAGAGACGGAAATTGTAAACGGCGTATCCGCAAACACATTCTGCGGTAAAAATTCAGCAACAAGAGCAGAGGCTGCAAAGCTTGTTTACTGCTTGATGCAAAGGGAGGCGTAAAACATGAAAAAAATAACAGCTCTTATTCTGGCACTTTCATTGTTTGGAAGCATTGGCTCAGCCTTCAGTAGCGCCGCTTTGTCAACCTTTGGAGTGAAAATATCCGAAGATGGAGAAGAACTTGCGCTTCGTAAGGATTTTATTTCAAATATCATAAACTTCATTGGCTTATCTCCATTGAACGATGCAAAGCAGATTTTTAATGATGTTCCGCCGGGGCATCCAAACTTTGGCTCAATAATGACTGCTTATGAATCTGGCTTTATCTACGGAAATCATAATCTGCAGTTTATGCCCGACACGCCTATAACATATGAACAGGCATATACAATCCTTATCCGTGTTCTTGGCTACGATGTATATCTTAAACAGGGAATGGACGTTGTTTCTGTTGCGAGCAGAATAGGTCTTTCAAAGGGAATTGAGTATAAGGGTGATAAATGGGTAAACCATGGAGATATGGCAAAGCTGTTCTCAAACTTTGTTGATATTCCTACCATTGATATTAAATTTGACGGAGTAAATTACACCTATAACGAAAACGGAGATACTCTTCTTGAGAAGTACAGAGATGCTACTGTGCTTCAAGGTCTTGTGCAGGGTGTAGGTGAGAAAATAATCGAGGCTAATGCAAAAAGCCTTAATGATTCTATTGTAATTAACGGTCAGATTTACGACACAAACGGTCAGGACTTTACAGAGTATCTTGGTATGTATGTTGAATATGTATATACGGAGATTGACGGTGTGGATATGGTTCTTTCTATTTCACCCATTCAGAAATGTACAGCAATAGACGTAAATCTTCGCGATGTCGAAAATTATGTAAACCGCGCTATCATATACACAGATGAAAACGGAAAAGACAAGAAAGCCACTCTTGATTCAAACGTTATTGTTTCATATAACGGCTCACCTGTATCAAGCTTCGGCGCTCAGCTTTTCAGCGGTGATAATGGAAGTGTTAGATTAATAAACAACAACAGCGATTCTACAATAGATGTGGTGCTTATTGAAGAATACGAAGATATTTTCATCGGAAATATCGATGTTGTAAACGGAATTGTATATGATAAGTTCAAAAAAACTCAGGGCGGTTCTGCAGTATCGGTTAATCTTTCAAATCTTGATGAAGAACACCTTGTAAACTCAAGAGGAAAGGCAGTAGAATTAAAGAGCCTTCAGAGAAATACACTTCTCAGCGTTCTTAAAACAGATACGGGTGCAGTTGTAAAAGCCATAGTATGCAGTAAGGTTGATGAAGGTATTATCACATCTATGAGCTCCGAGGGAAATACAGTTTTTGCAGGCGGTAAGGAGTATTACGTAACTGATGCGTGCGTGGCTGTAAACAATTTCAAGGTAGGAGATAATGTAGAATTTTACATTAACGTTTGTTCAAACGCAGCGGCTGTTATAACAGCCGGCGCAGGCAATGTAAGATATGGTTATCTCATGAAGCTTTTCTACGACAGCGATATTGAAACCACATATGCAAAAATTCTTACAACCGACAATATTAAAATACGTGCTAAAATCAATACAAAGTTCAATCTTAACGGTGTAAGAAGCAGTCATTCTTATTCAACAATCCGTTCAGCTTTCTCTGACACAAATGGATTTTTGCCTCAGCTTGTGAGATATACCACAGATAGCGAAGGTAATATTACAATGCTTGACAGTGTTGGCTCTGCCAACGAGGGTGGATCTCCTTCGCTCGTTAGCTTATATGCAAAAACATCATCTATGAGATACAGCTCAAGCGGCTCAAGCTTCGGTGCTAAGCTGATTGTTGACAACGCTTTGGTATTTCAGGTCCCCGATGAAGATGATCCGGCAAAGAGAGGTACATATGAAGATAAAAAGTATATAGTATCATCTACGGGCAATCTCATAAACAACCGTACATACACCGTTGCGGCTTATTCAACGGAGCCTACGGAATTTTTGGCTGATGCGTTTGTGGTATATGACACAACTTCTTCCGGTGTTGGAATGTACGACGGTGAAGTTTTCGCGGTTATAAAGTCTATCGGTCAGACCTTGGATGCGGACGGAGAGGTTGTACCACGTCTTGAGTACATATATAAAGGCGAAGTGTATTCATATCCCGTTGTAAGCAAGTCTGTGGTTGAGGATGCTCTTGAAAAGCCGAGAGAAACTACACCAACCCTTGAGCTTAAAGTGGGAGATGCTGTGCGTATTGCCTTGAACGAAGAAGGCGATAAAATATCATATCTTCAGTATGTTTATTCTTTAACAGACGGACGTGATGATACTATTACCAATTTCTCAGGCTACCATGAGGGAATTCTTATTCCAAACAACTCCCTTGATAAGTATGATTACTTCGTATTAACTACGGGACACGTTTATAAAATAATAAATAATAATATTTATTTTGCAAAAAAATCAATCATCAATACAGGCGCAGAGCTTGGACTTGATAATCTGGTTGCATTCAAGGCAGAAACAGTTCCCGTTGTAATTTACGATCCTAACGACGAAGACATTTTAAGGGTTGCCAATCTCAATGAACTGAAAGAATCTTCAGACGGTGTAGAAGGCGATTTTGTTCTTCTCAAAACCTATCTTGGCGCATTGCAGATAATTTATGTGGTAAGACAGTAAGTTTTTATGAGGGATTGTTCCGTCCGGAATAATCCCTCTATATATTAGGAGGAATATATATGATTAGTTTAGAAAGAAAAAAATGGGCACAAAACTTTTTTGATAAATGCGAAGCAAAGCTCGATAAAGTGATGGACACTATTGCAACAGATGCACCAATAGCATTGATGCCCGGTGAGAAGTCTTATGTGCATCCTGGAATGGAATATAATTGGATGAGCGGTTTCTGGGGAGGCCTTATGTGGCTTATGTATTTGCAGACCGATAAGGAAAAGTATAAAGAAAGAGCAATCCGCTGTAGTGAACGTATGCAGGATATATTCGGCAAGAAGGAAAACTACTACTGTCTTGACAGCCATGATTTAGGGTTTGTAGTGGGAATGACAAACATGCCGCATTTTAATCTGTTGAACGACGAGGATGCAAAAATAAGAGCGCATCACGCTGCAACCATGCTTGCAGGCAGATATAATCCCATAGGCGAGTATATTGTTGCATGGAGTAAACCAAACCCCTCTATGCCGGGGAATACAAATGGTGTTGCAATCATCGACTGCCTTTTGAATCTGCCCCTGCTTTATTGGGCAACAGAGGCTACGGGAGATATGAGATTTAAGGCTTTGGCAAAAAAGCACGTAGATATGGCAGAGCGTGATTTTATAAAGCCTGACGGTTCGGTATATCATATTGTTAATAAGGATCCCAAAACCGGCGAGGTTGTAGGTCATCCCAGAGGTCAGGGCTATGGCGAGGGAACGGCCTGGTCAAGAGGACAAAGCTGGGGTATATACGGATTTTTGATGTCGTACATTCATACGGGCGATGAAAAGCTTTTAAATGCTTCGAAGAAAGTAGCAAACTATGTAATAGATAATTTCGGTGACCATAAGCTTGCGCCCGTTGACTATATGCAGCCTGCGGAGCCTGCATACGTTGATGCATCAGCAAATGCTATTACAGCCTGCGGTATGCTGGAGCTTGCAAAGCATTGTGAGGGTGAGGAAGCACAAAAGTACATTGATTTTGCATTCAGACTTCTGGAAAATCTTTATGATGATTGCGAGTTTGGTGACAAAAATGAAGCTATAGTTCAAAGCGCTGCGCAGATGTATGCAGATGCAGACCTTTGCCGTCCGTTTATATATGCGGATTATTTCCTTATAGAAGCACTTGTTAAAATTCTCGGTAAGACAGACTATTTTATGTGGTAAACGATTTGGAGAATTCCGTAAATATTTAGAATTGTGTATTGATTTTTAATTTCAGATATGATATGATAGAGCGGAAAGGTGTGCATAAGATATATGTTAGAATTAAAAATTATAAACAAAGACGGCGCTGAATTATTCTGCGAAAAAGCCGAAAAGATTGATGCTTTGTATAATGGTGAGTATCAGGAAGGCGATAAGATTGTCATACATAACGGCGGCTCTGAATACCTTGCATTGAAGCTTGACGAGGCTTTGGCAGAGAGTATCATCTTTTCGACCTCATCAAAGGTTGAGTTCGAAATTCCCTGGGGAGTTTTAAAGCGCGGTTATGACGAAAATGCATTTTCAGGCACTTCACACAGAATCGTGGCATACGAGCCGGCAGACGAGGTTAAGTACGGAACACGATTAATATCCCTTAACTCTCATGACAAGCGTGGACAAAAGAGATATTTCCCTCATGCATATGCAAATCTTGTAACTCGTGAGCAGGTAAGCTTTTTTGAAAGAAATGCCATTGACGGAGTTTGTAACAATTCCGACCATGGTGATTATCCTTATCACTCATGGGCAGGCGGTGCAAGAGAGGACCTTGAATATTATATCGACTTCGGAACAGATGTTGAGGTTGATAAAATAGTGTTCTTCTTAAGAGCGGACTTCCCCCACGACACATATTGGAAGAGCCTTGAAGTGGAGTTTTCAGACGGAAGCAAAGTACCCGCAAGCTTTGAGCAGACGGCGGACGGTCAGGAGCTTGTTCTTGATGAGCCCAAGACCACCAGAACAGTTCATCTTACAAATTTTAAACAAGCAGTATATCCTTTCTCATGGGCAGCACTGTCACAGATAGAGGTATATGGCAGATATATTAAGGAGGATTTATCAAAAATGGAAATCAGAAATGCAGCAAACCCAAAAGACGTGAAGCATTACACAACTGACAGACTTCGTGAGGAGTTCCATATTTCAAAGCTCTTTACAAAGGATAATATCAGAATGGTTTACAGCCATATCGACAGAATTATCACAGCAGGTCTTATGCCTGTTTATGCAGAGCTTAGACTTGAAGGCGGCAAGGAGCTTGCAAGTGATTACTTCTTAGAGAGACGTGAAATGGGTTGTATCAATGTTGGCGGTAAAGGTATTATTACTGTTGACGGCACAGAATACGAAATGAACCCCAGAGACGGTATATATATCGGTATGGGTAATAAGGAGATTACATTCAAGGCTGTGGATATTGAAAATCCGCCTAAGTTCTATGTATCATCATGCCCTGCTCACACTTCATACCCAATCGTTAAGATTGATATTACAAAGGCGAAGAAAGTTCCCTGCGGAAGTGTTGAGGAGTGTAACAAGAGAGTTATTAATCAGTACATACATCCCGAAGTAATCAAGTCATGTCAGCTTGCAATGGGACTTACACAGCTTGAACCCGGTTCAAATTGGAACACAATGCCTTCTCATACTCATGACAGAAGAATGGAAGTTTATATGTATCTTGACATGGGTGAAGATGACGCAGTATTCCACATGATGGGCGAGCCTAATGAAACAAGGCACATCATTATGCATAATGAAGAAGCAGTTATTTCTCCCTCATGGTCAATCCATTCAGGTGTAGGCACAAAGGCATATTCATTCATATGGGCAATGTGCGGAGAAAATCAGGAATTTAATGACATGGACTTTATTGAAACCAGAGATTTGAGATAAGAAACTTTATGTTGTAACAAATGAATCATAGGAGTGTTTTGAGGTATAAGATATGTTTCAAGGTAAGAATAAAGCTATAACTTTTAGTTATGACGATGGAGTAACTCAGGATAAACGTCTTATTGAAATTTTCAATAAGTATAATCTTAAGGCGACTTTTAATTTAAATTCAGAACTTTTTGGGCAACCGGGATCGTTAGTGTGTAATGATGTTGTTGTTAATCATGCAAAAGTTGACCGGAAGGATGTTAAATATATTTATGACGGTCATGAGGTAGCTGTCCACACATTAACGCATCCCAACTTGGTAAATATTGAAAATGATGATGAGGTTTTGCGTCAGGTAGAGCAAGATAGGCTTAATCTTTCGGAAATTGTGGGATATGATGTAGAGGGTATGGCTTATCCGTGTGGTGGGAAAAATTGTGATGAGCGGGTTGCAGATATTATTAAAAATAAAACCGTTATAAAATATGCGCGTACAATTCAAACTACAAAGAGCTTTGAACCATTTGCTGATTTATATCAGTATAAAGGAACTTTGTATCATCACGGAGATTGGGATTTTCTATTTGAGATGGGAAGAAGATTTGTGGAATTGCAAGCGGATACTCCTATGATTTTCTATATTTGGGGTCATTCATATGAATTTGATATATATCCCGAACGTTGGGAACTGTTTGATGAGTTTTGCAAAATGATTGCAAATCGTTCAGATATTTTCTATGGAACTAACAAAGAGGTTCTTTGTTATTGATTTATAACATTTATTAAATGAGGTGAAATATAGTGGATAAGTTTATACCTGTTGTAGTTATGAAAGAACTTGAAGAAGTAGATAAAATTTTGCCGGCACTTAAGGCAAACGGCATCAACTGTGCAGAAATAACATTCCGTACAGCATGTGCCGCAGAGGCAATAAAGCTCGCATCAGAAAAGTATCCCGAAATGAACATTGGTGCAGGCACGGTTATCAATGCAGAGCAATGCAATGAAGCAATAAATGCAGGTGCAAAATTTATTGTATCACCCGGTCTTTCCATTGGTGCAGCAAATGTCTGCAAAGAAAAAAACATCCCATATTATCCGGGATGTGTAACACCAACAGAGATTATGCAGGCTTTAGAACTTGGAATTACTACAGTAAAGTTTTTCCCTGCCAATATTTATGGTGGCTTAGCAGCTCTCAAGGCACTTTCAGCGCCGTTCCCGCAGGTTAAGTTTATACCCACCGGCGGAGTTGACAGAAGCAATATTGACGAGTTTTTGGCATTTGACAAGGTGGCAGCAATCGGTGGTAGCTTCTTTGTAAAAGAGTCTTTAGAGAAGATGGAGGATAAATAATGGCTAAAATAGTAACAATGGGAGAAATAATGCTAAGACTTTCTACTCCCGGAAATGAAAAATTTATTCAGGCAGACGAGTTTGATGTGTGCTACGGCGGCGGAGAAGCCAATGTTGCAGTATCACTTGCAAACTACGGACACGATGCAGAGTTTGTAACAAAGGTACCTGAAAACCCCATCGGTGAATGTGCAGTAGCGGCTCTGAGAAAGCACAATGTGCAGACACAGAACATTGCAAAGGGCGGCGAAAGACTCGGCATATACTTCCTTGAAACAGGTGCCGCAATGAGAGCATCAAACGTAGTATATGACAGAGCGCATTCTTCAATTTCAACAGCTGAAATCAGCGACTTTGATTTTGATAAAATATTTGAAGGCTGCGATTGGTTCCACTTTACCGGAATCACTCCCGCAGTTTCAGATAAAGCGGCAGAGCTTACCGAGGCAGCGCTCAAGGCTGCAAAGGCTCACGGAGTAAAGGTCAGCTGCGACCTTAACTTCAGAAAG
>JBGVIT010000006.1:0-158260 GCA_045128915.1 Clostridia bacterium
GATTTCAAGTTTTGCAGAAAGCAAATCTGCAAATGCCCCAACAGCTATATGAGAATTGCTATCCGGTACAATCGAAATACTTTCATCACCGATTATAGCATCAAAATTGAGTGCAAGCATTGTGATATCGTCAAACTGCGGAGCCGTACCCACAAATTTATCAACATCTTCCTTTATGAGCTTGCAAAGGCTTTCAGGTTCTGATTTTTCAAGCGAATTTACAAAATCGAGCAATCTTTGTTCGCCATAAAGCTCGGTGTTGTTGTCCGTTGCTTCCGTAACACCATCTGTGTACAAATACAGCGTATCGCCCGGAGTAAGCTGAAGTTCATTTTTGCGATATTTAATGCCCTCCATACCAGCAAGCAGCATTCCGCTTCGAGCTTTCATATACGAAAACTCCTCGCCGTTCCTTTTAAAAAGCGGTGGGTTATGTCCTGCATTTGCAAACTTCATAAGTCCTGTTTTGGTATCTAAAATACCAAGCCATGCTGTTACAAACATACCTGCGTCATTATTTTCGCAAAGCTTTCCGTTTGCAATGGTAAATATTTCATCAGGCTCAAGTCCTCGTTCTGCCAAATCTCTGATAACTGTTTTTGCTCTCATCATAAACATAGCCGCAGGAATACCTTTACCCGATACATCCGCAACAAGAAAAGCGATGGCCCCATCATTCAGCATATAAAAGTCGTAAAAATCGCCACCGACTTCCTTTGCAGTTATCATTTCAGCATAAATCTCAAACGAATTACTTTTCGGGAAAACTGTCGGAAGTGAAGAATACTGAATCTGTTTTGCAAATTCAAGCTCCTTGTCTATTCTTGCTGCCGCCTCTTTGATATATCTTTTCAGCGTACCAACTGTCTGATTGATGTCATCGGAAAGCGATGCAAATTCTTCATTGGAACGGACATCTACAGTAACATTCAGGTTTCCGTTTGTTATCTCGCCAAGACCTTTGTTTATTTTCCTTAAGTTATCAATGATAATTCTCTTTACTGTAACAAATTCGTTTGCAAGATTAATAAGGCTTACAGTTCTGTTATCGTAACGAAGTTCTGACGTGTATTTTGTTTTTTCGGAATCAACCTTGCCGTTGGTATTAAACAGCGCTCTTAAGGCAGAACTGTCCGAGAGCATATATGACAAATCAGCAATTTCGTTTTTTTCTAGTACAAAGGGAACAAAAAAATTAACTGTTTTAGCTTCTTTTGCCCCATACACACGCACGCTTATATCGTGACCGTATCTGTCATTCGTTTCTTTAAGATAGTTGATATCAAAAACCAAAACACCAAAATCGATTTCTTCTGTTTCAATCTCTTTATCAAAATCTGTTATCCAAGCCCAATAGGAATTCGTGTTTCTAAGTCCGGTAAGTGAATCACGATAGGCTAAGAGATGCTGCAATCTTTCATGTTCCTTAAGATGTGTAGCCATATTCTCAAACGCAGTGCTTAACAGTCTTATTTCATATGTGTTAGCGATTCAAATTTTTACTTAAGATATATTGTCACCATTAGAGGTATCAGCAACACGATGGACATTAATGTCAAAGAAGAATTTACACTAGATGGTAAATGTATAAAACAGTTTTTGTTAGATTCATTTCATAAAAGAGATTTAAAAAAAGCATTTTCTGAAACTGACTTAAAATGGCTATATGAAGTATCAAGCAATGATAATGCTAATCTGTATAATAACATCAAATTGATAACAGAATACGTCCTTTCAACATTTCAAGCTATAAACTTTCTGTATTCTAACAGGAATAAATCTATTGCGGATAAAAATAATCACGCTAAGGCTATTATTATTGATAATAAAGAAAATTATTTGAATACAAATGCTATACATTTTATAGATATCAGTAAGTATTATAATATAAAACTAAATGACTCAACAAAAGAATACGTAAATGCCAACAGAAAAAAAATAGTACGCAAAACTGGGAAATGGTTGGTAAACGGACACACACGAAAATACAAAAATGGAAAAGTAGTTTTTATTCCTGCTCATTATAAAGGTCCTGATAGAAATTCTAATATAAAGATTAAAACTACTTTTAAAGTAAAAAATATTGATAACTAAATCAAACGAATTAGCAGGCTATCTAACAAATCATCTAACAAAAATATTTTTTGATACAAATTTTAAAATGCAGATGTGTACAGGCTTTTTCAAAATTAAGATTTAAAATTATCAGGAAACAAGGGGCTTATTAACGAAAGATAAAACTTGATAATTTTAGTTAAAAGAATTGTAATACCTTTCGAGTCCTTGTACCCCTGCCAGAAAAAACGACAAGTTGAAGCTTGTCGTTTTTTTAATGAAATAAATCCTTTGAGGATTTGTGAAACACACATGTGGTGGATAAAATACGTCTGTTTTTTCGTAAAAAAAGACCTTGATTATGATTTTGCGGGATGCTATAATTAAAATATAAATTGTAATATCAGGCGGTGGAGAGTATGAAAATAATCAATTTCGGTTCATGTAATATTGACTATGTTTATTCGGTAGATAATATCGTTGTACCCGGTGAAACTATTGGTACATACAGCCTTGAACTGTTTCCGGGAGGCAAGGGATTAAACCAATCTATTGCAGCTGCGAGAGCAGGCGGAGAGGTGTACCATGCAGGCTGTGTAGGCGCTGATGGCGAAATGCTTATGGATATTTTAAAAAGCAGCGGTGTTGATGTTTCAAACATAAAAATGCTTGATGAAAAAAACGGCCATGCTATTATTCAGGTAAGTAAAAGTGGAGAAAACAGTATTCTTTTGTATGGCGGCTCAAACCGGATGGTAACAAAGGAATATATAGATGATGTGCTTTCGCGCTTTGAAAAGGGTGATATTGTCCTTTTGCAAAACGAAACGAGCAATGTTCAGTATGTTATAAAAAAAGCATATGAAAAGGGTATGAAAATAGTATTAAACCCTGCACCTTTTGATAATAGTCTTAAGGATATAGATTTTAATATGCTTTCATATGTAATTCTCAATGAAGTAGAAGCTAAAGGCTTTACAGGCAAGGACAACAGTAGTGAAATTCTTGCTGCTCTCAAGAAAGACTATCCTAATCTGAAAGTAGTTCTGACTCTTGGCAAAAGTGGATGTATTTACTCTGATAGTGAACAGACCATAAGCCATCCTGCGTTCATTGTAGAAGCTGTGGATACTACTGCGGCGGGGGATACATTTATCGGATATTTTCTTTCAGCTCTCACAAGCAGAAAAACATGCGAAGAAGCAGTAAAGCTTGCATCTGCTGCATCTGCCCTGACTGTTTCAAAAAAGGGCGCAGCTCCGTCAATTCCTGAACTTAAGGATGTTGTAACTGCTTTAAAAACTCTTAAGCCATACAGCGCAGGCAATAAGCAAGAGCAGATGAAAAAGGTTATAAACGATTATATAAAAGCCAATGTAACCGATGCAAATATCATAGACCTTGCAAACATTCTCGGCTATTCAAAAACCTACACAAGTGAGCTTGTAAAAAAAGTATTAAACAAACCGTTCACAGAAGCTGTTCAGGAAAATAAATGCGCAGTTGCCGCAAAGCTTCTTCTCGAAACTGACTTGTCCGTAAGCCAGATAATAAACAAAGTAGGCTACGAAAACGAAAGCTTTTTCAGAAAAAAGTTTAAAGATTTATACGGGAAAACTCCGCTGCAATACAGAAAATAAACACAACACCCTCGAATTTAATTCGAGGGTGTTGTGTTATAATTAAATCATACCAAGTACAGAACTTCGATAGCTTGATGAACCGATAGAGCCGGGGTAGTTTATAATAACAAGGTCATCAAATCTGTTCAGCTCATAAAATGTTTTAAGGTTGAAATGTGCGTTATGGCCACCAAATCCGTTGAACTTTCTGGGATCGATTACGTATATGTATTCGTAGTTATTTGCCGCCCATGTGGCAAATGCTGTTCCAAAGGACTCTTTAATGATTACGAGCTTCTTCCCGTTGGCATTTGATGTGTGGAATACAGCCAGAGGATTGTCGCCACCTATAAATGCAGAGTATGAGTTGAAGCTTGGATAAACAAGCTGAAGGTCCCATTTTTTACTCTTCATATACATATCGTTATATGCAGCTCCCACAGCGGTATATTTTGGCATAAATATCTGAAGCATATCAGGATTTGAACGCATTATTTTTTCGCCCGGAGTTCCTTTCGCAAAGCTTGCAAATGAACCCACGTGGCTGAATGAGTTCTGAACATCAAATGTTTCCAGACCATCTATCGACTCGCCTTTTACTTCAATAAACTCTTTGTATGCATAATACGCACCGCGCTGAGTCCAATGGTGGTCTGTGCGGAAATAAATAAACTCTGCCGCATGCTCCATAAGCGGTTTTACTACGTTTATGGGCGTAACATTCTGGTTCAATGACTGATATATTTTTCTTATACCGTTTGACTGATTTGTATAAAGATTTTTTGGTGCATAGAATTCGCTGGCAGTAGGTACGGCAATGTTATAAACATTAACCTCTGGCAGACTGTCTGCAATGGCGTTTACAAGGTATGCATAATTTGAAGCAGAGCTGTCGGAAATTGTAAGAAGCTCCATTCCCGTATTGCCTACAAAAGTAACGCCTTTATATGTAACTCCGCTGCCTGAAAGTCTGTATTCGTCTGTTACGACTGTATTATCAAGAGTGTCTCGCAGGTCTTTTTTTATAAGTAGGGGAGTGCCGGAAATATATACCGAATCATCGGACATTTCTGCAAACATTTCAAGACTCATGTACGCAACGCCGTTATATATAATCGGTGGCGTGTCGAATGTCAGCCGTTGGTCGTTTGCCCACAGTATGCCTTCCTTTGTGCCATATACCATATAATAGGTGTCGTTTCCTCGCACAGCCACAGTTGAATTACTTGAAGTGTCCCATCCTACGCTGAATCCTGATTTTATGAGCAAATCATCAACGGGAACATACGTTTTGTATTTATATAGTATGGGCGGTGCAATTATGGAGTAATCTACGCCGTTAACAGTCGCTTCCGGACGGTCTGCATAAAAAGTCAGGGTGTTTTTCTCATTACCGAAGGTAACAGCAGAGAAGCATGCTACCAATAATATAACGACTGCCAGCGTAATGTAAGCTGCAGTTTTTTTATTCATATTAATTCCTCTTTTGAAAAAAATGTTGTATTTTGTCTTTTTATTATATCGTATGTAAAACAAAATTTCAAGCAAATAATAAAAAAATATTATTTTTCGCATTTTGACGAAAAAAAACATATTATAAGACATGAAAGGAGGTATTTTGTATGTATAACAGAGAAAAGGCTGTTCAATATGCAATGCGCTGGGCTATGGGAAGAAATCCTGATTATTATGATTATTCGCGGCTGGGCGGCGATTGCACAAACTTTGCATCTCAGGTGCTTTATGCAGGCTATGGTCAGATGAATTACAAACCCACTTTTGGTTGGTACTATATAAATGCAAACAGAAAAAGTCCTTCGTGGACGGGTGTGAACGAGCTTTATAAATTTTTAACCGAAAACCGAGGCCCCGGACCAAGAGCTGTGGAGGTGGATATAACCGAAACGGAGCCGGGGGATTTGATTCAGCTGGACTTTGACGGAGACGGTCGGTTTGACCATACGCCCGTTATTCTGAATACGGGAGATTTTACGCCTGATACAATGCTTGTAGCTGCACATTCCGCCGATTCCATAAACAGACCTTTATCGACATATTATTACAGCGACATAAGGTTTTTGCATATTATTTGAGTTATTTATTTTATACAAAATATGCTGTATGTACTTTTCATTGGTTTGAAAATGTGTTATGATGAATTTATCCGTTTTAGAAATGTTTATTTTTTCCTGAAATAAGGTATAATCCATATATAACTAAAAAGAGAGGTATGTCCATGCAGTATTTGATAACATTTTTAGAGGGAATTATTTCTTTTATATCACCGTGTATGCTTCCGCTGTTACCCGTTTATGTATCTTATTTTGCAGGCGGCGCAGATAAAAAATCAAATCCTCTTCCAAGCGCTTTAAGCTTCGTGCTTGGGTTTACGGCGGTGTTCTGCTCATTTGGTGTATTTGCAGGGACTCTTGGAGGATTTCTTGCAAGATATGAAACCGCTGTAAATGTTGTGTGCGGCTTGATTATAATACTCCTTGGTCTTAGCTTTCTCAATATAATTCACCTGCCGCATTTGCAGATTACACATTCCGGCCCTGAGATTAAGGGTGTGTTTTCCGCCTTTATTTTCGGAGTTGTATTTTCCGTTAGTCATACACCTTGTGTGGGTGCATTTCTCGGCTCTGCACTTATGATGGCTTCTGCTTCGGGCACTTTAGCAAAGGGAGTGTTGCTTCTCCTTGCATATTCATTGGGACTTGGTATTCCTTTTGTTATCTCGGCGCTTATTCTTGGCAGGCTTACGGTGCTTTTTGCCTGGATAAAAAAGCACTACGGGGTGATTAATACAGTATGCGGAGTGTTTTTGGTTATTATAGGGCTTTTGATGATGTTTGGAATAATGCATAGGATACAGCATTTGCTGGGATGAGGAGCGTATTATTTTGAGAAAAAAGACTATTTTAATATTTGGTTTGTTTTTAGTGATTCTTGTGGGTGCTTCCGTTGGCTATCGTATGTTAAGCCGGAACTTCGCATCACCACAGCCTGATACGGAACAAAAGGTAATAAAAGCACCTGATTTCAAGGTAACAAACTCTCAGGGCGAAACTGTAAGCTTCAGCGATTTTTCCGGTAAACCCATAGTGATAAACTTCTGGGCAACCTGGTGTCCACCGTGTAAAGAAGAGCTTCCGGCATTTGATGAGCTTAGCCGCAAGTACAAGGATAAGGTTATGTTCATGATGGTTAATATGACTGACGGGGTAGAAGAAACAGAGGACAAAGCAAAGAAATTTGTAAAAAGCAAAGGTTATGAATTCCCGTTATTTTTTGATACAGAGCTTGAGGCAGCAACTGTTTACGGCGTACGCTCCGTACCTCTTACGGTTTTTATTGATGCAAAAGGGAATATTATAAAAGGGCGAATTGGTGCAATGAGCCATAATGAGCTTGAACAGTATGTTAAACAGCTTACTTTGGAAAACTATACAAAAATATAATGTAAAATTTTGAAAAAACAATCATAAAAACGATTGACAACAATGGGTATTTAGGTATATAATATATTGAACGTGCATTTTTGCATGAATTGAATTTATATGGGAGAAACAAAAGCTATGACAGTTTATTCGGCAAATAACAGCTTAATATCAAAGCTCAATCCGGCTGCAGATTATAGTACTGTTGCCGATTATTCTGTTTGGTACTTAAATTATTCATATTTTTCCGGCTTATGCAAAGATTGATTTATTTTTGCAGGAGCCGTTTTTTTAAAATTCAATAACATGATAAAAAACTTCAGGAGGAATTTATAATGGCAAAACGTACAGACATCAAAAAGATTCTAATTATCGGCTCAGGCCCCATAGTAATTGGTCAGGCTGCAGAATTTGACTATGCAGGAACTCAGGCTTGCCTTGCGCTTAAGGAAGAAGGCTATGAGGTTGTTCTTTGTAACTCCAATCCTGCTACCATTATGACTGATACTACAATAGCGGACAAGGTTTACATGGAGCCTCTTACACTTGAATACATTGCGAAAATTCTCAGATACGAACGTCCTGATGCTATTGTTCCCGGAATTGGCGGACAGACAGGCCTTAACCTTGCTATGCAGCTTGAAAAGAAGGGCGTATTGAAAGAATGTGGCGTAGAACTTCTTGGTACAAGCAGCGAAAGTATAGAACGTGCTGAGGACAGAGAACTGTTTAAGGAACTTTGCGAATCAATCGGTGAGCCGGTTATTCCCTCTGAAATAACATATGACCTTGAACAAGCAAAGGAAGCTGCAAACAGAATCGGATACCCCGTTGTTTTAAGACCTGCTTTCACACTTGGTGGAACCGGTGGCGGCTTTGCGTATAACGAGGAGGAACTTGTGGAAGTAGGACTGAATGCATTTAAGCTTTCTCCTGTTCATCAGGTTCTTATTGAAAAGAGCGTAAAGGGTTATAAGGAAATTGAATTTGAGGTTATGCGCGACTCTAACGACCACGCTATAACTATTTGTGGCATGGAAAATATTGATCCCGTAGGTGTTCATACAGGTGACTCATTAGTTGTTGCACCTATTATGACTCTCAATGACCATGACCTTAAAATGCTAAACGACAGCGCAATTAAAATTATCCGTGAGCTTAAAATTGAGGGCGGATGTAACGTTCAGTTTGCACTCAATCCCCATACAAGTGAATACTATCTTATCGAAGTAAATCCAAGAGTATCACGTTCATCTGCACTTGCATCAAAAGCCAGCGGCTACCCAATCGCAAGAGTAACAGCAAAAATTGCAGTTGGTATGGCTCTTGAGGATATACAGATTGCAAATACAACAGCAGCATTTGAACCAAGACTTGACTATGTAGTTGCTAAGCTCCCAAGATTCCCATTTGATAAGTTTGCAACTGCACCCAACACCCTCGGTACACAGATGAAAGCCACCGGCGAGGTTATGGGTATCGGCTCAACTCTTGAAGAGTGCTTGCTTAAGTCTGTACGCTCACTTGAAATCGGAGCTTGTCATTTCCATCTTCCTAAGTTTGATAATATGTCAGATGATGCTTTGTATGAATATCTTAAGGAGTTTAAGGACGACAATATCTTTGCAGTAGCAGAGCTTCTTCGTCGTGGTGCTGCAATAGAAAAGCTTCATGACGTTACAAAAATAACACCGTATTTCCTTGAATCAATCAAAAAGATAATTGACATGGAAAAGGAAATCAGCTCATCAGCAGGCAACATTGATACACTTAAGGCTGCAAAGAAAATGGGATTTGGTGATAAGTTCATTGCAACGCTCTGGAACATGACAGAAATTGAAGTATATAACATGAGAAAAGAAAACGGCATATTCCCAATCTACAAAATGGTTGATACATGCCATACAAATGCATATATACCTTATTTCTATTCATCATATACAGGAGATAACGCTTCTGTACTCACTGATAAGAAGAAAATAGTAGTTCTGGGAGCAGGACCTATCCGTATAGGTCAGGGTGTTGAATTCGACTATTCAACAGTTCATGCTGTTACCACTATCAAGAATTCAGGCTATGAAGCTATCATAATCAATAACAACCCTGAAACTGTTTCAACAGACTATACAACAGCAGATAAGCTGTACTTTGAACCTCTTACAGCAGAGGATGTAATGAATATAATTGAGTTTGAAAAGCCGGAAGGTGTTATTGCATCACTTGGTGGACAGACTGCTATAAATCTTGCAGAGCCTCTTATGATGAGAGGAGTTAAGATTATAGGAACAGATTGTGAAGCTATTGAACGTGCAGAAAACCGTGACAGCTTCGAAAAGGTTCTCAAGAGTCTTAATATTCCACAGCCAAAGGGTAAGGCTGTAACAAAAATTGAGGACGGAATTAAGGCAGCAGCTGAAATCGGCTATCCCGTTCTTGTTCGTCCAAGCTTCGTTCTTGGCGGTCGTGCAATGCAGATAGTTGCAAATGAGGAACAGCTCAGAACATACCTTAAAACAGCGTTTGAAATCGACGAGGACAAGCCGGTACTTGTAGATAAGTACATTCAGGGTAAGGAAGTTGAAATCGACGCTATATGTGACGGTAAGGATGTTTTTGTTCCCGGTATAATGGAGCTTGTTGAACGTACAGGCGTTCACAGCGGTGACTCCATAAGCGTTTATCCTACATTCAGTATTTCTGATAAGGTTAAGGGAATAATTCTTCAGTATGCGAAGCAGCTTGGTCTTGGAATTGGTATTGTGGGACTTTACAATATTCAGTTTATTGTAGATGAGAATGAAAATGTATATATTATCGAGGTTAACCCTCGTTCATCAAGAACAGTTCCGTTCCTTTCAAAAGCAACCGGTTATTTCCTCGCAGATATTGCAACAGAGGTTATAATGGGCAAGAGCCTTAAGGAGCAGGGAATATTTACCGAATATCCGGATGAAAAGAAGCGCTGGTATGTTAAAGTGCCCGTATTCTCATTCAATAAAATCCGCGGACTTGACGCATATCTTTCTCCTGAAATGAAGTCAACAGGCGAAGCAATCGGCTATGACGACAAACTAAACCGTGCCTTGTATAAAGCACTTCAGGCATCAGGAATGAAGCTCCAGAACTACGGAACAGTTCTTGCGACCATTGCTGATAAGGACAAGGAAGAAGCACTTCCTCTTATTAAGCGTTTTTATAACCTCGGCTTCAATATTGAAGCAACAAGAGGAACAGCAGAGTTCCTTAAGAAAAACGGAATACGTACCCATGTGCTTGAAAAGATAAGTGACGGAAGCGATGAAATCCCCGAATCACTTCGTCAGGGACATATTGCATACGTTATCAATACAAAAGACATCGGCTCTGCAGGTCAGGCAAGTGACGGCTACGAAATAAGACGTCATGCCACAGATAACAATGTAACAATCTTTACTGCGCTCGATACTGTAAGAGTATTGCTCGATGTTCTTGAAGAAACAACTCTTACAATATCTACTATTGATGCATAAGTATTTATAAAGAGGTGAACCGAGTGTTCGACGCACAAAAAATTACCCACCAATGTGTGGAGTGGATAAAACAATTCTTTGAAGAAAACGGCAAAGGCTGTAATGCAGTTATAGGCATTTCAGGAGGTAAGGACAGCTCTGTTGCTGCAGCACTTTGTGTTGAAGCTCTTGGCAGGGACAGAGTCGTCGGAGTGCTTATGCCATGCGGTGAGCAGCACGATATTGACTGTGCCTACAAGCTTGTAAATCATTTAGGAATAAAGCATTTTACCATTAATGTAAAGACTGCGGTTGAGGGAATCCATGAAGCTCTTAAAGAGGGCGGAATTGAAATCTCTCAGCAGACCAGAACAAACATACCGCCCAGAATAAGAATGACAACTCTCTATGCAGTGTCGCAAAGTATAAACGGCAGAGTGGTAAACACCTGCAATTTATCGGAAGATTGGGTAGGCTATTCCACAAGATACGGCGATGCAGCGGGTGATTTTTCGCCCCTTTGCAACCTGACTGTTGATGAGGTAAAGAAAATAGGCAGAGTGCTTGGACTACCTGATGATTTAGTTGATAAAACGCCAATAGACGGACTTTGCGGCAAAACTGATGAAGATAATCTTGGTTTCACCTATGCAGTATTGGACAGATATATAAGAACCGGCGAAATTGATGATGAAAACACCAAGAAGCTTATTGACACAAAGCATCGTAATAACTTGTTCAAGCTTCAACTGATGCCGGGCTTCAAACCGGAAATATAACAGAAAGGATTTAAGACAATGTCAGATAAAACAAAGCAGCTCAAGCAGGCATTTGAAGACGCGCTTGCAAAGATTGAAACTATGGACGACCTTGAAAAAATCAGAGTTGAATATATAGGAAAAAAAGGCTATGTTACTGAACTTATGCAGGAGATGAGAAATTTATCCCCTGAAGAGAAAAAGACCTTCGGTCAGGAGGTCAATGTACTTAAGAATCAGGTTAACGACAGCATAGCAGAAAAACGCGAGGAGCTTCGCCGTCGTGAAATTGAGCTTGAAAACAGCCGTATGCCTGAATTCGATGTTTCCATGCCTGCAAAGCTTGAGCGTGGTTCATATCATCCTATCACACTTGTTCAGAGACAATGTGAGGAGATATTCCGTTCAATGGGCTTTGCAGTTGAAAACTATACAGAGATAGTAACTGACTACGAATGTTTTGAAGCTCTCAACATTCCAAAGGACCACCCTGCAAGAGATATGCAGGACACATACTACCTTGAAAATGGTCAGCTTCTTAAATCCCATACATCAGCAGCACAGAATGCAATCTATAAAAAATATAAAAAGGCTCTTTTTGAAGAGGGTAAGCCCATCAAGGCTATTTTCCCCGGCAGATGCTTCCGTAACGAAGCTACTGATGCGTGTCATGAAAATACATTCTTCCAGATGGAAGGTGTAATGGTTGATAAGAATATTTCTATCTCAAACCTTATTTTCTTCATGAAGACTATGCTCTCAGAGGTTTTCCAGAAGGATATAAAAGTACGTTTGCGCCCCGGATTTTTCCCGTTTGTGGAACCCGGTTTTGAGCTTGATATAAGCTGCCTTATATGCGGCGGTGACGGCTGTCCTTCATGTAAGCACAGCGGTTGGCTTGAACTTTGTCCTTGCGGAATGATTCATCCGGAGGTATTAAAGGCAGGCGGCATTGATCCTGAAGAATATACAGGCTTCGCTTTCGGTCTGGGACTTACAAGACTTGCAATGATGAAGTACGGAGTAAAAGATATCCGTGACCTTAACAGCGGAAATCTCAAGGTACTCTCACAATTCACGGACGACAAATAAGAAAGGGGAGCAGAATAATGTTTTTATCAATGAATTGGATTTCGGACTTTGTTGATTTGTCCGGACTTGATAAGCTTGAGCTTATAAATAAATTTTCTCTTTCTACTGCCGAAGTTGAAAATGAGATATTCTTTAAAGGCAGCGACCTTAGCGGTATTGTTGTAGCAGAAATTAAATCAGTAGAGGAGCATCCTGAATCAAAGAAGCTTCATCTTCTGAAGGTTGATGCAGGTGATGGTGAGCTTACAGACGTTGTTTGCGGCGCTCCCAATGTAAGAGTTGGTATGAAAACTGCTTTTGCAAAGGTAGGTGCACAAATCGGTGATATTACAATAACACCAAGAAAGCTCGCAGGCTATACATCAAACGGAATGTGCTGTTCCGAAAAGGAAATAGGTATCAGCGACAACAACGACGGTATTATGGAGATTACCGACAATGTTGAAAACGGAACAGACCTTAAAAGCATTTATGAAATAGACGATATAGTGTTTGAGGTTGATAACAAATCTCTCACAAACCGTCCTGACCTCTGGGGACATTACGGTATTGCAAGAGAGTTTGCGGCTATTGCAGGCCGTGAGCTTAAGCCTCTTGACACAGCTGATTTATCGGCGTATGACAAGCTTTCAAAGGTTGACCTTAAAATTGAGGATAAGCTTTGCCAGAGATATTCATGCATACAGCTTGAAAATATCAGCGTTCATGAAAGTCCCGTTAATATGAGAATAAGACTCTATTACTGTGGTATGAGAGCGCTTAACTTCCTTGCAGACCTTACGAACTATCTAATGCTTGAAATGGGGCAGCCTATGCACGCATTTGATTCACGAAAGGTTGAAAAGCTCAGAATAAAGCGTTTTGACAAGCCGTTTACATTCAAAACTCTTGATGGAGTCGAAAGAGAAATTGACGAAAATACGCTTATGATTTGCAACGACAACACCCCCGTTGCTATTGCAGGTATAATGGGCGGTCTTGATTCCGAAATAGTTGAGGACACTTCAACTCTTACATTGGAATCTGCGACATTTGATGCTGTATCTATAAGAAAGTCCACAGTAAGACTTGCCCACAGAACAGATGCATCAATGCGTTATGAAAAGTGCCTTGATCCTGAAATGACAGTTCCTGCTGTTGCAAGATTTGTTAAGCTTCTCACATCTATCGATACCGGTGCAAAGGTAGTTTCGGCATTGACAGATGAGTATGCGCATAAGTATGACAAAATATCACTTACATTTGACAAAACATTTGTAAATCGCTATACGGGTATAGAAATCAGCAATGACACCATAGTAAAGACACTTAAATCTCTTGGCTTTGAAGTTAGTCTTGACAGCGATAAGTTTACAGTTGAGGTTCCGAGCTGGAGAGCTACAAAGGATGTTACAATCAAGGCGGACATAATAGAAGAAATAACAAGAATTTACGGCTATGATAACTTTGATATCAACACAGTTATTGCACCGTCATATCCCGTTCGTCCCGATGTTGAAAAATGTGACGAAGAGAGAATCAAGGATATTCTTGTAAAGCGTTATTCAATGCATGAGCTTCATTCATATGTATGGCAGTATTACGACGAGTATAAGGCTTTGGGAATTGAAGTTGAAAACAACGTAGAGCTTGTAAATGCCACAAATCCCAACATCAAAACAATAAGACGTTCAATTATTCCTACACAGCTTTGCCAGATTAAAACAAATACTTCCTATTCAACAGATTTTTCAGTATTTGAAGTAGGCAGAGTGGTAAACGGATTAAAAGCTGATAATATGTGCAATGAGCAGAAGAAGCTTGCCGTTACTATGTTCTCAAAAACAAAGGATATGGAGCAGCTTTATTTTGAGCTTCGTGATGTTCTCGCAGTTATAACAGACGATTTGAAGCATGAACCGCTAAGCTTTGAAAAGATAGAAGCAACCCATTCCTATCAGCATCCCAAAAATCTTAACAGCATAATCTGTGCAGGACACGTTATAGGTGAGATTGGAATTGTAAATTCAGTTGTTTCAAAGAAGATTGATAAAAAGGCAAACATAGTATTTGCGGAAATAGATATTGAGGAATTTGCAAAAATCTCCAATCGCAGCATCGCATACCGTGAGCCTTCAAGATTCCCTGAAATTGAAATTGACCTTTCATTCGTTTCAGATAAGTTCAGCCCTATTGCAGCAGCAATCCAGAAGGCAAACTGCCCGCTTGTTAAGAGTGTATCTGTGGTTGACACATATACTGATGAATCAGGAAAATCAATCACAGTAAGAATTCTTTTCTCACATCCCGAAAAGACTCTTACAAAAGAAGAAGTAGCAGAGCCGGTTAATGCAATAATCAAGGACCTTGAACAAGAGGGAATAGCGCTTAAGAAATAATAGAGAAACGTCTAAAAATATACAGACTGTTCAATGATTATGTATAACCAATGGAAAATCCGCAAGTTTGCGGATTTTTCGCATTTTTATGGCATTGAACCTGCGAATATTAAACAGTTCTTTTTGGTTTTTTGCACAAAAAACAGGCTGGTTTTTAGTCATAGCATTGATTGACAATTTGTGCCGGATATTGTATAATAATAAGAGGTTTTGTATTATTAGAAAGAAAGGAATTCAGCATAATGAGTAATAAAAAACGTTTTGGCGACCGTAAGGATGCAAAACTAATCAGGAACGTAGATTCCATGCATTTTGTTATGCCCATAATCTTTCCAAATCGCTGCGATAATGAGGCATTTATTTCAGAGCGAATAGACCTTACTAACCTTAATAAATTTCTGGAAAAGAAGAATGGTGATAATCCCGAATATAAGTATAATCTTTTTCAGGCGATAATAACAGCTACCTTAAAAACTATATATTTACGCCCTAAAATGAATATTTTCATAGCAAATAAGCGTATGTATCAAAGGAATGATATAACAGCAGCATTCGTTGTTAAAAAGCTTTTTACCGATGATGCACAGGAGGCTATGGCAACCATTAAAGCAAAGCCCGGCGCAAATATAGATACGATTCATGAAGAGATATATAAGCGTGTTACCTTCTGCCGAACTGACTCAAAAGGTGACAGCACACAGCAGCTTATGGATATTCTTAATGTCATTCCGAGGTTTATTTCAAATTCAATAATATCTTTTATATGTTTTTTGGAAAAACGTGGATGGGCGCCGTCATTTGTTACAGCAGGTGATCCTTATTACTCAACGGTGCTGCTTTCTAATCTTGGCTCTATCAAGCTAAGATGCGGATACCACCATCTGTCAAATTGGGGAACAACTTCTGTGTTCATTGTGGTGGGTGAAAAGAAAATCAGACCGTTCTATGATGAAAACGGGAACGTGGAGATGCGTGACAGCGTAGATATAGGGCTGACAGTAGATGAGCGTATTGCGGACGGATACTATTTTTCAAAAACAGTACGTCTTTTAAAAACTTTGCTTGAAAATCCGGAGCTTTTGGAAAAGCCTATTGAGGAAGAGGTGGACTATTAATGGAAGCGCAGCTTATTAAAACACCATGGAAAGACCATATGGGAGATATACCAATGCACCTTGAATATTTTGACGGTTCAATGTTTGAAGCGGTAGAAAAGGTTGCGATGGAGTACCCCAATAATATAGCGTTTGATTTCATGGGCAAATCAACTACATATTCAGCAATGGTTGAGCAGATTAAGAAGTGCGCAAAATCACTTAAAACCATTGGAGTGCGTGAGGGTGACAGAGTAACTATCGCTCTTCCTAATTGCCCCCAGGCGATTTATATGTTCTATGCGGTAAACTTAGTGGGTGCAATAGCCAATATGATTCATCCCCTTTCTGCAGAAAAGGAAATAGAATTCTACCTTAACGACTCCCAGAGCGTAACTGCCATAACGCTTGACCAATTTTATAATAAGTTTGAAAATATCAGGCACAATACAAAGGTTGTAAATATAATTATAGCCAGCGTAAAGGATGAGCTTTCAAAGCCAATCAAAGCAGGCTACATGCTTACAGAGGGCAGAAAAATCAAGAAAATACCGTCAGATGCGCCTATTATAAGATGGAATGAGTTTATCAAAATGGGAGTACATTGCTTCTATAACTATTCCGTCAAAAGAAAAAGCACCGATCCTGCGGTAATACTCTATTCAGGCGGTACTACGGGCAAAAATAAAGGAATTGTCCTCACCAACAGAAATTTCAATGCATTAGGTCAGCAGGTAATCGCTGCAAACCCAATTTTCAGACCGGGTGATAAAATGCTTGCGGCAATGCCTGTTTTCCATGGCTTCGGACTTGGTGTTTGTATTCATACCATGCTTTCTCAGGCAGGAAGATGTATTCTTGTTCCGAGATTTACACCTCAGAGCTACGGTAAGCTTATGGTAAAGAGCAAGTGCAACTTTATTGCAGGTGTGCCAACTCTTTATGAAGCATTGCTGCGAATTCCGTCAATGGAAAAAGCAGACCTCAGCAACTTAAAGGGTGTATTTTCAGGCGGCGATTCCTTGTCGGTTGAGCTTAAGAAAAAGCTTGACACATTTCTCCTTGACCATAAATGTATGGTTCAGGTGCGTGAGGGCTACGGAACAACGGAAACCGTTACAGCATGCTGTCTGACACCACTTAATATGTACAAAAAGGGAAGTATAGGAATTCCTTTCCCCGATACATATATAAAAATTGTAGAACCGGGAACAGACAGAGAGCTTCCGTACGGTGAGGAAGGAGAAATACTCTTGTCAGGACCTACTGTAATGAAAGAGTACATGAACTGTCCCGAAGAAACTGCGAATACTCTCAGAACTCATGCAGACGGACTTGTATGGGTATATACGGGTGACCTTGGTTATATGGATGCAGAAGGCTTTATCTATTTCAAAGGCAGAGCGAAAAGAATGATTATAACATCAGGGTATAATGTATATCCTGCTCAACTTGAAAATATAATAGACTCATTACCAATGGTGCAAATGAGCTGTGTTATAGGTGTTCCTGACTCATATAAGATGCAGAAAGTAAAAGCCTTTGTAAAGCTTTCGGCAGGATGTGAGCCAACAGAAGAAACAAAAGAAAAAATCCTTGAGCATTGCAAAAAGAACATAGCAAAATATGCAATGCCTTATGATATAGAATTCAGGGACGAGCTTCCCAAAACTCTTGTAGGCAAGGTGGCATACCGTCAGCTTGAGCAGGAAGAGCTTGCAAAAATTGAAGCTCAAAAGGAAGCAGTTTAAAAGGCAGACCTCGAAAAAGGAAGTTATATTTTGTCAACTTGAATTCGTAGGCGTACGTGGGTACGGTAGAGTTCAAGTTGGCAAAAAGCAAGCAACCACAAGAAAAATTCGATGTTTTTCTTGTGGTTTTGTTTTTTACACGCATAATCTAAATTATTCTTAAACGAAGATTTTCTTGTTAGCTTGCGGTAGAACGACTTTTTCGACGGTCTGAAATCGGTTTGATTTGTATAGACAACAGATTTTTTGGGATAATATTTGTATATCCTGAAAGGAATGATAACCATGACCTTTGATGAATTATATAAGGAATTACTTAAAGAGCGTCTTGGGGAAGACGTACCTCATAAAATACAATGCGATCCGTATCACCTTGACTGTCTGTTACATCCCGAAAAGCATCCGGTAGTAATAAAAACAGATGATTGTCATAAGTGTACAGATGACAGCCCTTGTGTAAGAAGCTGTATTTTCGATGCCATTGTTCATGACGGAAATGGCGGACTTAAAATTGAGCCGGAGCTTTGCTGCGGCTGCGCTGCTTGCATTGAAGCCTGCGAATCAGGAAAGCTTGTGGCAAGCCGTGATATACTACCTGCCATGAAAGCAGTACGAAGCAGCGGTAAAAAGTCATATGCCCTTGTAGCACCTGCATTTCATGGGCAGTTTTCAAAAGATGTAACTCCGGGAATGCTCCGTAATGCATTTAAGCAGGCGGGGTTTACGGGTATGATAGAGGTGGCGCTGTTTGCAGATATTCTTACACTTAAGGAAGCTCTTGAATTTGATAAGCATATAAATTCGGACCGTGACTATCAGCTGACAAGCTGTTGCTGTCCTATGTGGATTGCAATGATTAGAAAAATATATCATGAGTTGATGCCTCATGTTCCGGGTGCTGTATCTCCAATGATAGCTTGCGGCAGAGTTATTAAAAAACTCTATCCCGATTCAATTACGGTATTCGTAGGACCGTGTCTTGCAAAGAAAAGTGAAGCAAGAGAGCCTGATATAAAGGACGCCGTAGATTATGTCCTGACATTTCAGGAAGTGCATGATATATTTGAAGCCGCAGGCATAAATCCCGAACAAATGCCCGATTCTGAAAAAGACCATTCATCACGGGGCGGTAGAATATACGCGTATTCGGGCGGTGTAAGTGAAGCTGTAAGCGATACGGTTGAGAGATTAAGCCCCCATAGAAAAATCAAGATAAAAACTGTTCAGGCAGAGGGGGTTTCCGGCTGTAAGGCAATGATTGAAAAGCTTAAAAACGGAGAACTTGACGGCAACTTTTTTGAGGGTATGGGCTGTGTTGGCGGATGCGTAGGCGGCCCGAAATCAATTATCGGCGCAAAAGAGGGGAAAAGACATGTTGAAGAATACGGAAACGACGCCACATACCTGACTCCGCCCGAAAATCCCTATGTAATAGAGCTTCTTAAAAGACTCGGACTAAATACAGTCCACGACCTTCTTGCAAAAAGTGATATATTTACGAGAGAATTCAAATAAAGAAAAGAATCCGCAGAAATTTTTTGCGGATTCTTTTTACGTTAGTTCATGTCATTGAACGGTCTGTGCATTTTTACACATCACCGATTAATACATTCCACCCATTGATGGATCAGGCATTGCCGGCTTTTCTGCTTCAGGAATATCTGTTACAAGACTTTCTGTTGTAAGAACCATGCTTGCAACGCTTGCAGCGTTCTGAAGTGCGCTTCTTGTAACTTTTGCAGGATCAACAATACCTGCCTTAATCATATCAACATATTCATCAGTAAGAGCGTTGTAGCCAATACCCTTTTTCTGTGTTTTAACTTTGTCAACGATTACTGAACCTTCAAGACCTGCGTTTGCAGCAATCTGCTTAACCGGCTCTTCAAGTGCCTTAAGCACAATCTGAACACCTGTCTTTTCGTCACCTGATGTGGTTTCGAGAAGCTTTTCAACAGCAGGTATAGCGTTGATATATGTTGTTCCACCACCTGCGATAATGCCTTCTTCAACAGCTGCCTTTGTAGCTGCAAGAGCATCTTCAATTCTGAGCTTCATTTCTTGCATTTCAGTTTCGGTTGCAGCACCAACCTTGATAACTGCTACACCGCCTGAAAGCTTAGCAAGTCTTTCCTGAAGCTTTTCTCTGTCAAAATCAGATGTTGTATTTGCGATGGCTGCCTTGATTTCAGCAATTCTTGCTTTGATTGCATCAGCATCGCCTGCACCGTCAACGATGATTGTGTTTTCTTTCTGGATTTTAACCTGTCTTGCACGGCCGAGCTGAGTAATGTTTGCATCCTTAAGCTCAAGACCAAGCTCTTCTGAAATAACTTCGCCGCCGGTAAGGATAGCAATATCTCTGAGCATTTCCTTTCTTCTGTCACCAAAACCGGGAGCCTTAACGGGAACTGCTACGAAAGTGCCTCTCAGCTTGTTTACGATAAGAGTTGCAAGTGCTTCGCCCTCAACATCTTCAGCTATAATAACAAGCTTCTTGCCTGACTGTACAAGCTGTTCAAGCAAGGGAAGGATTTCCTGAATGTTGGATATTTTCTTGTCTGTAATAAGTATATATGCGTCGTCGATAACAGCTTCCATCTTGTTTGTGTCTGTTACCATATAAGGTGAAATATAACCTCTGTCAAACTGCATACCTTCAACAACTTCGCTGTATGTTTCAGCAGTCTTTGATTCTTCAACAGTTATAACGCCGTCAGCTGTAACCTTTTCCATTGCATCTGCAATAAGCTCACCGATTTTTTCGTTAGCAGCAGATACAGAAGCAACTCTTGCAATATCATCTTTGCCGTTTACCTTCTTTGCATTGCCGATGATTTCAGCAACAGCTGCATCAACTGCAGACTGAATACCTTTTCTGATAATCATGGGGTTAGCTCCTGCTGTTACGTTCTTAAGTCCTTCGCGAACAAGCGCCTGAGCAAGAAGTGTAGCGGTTGTTGTACCGTCGCCTGCAACATCGTTTGTCTTTGTTGCAACTTCCTTTACAAGCTGAGCACCCATATTTTCAAAGGGATCGCTAAGCTCAATTTCCTTTGCGATTGTAACACCGTCGTTTGTAATAAGGGGAGCGCCAAACTTCTTGTCAAGAACAACGTTTCTGCCCTTAGGTCCGAGTGTTATTTTAACAGTATCTGCAAGATTGTTTATACCTCTTTCAAGAGCGTGTCTTGCTTCTTCTCCGTATTTAATCTGTTTTGCCATACCTATTTCCCTCCTGATTATTCAACTATTGCAAGTATGTCGTTTTGTCTTACGATAACGTATTCCTCACCGTCGAGCTTAACCTTTGTTCCGGCATACTCGGAAATGAGAACCTTATCTGTGCATTTAACGGTCATTACAACTTCTTTTCCGTCAACTACACCGCCGGGGCCAACCTCAATGATTTCTGCAATCTGCGGCTTTTCTTTTGCGGCATTTGTAAGGATAATACCGCTCTTTGTAGTTTCTTCAGCCTCACACATTTTGATGACTACTCTGTCTGCTAATGGCTTAATTTTCATTATATATCTCCTCCTTGTTATTAACATACCATTAGCACTCACCTAAGGAGAGTGCTAATGGTATTATGAACCTTTTTCATGAAATAGGCAAATTCTGCATATAGCGGTTGAAGGAAAAATAATTAAAATAAATGTGAAATGCTTTAAATTACTTCTGAATTCATCGAATTACTTCGTTTTTCGCTAATCACATAAACTTTCCCAATCAGTGAGCGCTTTTTCTATGTCTGAATATGCAATTCCCGTTGTGAGTGCCTTAATATCAGCTCTTGGTAAAACGTCAGGAGAAATTTGCGTCTTTCTGATTTCGTTTCCGTTTTCGTGAAGAATAAGTGTGGTGTCTTCCAAAATAATTTTGTACTCTTCAGCAGGCTCGGCAATGATTGTATTTGAGCTTACCTGCTCGGCTACGGGCGTATTGTAAGGAGGGGATGAAGGCACCGTATCATTTGAATTGCGACCGGCAATTATGAAACCCAGCCATATAGATAATATTGCAATAACTGACGCCGCAGCAGCTAAAGCAATAATTGTATTTCTTTTCATAACAGTTTGCACCGCCTTTTATATTTATGTTAATTTGCAGTAATAATTAACCGTCTTTGTTCTATTTTTTTCCATAATCAAAATATTTATGCAAAAAATATTAATTTTTCAAAAAAACACTTGAAAAAACAATTACTTTCTTATATAATATGATTAGATTCGTTTATCCTTTTACGATTAGGAGGTAAAAGTATTGGATTACCGTAATGACGACGACAGAAGATATGAGTATATCCCTGATGAAGATATCCGAAGAAATCGAAGTAGAAATACGAGAGCAGGCAGCTCTGAAAGAATGAAAAAGCGCCTTAAGAAAAAAGCCAGAAAAGCTAAGCGCAATTCAGTATTAAAAGGCTTCGGAATAGGGCTTCTCATTTTTGGTATGCTCTGTGTAATAGTAGCAACAGGCGTAGGAATCGGAATGTACACCGCTGTATCTACCGAAATTCGTGATATGAGCATAGATGAGCTTGCTCTTAATCATGCCTCGTTTGTAATGTACACCGATGAAAACGGAAACGAGCGTGAGCTTGAGCAAATAAAAACCGCAGTTAACAGAAAATGGGTTTCCAGCGAAGAAATAAGCGATAATTTCAAAAAAGCGGCAGTAGCAATAGAGGACCAGAGATTCTATAAGCATCACGGTGTGGATTTAAAAAGAACAATCGGTGCAACCTTTAAGTTTGTTATGGCAAAGCTTGGCGTTGGTGATTCATCATATGGCGGAAGTACAATAACTCAGCAGGTTATTAAGAATATAACAAACGAAACGGATAAAAGTGCAACACGTAAGATAAAAGAAATGATGCGCGCCATCGCTCTTGAAAAGCAGCTTACAAAGGACGAAATACTAACCATGTATTTGAATATTGCGTTCTTTGCAAACAACTGCTACGGAGTAGAAGCGGCGTCCAATATGTACTTCAGAAAATCAGCCGATGAAGTTAATATTCAGGAAGCGGCGGCAATCGTTGGTATAACGCAGTACCCTACAAGATTTGATCCCTATGCAAATCCTGACAATACCATTGAAAAAAGAAACCGTGTAATCGGCAAAATGCTTGAGCTTGAAATGATTACTCAGGAAGAGCATGATAAGGCAATTAAAAGCAAGCTTGATGTAGTTCCGAAAAAGAGTAATGCGCGAAACAATGTTTCATCATATTTTGTTGATCAGGTTATAAGTGATGTTATATCAGACCTTCAGACAAAGAAAGGCTTTTCAGCCGACTTTGCAGAACAGCAGATAACAAATGGCGGCTTGAGAATTTACGCTACCGTTGATCCCAAAATTCAGGATGCTATGGAGAGCGTATTTGAAAATACGTCAAATTTCCCCAACTCCAATGCTGAATCTGCTATGGTTATAATTGATCCGTTCACCGGTCAGGTTAAAGGTCTTGTTGGCGGACTCGGTCCTAAGACTGATCCCAGAGGCTTCAACAGAGCGACTCAGGCAAAACGTCAGCCGGGTTCTGCAATAAAACCCCTTTCAGTTTATACTCCTGCGCTTGAGTTTGGAAAAATAGACCAATCATCAGTTATAAAAGACGAAAAAATCACTATCGGCAGCGATAAATGGGAGCCGTCCAATGCATATAAAGGCTTTAAGGGAAATATGCTTGTACATGAGGCGGTAGGCCGCTCGGCTAATATCCCTGCTGTCAAGGTGCTTGACCTTATAGGTATAAATAAGTCATATTCATATCTTGAAAACAACTTCAAGATTTCAACACTTCAGTCTGCGGACAAGAATTACAGTTCATTGGCGCTTGGCGGTCTTACAACAGGTGTTACCGTTAAGGAAATGGCTGCGGCGTACTGCGTGTTTGTAAATAATGGTAAATATATAAAGCCATATACCTACACCAAGGTTGTTGACTCATCAGGTCAGGTGGTTCTTGAAAATAAACCTTCAACAGTTCAGTCTGTCAAGGAATCAACAGCTTATATTATGGCAGACCTGCTAAGAGAGCCGGTTAACAGCGGCTACGGAACAGCTCGTTCTGCAAAGCTTGCAGATATGCCCACATTTGGCAAAACAGGTACTACAAACGACAATAACGATAAATGGTTCGTAGGTTTTACGCCCTACTATGTAGGTGCTGTATGGTATGGATTTGATAACCCAAGATCAGTTGGCGGCTCAAACCCATGTACGTCAGTGTGGAAAAAGGTAATGCAGACTATACATGAGGGCCTGCCTGAAAAAGACCTTCAGCAGCCTGATGATGTTATAGGCGTAAAGATATGTACAAACTCCGGAATGTTACCTAAGGACCATTGCTCTACAACTACGGGATACTTTGTAAAGGGTAAGCAGCCAAAGAGAGCCTGCACAGGTCATACCTATGGCGGAGAACCTACAGAAAGTCCTGATCCTGAAAGCTCAGAAGAACCGGAAGGAACTCAAAGCCCTGAATCTTCGGCAGCTCCTTCGGCATCAAACGAACCGGAAAATTCACAGCCGCAGAAAACACCAACTGCGACAAAAGCACCTTCTCCGTCAGGAACAAGTGTGCCAAGTAAGGAAGACAATGATTAAAGAAAGGGAAGTAAGAAATGAAGCTTAAGAAATTAGCATTGATAGTTGGAATTGTTGCCGCATCTGTTGTAAGTACAGTAGTGTCAGCAAACAACGTAAAGGTTTATGTAGATAATACGGAGATAATGTTCGACAATGCTCCATCAATAGTAGAGGGACGTGTAATGGTTCCCGTTCGTGCGGTGTTTGAAAAGGCAGGCGCAACAGTAGATTGGAACGGCGAAACAAGAACTACAACTCTTACACTTGAAGATTATGAAGTAACAATCAGAGAGGGAGACGGATTTTTAGTAAAAAACGGTGCACCCGTACCCCTTGATGTTCCCGCAACCATTATTGAAGAAAGACTCGCTATACCTGTTCGTGCCATTGCAGAAGCTATGGACTTCGGTGTAACCTGGAACGGAGTAAGAAGCTCAGTTCTTATTTCCACAACCGGCAAGGAATACAGAGCAAACAGCCAATGGAAAACCGGCTTCCATACACTTCAGGATGCAGGCTTTGTAACAGAGCATAATCTTGACGATATAAGATTTTTTGATCTGGACGGCGACGGTGAAAATGATGCATTGGCATTTATACCCGTAAAGGTTTTAGAGGACGGAACAAAGGAAATTCCTGCACTCTGGATTAATGCAATGAACTTCAATGCCGTACTTTCTCAGGACCTTGATCCTTATGCGGTTGCAGTAGTTGATATAGTAGCTACTGATAAGTATAAGGAAATCGTAGTTCTCTATAACGGCGATGACGGAAAATGCGCAGGCTTTTACAGATTTAACGGTGCTGACGTATTTCAGATAAAGGCTAACAATACAGAAAACGGAATGATTTATTTCAACAAGCATTTGTTTGTAGATGGTGTTGAAAACATAATTTCAGATATAGACGGACTTTGCTTCCTCAATAACATGATTTGTACAGGCGTTTATTCTCTTGAAAGCTCTGAAATCTGCAGATATATGCTTAATGTTACATCTAATGTAATAGATAAGGAATTTATCCGTTCATACGACGATGACCTTCCGTACTGCTACCGAAAGGTAACTGAATACAATAAGGGTGAATATGCAGGAAGCTCATCAAATGACGAGATTATATATTCAAATGACATTGCAAGCTTCAAAATCATCGACTTCTATGTTGATGAGCAGGATCCTTCAAAGTTTGAATTCTTTGTTGAAATGCCCGATAAGTCAACATTTGTAATCTGGCCTTACAGAGTATAATCGGCGGTGACACTTATGAAAAAAATTATACTGATTGCTTCGCTGTTTATTATGGCTCTTGCTTTTGGTGTAGAGTCTGCATATATCGAGCCTGAGAAAGAACTGACCGTCTTTGAAGCTATGGGTATAAGAGGAGTAAGCGATATTAACAGCGGCTATGTCATGAGTCTTGAAGACCAAACGGCAATGGAGCTTACAGATAAGCAGATTATATCCTTTTGCAATAATGCAGGAGATATGATTCTTAAAAGAAAGATAACAAAAAATCCATTCTGCGGAGTTATAATAGTTTTCCGAACAAACGACGGTGAAAAGACCTACTTCATAAATTCAGGAGTTCAGGTTGGCAAATATGGAGCGGATAATTATCTTTGTTACAGCACAACCGTTGAAAACGGAGCTGTCGGGGAAATATATGCAAGCTTCATGTCGTGTAAAAACAAATATACTCATTTGAACTTTACCATAAACGATAGCTACGATTATCTCATATACCCTGAAGAACAATGGGCAGTAGAGGATGTTTTGTACGGAGCATCAAATTCCATTCTGCCTTATGAAATATTAGGCTCTTACGGCAAAGCTATTTCAAGAGAAGAATTTTGCATACTGATAGCCAACTACCTTGCAGTATGCGGAAATTATAACAGTCTTGAAGATTATTTCTACGAAAGGGATATTGCATATCTGTCAAATTACTTTGACGATACATACGGCAGAGATGACAGCATAAACATGCTTCACGCTCTTGGCATAATCAACGGCAAAAGCGAAACAAAATTCGGCCCGGGCGATGCTCTTACAAGAGAGGAAGCGGCGGTTATCCTGAAAAATGCCGCTGTGGCATCAGGCAACGACCTGAACATTGGCTCCGTTTCCTTTTCGGATATGAAATCAGTCTCAAAATGGGCAACCGACGCAGTAAAAGCTGTTGGCTCAAACGGAGTAATGAACGGAATAGAAGGAAAGTTCTCGCCAAAGGATTTTCTGACCACAGAACAAGCAGTTGCAGGAATTAATAAGCTTTATAAAATCAAATAAAAGGAGATGTTTTCATGAAGAAATTATTAGCAATTTTTTTCCTTTTTCTCATAACCATTACCTGCTCTGTCAATGCTGATATGGTAAATGATATGTATTATTATACTTACGGAGACACCTTGAGCTATGGCGGGACCATAAATGGTATTGCCGGTCTCAGTAATTCTGATTATAATGCATTTTTGGGATTTTATGATGAACAGGGGATGCTCTGCGCCGAAAGGATTTCTGTAAGCGCAGAAGATGAAAAGCTAAATGTCCCACAGCAGAATATAAAATTATTCCGCACACCCGGTAAGGTTATGGCGAAATTAATGCTGTGGAGTGATTATAATTCATATATGCCTCTTGCTGACACATCTTGCATACAGCAATCAATAGGTATTGAAACGCGTGCAATTAGGGACGCGTGCAATTAGCGTGCAATTAGGGACGTGCCTGTTTTTGCACATTACATTTGACTAAATAAAAAAAGTATGGTATAATTCTGTCAAGGAAGTGATTAAAGTGAGCAGACCGCCAAGAATCATAAGCGAGACAGGATTATACCATATTGTATTTCGGGGAATAAACAGACAAAATTTATTTGAAGAAAGTAATGATTATAAAAAATTAATTGATATAATATCATTGGTGAAAGATGACCAACAATTCAAACTATATGCATATTGTCTAATGACAAATCATGTACATTTATTTATAAAAGAGAAGCAGCCGGGTGATATAAAGAAAATAATGCATAAGATGTTGACCAGATATGTTGTTTGGTATAATTATAAATATCAAAGAAGTGGCAGTTTGATAGGAAATAGATATAAAAGTGAGCCAATAGAAGATGAAGAATATTATTTAACATTAGTCAGATATATACACCAAAATCCTATAAAGTCTGGATTAACAGAAGATTTGATGGATTATGAATGGAGCAGCTATAAAGATTACATAAATGAAGAAAGTGGATTTGTTGATATAGAATATACATTATCAATGCTGTCTGAGAATAAAAAAGAATCCATTAAGGAGTTTGAAGAATACCACAAGACGATTGAGGAAAATGATTTCCATATATCTAATGCAAAAAGTCTAACGGATGAACAGCTAAAAAGAAAGCTAATAAAAATAACAGATGGTATCCAGGCAAATGAAATAATAAAAATGAGTAAAGCAAATAGGAATCAGATTATTAACAAATTGCGAGAAGCAGGCTTTACGATAGGTCAGTTAGAAAGGATAACCGGCATATCAAGAGGAATAATAACGAGGGCAAAAAACGTGCAAAAATAGGCACGTCCCTATTTGCACTTGCAAAAATAGGCACGTCCCTATTTGCACTCGTCCCTATTTGCACTCTTTTTTATTAAGCTGTTTACAACCATAAAAAATTGTGTTATAATATGGGCATAATAGCATAAAGGAATTTTTGAAATGATTACAGATTTTATCAAAGACTATGAATTGAATTTTACGGACAGTTGTTGTTCCAGATATATTAAACGAAGCCAATCGAAGCTTAATTATGACGAGCTTTGCAAAGCATTGGAAGCTCATTGTGACGCTGTTCAGCAAACAGTTATGGGAGAAAATTTTCATACTACTTACTCATCAGGCAAAGAAAACATAATCATCTCTTATTACGATTACAATCATACAATATCCGTAATATGCGATAATGTGTCAGGAAACTATAAATCGTTGATGACTGGATTTAACCACATGTTATCAGGCTTTTCCAAGCTGTGTATTATGTCTCTTAAATATTCAAGAGAGCTTAATCCCGGCAATGGAATAAACATGATTTTCACACTTTCAGACGGGAGATATATCGTTTATGACGGCGGTTACGAGAGGGATGCCGAAGCTACGCTTGAGTATCTCGGCAAAAATGCAACCGTAGCAGCATGGATTTTGACTCACGGTCATGACGACCACTGTGGATGCATAAAAGAAATCGCTGAAAAATATTCTAACGATATAAAGCTTGAACATATTATATGTACTCCCGATTCAAAATGTGGTTGTCGCGATGCAAATGCAAGCTATTTAACAGATGATTTCATAAAAATGCTGTTGAAAGCATTTCCCGGCTCACGATTCATTCGACCCTATACCGGTCAAAAGCTGTATTTTGCAAACGCTGAGATAGAAATACTACTCACATTTGAGGAAAATACTGAAAAGCATTTTAATTGGCTGAACGAAGCGTCGTTAATTACACGTATTAATATAGAAAACCAGAGCATACTTATGGCAGCTGATACGGAAAAAGCAAGCGACAGCTTACTGACCTCCATGTACGGAAACTATTTAAAAAGCGATATTTTGCAAGTTCCCCATCATGGCTACTCCGGCGGAAGCAAGCTTATGTATGACCTTATTGCTCCCGAAATTGCCATCTGGACAACAGATGAATTTGAATTTTCAGAGCGTATTCTTCCTACATGGAGTCTTGCACCAAATCACTACCTTGCACAAATGGTTAAGGAATACTATATTGCAGATAAAGGAAATAAGGAACTGATTTTGCCATACAATCAAAAATGGGGATGTTTAAAAAGTCCCACTAAAAATTGAGAGACAAAAGGAGACAAAAGGGGACGGACACGGATTGTCACACGGATTGTCAACATTTGTTCAGGAAAATGGATTGTTCTGTTATTTTATTGAGGAAAAGATAAAAAACTCCATATGCAGTCTAAACTGCATATGGAGTTTTTTGCTGCTATATTCTGTCAAAAAGATTTTCCAGCTTTTCGTATGTTTCATCACTTATGTCATGCTCGATTTTGCAGGCGTCGGCTTCTGCTGTTATGTCCGATACGCCGATTTTAATAAGCAAATCCTTGATTAGCTTATGTCGGTTATATGTTTTCTTTGCCACAGAAAGTCCCTTAGCTGTAAGCTTGATATATCCGTTATCTTCTACGGTAATATATCCGTTTTCCCTAAAGTTCTTCATTGCAACACTTACGCTGGGCTTTGAAATTCCAAGCTCCTCTGCAATATCAACAGAGCGAACCTCGCCTTTTTCCTCGCTTAGCTTCAGTGCAATTAGGGACGAGTGCAATTAGGGACGTGCCTGTTTTTGCACATTACATTTGACTAAATAATGACAAAAGGGGACGTACACGGATTGTCAACTTTTCCGCAATTTATCCCATTTGTCCCGAAATGACGACAAAAGTGTATGCACACCATCTGTAAAGTTTTCGTTTGCATATTGACTTCATATATAAAAAACCTGAAACGGATATAACCGTTCCAGGTTTTTTTAATCTTGGTACAAGCTTTTTAAGAGTTGAATTTCTTTTGCATAGCCGTCAAGCTCATTGGGAGTTTCAAGATAGAATGGCAGGTTTTTAAGAGACGGATGATTTATTATCCTCGCGAAAGCTTCTGTGCCTATATACCCATCACCTATTTTCTCGTGGCGGTCCTTATGGCTTTCAAAGGGATTTTTTGAATCGTTAATATGAATTGCCTTTAATCTGTCAAGACCTATTATCTTGTCAAACTCCTCTAAAACTCCGTCAAGGTTTCCTACAATATCATAGCCTGCATCATAAACATGACATGTATCAAGACACACACCAAGCTTTTCATTATATTCAGTTCCGTCAATAATGCGTCTTAGCTCATGAAAATCACGTCCCACTTCGCTGCCTTTGCCTGACATGGTTTCAAGGAGTACGGTAGTGGTCATTTCAGGAAAGAGAGATTGGTTCAGCATATGGCAAATAAGCTCAATACCCTTATCTGCGCCCTGACCAACATGGCTTCCGGGATGAAAGTTATAAAGACTTCCCGGAGTATGCTCAAGACGTGATATATCATCCTGCATAACGCTTAGTGCAAAGTTCCTGATTTTTTCATCAGCAGAGCAACCATTCAGGGTGTATGGAGAATGAGCAAGTATTACTTCTATATTATTTTCTTTTGCTATCTCAAGATATTTGCTTATATCGGCACTGTCTAAAGCTTTTACACTTCCGCCTCTTGGATTTCGTGTAAAGAACTGAAAAGTATTTGCACCTATTGACAATGCTTCTTTCGCCATATGGGCGTAACCTTTTGAAGCAGATAAATGACAACCTATTTTAAACATACTATTTTCCTTTCGTATTCCAATATTTTTTATTAAAAGACTTGAAAAACTATCTATATTATAGTATAATTTTATAAATGACGCAAGTATTTTTTTAAAAATCAGGGAGAATTTTATGATAACAGTAACCAATCTTAGTCTTAACTTCAGCGGCACAAATCTGTTTTCCGATGTTAATCTTAAATTTACCGAGGGTAATTGCTACGGCATAATCGGTGCTAACGGCGCAGGCAAATCAACTTTTCTTAAAATTTTGTCAGGGGAGCTTGAACCAACAACGGGTGAAATATCAGTTGCACCTGATCTTAGGATGTCAGTGCTTAAGCAGGACCACTTTCAGTATGATAACATGACTGTTATGGATACTGTTATTATGGGAAATTCAAAGCTCTATGAAATTATGAAACAAAAGGACGAGCTTTATTCAAAGGAAGATTTTACGGACGAGGACGGAATTCTGGCTGCAAACCTTGAGGCAGAATTTGCCGAGATGAACGGCTGGGAAGCTGAATCTGACGTTTCCAAGCTCCTGCAAGGTCTGGGCTTTGATGAAAGCATGGTTTATATAACCATGTCAGAACTTGATGGCAATCAAAAGGTTAAAGTTCTTTTGGCGCAGGCATTATTCGGCGAGCCTGATATAATACTTCTTGACGAGCCTACAAACCATCTGGATATTGATGCTATTTCATGGCTTGAGGAGTTTATAGTGAATTATCCCGGCACAGTAATAGTTGTATCTCATGACAGATATTTTCTGAATATGGTATGTACTCATATAGTTGATATAGATTATACAAAAATCAAGATGTACGTTGGTAACTATGAGTTCTGGTACGAATCAAGCCAGCTTATTGAGCGAATGATTAAGCAACAGAACAAAAAGGCTGAAGAAAAGATAAAGGAGCTTCAAAGCTTTATCCAGAGATTCAGCGCCAATAAGTCAAAGTCAAAGCAAGCCACAAGCCGTAAAAAGATGCTCGATAAGCTTACCATTGAGGAGCTTCCGGCATCATCAAGACGTTATCCGTTTGTAGGCTTTGAACAGGATAGAGAGGTAGGTCGTGATATTCTTACGGTTTCGGGACTTACCAAAATCATCGGCGGAGAAAAGGTGCTTGATAATATTTCATTTACAGTCAGCCGTGACGATAAGATTGCGGTAATCGGCGAAAATGAGCACGCTGTAACTGCACTTATGGAAATACTTGCAGAAAACGATGAGGACTATAACGGCGAGGTAAAGTGGGGAATAAGCACTTCAAGAAGCTATTTTCCAAAAGACAACTCGGAATATTTTGACGGCTGTACATTGAACCTTATTGATTGGCTGAGACAGTATTCAAAGGACACCTTTGAAACCCAGACTGAATCATACCTGAGAGGATTTCTCGGACGTATGCTGTTCTCCGGCGAAGATGTTTTCAAGCAGGTTCAGGTGCTTTCGGGCGGTGAAAAGGTAAGGTGTATGCTTGCAAGAATGATGCTGTTTGGCTCAAATGTACTTCTTCTTGACCAGCCTACAAACCATCTTGATTTGGAATCCATAACAGCGGTGAATAACGGTCTTATAGCGTTTAAGGGTAACGTTATATTTACGTCCCATGACCATGAGTTTATGCAGACCGTTGCTAACAGAATAATAGAAATCAATCCTGACGGAAGCATCACCGACAGAGTATGCACTTATGATGAATACATTGAAAAGTTCAAGAAGAACAACTAATAGGAGATGAATTTTATTGAATAGTGCAAAAAGCAATATAAATGCATGGAAGTGGATAGTCAAAAACGGAAGACGCTCTCTTGCATCGGTTGTGGTATTGGCTGTGCTTGCCACGTTATTATCCATTGTTTCCTTAAGATTTACAGTTGCATCGAAAAGCGTTCTTGATATTGCTACGAAGCATCAGGAGGGAAGCCTTTTAAATGCAGGTCTTGTGCTTGTGGCGCTGCTGATAGTTCAGCTTTTGCTTCAGGTAGCGGTGAGCTTTATAAATGTTCATGCCAATGTAAGTCTTGACATTGCATTAAAGCGCAAAGTTTTCGGTACTCTTATTACAAAGGACTACCTGTCTGTTACAAAATACCATTCAGGTGAGCTGCTTAACCGTCTTACAAGTGATATAAATGTGATAATCGGCGGCATTATATCAATAGTACCCAACGTATGCTTGCTTCTTACCAGCATAGTAGGTGGTTTTATAATTCTTTACAGCCTTGATAAATTCTTTGCTGTATTAATACTTATAGTAGGTCCGTTGCTTCTTGTTTCCGGAAGACTTTATTCAAGACAGTTTAAGCAGCTTCATAAAGACTGTCAGCAAGCTGATGGAAAGACAAGGTCTTTTATGCAGGAGGCGCTGCAGAATATTCTTGTGATAAAATCATTTAATAACGATAAAGATATTCTTGCCGAAAGCGAAAACCTTCAAAGAAAAGCGTATAAGCTTAAAATCAAGAGAGTACAAATATCCGTATTTGCAAAGATATGCATGTACATAGTGTTTAATGCGGGCTACTATCTTGCATTGGCTTACGGTGCATATAAGCTGTCAAAAGGACTTATGACCTTTGGTACAATTACAGCAATGCTCCAGCTTGTAGGCAAGATACAATCTCCTTTCAAGGACATTTCATCCATGATTCCGCAGTTTTTTTCTGTTAGTGCATCAGTTGAGCGTATTATTGAGCTTGAACAGATTAAGGATGAACAGACAGAGGAGATTTCAGAATGTGATTATAACAGCTTAAAGAGTATCAGCTTTGAAAACGTAACCTTTGGCTATGAGGACGACAAGACAGTTATTAAAGACGCATCCTTTGAAATTAACAAGGGTGAGTTCGCAGTGATTGCAGGGCCGTCGGGTGTAGGAAAGAGTACAGCCATGAAGCTGATGCTGGGTATAATATATCCGTCAATGGGACAAGTGAGAATAAACAGCCAAAAGGGCGCATTTAATGCAGGGAAAGGAACAAGAAGCTTGTTTGCATACGTGCCTCAGGGAAATCTTATTCTTTCAGGAACTATACGTGAAAATGTGGTATTCGGCAAGAAGGATGCTGACGACGAGGCAGTTATAAATGCACTTAAGCTTGCGCAGATATGGGATTATGTAAGCACTCTTGAGCATGGACTCGATACGGTGCTTGGAGAAAAGGGGCTTGGACTTTCCGAAGGTCAGGTTCAGCGAATTTCTATTGCAAGAGCGCTTTTGTACGATGCACCGATTTTGCTGCTTGACGAAGCAACCTCAGCGCTTGATGAGCATACAGAAACAGAGCTTTTAAAAACTCTTAAAACCATGACAGATAAAACATGTATCATAATATCGCATAAAAAAGCAGCATTTGATTTTTGCGATAAGGTAATAAACTACTCTGATATAAATTAAAAGGAGATAAGAATATGAGCTTAGCAGATAAAATATTTATCCAGAACTGCCGTGATATAATTGATAATGGTTATTCGGATATTAATGAGCAGGTGCGTCCGCGCTGGGAGGATGGAGCTCCTGCACATACTATTAAAAAATTCGGTGTAGTAAACAGATACGACCTTTCAAAAGAATTTCCTATTCTCACACTCAGGAGAACATATCTCAAAAGCGCCATTGATGAGCTTTTATGGATTTGGCAGAAAAAATCAAACAATATCAAAGACTTAAACAGTCATGTGTGGGACCAATGGGCAGACGAAAATGGAAGCATAGGCAAAGCATACGGCTATCAAATGGGTGTTGTACACCATTATTCCGACGGTGATTTCGATCAGGTTGACAGAGTGTTGTATGACCTTAAGAACAATCCTGCAAGCCGCAGGATTATGACCAATATATATACCCATGCTGACTTGTCAGAAATGAATTTATATCCATGTGCATACTCAATGACCTTTAATGTGTCAGGCGATGTATTAAACGGTATTCTCAATCAGCGTTCTCAAGATATGCTTGCAGCTAATAATTGGAACGTATGTCAGTACGCAGCACTTATGCACATGATGGCGAAATGTTCAGGACTTAAGGTGGGAGAGTTTGTTCATGTAATTGCAGATGCTCATATATACGACAGACATGTGCCCATTATTGAAGAAATTATCGCAGGTGAAACTCATGATGCACCAAACGTTATAATCGAAGACATTGACGATTTTTATAAGTTCACACCTTCAAGCTTCAAGCTTGAAAATTATATTTATAATGAATTTGGGCATAAGATACCTATTGCAGTATAAAATTATTATAGAATTAATTCAAGCGATTATGGAAAGCTAATAGAAATTATTAATTTCTGAAAGGAAGGACCGTAATTAATGAAAGGTCTTTTAAAAACAGCCTTATTTGCAGGCGGAGCAATGGTTGCTCTTAAAGCTCTTGATTCAAGACTCGAAATAACGAATTATGCGGTTGAATCCGCTTATTTGCCCGAAAAATTTGACGGCTTCAAGATTGTACACTTGTCGGACTATCATAATGATTCTGTTCCTGAACTTATAACTGAGGTCAGAAACGAGGAACCGGACCTTATAGTTTGTACAGGTGATATGGCAGATGATAAAGGAACATATATTCCGGCATTGAGGCTAATAGAAAATCTTCAAAAAATTGCTCCTTGCATAATGGTAACGGGGAATCATGATTTATGGCGTGCTGATTGGCAGGAGCTTGAAAGTAAAATACTGAAAACGGGCGTACGGATTTTGCGTAACGAGCGAGTGTTTATAAATCGGGACGGAGAGAAAATTGCAATTTCAGGCATTGATGATCCGTATGTAAGCTCTAACGGAAAAATAAAGGAATATGTGCGTGAGAGTGCAGAAAGCCTTGGACAGTACGAAGGATATGATATTTTGCTGTTCCACAGAGCAAATCTTTTGGATGAGCTTGCGGATTCCGGATTTGACCTTGTATTGTCAGGTCATATGCATGGTGGTCACATGAGAATTCCGGGCATTGGCGGAGTAGCCGCACCGAGAACATCGTGGGCAGGCGGCGAAAATATACTGTTTCCTAAATACTTTGGCGGAAGATTTGAAGCGGGAGACACTACAATGATAGTAAACCGTGGACTTGGAAATCCCACTCCCATTCCGAGAGTATTCAACCGACCGGAGATGATAGTTATAAGGCTTAGTTGTGCAAAATAAGAGAGGGGTGATATAAAGTGTATGGTATAATGTGGTTGATTGCCATAATAGTATTTTTAATTCTTGAAGCAGTAACATATCAGTTTATTTGTATATGGTTTGCAGGAGGTGCGCTGGGAGCGTTGATTGCCTGTGGGCTGGGCGCCGGTCTTACTGTGCAGATAACGGTGTTTTTCCTTTTGTCCGCTTTGCTTCTTGTATGTACCAGACCTTTTGTAAAGAAGCTTACCTTTGGGAAGATTACCAAAACCAACGTCGATGACGTACCGGGCAAGCTTGCTCAGGTAATCGAAAAAATTGATAATGTAGCTGCAACGGGCAGAGTCAAGCTTGGTGCAATGGAATGGGCAGCAAGGTCAGAAGATGATAGTGTAATTGAAATCGGTGAAATAGTTGAAGCAATAGAAGTTTCAGGAGTTAAGCTTATAGTTAAAAAGCATATAGGAAAGGAAGATTGATTATGGGAATTATATTTATTTTATTTGCAATTATATTTATTTTGATAATATCAAACATCAAAATTGTACCTCAGGCGCATGCGTATATAATCGAGCGACTTGGCGGTTATCATGCTACATGGAGTGTAGGTGTACATGTAACGGTGCCTTTTATTGACAGAATACAGAAAAAGGTAAGTCTTAAGGAGCATGTAGTTGATTTTGATCCGCAGCCTGTTATAACAAAGGATAACGTTACCATGCAGATTGATACTGTGGTATATTATCAGATAACAGATCCGAAGCTCTATACCTACGGCGTTGAAAGACCTATGATGGCTATTGAAAATCTTACTGCAACGACTCTTCGTAATATAATAGGTGATATGGAACTTGATGAATCTCTCACATCGCGTGATATTATTAACACAAAGATGAGAGCTGTCCTTGACGAAGCAACTGATCCCTGGGGAATTAAAATCAATAGAGTTGAGCTTAAAAATATCGTTCCGCCGAGAGAAATTCAGTCTGCCATGGAAAAGCAGATGAAAGCAGAACGTGAAAGAAGAGAAGCCATTCTGAAGGCGGAGGGTGAGAAAAAATCTGCAATTTTAATTGCAGAGGGTGAAAAAGAATCTGCAATTCTTCGCGCAGAGGCTAAAAAGCAGTCAGCTATCAAGGAAGCTGAGGGTGAAGCAGAAGCAATCCTTACAGTACAAAAGGCTGTGGCAGAGGGTATCAAACAGATTAATCTTGCAAATCCCGGCGACGGTTATCTTACATTAAAGTCGCTTGAAAGCTTTGAAAAGGCGGCAGATGGAAAAGCAACAAAGATAATTGTTCCGTCAGATATTCAGGCGATAGCCGGTCTTGCAGCATCTCTTAAAGGTGTTATGAAGGACCAGACAGAATAATGAGCAGATTAAAGAAAGCGGCAGTATATTCCGTATTTGCTTTAATATTTGTATTTGGTACAGTTATATACTTTGTCACGCGACCGGATGGTAATATAATAACTATTACCTCTGATGGCAAGGTTATTGAAAAAATTGACCTATCCTGCGTGTCTGAGGAATACGAAACAGTTGTTGAACACAATGGCTTTAATAAAGTCCGTATAGGCAAGGATAGTGTAGCTGTGATTGAAGCAGATTGCCCCGACAAGCTATGCATACAGCAAAGTGAAAAGGGAGTATTTCCCATAGTATGTTTGCCGCATAAACTTATAATTAATAAATAAAAGATGCAGATAAAATCTGCATCTTTTATTTGTACTCTCTTATAATTTTCAGAAATGCTTTGCCATATTTTTTCAGCTTTGCATTTCCGACTCCTGATACCTCTAACATTTCCTTTTCGGTTTCAGGCAATTTGCGGCACATATCCGTAAGAGTCGCATCTGCAAAAACTACAAAAGCCGGAACGCCAAGCTCTTTTGCAATTCTCATTCGCTCAGCCTTTAGTGCGCCGAAAAGTCCTGAATCCTTTTGTGTTGTAGCGTCTTTTTTAATGGGCTTTGGTAATGTTTTAATTATAAGCGGCTGTTTTCTGTCCTCTAAATCAAAAATATTTACACCGGCAGTGAGAACTGCGTATTTGTCATTTGAAATGCTTATGTATTTTTCGCTTATCATAAGGCTTATTCGTGAATTTATTTCATCTGCTGATAAGCTCTTTAACGCTCCGAAGGCTGGAAGAAGTTGTATATTTTCATCAACGATTCTTTGGTCGTGCTTTCCCTTAAGTATTGAGCAAATCATTTTTCTGCCGTAATTTCTGTTGAGTGATTTTATACAGTCTGCGATAATCTTGCAATCGTCCAGAACATCAATTTCAATCATATCACCACGACAGTTTCCGCAGTTGCCGCAGCTTCCGCTGTTGCTTTCACCGAAGTAGTTAAGTATATATTCTCTTAGGCAGTTTGTGGTATGGCAGTAAAAATTCATCTGCTTTAATCTGGAAAGTGCCTTTGATTTAAGATTTTCACGTGTTTCCGCGGAAATTGATTCGTTATAATGACTTTCTGCATCAATCAGGAGATTGCAAGTGTGAACATCACCTGCAGAGTACAGCAATACACACTCTGCATCAGCACCGTCACGCCCTGCTCTGCCTGCCTCCTGATAATAGCTTTCTATATCCTTTGGCATATTATAATGCACAACATATCCCACATTGCTTTTATCAATACCCATGCCAAAAGCATTAGTTGCAACAATAACATCCGATCGGTCGTATAAGAAATTATCCTGATTTTCAGACCGCTCAATATCACTCAGGCCTGCATGGTATCTTGTGGCATTGATTCCGTCCTTAATCAGTTTTGCGGTGACTTGCTCAACGGTTTTACGCGTCAGGCAATATACAATTCCGCTTTTTCCTTTATTTAATCTTATATAATCAATCAGTTCGTCGTATTTTTTCTTTGGATGCCTTACTTCAAAATACAAATTCGGTCGGTTAAAACCCGTCATTGTTACAGATGGGTTATTAAGCTCAAGAATACTGCATATGTCCCGCTGAACCTGACTTGTAGCGGTTGCGGTAAATGCTGAAATTACAGGTCTTTTGGGAAGTGCTTTGAGAAAATCGCAGATTTTAAGATAGCTTGGCCTGAAGTCTTGTCCCCATTGAGATATGCAATGGGATTCATCAACCGTAAGCATGGATATATCAGCATTTTTAGCAAAATCAATGAAAGCTTTGGTATCCAGCCTTTCAGGTGCAACGTAAATAATTTTATAATCACCTTTTTTTGCGTTCTCTAAAGCTTTGTTCATTTGTGAATACGTGAGGGCAGAATTTATGTATGCCGCAGGAATACCGCTTTGTACAAGTGACTGCACCTGATCTTTCATAAGCGAAATCAGGGGTGATACTACGATTGTTATGCCGGGCATACACATGGCAGGAACCTGATAGCAAATAGACTTGCCGCTGCCCGTAGGCATTATACCGAGTACGTCGCGGTTTGACAGTATATTATCTATTAATTCCTCCTGACCGCTTCTGAAGCTGTCATAGCCGAAATAGTTTTTTAAAATAGTATGTTTGACCATTATTAATAATCCTTTGTCTTAATTACTCATATATTATACATCATATTGCAGTTTATTTCAAGTATAATGACCAAAATTAAACCAACTTGTTGAAAACTATGGCGTTTGGTGGTATAATAGAAAGATACTTTGATTAAGGGGAATTTACAATGAAAATTTCTGAACAGTCAATAAAGAATATTTGTTCTTCCGTAATCTATAAGCGTGGTATGGAGTACTACAATCAGGGAAGAGTCCATATCAAAACCCGTGAAAACGACAGCTTCACAGCTGTGGTTGATGGTGAAGAGCTTTTTAATATCAGAATCGGTCTTTCTCCCGACGGTGAAATTACCGATTGTTTTTGCACGTGTCCGTATTACGAAACAATGGGCTCGGCGTGCAAGCATATTGTGGCGGCAGTTCACGAAAGACGTCGGGAGCTTGAAGGAACGGTTTCAGACGGCGGAGAGAACGAAAGAATATCAAGACTGTTTATTTCTGATTTTAACAGAGGAATATCATCGCGGATAGAGCTTCCAATGGAGTTTGAGGTGGCATTTTTCTCGAAAGCTGACGGAGCAGCACGATGCGAGGTAAGTCTTTACGTTTTTGGAAAGCTCGTAGAAAATCCGGAAGAGCTTTTGGAGTGTTTTTCATGCCGCAGACCGTTCAGGCTTGACAAGAACTTTGATTATCATCCGGACAGTCACAGCTTTGGCGTTTTAGAAGAGGAAGTGCTTAAGATTTTGGCTGAAAGCTATGAGAGCAGATGTGCCATCAGCACAGTATATGCCAAAAATCATGGCTTTGTGCCAATCGGTGCAGAGGCGGTAAAAAGACTGATGCCCATACTTTCATCTGTCAATTACAAGATTATAATTGACAGAATGAATGTAGGGCGTATCACTATCCTCGAAGAAAATCCTGAGGTGCTTATAGACATTTCTGCTATGCTTGGTGAAATCACGATGTATGTTTCCAACTACGGTATGGCGCTTGTTCCTGATGCGTCGGTGTTTTATTATGAGGGTACAATTTTTGTCACAGATAAAAGCTGGCAGAAAAGATTTTTGCCTGTTTACAGAGCTCTTGTATCTGACTGCAGAAGCCAGATAACCTTTAAAGGTGAAAATGCCCTTGCGTTTGCAACCTGCGTTCTTCCCGAACTTGAAGGTCAGCCGGGAGTGGTTTGTGACGGTCTTGATGAGTATGTTATAAAGGATAAACCTGAATTTTTTGTATATCTTGATTATGACGGTGCTGAAATAAAATGCAAAATCAAAGCAAAATACGGCGCAGTTTCATTTTTCTTGCCTGAAAACAGCATGAGAGGCGGTTATATAGTAGTACGCGATGCAGAAGCAGAGAAGCAGATTTTGTCATGCTTTGAAGGCTTTATTTACAAAGACGGATTTTATGTAGCTTATGATGATGAGGTAATATTTGATTTCATATCAGGAAAGCTTAAAACCTTGGCAGAATTTGCGGAGCTTATGAAGTCCGACTTGTTTATGAATCTTAAGGTAAGCCGTGATATGCCCTTGTTTGCAAATGTAGATTACAATGCATCTTTAAATCTTCTGGAAGCCACACCACATTCGGAGCTGTCCGAAAGTGAGGTAAGAGAGATACTTCTTGCAGTCAAGCTAAAGGACGGTTTTTACAGAGCAAAAAACGGTGTGTTTTATGATACCGATGCTCTTTCTGCAAAGATTTCTGCCTTTGAAAAAATGTTTTTCCAGAAGCAGACCAATTTCGATAAAAGAGCCGTTCCTGCATATAACATGCTTTATCTCTATGCGGCGGCAAACGAGAGTACCAATTCATATATAAGCTGTTCTCGTGAATTGGCTGAATATATTGACAGTATAAAATCCATGAAAGCCAATATCCCTCTACATCTTGAACAGCAATTAAGACCTTATCAGGTGGTGGGTGCAGATTGGCTTTCCCAGATATCAGGTCTTGGCTTCGGGGGAATACTTGCAGACGATATGGGACTTGGAAAAACTGTACAGATGATGGCGTTTTTAAGCGGTCAGAAAAAGGAGCATCCGGCTTTAATTGTCACTCCGTCTGCGCTTACGTATAATTGGTATCATGAGTTTGAAAAATTCTTGCCCGAAGCGTCAGTTTTGATTGCAGACGGAAGCGCTGAGGACAGAGAAGCAAAGCTTAAGCATATAAATGAATATGAATACATTATTGTTTCATACCCTGTTTTGAGACGTGATATTGAAATGTATGAAAAGCTCGAATTTTCCTTCTGCGTCCTTGACGAAGCTCAGGCTATTAAAAACCCACAGACCATGAATGCATCAAGCGTTAAGCGTATAAAAGCAGGCAGACGCTTTGCTCTTACGGGAACGCCCATAGAAAATTCATTAAAAGAGCTGTGGTCCTTGTTTGATTTTCTTCTGCCGGGTTATCTTGGCTCATATTCAGGGTTCAGGGAGCAGTATGAATTACCTGTGGTTCATGGTGAGGGCGACGGCGCACTTGAGCTTTTGAAAAGCAGAATACGTCCCTTTATTTTAAGGCGTATGAAAAAAGATGTTCTGTCAGAGCTTCCTGAAAAAACAGAAGAAATTATGTATGCAAAGATGACGGAAGCGCAAAGCGCCATGTATGATTCATACAGAACACTTGCAAAGGATAAGGCACTTGCAGCCATTGCAGAGGACGGCAGAGGAAGTATGGAAATTCTGACGCTTATTTTAAGACTGAGACAGATAAGCTGTCATCCGTCATTGTTTGATTCTGCATACAATTCCGGCAGCGGAAAGCTTGACCTTTTATTCAGCGTAGTGGAAAGCGCCATAATGAGTGAACACAGAATACTGATATTTTCACAGTTTACAAGTATGCTCAGTATTATTGCGAAGGGACTTAATCAGCGAAATATTAAGTATTTCTATATAGACGGCTCAACCAATCCGGCAGAGCGACCGGAGCTTTGCAGAAGATTTAATGAAGGAGAAAACAGCGTATTCCTTATCTCTCTCAAGGCGGGCGGCACAGGTCTTAATCTTACGGGCGCTGATACGGTCATACATTATGATCCATGGTGGAATCCTGCTGTAACAGATCAGGCTTCTGACAGAGCATACAGAATAGGTCAGGACAAAAATGTTCATGTAATAAGGCTTGCTGCAGCAGATTCTGTGGAGCAGAAAATAATGAAACTTCAGGAAACCAAAAGACTGCTTGCGGATGATGTTATCAATATTAACAGCGGCGGTTTGGGTAATCTGTCGAAAGAAGAAATATTATCGCTGTTTGAGTAGATAGGTGTTTTATAAACTTGTATGTTTTTGCTTGACTTTGATGTAAATATATGTTAGACTTAGAGTGATGATTTATGCTTTGATTCATCCTTGCACCGCCATTTTATAATATAAAAGGAGATGGCAAAATGATGGAACAAGCACTTAACATTACGACAAATATCAGGGCAATAGAGAACATAAAGAGTGAAATTCTGCAGGAGGTAGCCAAGCTTTATGTTCAGCTTGCGGATTTTGAAGATACAAATTTATACGAAAATGTAGCCGGCAGCATCGCAACGATTGTTGCTATGGACTACATACTTGCGCGGAGAATGGGACTTGAGCTTCGAAGTATTGACGAGAAGATTGTTGAGCTTGCGTCAATGGCAGGAGAAAACGGTCATGAGCTTGAGGAAGCCTTTGGGGATATGTCGGAGCTTCAGCGTCACATAGGTATCCGCGTAAGACGTTAAAACGGAAAAACATATAAATGCTTTTCTGTATTCAGGAGGAGCTATGAAAAAAAACTACGGAAGGACAATCAGAATACTTCTTATGCTTGCAGTTCTGGGCGGAGCTTTGCTTTGCTTTACGGGCTTGTACGGATTGTGGAGCGGAGAAAGGGATTTTGAGATAGCTGTTGCGCTGGCAGGAGCTGTAATATTGATTAATTCTTTTCTTGTGTTCTTTAAGCGTGATTCTGAACAAAAGGAATATATCAATATCATTGCAGGTGACGAAAAAGTATCCTCAGGTAATGTACTGAGGTTTTTCCCTATGCCAATTTGTATTATGAATATTGCGGGAGATATTGTCTGGTTCAATGATAAGATGAGCGAAATGCTTGGTATATCGGACTTGTATGGTGTAAAGCTTGAAAGCGTATTTCCGTCAATCAAATGGAACTCTGTTATCAAGTCAGGAAAAATCGACCGTACAGCAAGTCATAATGGCAAGCAGTACAGAGTGTTCGGGCAGATAATTGCTGCATCGGACAGAGATGATAACGATAAGGACAAATATACCGTATATCTATACTTTGTAGATAAAACACGAGAAAGCGAAATCAAACGTAAGTATTTTGAAGAACGCTATGACGTGGCTATTATAAGTATAGATAACTACGACTATGTGCTTCAGAAGACAGACGATGCAGAGGGACAAGACATTCTTTATAAAACAAATCAGTTTATTTCTGCATGGGTAAAGGAGTCCGGCGGTGTTCTGAAAAAAACAGACAGAGACAAATATTTTGCATTATTTGAGCATAAGTATCTTGATAACTATATCGACAATAAGTTTGATTTGCTAACTAAGGTAAGAGAGCTTAGCGAACAGATGAACGTGCCGTTCAGCATTACAATGGGCATAGGTACGGGCGGAACGATACCTGAAAACGAGGGCGGTGCAAGATCGGCGCTTGACCTTGCCATCGGACGCGGCGGCGATATGGTTGCGGTTAAAGAACCTACTCAGTATAATTTCTATGCAAGTAAAATAAAAGAATATGACAAGAGTACAAAAGCAAAAGCAAGAGCAGGCGCAGTTGCGATAAAGAACTTTATCAAATCGGTTGATAAAGTAATAATCATGGGCCATAACAATGCGGACTTTGATAGCTTCGGTGCCAGCATGGGTATGCAAAGAGCAGTACGTGCTCTTGACAAAAAGCCGTATATTGTTTGTGAAAATACAGCAGGTATAGAAAAGCTGTATAGTCGTGTAAAGGATAACCCTGAATACAGCGGTATGCTTATAAACGTTGAAAAAGCACTCGATATAACAGACAACAACACTCTTGTAATAGTGGTTGATACTCATCGTCCGGCGCTTATTCCGTCAATGGAAATACTTCATAAGACCGATAAGGTAATTCTTATAGACCACCACAGACGTTCTACGGATTTTATAAATCCGTTGTCATTAACTCATCACGAGCCGTTTGCATCATCTACCTGCGAAATGGTAACAGAGCTATTGCAGTACATGGGTGCAGGTGATTCTCTTAATCATCTTGAGGTTCAGAGTTTGTACATGGGTATTCTTATGGATACAAAGAACTTTATTGTCAAGACGGGTGTGCGCACCTTTGAGGCAGCTTCATACCTGAGACGTCACGGGCTTGACACTATTGCAGTAAAGCAGATGTTTACAGTTGACAAGGACGAATATGACGCAAGAGCCGATATTGTGGAAACTATGGAAAGAGTCTATGACAGAATAGGAATATCCGTATGCCGTAAACAGTATCAGAACGTAAGAGTTATAGCGGCTCAGGCAGCTGACGATATGATGAATATAGATAATATTGAAGCTTCATTTGTGCTATATCCTATGGAGGATGAAATAAGCATAAGCGGTCGTTCTCTTGGCGACGTAAACGTTCAGGAAATATTGGAACGTCTTGGCGGCGGAGGACACAGCACAGTTGCCGGTGCTCAGATTAAAAATGAAAACTTCGAGCAGGTAAAGCTTGAGCTTATAGAAGCAATCGGCGTGTATCTTACAGCAAACGAAGAAAAGAGTAAATAATCCTATTTGCAAAAGACAGAAAGGGGATAACGAATATAAATGAAAGTAATACTTACTCAGGATGTAAAAGGTCAGGGCAAAAAGGGCCAGATGGTAGAAGTATCTGACGGCTACGGAAGAAACTATCTTCTTCCCAGAGGGCTTGCAAAGGAAGCCAACAATGCCAACATAAATGTAATGGAAGGTCAGGCGGCAAGCGCTGAATACAGACGTCAGAAGGAAATAGAGGAAGCTCAGGCACTTTCTGCAAAAATGAAGGACATAACTGTTGAGCTTAAGGCAAAGGCAGGGGAGAACGGAAAGCTTTTCGGCTCTATAACATCAAAGGACGTTGCAGAAGCTCTTACAGCTCAGCATCATATTAAGATTGACAAGAAAAAGTTTGTACTTCCCGACGGCATAAAGGTTCTTGGAACTACTGTTGTGGATGTAAAAATTCATGCAGGAGTTCTCGGAAAGCTTAGAGTCAATATAACACAGATGTAATTTTTAAAAATACCACTAAGGAGGCGGAAGCCTTTGGATAACAATGAAATTATAATAGACAGAGAGCTCCCCTTCAGCAGAGAAGCGGAGGAGGGAGTTGCAGGCTGCATACTCTCTGACGGAAAATGTATTGCCGATGCAGTAGAAATAATATCCCCTGAGGATTTCTTTCTTGCCTCTGCAAGAGAAATTTATGCGGTGGCAATCGAGCTTTTTAACGAAAACAAACCCATTGACTTTGTAACAGTTGCAGAACTGCTTGCAAAGTACGACAAGCTTGACGGAATGGGTGGAAGTATATATCTTGCAAACCTCGCATCAGCTGTTTCCACTACGGGAAATGTGAGCTATTATGCCAATATTATAAAGCAAAAAGCACTGCTCAGAAAGCTTATTAGTGCAGGTACAAGAATATGCAAAATGGCATACGATGACAGCGATGAGGTAGATGATATTCTCGACCGCTCCGAACAGCTTATATTTGATGTATCCGATGCAAAGGAACAGACTGATATTGTTCCCGTAAGCGATATTGTAATGAGCGCTTATGAAAGCATGGTAGAAAATGCTACCAACCCCGGAAGAATAAGCGGAGTTGATACGGGCTTTGATGCTCTCAACTTAGCAACCGGCGGTTTTCACGGCGGAGAGCTTATACTTATAGCAGGCCGTCCGGGAATGGGTAAGTCCAGCTTTGCGGTAAATATTGCGGAGCATGTGGCATTTAAAAATAACGAAACAGTTGCAATATTCAATCTTGAAATGCCAAGAACCCAGATAGTAAACAGAATTTTGTGTTCTCAGGCTTTGGTTGATTCAAGTAAAATAAAGCTTGGTGATATTGATCCTGAAGATTGGATGCGACTTGGCAGGGTAATGAATAAGTTCTATCAAGCGCCTATGTATATTGATGACACTTCAACCATATCAGTTTCGGAAATACGTGCCAAGTGCCGCAGACTTAAGCAGACAAAGAACCTTAAGCTCGTGGTTATTGACTATCTCCAGCTTATGCAGTCATCAAAACGTACAGAAAGCAGACAGCAGGAAATTTCGGAAATATCACGTTCATTAAAGATTTTATCAAAGGAGCTTGATGTTCCCGTAATTGCTCTTTCGCAGCTTTCAAGAAATGTTGAAAACAGAAGTGATAAGCGTCCTATGCTTGCAGACCTGAGAGAATCAGGTGCCATAGAGCAGGATGCAGATATGGTAATGTTCCTTTACAGAGATGACTACTATAACAAAGAAAGTCAGGACAGAGGCATTGCCGAATGTATTATAGCCAAGCACAGAAACGGCGAAACAAAAACCCTGAAATTTGGCTGGCAGGGTAAATATACTAAGTTTGTACCTATTGTTTATGATGAAAACGAACAAAATAATTCAAAGAATAACCAAAACAATAAAGAAGCATAATCTTATATCCTCAGGTGACCGTGTTCTGATAGGACTTTCCGGCGGCGCAGATTCAGTCTTTTTGCTTCATGTTCTCCATGAGCTTTCCAAGACTTTAGGGTTTGGTATAGGTGCTTGCCATGTGGAGCATGGTATAAGAGGAATAGATGCAGTTAAGGACATGGAGTTTTCAAAAGCTCTTTGTGCTGAAATGGGAATTGATTGCTACGCTTGCAGCTTTGATGTTCCCTCTGTTGCAAAAAATAAAAAGCTATCACTTGAAGCAGCAGGCAGGCTTGTGAGATATGATTATTTCAAAAAAATCATGCAGGAAGAAGGGTACAATCTTCTTGCCACAGCTCACCACAGAGACGACAAGGTTGAAACCATAGTCATGAATATGCTTCGCGGCTGCGGATTAAAGGGCTTTGTTGGTATCGAGTATAAAAACGGAGATATAATAAGACCGCTTATTGATATTACAAAATCCCAAATCCTGCATTGGTGCGAGGATAATAAAATATCCTATTGTACAGATGAAACCAATTCCCAAACAGAATATACACGAAATAAAATACGTCATAAGCTTTTGCCGGAGCTTAGAGAATTTAATCCGTCTTTTGATGAAGCTATTATAAGACAAAGCAGCATTATTGAGGACGAAGATGCATATCTTAAAAATATTGCAGATGAAGCTCTTAAAGCTTGCATGGACGGTGATGGATTAAGCTGTAAAAAGCTTTCATCGTATCATAAAGCAATTCAGCGGCGTGTGATATATTCATTTCTTGCATCTGTTAAAGGCACATCAAGGGATATTACCTATGATGATGTTGATTCGGTGCTGTCCATTTGCGCATTGGGTGAGACGGGAAAAAGCTGCAATCTCAGCGGCGGCGTGACGGTTAGTATATCATACGGAATATTATCTGTATGCGAGGAAGCGGAGAGTGTGCCTTTTGAGTATTCATTAAGGTTTAACGAACCCCTTGAGATTACCGAAGCCGGTATAAAAATCACATTATATGCTGACGGTGGAAATTTACTTGCGTGTGACAGCGACAGTATTTGTGTAAGAAGCAGGAGAAACGGTGATTACTTCTGTCCTCTTGGAATGAACGGCACAAAAAAACTTAAGGATTATTTTCAGGAAAAGAAGATACAGCGCACCCAGCGCGATTTAATACCCGTTGTTGAAATAAATGGGGAAATAGCCGAAATTATCGGCATGAGAAAAGACAGACGTTTTTACAACTGTGGCGGCACATGCCGCATTGAAACAGAGCTTTTATAGGAGGCGGATTTTTTGCAGAAAATGTATAAGGGAGCAGGAACGTGGATAGGAATAATGATTGTGGTTATGATAATCAGCTTTATTCTTCAGACACCTTCTGCGAAAATGACATATTCAGAGCTTATTAACCAGATAAATAATGAAAATGTATCGAAAATAATAACTGATGAAAACAAATTAACATGTTATCTTAAGGATTCTGATGTGTCAGTTCCGTTTACGGTTAATATTCCTTCGTATGAGGCTTTGCAGAAGGACTGCGGTGAGCAGATAGCAGAGCAGATGAAACAAGGACAGCTTGTTCAGGAAGCGGCATCAAAAAAAGTTTCAATATTCAGCATTATAAATGTCATATGCTCGGTAGTTCTTATATTGCTTTTTCTTTCAATGATGTTTTCTGCCAAAGGCGGCAGAGGCGGTGGATTTACAAAGAATCCTGCTAAATTGGAAAATATATCCGCAAAGGACAAAGTAAAGTTTGAACATGTGGCAGGTGCGGTTGAGGAAAAGGCAGAGCTTGAAGAACTTGTGGATTTCCTTAAAAATCCTGACAAGTTCATTGCCCTCGGTGCGAGGATTCCGAAAGGTATTTTGCTTGTAGGCCCGCCGGGTACAGGAAAAACTCTGCTTGCAAAAGCGGTTGCAGGTGAAGCGGGAGTGCCGTTTTTCTCTATGAGTGGCTCGGATTTTGTTGAGTTGTACGTAGGTGTTGGTGCTTCGAGAGTGAGAGATTTGTTTGAGCAGGCTAAGAAAAATAAGCCATGTATTATATTTATTGACGAAATAGATGCCGTAGGCAGAAAAAGAGGCGCAGGCATGGGCGGCGGCCACGACGAAAGGGAGCAGACTCTCAACCAGCTTCTTGTTGAAATGGATGGCTTCGGTAAAAACGAAGGCGTAATCATGATAGCCGCAACAAACCGTCCTGACATTCTTGATCCTGCACTTTTGAGGCCCGGACGTTTTGACCGTCAGGTAGTAGTTTCACTACCCGATGTCAAGGGCAGAGAAGAAATATTAAAGGTTCATACAAAGAATAAGCCGTTAGCTGACGACATCAATCTGGAAAATCTTGCAAAATCAACTGTTGGCTATTCAGGTGCAGACCTTGAAAACGTCATGAATGAAGCGGCTATATTTGCGGCAAGACGTGAGCATATCCAGATAACTCAAAAAGACCTTGAGGATGCAAACATAAAAGTAATGATGGGCAGCGAAAAGCAGTCCAGAGTAATAAGTGATAAGGAAAAAAAGCTGACAGCTTTCCATGAAGCAGGCCATGCGGTTCTTGCGCATCTTGTAGATGAAACGGCGGTTGTTAATCAGGTATCAATTATACCGCGAGGAAGAGCCGGCGGTTATACAATGTATTTCCCGAAAGAAGACTCTATGTATATGGCACGAAGCGAAATGCTGAGCCGAATTACAGTTCTTCTCGGTGGCAGAGTAGCTGAGGAACTGACAGTTGATGATATAAGCACCGGAGCTTCAAATGACCTTGACAGAGCGACTGAAATTGCGCGTGATATGGTATCAAAGTTTGGAATGAGTCCTGAAATCGGCCCTGTTTCATATCATAGTGACGATGAAGTTTTCTTAGGCAGAGACTTTGCTCATTCACAAAAATATTCAGAGCAGACTGCGTCAATGATTGATAAAGAAGTTAAGACTATTATGACGCAGCAGTATGCAACTGCAAAACAGCTGCTTTCTGACAATATGGCTAAGCTTACGGCTGTTGCTGAATTGTTACTGAAAGAAGAAACAATAAACGGCGAACAATTCAAAGAATGTATGGAAGCGTAAATCGTGGCATTGCTGCGTATTTATAAATTTTCAAAAAAAGAAAGGAATATGATAAAATGAAAGTAACTAAGGATATGATAATAATGGACGTACTCAATATGGATATGGGTACAGCAAAGTTTTTTCTTGAAATAGGAATGCACTGCCTCGGCTGTCCGTCAGCCAGCGGCGAGTCAATAGAAATGGCATGTCAGGTACACGGTGCCGATGCTGATAAGCTCATTGCAGATATTAATAATTATCTTGAATCAAAGGAAGCTTAATTAAGTCAGAAAGGATTTGTTTTGATGGATTACATTAAAGAGTATGAACTTTGGCTCGAAAAGGCAGATGCTGATACTGTCAATGAGCTTAAGTCAATAACTGACAGCAAAGAAATCAAAGACCGTTTTTATTGCAATCTGAAATTCGGAACAGCGGGACTAAGAGGCGTAATGGGTGCCGGGACCAACAGAATGAATAAGTACGTTGTTGGTAAGGCTACTCAGGGTTTGGCGGAATATATAAAGAGCGAAGGCAAAGAAGCTATGGAAAAGGGTGTAGTAATTGCCCATGATTCCAGAAACAATTCAAGAGCCTTTGCGGAGCATACCGCCAATGTTCTTTGCGCCAATGGTATAAAAACCTATTTATTCGACTCACTTCGTCCCATACCAATGCTGTCGTTTGCAATCAGACATCTTGGCTGCTTTGCAGGAGTGGGTGTAACTGCCAGCCACAATCCAAAGGAGTATAACGGATATAAGGCATACTTCGGAGACGGCGGACAGCTTCCGCCGGAGGCCGCTGATAAGGTGCTTGAATTTATTGACAAGGTAGATGTTTTCAATGTACCTGAAGAGTCTGATTTGAAGCCTGTAATTATAGGCAAGGAAGTGGATGAAGCATATTACAACAATGTGCTTCAACAGCAGAAAAATAAGGGTATAGATAAAAAAGGCTTCAAGCTCGTTTACACTCCGCTTCACGGTTCAGGAAATATCCCTGTACGAGAGGTTTTAAAAAGAGCAGGCTTTGAAGATGTTCTTGTAGTGGAAAGTCAGGTTGAGCCTGACGGTGATTTCCCAACGGTTAAGTCACCAAATCCGGAAAATAAAGAGTGCTTCACAGAAGCAATCGAGATTGCAAAAGCCAATAACTGTGACCTTATTATAGGAACTGATCCGGATAGTGACAGAGTAGGAATTGTACTTCGTGCATCAAATGGTGAATACGTTGCCATGACCGGAAATCAGGTAGGTATTCTTCTTGCAGATTACCTTCTTTCTCAAGAAAATGTTCCTGAAAACGGAGCGATAATTTCCACAATAGTATCTACACGTCTTGTAAAGAAGATATGCGATGATAAGAATATCAGATATATTGATGTTCTGACCGGCTTTAAGTTTATCGGTGAAAAAATCTATGAATTTGAAAAGACCGGTTCCAATACATTTGTTTTGGGCTTTGAAGAAAGCTATGGCTATCTTGTTGGAACATATGCGCGTGATAAGGATGCGGTAGTAGCATCCATGCTCATATCCGAAATGGCGGTGGTATATTCAAAGCAGGGAAAGACTCTCTATGACAGACTTATGGAAATATATGACCAATACGGTTATTATAAAGAGGGAGTGTTCTCGGCAGAGCTTAAAGGTCTTGACGGTGCTGAGCAGATAAAGAATATCATGGCATCTCTCAGAACAGTTGACTGCGAATCACACGCAATTATAAAGGTAACGGATTATCTCAACGATGATACGGGACTTCCTAAATCCGATATTGTAAGCTTTGAATTCAAAGACGGCGGAAGTCTTATTGTAAGGCCTTCCGGCACAGAGCCAAAGATCAAGCTCTATATGAATGTGGTTGGAAGCAGCGCATCCGAAGCAGAAAATAAGGAGCAGAAGCTAAGAGAGCTTGCACTTGAGCTTTGCGGATTGTAATTTTATAAAGGGAACTGCATATGCAGTTTCTCTTTTTTTAGCATTATTTGACAAAAAAGTTTCATTTATATTACATTCCGAAAACCCCTTGACATTGTGTAGTCTTGTATGTATAATAGACCATAGACCACAACATATTGTGTTATGACGATATATAATATACCAAATATTGTACATTTAAGGAGAAAGAAAAATGGAATTGGAAAAGTGGCTGGGAGCCGAAAACAAGCTTGGACAGGACATTTGGCGCAACAAGTATTGTAGCGGAGAAGAAGATTTTGACCAATGGCTTGACCGTGTAAGCGGTGGAAACAAAGATGTTAGAAAGCTTATTGAGGAAAAGAAATTTTTGTTTGGCGGAAGAATACTTGCCAACAGAGGACTTGATACAAAGGGTAGAAAGGTAACTCTTTCAAACTGTTATGTTATAGAGCCTCCTAAGGACAGTATAGAAGATATTTTTGACTGTGCAAGAAAGCTTGCGCGAACATACAGCTATGGCGGAGGCTGCGGAGTAGATATTTCAAAGCTCAGCCCAAGAGGTGCACATATCAATAACGCTGCAAAGGAAACCAGCGGTGCAGTTTCATTCATGGATTTGTATTCCATGACCACATCACTTATCGGTCAGAACGGAAGACGTGGCGCTCTCATGATTTCTCTTGACTGCTCACATCCTGATGTTGAGGAGTTTATTGATATTAAGACAGACCTTGACAGAGTAACCAAAGCTAATATTTCAGTTCGTATCCATGACGATTTTATGGAAGCTGTAAGAAACGGTGAGGAATACACTCTCAGGTTTGAAAGAGAAGCTACGGGAGAAGTTATAGAAAAGAAGGTAGATGCTGCTTATCTTTTCCGCAAGATTGCTCAGAATAATTGGGATTTTGCAGAACCCGGTGCACTTTTCTGGGACAGAATTTCAGGCTGGAATCTTCTTAGCGAAAGTGATGATTTCGAGTATGCAGGAGTAAACCCATGCGCAGAGGAACCACTTCCTGCAGGCGGTAGCTGCTTGCTCGGAAGTCTTAACCTTTCAGCGTTTGTTAAGGAGCCGTTTACTGATAAAGCATATTTTGATTTTGATGATTTCAAGGATGCAGTTTCAAAGGCTGTCCGTGCATTAAATGAGGTTCTCGACGAAGGACAACCTCTCCATCCTCTTGATGAACAAAAGGAAAGTGTAAGCGCTTGGCGCCAGATTGGACTTGGCATAATGGGACTTGGTGATATGCTCATTAAGCTTGGTATCAAATACGGAAGCGATGAATCTGTTGAGCTTTGTGACCGTGTAGGTTCAACTTTGTCAGATACGGCTGTTATGGCATCTGCTCTGCTTGCAAAAGAGTTTGGCACATATCCCAACTACAACAAAGAAGATATTATGAAATCAGGATATTTCAACTACAATACTTCTGACGAAACAAAGGAAGCAGTTGAAAAGTGGGGACTTCGCAATTCACAGCTTCTTACAATCGCCCCCACCGGTACACTCAGCACCATGCTTGAAATAACCGGCGGTATCGAACCAATTTTTGCTAACTACTATATGAGAAAAACAGAATCGCTTCACGGAAGTGAAGTTCTGTACAAGGTATATACAAAGATTGTTCAGGACTATATGAATGAGCATGGTATTGAAGACGACTCTCAACTTCCTGAATTCTTTGTTACTGCAATGAATCTTAATTACAGACAGCGTATTGATATGCAGTCAGTATGGCAGACACATATTGATGCTTCCATATCTTCAACAGTTAATGTCCCTGAAGAATTTACCGTTGAGGAAACAGAGGATTTATATCTCTATGCTCATGAAAAGGGACTTAAGGGTATTACTATTTTCCGTAGCGGCTGTAAGCGTGCAGGTGTGTTGACGACTGACGTATCAGGCAACGAAGAAAAAATCCCCGTTGCAGGAGAAGGTCTTGCAAGAGGTGAAATTGTTCAGGTTTGTGACAGCGTAGTTGGCAAAAAGCGTAAGCTTATGACAGGCTGTGGAAGCTTGCATTGTCTTGCGTTGTTTGATCCTAATACGGGCGCTTTGGTTGAAGCATACTTGAGTAAGGGTTCAACCGGCGGATGTAATAACTTCATGGTTGGTCTTTCAAGAATGATTTCCATTTGTGCAAGAGGCGGAATAGATATTTATACCATAGTGGACCAGCTTAATTCATCAGGTTCTTGTCCTTCATACGCAGTAAGACGTGCCACCAAAAAGGATACAAGTCCCGGAGCTTGCTGTCCTATGGCAGTTGGTAACGCACTTTTGGATATGTATAACGAAGTACAAAGAGAACTTGAAGGTAAGCCGAAAGTAGCAGCTCCCGTAGAGGCTGAAAAGCCAAAGGTAGCGCCCGGCGCAAAACAGCGTTTGGTTTGCCCCGAATGTGGTGACCAGCTTGTATTTGAGGGAGGCTGTAATATCTGTAAAAACTGCGGCTGGAGTAAATGCATGTAATATAAGTAAGGGTTATCTTGATCTTTAAATAGATTGAGATAACCCTTATTCGCAACTTTGGACTTGTTTTTTGTAGATTTGAACATTGGGATTTTGAAAAGCATAAGCAATATACCGGACAGGGAAACGAGCTTATTATTGAAAACATAAATAAGCTTTCCCGCACGGATGCAAAGATTATAATCAGAATTCCGCTTATTCCGGGTGTAAATGACAAAATCGAAGATATGCAAGAGTTTAAAAAAATAATCTCCGGTTTTGGACCTGGAATAAAAGAAACAGAGCTTTTAAAATATAACTATCTTGCACAGTCAAAATACAAGTTGTCAGGAATGGAATATACTTCTTTCGGCGACCAAACTCAGTCTGACAAAAAGGTTCAACAGCTTTACAGAATATTAGAAAAAAGCACTCCGTAAATTTATTGCGGAGTGCTTTTGTTTCAAATACAACATTATTAATACGGACTATGTTACGCCTTCTAAGCTGCGCTGCTGAATGTATCGAAGCGTATGTTGACAAAGTCTTAGTGGCCCACAGACTTTTTGTTATTCAGGAAGTTTGGTTATAGTTTCAGTCAGTATTTTGAAAATATTTGCAGAAGCCGAAACCTGCATGAGCAAATCATTCATTCTTTCCTGATTATCTCCCTCAAGTGCCAGAATTGGATTTGCTACCGACCTTACATTATCTACGACATATAAATAAGCTTTATGCTGATTGGTTACAAAAGACGTATATGTTTGTTTCACTTCGTTTTCGTCTAAATCAACCGGCATAATTTTCTGTATTGTAGCCATATCAAGTGTTTGCTTTAGTGTACAAACCACAAGCAAATATGCAAGATGTATTTTTGAATATCGCTTTTTTACGGGGGGCGGGATAGTACCGAGCTTAACATAGTTATTTATCATAGATTGGGTTATGGTTTTTTCCGTTCCGATTGTTTCGTAATAAAGCTCAAGGTATTTTTCTAAAAGTGATATTACCTGATCCATATACAGCTCAATATCGGGAAGCTGTTCCCATGTGGGAAGTGAGTAGTTTTTAAAGCTTTCTTCAATATCATCAAATGCAGTAACAAGGTTTTCTTTTTTTATATACATAGGATATTTTCCTCCTGAATTTTCATGCTGAATACATTATATAACATATTAGAAAAAATTTCAAGCTTTTTCTTGACATTATAAAAATTACGTGATATAATAGTATTCGATACCAGATGAACTAATTTTAACAAACAGGAGTGGTAGAATGTTTAAACGATATGCAAATATGAGAGAATTGGTGAAAGATTGCGACCTTTTATATGGCAATAATACTGCATTTAAGATTAAGCTTTCAGGTGGATACAGATGTGTTACATATAAAGACTTGCATCAAGAAGCAGAAGCTTTAGGAAAATATATTCATCAGGAAGGACTAATTAACAAGAGAATAGCTGTAATTGGAGATAACTGCTATCAATGGATGCTTGTTTTTCTTTCTGTGCTTTCAGCAGGCGGAGTAATTGTTCCTCTTGACAGAGGCCTTTTGGAGCATGAGCTTGATGAGCAGCTTGCAAGGTCAGGTGCAGAGGTTGTATTTTGCTCCGAAAGCTTTTATGAGTATCTTAAAGATAATGATGCTATAAAAGCTGTGTGTATGAGTTCAGATGAATTCACAGGCATGATAGAGCAGGGAAAGACTTTCGACAGCGACCTTTATGATAACTCTGTAATTGATAACATGAAAATGAGTATTCTCCTTTTTACATCAGGAACTACTTCAAAATCAAAGGCTGTAATGCTTTCTCAAAACAATCTTTTATCAAATGTATATGGTCTTTGCAGATGGGAGAAGTTTACACCAAATGACATCAGCATGGCTCTTTTGCCGTTCCATCATGCTTTCGGTATGGTACAGACGGTTTTGTTTCTTGCCAACGGAATGTGTACGGTTTTCTGTGAAGGTCTGAGAGTTGCAAAATGCCTTACAGAGTATGGGGTAACTGTATTTGTGGCAGTACCTTTGGTTGTGGAAGAAATAAAAAATCAGATTATAAGACAGCTCAAGAAGCAGAAGAAATTGGGCCTGATAAACAGTATGATAAAGGTATCATCAGCATTGAATAAGCTTCATATTGACGTAAGAAGAAAAATGTTTGCTCCTATAATCGATAAGCTTGGTGGAGGACTCAGATTTATAATAGTAGGTGCCGCACCTGCAAATCCTGAAACGCTTCAATGGCTTAACAACATTGGAATTTTCACAGTTCAGGGCTACGGACTTTCCGAGACTTCACCGGTGGTTTCTGCAGAAAATGATGAGTTTATGCGACTTGGCTCTGTGGGAAAGGCTATGGTAGATGTTGAAGCAAAGGTTGTTGATGCAGATGAAAAGGGTATAGGCGAGCTTATAGTCAGAGGCGAAAATGTAATGCTTGGCTACTATGAGGATGAAGAAGCTACAAATGCTGTATTAAAGGACGGATGGTTCTATACAGGCGACCTTGCAAGAATAGATAAGGATGGGTATATATTCATAACCGGCAGAAAGAAAAATGTAATTGTACTTACCACCGGCAAAAATGTATTTCCTGAGGAAATAGAATTCCTTGTCGATAAATGTGAAGCTATAAAGGAATCAGTTGTGTTTAATAAGCAAAAGGGCGGAAGAGATTGTATAACCGCAAGGATAGTTTATGACACATCATTTGATCCTGACGAAGCTAAGAAAATAATAGATGATCATATTCAGTCTGTGAATGAACAGCTTATCTATTATAAGCAGATTAAAGAATACGAGATAACACATCAGGAAATGGAAAAAACCACAACAAAAAAGATAAAACGCTCCACAGTGTATTAACAAAACACCTGCTGTTTGCTATACTGCAAACAGCAGGTGTTTTGTGCTTTTGCGGTATGTCGCTCATGGGTTTTATAAAATATGGTATAAAATACACAAAAATAAAAAAAACCATTGATATTGAATGTATAATTCGGTATAATAAAATGAGGTATATTGTAGAATGCCACAGGTTTTTATAAAGCAAAAATTGAGGTGCTTTACATAGAAAGGATAATCAAAATGACAGATAACATGAAGATGGCGGAGCTTCTTTTTCCAAGTCCGCTCAAAACAACAGATGAATATGAAAAAATGTATCCGGTTCGTAATTTGCCGGAGGGTGCAATCGTTTCAAGATTTGCCCCCAGCCCAACGGGTTTTTTGCATATAGGCGGCTTGTTTGCAGCTTTCGTTGCTCAGCGTGCAGCGCTGACAACAGGCGGCAGATTTTATCTTCGTATTGAGGATACGGATAAAAAACGTGAGGTTGAAAACGGAGTAAGCGGAATTGTAAAAGGACTTCATGATTTTGGAATTGAAATAGAGGAAGGTATGGTTTCTGAAACAGAAGAAAAAGGAAGCTACGGTCCGTATATCCAGAGCAAGCGTGCTGAAATTTACCACAGCTTCGCAAAGAGCCTTGTTGAAAGAGGGCTTGCATATCCTTGCTTTATGACAGAGGACGAGCTGGCAGAAATCAGACAGAAGCAGGAAGCAGAAAAGAAGAACCCCGGCTGCTACGGTGAATATGCAAAGTACAGAGATATAACACCCGATGAAGCAAAGACTCGTATTGATAACGGTGAAACCTATGTGCTTCGCTTAAAATCTCCGGGCAAGGAAGAAAACAAAATAACTTTCAAAGACGGAATAAAGGGCGAAATAGAGATGCCTGAAAATATTCAGGATGTGGTAATTCTCAAATCTGATGGTATTCCCACATATCATTTTGCTCATGCAATAGACGACCACCTTATGAGAACTACCGATGTTATACGAGGTGATGAATGGATTTCATCAGTTCCCATCCATGTGCAGTTTTTTGATGTGCTCGGTTTCGAACGTCCCAGATACTCTCATATTTCACCGATTATGAAAGAAGAAGACGGCGGTAAGAGAAAACTTTCAAAGAGAAAGGATCCGGAAGCTGCAGTAACATACTATTCACAGGTAGGTTTCCCAAAGGGTGCGGTTATAGAATATCTTCTCACCATTGCAAATTCAAACTATGAGCAGTGGCGTGAAGAAAACCCCAAATCACCAAATACAGAATTTGAGTTCTCTCTTTCAAAAATGAGCAAGGCAGGAGCTTTGTTTGACCTTGTTAAGCTCAGTGACATAAGCAAAAATTACATCTCAACTCTTACAAAAGAGGAAGTAACAGACGAAGTGCTTGCATGGGCAAAGGAAAATGACAGCGCGTTTTATGATGTAATAAGCGAGGATGTTGAATATACAAAGGCAGTTTTCGGCGTTGAAAGAAATGAAATCAAACCCAGAAAAGAGCTTGTAAAATGGGATGAAGCTCCTTTGTATGCAGAGTATTTCTATGAGAAGCTCTGGACGAGAGAAAGAGATTTTGAAGATATTCTGCCAAAGGAAGATATGGTAGAAATTCTAAGAGAATACAAGAAGGTTTATACACCTGACGAAACTAATGAAACATGGTTCCCAAATCTTCGTGATATGAGTGAGGCTCTTGGATATGCAAAAGCACCCAAGTTTTATAAAAAGGATCCTGATGCGTTCAGAGGCCATGTAGGTCAGGTAAGCTCTGTAATAAGAGTTGCAGTAACCGGCAGAAAGAATTCTCCTGACCTTTTTGAAGTAATGCAGGTTATAGGCTATGACAGAGTGATGTCACGAATAGACGAAAGCATAGAAATTCTTACAAAATAACGAAAGGAAATATATCATGGAAGAAATCAGCACAAATTTTATACATGAAGCAATTAATAAGGATTTGCAGGACGGAGTATATTCCGCAGTACAGACACGGTTTCCGCCGGAGCCTAACGGATATTTGCATATAGGTCATGTTAAGGCTATCTGCATTGACTTTGGAACAGCTATAAAGTATGGCGGAAGCTGTAACTTAAGACTTGACGACACAAATCCCACCAAGGAAGACACAGAATACGTTGATGCAATCATGAACGACATTCAATGGCTTGGTTTTAAGTGGGACAAGGTTCTGTATGCGTCTGATTATTTTGATGATATATATAACTGTGCCGTTAAGCTTATAGAAAAAGGGAAAGCATATGTGTGCGACCTTTCTGCTGATGAAATAAGACAGTACAGAGGAACTCTTACACAGCCCGGCAAAAACAGTCCGTACAGAGATAGAAGCATCGAAGAAAATCTTGACCTTTTTCGCCGCATGACAGAGGGTGAATTCCCTGACGGTTCAAAGGTACTCAGAGCGAAAATCGACATGGCTTCTCCAAACCTCAATATGCGTGATCCCGTAATATACAGAATACTAAGAGCCCACCACCACAGAACCGGTGACAAGTGGCTTGTATATCCTATGTACGATTTTGCTCATCCAATTTCCGATACAGTAGAGGGAGTTACCCATTCTTTGTGTTCTCTTGAATTTGAGGACCACAGACCTTTGTATGATTGGTTCCTTAAGGAACTTGATTTTGAAGCTCCTTCAAGACAGATAGAATTTGCAAGACTTAATCTTAATTACACTCTTACAAGTAAGAGAAAGTGCCTTAAGCTTGTTCGTGATAATATCGTCAGCGGTTGGGATGATCCCAGAATGTCAACCATCTGCGGTATGAAAAGACGTGGCTATACAAAAGAAGCTCTTAAGGATTTCTGCGACAGAATAGGCGTTGCTAAGGCAAACAGCGTTGTGGATTTCAACCTTCTGGAGCATTGTGTTCGTGAGGACCTTAACAAAAAGGCGCCAAGAGCAATGGCGGTGCTTAGACCTGTAAAGCTTGTAATCGACAATTACCCTGAAGACAAAACAGAGGAAATAACAGTTGAAATAAATCCTGAGGATGAAAATGCAGGTACAAGAACAGTTATGTTCTCAAAAAATATTTATGTAGAGGCAGACGATTATATGGACGAGCCGCCCAAGAAGTATTACAGACTTGCTGTGGGTAATGAAGTTCGTCTTAAGGGTGCATATTATGTTACATGTACAGGTGTTGACAGAGATGAAAATGGAATGGTTACAACAATTCATTGCACCTACGATCCCGAATCAAAGGGTGGACAGACACCTGACGGAAGAAAGGTAAGAGGTACTATCCATTGGGTAAGTGCAGACCACGCTCAGGATGCAGAAATCCGTCTTTATGACAGACTCTTCACAGTAGAAAATCCCTCTGACGAGGAAGCAAACGGCGATTATCTTACAAACCTTAACCCTGAATCTCAGGTTATACTAAAGGGCTGTAAGGTTGAGAAGAATCTTGCCACAGCTAAACCCGGCGACACATTCCAATTTATGCGTCAGGGATATTTCTGCGTAGATCCTGATTCTACTGAAGATAATATAGTATTCAACAGAACAGTTGCCCTTAAGGATTCATGGGGAAAAATTATCAACAAATAAGGAAGTAATATATAATGGATTATAACAAGTATATATCTGAAAAGGTAGGTAAGCTCAAGGCTTCTGCAATAAGAGAAATGTTTAAGCTCATGGCTGATCCTGAAATAATATCTCTTGCAGGTGGCTCGCCTGATTCATCACTTTTTCCGGCAGCAGAGCTTGGTGAAATTGCAAAGGATATTCTTACAAACCAACCCGTAAAAGCTCTTCAATACGGCACAACCGACGGTTATCAGCCGTTCAAGGAGCAGGTGCTGGAGCGTGCCGGAAAGATTGGCTGTGTTGCAGACGGTGATAAGGTTATAATAACAACCGGCGAACAGCAGGGAATAGATTTGGCCGTTAAAACCTTTGTTAATGAGGGCGAGGGTGTAATGGTTGAAGAACCGAGCTTTGTAGGTTCATTAAATTCCATTCGCGCTCATAATGCAAAGCTTGTTCCGGTTCCGATGAAAAATGACGGAATTGATACAGACGTGCTTGAAGAAACTCTTAAAACAACAAAAATCAAGCTGTTATATACAATTCCAACGTTCCAGAACCCTACGGGAATAACAATGAGTCTTGAAAAAAGAAAGAAAATACTTGAGCTTGCTTCAAAGTACGATTTTCTAATTCTTGAGGACAATCCCTACGGCGACCTTCGCTTCAAGGGTGAAGATATACCGACTATAAAATCCCTTGATACAGAGGGCAGAGTAATCTACTGCAGTTCATTCTCAAAAATTCTGTCACCGGGACTTCGTCTTGGATATGTTATCTGTAACGGTGCAGTAATTGACAGAATTGAGATTGCAAAGCAGGCAAACGATGTACATACTCCGTTTTTAAATCAGATGATAGCATCGGAATATCTTAAGAAATACGATATTGATGAAAATATTAAGAAAGCAAGAGAAATATATGGCACAAAATGCAGCTTCATGCTTGAGTGCATGAATAAGTATTTCCCCAAATCTGTAACATGGACTGAGCCGGAAGGCGGTTTATTCATTATGTGTACCGCTCCGGAGGGAACCGACATTGATGCAATACTCAAGGAAAGCCTTAAAAACAAAGTAGCTTTCGTTGCAGGCAGCGGTTTTATGACAGATCAGGAAAAGCCATGCACAATGTTCAGATTAAACTACTCCACAATGCCGCTTGAAAAAATCGAAAAGGGAATAAAGGCGTTGGGAGAAGTTCTTAATGCTATGATCAGATGATTTGAAAGGACAGCAATATCATGGAAAACAAAAAAAGAATTTTCAGCGGTGTTCAGCCGTCAGGAAATATTACTCTCGGTAATTATCTTGGTGCAATCAAGAATTGGGTGGATTTGCAGAATGACTATGAATGTCTGTATGCTATAATGGATATGCACTCCATAACAGTAAGGCAGGATCCTCAGGAGCTTAAGAAAAGAACTCTTGACCTTTTGAAAATATATCTTGCCTGCGGTATTGATCCTGAAAAGAACTTATTGTTCGTTCAGTCACATGTTCCGTCTCATGCACAGCTTTCATGGGTGCTCAACTGCTACACATACATGGGTGAGCTGTCAAGAATGACTCAGTTCAAGGATAAGTCGAAAAGTCATGCAGATAATATAAACGCCGGCTTGTTTACATATCCGGTGCTTATGGCAGCAGATATTCTGCTCTATGGAGCAGACCTTGTTCCCGTAGGTAAAGACCAGATGCAGCATATAGAAATATGCCGTGATATAGCAGAGCGATTTAACTCTGTTTACGGAAATGTATTTACTATACCCGAAGGCTTTATGCCAAAGGCGGGAGCAAAGGTAATGAGTCTGCAGGAGCCTACAAAGAAGATGTCAAAATCAGATCCCAATCCTAAAGGCTATATTTCAATGCTTGATGAATTCAATACAATCGCAAAGAAAATCAAGAGTGCTGTAACAGATAGTGAAGGCGTTGTAGAATATCGTGAAGGTGATGATTCAAAAGCCGGAATTAACAATCTTATGACCATAATGTCAGCTGTTACGGGAAAATCATATGACGAAATTACAAAAGATTATGCAGGCAAAGGCTATGGCGATTTCAAGAGCGATGTAGCAGAGGCAGTAGTGAGCCACATCAAGCCTATCCGTGAAGAGTATGACAGACTTTCAAATGATAAAGCATATCTTGAATCAATTTACAAAACCGGTGCAGAACGCGCTGAGAGAATTGCTTCACGTATGGTACAGAAGGTTTATAAAAAGGTTGGTTTTTTGCCACAGTAACAGGGAGATAACATAAATGGAAAACAATTCATTATATTTATTTTGTGCTTTTATAGTATCATTTGTATTTTCTTTCGCAACTACCCCTATTGTCAAAAAGCTTGCTTTTAAAATAGGTGCGATTGATGTCCCGAAGGACGGAAGAAGGATGCATAAAGAGCCTATACCAAGACTTGGCGGACTTGCAATAATATTCGGATTTCTTGTATCCGTTATCTGCTTTAATACAACATTCAGTAAACAGCTTATGGCAACTCTTGCAGGCGCTGCAATAATAGTTGCAATGGGAATTGTTGATGACTGTAAAAATCTTGATGCAAAATTAAAATTTGCAATTCAGATAATTGCGGCACTTGTGGTGATATATTTCGGCGATATTAAAATCAATGTATTTACGAACCCGAACATATTCAGTAATAACCTCTATTGGGTACTTCCTGAATGGCTGTCTGTAACACTTACTATCTGCTGGATAGTATTCATAACAAATGCAGTTAATTTCATAGACGGTCTTGACGGACTTGCGGCAGGTGTTTCTGCAATTATGAGTGTGTCGCTTGTGTTTATTTCGGCAAGGTTGGGAGAATACACTATTGCTCTTATAGGTATTGCTCTCATGGGCGGATGCTTCGGTTTCCTGCCGTTTAACTTCAACCCTGCCAAGATTTTTATGGGTGATACCGGCTCTACTTTTCTGGGCTTTATGCTTGCAACTGTATCAATTCAGGGTGTGTTCAAGAGCTATGCGGTTATATCTTTTGCAGTTCCGCTTCTCATTCTTGGACTCCCGCTGTTTGATGCGATGTTTGCAATGCTAAGAAGAATTTCTACAGGTAAAAGTCCGATGGCTGCTGACAGAGGCCACCTTCATCACAGACTTATTGATATGGGCTTCAGTCAGAAGCAGACAGTTTTCATTCTCTATGCAATAAGCGGTGTTCTTGGAATAACAGCAGTACTGTTAGCTGAGAACGGAACACTAAGAGCGCTTATACTTGTAATTTGTGTGTTGATATTGTTGCTTATCGGCAGTTTGCTTGGTAAGGATGTTTATATTCCCGGTACGGATGATTCGGAGAAAGGAGACAATCATGAAGAAAATTAAAGTAATGCTTGTTTTTGGCACACGTCCTGAAGCAATTAAAATGGCACCTCTCGCCATTGAACTTAAAAAGCATCAGGAGTTTGAAACATTGGTGTGTGTAACAGCTCAGCACAGAGAAATGCTTGATCAGGTTCTTGATATTTTCAATCTAAAGCCCGATTATGACCTTGATATAATGAAAGAAAGACAGACGCTCGTTGGAATAACCTGCCGGGTTCTTGAAGGTCTTGACGGAGTATTCAAGAAAGAACAGCCCGATATAGTGCTTGTTCATGGGGACACTTCTACAAGCTTCGTTGCGGCGTTGGCGGCTTTTTATAATCAGATAAGCGTAGGTCATGTTGAAGCAGGACTCAGAACATACGATAAGTATTCTCCGTTCCCTGAAGAAATGAACAGATGTCTCACGGGCAGAATTACCGATGTTCATTTTTCACCGACTGTAAGAAATCGTGATAATCTTCTTCGTGAGGCTATAAGCGAAGATAAAATATATGTAACCGGTAATACAGTAATTGACGCTCTTAAAACAACTGTTAAGGATGATTACGTATTTGAGGATGAAACTTTAAGAAGCGTTGATTTCAATAATAAAAGGGTTATAACAGTAACAGCTCACCGCCGTGAAAATCTTGGTGAGCCACTTGAAAATATTTGTAATGCAATCAAAAATATTGTTCTTAAAAACGAAAATGTAGAGGTTGTATATCCCGTTCATATGAATCCGGCAGTACGTGAAACTGTTAATACGATTATGGGCGATACACCGGGAATACATCTCATAGAGCCGCTGTCTGTAAATGAGCTTCACAATGCTATGGCAAGGAGCTATATGATTATGACAGATTCCGGCGGTATTCAGGAGGAAGCTCCTGCACTTGCAAAGCCTGTTCTTGTTTTAAGACGTGAAACGGAAAGACCTGAAGCGGTTGATGCAGGAACTGTAAAAATCGCAGGAACCAATAGGGAAACTATAGAGAAAATGGCTCAGGAACTTCTTGATTCTGAGGAAGCATATAATAAAATGGCGCGTGCCGCTAATCCCTATGGAGACGGTGAGGCTTCAGGCAGAATTGCAGAAGCAATTAAATATGAGTTTGGACTTATAAACGAACGTCCGGCAGATTTTGAATAAAATTATTCAATTAAGTAATTCTAAAAAAGGAAGGTGAGAGTAATGGATGCAGGCAGTAGTAACGGCGTAAAACCTCCATCCGGTAACGGGATGTTAATCCCGCGTGTTGGCTTGTGTCCGTTGCTTTTAATGAAGTCTTAGCGGACACGGACGGTCTTGCGCCTTGAAATGATAGTGCGGATTAAATTCTGCAAATAAATTTTCGGGAGGGACTCATTTATGATAGAAAAGCTTACAACGCTCCTCGAAAGTAAAAGCTATACAAAGCTCAGGGAAGAATTCATGGAAATGAACCCTGCGGATGCAGCGGCTTTTATAGAAGAGATGTTCGAAGAAAGAGCAGAGGAAAAAGAGCTTATTATTCTTTTTCGTCTTATGCCGAAAGATCTTGCAGCAGATTGCTTTGCATTTCTTGAGTCCGACACACAGCAGCTTTTGATTTCCTATTTTACGGATTCAGAGCTTCGTGAAGTGTTGGAGCAGTCGTTTATCGACGATACAGTTGATATGATTGAAGAAATGCCCGCCAATGTGGTGCATAGAATACTTCGCAATGCCGCACCTGAAAAGAGAGCGGCAATAAACGAAATTCTCAAATACCCCGGTGACAGCGCAGGAAGTATTATGACAATAGAATTTGTTGACTTGCTTCCTGATATGACAGTTGATGAGGCATTTACGAGAATAAGAAGAACAGGTGTAGATAAGGAAACAATCTATACTTGCTACGTAAAGGATGTTAATCGTCATCTTGTAGGTCTTGTTTCCGTAAAGACCATGCTTCTGGCAGACAAGGACGATTTGATTTCCGATATAATGGAAACAAATATAATCAGCGTCAACACTCATGAGGACCAGGAAGTAGTTGCATCTATGTTTGAAAAGTACGACTTTCTTGCTATACCCGTAGTTGATGCAGAATATCGTTTAGTTGGTATTGTTACCATTGACGACGTAATTGACGTCATTCAGGAAGAGGCAACTGAGGATATTGAAAAGATGGCAGCTATTGTGCCGTCGGATAAGACGTATATGAAGACGGGTGTTTTTGAAACTGTAAAAAACAGAATCCCCTGGCTTCTTCTACTTATGATAACTTCAACCTTTACTGAAAGTATTTTAGGGCATTACGAGTCATCACTTGCAAAATACATGGTACTGAGTACATTTATTCCTATGCTGATGAACACCGGCGGTAATGCAGGCGGTCAGTCATCGGTTACGGTGATAAGAAGTCTTTCTCTTGGAGATATAGAATTTCACGATATTTTTTCGGTGCTGTGGAAAGAGGCAAGAGTGGGAATTTGCTGTGCAGGACTTCTCGCGGCTGCAAATTTCATAAAACTTATATTATTTAACAGAGTAGCAATCGAGGTTGCAATAGTGGTAAGTATTACTCTGGTTGTTACAGTTTTTCTTGCAAAGATTGTAGGTTGCACATTGCCTATGGTGGCAAAAAAAGCCGGATTTGATCCTGCAGTAATGGCAAATCCGTTTATTACAACAATCATAGACGCCTTGTCTTTGGTTATATATTTCCGGATAGCAAATATGCTTCTCGGATTATGATTTTGTACAATATGAAAGGGTGGTATATAAATGAAAAACAGCGAAAAAACAATGGACAAAATCGTTGCTCTTTGTAAGGGCAGGGGATATATATATCCCGGAAGTGAAATTTACGGCGGTCTTGCAAATACATGGGACTACGGCCCGCTTGGTGTTGAGTTCAAGAACAATGTAAAAAAAGCATGGTGGAAAAAGTTTATTCAGGAGTCTAAATATAATGTAGGACTTGACTGTGCAATTCTCATGAACCCTGAAACATGGGTAGCTTCCGGTCACGTAGGCGGATTTTCAGATCCTCTTATGGACTGTAAAGAATGTAAAGCAAGACATCGTGCAGATAAGCTAATAGAAGACTTTGCATTCAGCAAGGGCGAAAGCCTTACAGTTGACGGCTGGAGCAAAGAAAAGATGGTAGAATACATCAAGGAAAATAATATCGTATGTCCTGAGTGCGGAAAACAGAACTTTACAGACATTCGTGAATTTAATCTTATGTTCAAAACATTCCAGGGTGTAACAGAGGACTCTGCATCAACAGTATATCTCCGCCCTGAAACAGCTCAGGGTATATTCGTAAACTTCAAGAGCGTTCAGCGTACTTCAAGAAAGAAAGTACCTTTTGGAATAGGTCAGGTAGGTAAATCTTTCAGAAATGAAATCACTCCCGGTAACTTCACATTCAGAACAAGAGAATTTGAACAGATGGAGCTTGAATTCTTCTGCGAACCCGGAACAGACCTTGAATGGTTTGCATATTGGAAGCAGTACTGCATGGATTTCCTTTTGAGTCTTGGCGTAAGAGAAGAAAACCTTCGCTTCCGTGACCATTCCCCTGAAGAGCTTTCACACTATTCAAATGCTACAACTGATATAGAATTTGTATTCCCGTTTGGCTGGGGTGAGCTTTGGGGTATTGCAGACAGAACTGATTTCGACCTTAAGCAGCATCAGGATCATTCCGGCGAAAACATGGAATATATTGATCCTATGGACAATACAAAGAGATACATTCCGTACGTAGTAGAGCCTTCTTTGGGTGCTGACCGTGTTGCACTTGCATTCCTTGTTGAAGCATATGATGAAGAAGACCTTGGTGACGGTGATTCAAGAGTAGTAATGCATTTACATCCTGCACTTGCACCTGTTAAAGCAGCAGTTCTTCCGCTTTCTAAAAAGCTTGGCGAGCAGGCTGAAGAAGTGTTTGCAAGTCTTTCTAAAAAGTACAACTGCGAATACGACGATGCAGGTTCAATAGGTAAGAGATACCGCAGACAAGACGAAATCGGAACACCTTTCTGTATAACATACGACTTTGATTCGCTCGAAGACGGAGCTGTTACAGTTCGTTTCCGTGACACAATGGAACAGCAGAGAATAAAAATCTCTGATTTGGAAGCGTTTCTTGATAAAGAACTTGAGTTTTAAATAAATTTGCGGAGTGCCTTAAGGCACTCCGCAGTCATTAGAAAGTGAGTTTTATTATGAGTTTTTCGGCAAACACCTTGGATTTTTTGTTTTTGAATAAGCTTCATGACAGCCGTGAATGGTTTAACGAAAGAAGAGATGAATACGAACAATTTGTCCTTGAACCCATGCGTAAGTTCGTAGTTGAGCTGGCGCCTGCTATTATGGAAATTGACTCGCTGATGATATGTGAGCCAAAGGTTAATAAAAGTATTTCAAGGATATTTCGTGACACAAGATTTTCAAAGGATAAATCAATTTTTCGTGATACCTTCTGGTGTACTTTCATGCGTGATAAAAAGCTTTATCATGGCATGCCCGGATATTTTTTTGAGATTTCACCAAGAGGCTTCAGGTATGGCTGTGGCTATTATCAGGCAAGTCCTGAAACGATGAATACTATACGCCAGATGATACTTGCGGGCAGTCCGTATTTTAAAAAAGCACAAAGATGCGTAGAAAACAATCCCAAGTTTCAACTGAGGGAAGAAACTGTCAAGAGAACAAAATTTCCAGACCAACCGGAAAACTTAAGACGCTGGCTGGATATGAAAAACCATTGTGCTATTGCAGAAAGTACAGATTTTGATTTGTTGTTTTCAGAAACCCTTTCTAAAACTATTGCCGAAGATTTTAAAGCTCTTGTGCCTTTGTATAACTTTTTTATTAAGGCAGAAAGTATGACTAAATAATAAAACAGCTGTTGCAACAGCTGTTTTATTAAAATAGTGATTTTAACGCTATCAGAATAAGCACAACTCCACCTAAAATTACACTTTTATCACCAAGCTTTTCGCTTGCAAAGTTTCCAAGCTTAAGTGCAATAAGCGTAAGAATAAATGTTGTAAGTGCTATGATTGATGCACTTGTAAAAATTTCAGCACCTTGTGCAGCAAGGCTTACACCTACTGCGAATGCATCTATGCTTGTGGCGATGGCAAGGAGAATAAGAACCTTGAAGCAAAATTGCTTTTCTTCTTCATCGTCCTCGCCTTTTATTCCGTCATGTATCATATTGCCGCCGATTGCTGCAAGAATTACAAAAGAAACCAAGCCGGAATAAGTATTAATAAAGTCTGAGAATATATTGCCCAAAAAAAATCCAATAATCGGCATAATACCTTGGAATATACCAAATGCAACGGGCATACACAATTTTTTGCGTCCTTTAAGACAAGGATACACCATTGAAGATGAAAGGGTAACTGCAAATGCATCCATGCTAAGTGCAATTCCAATTAGAATAATTTCAAATAACATTTTAAATCTCCATAAAAGTACTTGATAATAATTATAGTCTTAAGCAAAGTATAAAATGCATGTAACGGAAATATTTTATCATAATTTATAATCATATTCAAGCTTAATTTAACATATTAAAAACTTTATACATAATTGTAACGGCTATTGACTATAATGTGTGCAATATGATATAATGATTTCATCAAAGATGAAATCAACTAAGTTTGCCCTGACGGGCAAGTGAACTTCACTAAAAAAGTGGCACCTGAATTGTTCACTGATTTTATAATGATTTTAATCATGCGAGTATATCGCGCCATATGTATATTAAACCGTTGGAGGAACTGATTATGTACTCTGATAATACCGAGAAAATTTGTTCATATTGTTTGTATAAAACTGATGCCAAAGGACTCAGGGAGCACGTGTATTGTACTAAGCGAAATGAGTACAGAGGCATACGTGCCGAAGTATGCAGCGATTATGAGTATGACATAAGAAAACGTCCCGTGAAAAGAAAGAAATCGCCTCTTGCTGATAAGCAATATGATTTTGAAATTTGAGGAGATGATTTGATGCTTGATTTTCATACGCATATTCTTCACAATATAGATGACGGTGCGCCTGATATTGAAGTGTCAGTAAAGATGCTTGAGCAGGCATATGAAAGTGGTACTGAAACTGTGGTTTTATCGCCGCATTTTTACCCTAAGGAAGAAGAAACGATAAACACCTTTCTTGAACGACGAAATCGAAGATATAAAGAGCTTAAAAAAGCTTGTGAAGGTAAAGATGTACCTGAGCTTCGTGTTGGCTGCGAAGCTGCTTTGCTTGTACCTTTTTCTGAGTTTGAAAGAGTTCATGAGCTTTGCATAGAAGGTACAGATTATTTGCTGGTTGAAATGCCTTATACCCCATGGGAAGAATGGATGTTTGAAAGTGTATATAACCTGACTGTAAAGGGTATTAAACCAATAATTGCACATATTGACCGTTATCTTCATTATCCAAAACATGCACTTGCGGCTCTTGATGAAGTGAGACCGATATATCAGGTTAACTCATCTGCTTTTCTTACCAGAAAGGGCAGAAAGCAAATTCTTGAGCTGTTTCAAAAAGGAAGAATTCATGTGCTTGGAAGTGATATGCACAATCTTGCACGAAGAAGAAATACATTGCCTGAATCATACATATATCTTCAAGAAAAGTTTGGAGAGGCTTATATAAGGTATATAGAGCAAAACAGTACAGATATTATTCAAAACAGAGAAATAAACAAATCATACTTTTTGCCCAAACCCCAAAAAAGAGGGTTGTTTTTTTGAAAATGGAGAGTGAAAAATGAACCTTACAGATCCATCTGTTATAAAACATATACGAACTAAATTCGGCTTTGATTTTAAAAAAGCCTTTGGTCAGAACTTTCTTACATCACAAAAGGTTCTTGACGAAATCTGCAAAGCAGCTTCGGGCGCTGATGGCATCTTGGAAATCGGCCCCGGATTTGGTACTTTGACAAATGCACTTGCAGAAAATTTTGGTCAGGTGGTTGCCATTGAGCTTGACTCAAGACTTCCCGAAGTGCTTGAATATACACTTAGTGACCACAATAATGTTGAAATTATTCAAGGTGACTGTTTGAAAATTGATATAGGACAGCTTATAGGAGAAAAATTTGGTGACAAGACTGTTTCCGTAGCTGCAAATCTGCCATACTATATCACAACTCCCGTTATAACAACTCTTCTCGAAAGCAAACTGCCTCTTGATAAGATTGTTGTAATGGTGCAGAAAGAAGTTGCGGAGCGCATATGCGCAAATCCCGGCGGTAAGGATTATGGAGCTATCAGCGTGCTGTGTTCTTATTATTCCAAGCCTGAAATGGTTTGCAAAGTTCCGGCGGGATGCTTTGTTCCGGCTCCTAAGGTAGATTCAGCGGTGGTCTGTATGGATTTGTTAAATGAGCCATCGGTATCTGTTTCAGATGAGAAGAAATTTTTTGCAGTTGTTAAAGCTGCATTTGCACAGAGAAGAAAAACTCTTTCCAACTGTTTGAGTTCAGGTTTTCACATTGATAAGCAGATAGTTTCCGCAAAGCTTTCAGAGCTTGGTATAGAGCCGAACAGACGCGGCGAAACACTTAGTCTGGAAGAGTATGCGAAAATTACGGACAGCATGATAAAAGAAGGATGGTAAATAATGAACAGCATATATAATGATAATGTTTTGGAGCTTGGAGAGCTTGTAAGATATTACAGAAAGCTGAGGAATATGACTCAGGAGCAGCTGGCATCGGAAGTAGGCATATCAAGGTCAACATTATCAGCACTTGAAAGCCGCAATATCAAGCCGTCTTTCAATATTATTGTTCGCATCTCAAATCGTATAGGTATGCCCATTTCGCTTATTTTCAGAAGAGGTCATAGTGTGCTGTTGAATAATTATATCGTAGGCAGGACAACGGTGCATGAAAACGGTATGGTGAAAAGCTTTGGCGGACTTCAGGTTACTATGGACTGCTGTGATGATACAGATAGTCTTATAGCGGTTTCATGCAATGGTAAATATTATATTGCAGACAAAGATAATCACACAGAATGTGATTTGTTGCTTTGTGCGAATAAAGACACCGGAGTGTGTTTTATGTGTAAAAAAACAGAAATTAATACGGACTATTCCTTCGTTGTTGCAGGCATCGTAACCGAGGATGTGTCTGAATGTGTTTTTGAACTTGAAATATAAATTCTCAGGCTGTCTTAGGGCGGCCTTTATTTAGAGGGGAGGGAATAGCGTATGCCACTAAAAATTGTAAAATGCGGTCTTACAACATCTGTAAGCCATCTGTACATTGAAGATATAAAATATCACCTTAAGCACAATAAATCCGGTGAGCTTATTTTAATGGTTCCGGACCGTTTTTCATATCTTGCAGAAAAAAATATATGCGAAAGCATTGGTGGACTTGGTTTTGGTGGAGTAAAGGTGCTGACTCTTCATCAGCTCATTCGTCGTATTTCCTCACAGCAGGATGCGTTGTCATCAGTAGGCAAGCAAATGCTTTTAAGGCGTATTATAAATAAATGTCTTTCCGAGGATTCTGTTTTCTACGGTGCAAAGGACAGAGCGGGATTTGTGGAAAACGTTCTGGAGGTTATGAACGATTGGAAAAATTTCTGCATAACAGTATCGGATATGGAAGCAGAGCTTGCGCGGGCAGATGAAAGCCTTACAAAGAAAAAGCTTGCAGACCTTACAAATATATATTCGGAATATATTGATGAGTTTGAAGAAAACGGATATAAGGACGAGGCAGACCTACTCGAATGTGCCTCTCGGATTATTACTGAGACGGATGAATATAATAACTCAGTTTTATGGATAGACGGATTTGTGGAGTTTGTTCCTGCCCAGATGAATATTTTAATGGCATTTTTGTCAAAGGGTGCAGAGGTGACAGTATTTTTGCCATGCCCGAAATCTCGTACACCTGACAGAACAGACGTTTATTCTGTACCCTATAATACCATGCTGAATTTATGCGACATGTGTAAAAATCATGGTTTCAGCTATACTGTGGAGGAAGCTTTTCAAAAGAAAAAGCTTGCGGATGAAATAGAATTTTTATGCGAAACTTATGACAGCCGTGAAGAAATATATAATAAGCCATGTAAATCAATAACTATTACTAAATCTGATGATATCTATTCCGAGGTTGAGCATGCTGCATCGAAAATAATTGATTTGGTATGTGATGATGGCTATGAATTTTCGGATATTTCTTTGCTCTGCGGTAACCTTAGCGGATATGCTTCGTGTATAGAGGCAGTGTTTGAAAGATACTCAATTCCGTATTTCTCCGACTATAAGGTTCCTCTCTCCAGCCATCCGGTTTCAATATTGTTAATGAGTATTTTTGACATATTGGAAAATAAAAGCTTTGCTCCCGGCTGTGTCACAAGGTATCTTAAGACGGGCTACGTTATAAAGTCACCAGATGATATTGATTATTTGTCTCATTTTATTCAAAAGCGCGGTATCAGGGGCAGTATGTGGACTGACGAGAAATACTTTACCATTGATACGGGTGGTTTTCTTGATGAAGCTGTGGGCAGAAAGCCAAAAGCAATTTATAACAGTAAAAAACTTCTTGAACTAAGAAGCGCAGTAACAGAGCCGCTTTTGGATTATTGGGAAAAGTCAGGCGGAAAAAGAACTGTAAAAGAGCATGTTCAGGCTTTGTTCGATTACTTCAAAACCATACATCTTTTTGAAAAAATACAGGCGACGGTTGAAGAATTTGAAAAAGCAGGGGACGAGAACGAGGCATCAAGACTTACTCATGTGTGGAATATATTAGTAAATCTATTTGATCAGATGGTGCTGGCTCTTGGAGACGAAAAGGTAGGAAGAAGCACCTTCGGAGAATACCTGAAGGCAGGTATAGAAGGCTCGGAAATCAGTATTATACCTTCAGTTACAAACGGAGTAACAGTCAGCGATGCAGGTCACAGGAAAGGCGCTGATGTAAAAGCGTTATTTATTCTGGGTGCAACACAGTCAACGGTTCCTGCTGTAAAAAAAGATGATGTGCTTATTACAGAGCAGGAGCTTGAAATGTTTTCAGTTCTTCCCACAAGTGTAGGAAAGACCGGAAGAAATCTATCTAAAGAGTTTGAACTGCTTACTGCATTTTCCGAAACCTCTGACTTTTTATATATAAGCAACTGCATTATCGGTTCAGGCGGCGAAAAGGAAGACGATTCAAGCGTATTTGACCTTTTGAAGAATAAATTTTCAACTATTTCGATTGTAAAGCCTGACGATAATTTGTTTATTTCCTCGCCGGAAACAATGCTTCATAAGCTGCTTGTAAAAATAGCCTCCGGTCAGGAACTGACGGGGTACTATAAATGCATCAGGGATTGGTTTTATCAAAAAGATCCGGAGTCTGCCGGCTTTAAACTTCTCGATGAAGCAGAAAAGTACAAAATACTTGTAGGCTCAATTCCTAAAAACTTATCATCGGAGCTTTATAAAAATCTTACTGAATACAGCGTTTCAAGGCTTGAAAAGTATTTTCAATGCCCCTTCAAATATTTCCTGAACTTTGGTCTTAATCTTGAAGACGAAGAAGTTTACGGAATGAAGAGTACCGATACGGGAAATGCAGTACATCATGTACTTGCGCTGTTTTGTGAAGAGGTTGAAGGCGGAGCGAAAACTCGGGAAGAAAAGCGCGCTCGCTGGGAAGCCATGACAAACGAGAAAGCAAATGAAATAGTATCAAAAATCTTGTCTGGAATAATGGAAAAATCGGACTCTGTAAAGGAAGACGATTTAAAAATGCAATCAGTGTTCAAAAGGCTTGAATCTACTGCGAAAAAAGCGGCGGAGCTGATAGTTCTTATGCTTGTAAAGGGTAAATACGAAATTTACGGCAATGAGCTTCCGTTTGAAAGTCTTAAACTTTCAGGTTCAAAGGGTGATGTATCATTTCATGGTGTAATAGACCGTCTTGACGTTTTTGAAGAGGACGGAAAGGTTAGTGTAAGAATTGTTGACTATAAAACCGGTGAAAAGGATTTTGACTTTGTTCATGCATTGAACGGTGTTGATTTGCAGCTTTTGGTTTATGCGTTGGCAGGAGCGGAGCTTGCAGGGGATGACAGCGAGGTTGCAGGATTTTTCTACAACAGTCTGAAAAAGAGAATGGTATCGTCGGATGATTTGGAAAAGTCTGAAACAGAGCTGAAAAAGCAGTTCAAGCTAAGCGGAAGTATAGTAGAAGACAGCGACGCTTTGGGGCTTGAAACCAAGACCGGATTAGATATGGATAGAGACCTTGATGTGCTTGGTGAAAGTAGTTTTCTGCCCCTTAAGCTAAAAAAAGATAAGCGCTATTACGCTGCATCATCTGCAGTTTCAAGAGAAATGATTAAAGAGGTATTGAACAGCATCAAGGAAACAGCATCTAATGCGGCTTTTGAAATTGAGAACGGTGATGTAAGAGTTTATCCGTACAAGAACAAAAAGAAGGATTCCTGCAGCTATTGTCCGTACAGCACTATTTGTATGTACGATATATGCAACGGTGCGCAAATAAATAATGGCGAGCAGGGAAAAGAAGAGTTAAAAGAAATCAAAAACAGGTTGGGTGGTTAGTTTGAGAAAATGGACTCATGAGCAGGTAAAAGCTATTGAAACTGAACCGAATTTGCTGGTAAGTGCGGCAGCCGGTTCAGGTAAGACAGCTGTACTTGTTGAGCGCATAACAAGAAAGCTTATACCCGATGAAAACGGAGAATATGTACCTATTGACAGGCTTTTGGTTGTTACCTTTGCGAAGGATGCGGCAAGAGAAATGCAAACCAGAATAAAAGCTTCTCTTGAAGCTGCCTATGCTGCAGAGGAGAGCAGAAAAAAGAAAAGAATTCTCAGCGAACAGCTGAGAAAACTGCCATTTGCTGAGTTTTCGACCATAGACTCATTTTGTATGAGATTTGTAAAGCAAAATTTCCATCTGCTTAGCATAGATCCTGCGTTTAAAATATTTGATCCAACCGAAGCTTCTGTGTTTATGACTGAGGCGATGGATGAATACTTCGACAAGCTATACGAAGATGGTAACGAGCATTTTTTAAGACTTGTTTCCTTGTATGCTAAAGGCTACGATGACAGAGAAGTAATGGGTGTTATAAGCGAAATATATAATTTTACCAGGTCACTTCCCAATCCTGAGAAATGGCTTCGTTTGCATGCAGAGGATTATATACGTTTTGAGGATAATATTTTCTGCCAGCTTATAGTTGCCAATTTTAAGGATATTTCAAAAACAGTTTTACAATCTCTGAATAAGATTTTAAGTGATTATGAAAGTCAGGTTGACAGTGAATATGGAAACATCAGCCTTATAGCTACTTTAAATAATGATATATCCGTATTATCAAAGGCAGAATATACATGGAACGGCATTTATAACCTTTCCGGTGCATTTGAAAAGCTTAAGAAAACAAGCTCCATGAAACCGGAGGCGGTACTTCAAAAGGAGTATATTGATTATCGTGAAGCTGCACTTGAACCTATAAGACAAATGATTGCCTACGTTAAGGGGCCGTCTGATGAGCTTGACGAGATTTACTCACAAAGGCTTTATCCCCATGCTGTTGCACTTTCGGAAGTAACTATCGGTTTTGATGAATTTTTATTTAATAAAAAGAACAAAAGCTCCAAGTTCGAGTTCAATGACCTTGAACATATGACAGCCAAGCTTCTCCGTGAAAACGAAGATATAAGACAGGAATATATCAATAAATATGAAGAAATACTCATGGACGAATATCAGGACACCAACGGCTTGCAGGAGGAGATATTCAATCTTATTTCCAACGGTAAGAATCGTTTTATGGTTGGTGACCTTAAGCAGAGCATATACGGCTTCAGAAGCAGCGATCCGATGATATTCAGGGAAAAGGATGAACTGTATTCGCCGGAGTCTCCATCAGGAAACCGTGTAGTGCTGTCCGGCAATTTCCGAAGCCGTGAAGATGTGCTTGAAAGCATCAATGTGCTGTTTGGAAAAATCATGTCACATGATATGGGAGGCGTTGAATATAACGACGAGCAAGCACTTCACTATCTCAATCGGGATTTTGATAATAAATCAGAAGCAAATAACTATACATCGGAGCTTTATGTCATAGAGGGCAATGGCAGGGAAGATGATGAAGATGAGCTTTTGTCCGACGAGGAAACAGAAGCAAATTTCGTAGCAGATAAAATAAGACAAATGATAGACAGTCGATGGCAGGTTTATGACAAAGGCGCTTTCCGTGACGTAAAGGAAAACGATTTTGCGATTATAATGAATGCAGTTAAGGCTGACAGCGGAATTTATATAAATGCACTTAAGCAAAGAGGACTGAATGCCTATTCGGAGGATAAGGACTTTTTTGGAAAAACGGAAATAAATCTTATAATTTCCTTTGTAAAAGCCGTAAACAATCCAATGAATGATATACCGCTTGTTTCGGCAATGCGTTCTCCCGTTTACAGATTTACAGATTCAGAACTTGCAGAAATTCGCTTGTGCGGAAATGACAAGTTCTGGAGATGTGTATTAAAATGTGCAGAGCGTACAGATGCACTTGGAAAAAAATGCGCAGATTTTGCAGAGCATATAAATAAATGGCGTGCGCTCAGCCGGTATATGAGCGCAGATAGACTCATCTGGAGAATTATGACTGATTGTTCTCTGTACGATATGTGCGGTATTCTCTATGGTGGAGAGGCTGCACTTGCAAATCTCAGACTATTTATGGATAAGGCGAGAATACTTTCAAACGGTGGAATTGCTACGTTATACGATTTTGAAAACTATATTTCAACACTCATGGACTCTGATGGTGTAGGTAGTGCGCCCTTGTCATCAGATGGTATTCCGATTATGACAATCCACAAAAGCAAAGGTCTTGAGTTTCCGGTTGTTTTTGTATGTCGTACGGGCAAGAAATTTGTTCTTGACGGTTTTTCAGGACATGTTAATATCCATAAAGATTTAGGCTTTGGTTTAAATGATATTCATTATGAAGAATCGTATATGACTCCTACATTAAACAGAAAGCTTATAGGCAATGCGAAGAATAAAGAGGCAATGTCAGAGCAGCTAAGAAAGCTGTATGTTGCAATGACTCGTGCCAAAGAAAAGCTTATTGTTACCGGTGTAGTACCAGCATCAACAGAAAAGAAAGGAGCTTTTGAGTTTACCGACTATGAGATTTCAGAGTACTACATCGAAAAATCAAAAAGCTTCATGCAGATGATTGCTCCTGCGATAAAAAAAGATGGTGGAAAACTCTGGGAATACAACGAAATTCAAGCCGGAGTGATTAAGCCGGCAGACTTTACAGATATAGCGAAGAGCGAAGCTGTTTATGATGAGGATGCTGTTCGAAATGAAGTTTTTGAATTGTTCAGCAAGTATGAAAATATCACAATTCCTACACCGATACCTGCTAAAGTATCAGTTTCGGAGCTGAAGAACAAATCGGGATTTTCATCAACACTTCAGCGACTTCCGTCGTTTATGAATTCGGGCGAAACGGGTGGTGCAGCGTATGGTACAATGCTCCACAACATTATGGAGCATATTACAATCATACCTGAAATGACAAAAGAACATATCCATGACGAAATCATAAGAATAAACGGAAGCGAAAATCAAAAGACCGAAGATAAAATATTTGAGTTTTTCAATAGCGAGCTTGGTACGAGAGCATCCGGAGCTGTTGTTAAGCGCGAGGAAATGTTTGAAATTCAGATACCTGCAATGGATGACAGCGGTGTACTAATAGACGGTAAAATGCTTTTGCAGGGTATAGTGGATATGTACTTTATTGACGGTGACAAGCTTGTAGTTATAGATTATAAAACGGATAAATGCAATGATATATCAGAGCTTGCGGACAAATATGCAGTGCAGCTAAAATGGTATAGGTATGCAATGGAAAAGCTTCTGGAAAGAAAAGTGGATGAGGTGTATATCTACTCTTTCCATAAAAATGCGTATATAGAAATAACGGAGATGACGAATAATGAGTAAACTAACAGACCTTTTGGGCAAAAAAATGCTGTTTACAGATGGCGCGATGGGAACAATGCTTCAGGCAATGGGACTTCCCGACGGATATTTACCTGATATCTGGGCTTTGGAAAATCCCGAAGCAATAAAAAAAGTCCATAAGGCATATATAGATGCAGGCTGTAATATTATTACTACCGACACCTTTGGCAGTAACAGAATGAAGCTTGCTCCATACGGCAAAAGTGTTGAGGAAATTGTAACTTGTGCTGTGAGTGTTGCAAAAGAGGCGGCTTATGAAAGCGGTAGAGATGACGTTTTTGTAGCACTCGATTTAGGGCCTACGGGAAAGCTCCTTAAGCCGCTCGGTGACCTTGCATTTGAGGAAGCCGTAAGTCTTTTTGCGCAAATAGTTTGCGCAGGTGATAAAGCCGGAGCAGATGCCATAATAATTGAAACTATGAGCGACACCTACGAGATGAAAGCGGCAATTCTTGCAGCAAAAGAAAACAGCACACTTCCCATACTCGCGACCATGGTATTTGATGAGAAAGGAAAGCTGTTGACCGGTGCTGATGTAACTGCTGCAGTTGCTTTGGTTGAAAGCATGGGCGTTGCTGCTTTAGGTCTTAATTGCGGTATGGGACCGGAAGCGATGAAGCCGGTACTTGAAAAGATGAAATCTGTTTCCACATTGCCTTTGATAGTAAATCCCAATGCAGGACTTCCTAAAACAAAAGACGGAAAAACGTATTTTGATGTATCACCTGAGGAATTTGGCGATTCTATGAAAGAGCTGGCAAACAGCGCCGCAATAATCGGCGGATGCTGCGGTACTACGCCGGAGCATATAGCCTGCGCTGTAAAAAAATGCGCGCAGATTATACCGTCAAAGCCTGAGCAGAACAACAGCACATTCGTAACATCATATGCTTCTTTTGTTGAGATAGGCAATAAGCCCGTAATAATAGGCGAGCGTATAAATCCTACGGGTAAAAAACGATTCAAAGAAGCACTTCGCGCAGGTGACGGCGAATATATTCTTCGTGAAGCCATAGCTCAGGAGGATAAAGGCGCTCATATACTCGACATAAATGTGGGACTTCCGGAAATTGATGAAGCTGCTGTTTTAAAGGATGCGGTAACGTCTGTGCAGAGAATAACAAAGCTTCCGTTGCAGATTGATACAACTGATATTAAGGCTCTTGAGGGTGCTATGCGTGTTTATAACGGGAAACCGCTTGTAAACTCTGTAAACGGCACGAAAGAAAGTATAGACAGCGTTTTGCCTCTTGTTAAGAAATACGGCGGAGCTGTTGTAGCATTAACCCTCGATGAAAACGGCATACCGGAAACAGCAGAGGGAAGACTCTGTATTGCCCGACGTATAATTAATGCAGCGGAGAAGATTGGCATAAAAAGAAGCGATATAATTGTTGATCCTCTTACTTTGCCAATCAGCGCAGACAGTTGCGCAGCTGATATTACTCTTGAGTCGTTGAAGCTTATTTCCCATGAGCTTGGCGTAAAGACAGTTCTTGGAGTATCAAATGTGTCATTCGGACTCCCATCAAGAAGTATAATAAATTCTTCTTTCTATACTCTGGCTCTTGAAAACGGACTAAGTGCAGGTATCATAAATCCATGCTCAAAGGAAATGATGCAGGCATATGAGGCATTTTGTGCGCTGAAAGGCTATGATGAAAACTGTGAAGCGTATATCAAAGGCAGAGAGGGTGAGGAAACCCCTGTACAGACTGTTTCCGATGGAGAAATGAGCCTTTGTGATGCCGTAATAAAAGGTATGTCCGATAAGGCGGGTGAGCTTGCACCGCTGCTTGCAAAGGAACGTGATGTGCTTGAAATAATCAATACCGAGCTTGTTCCTGCGCTTGATAAGGTGGGTGTGGGTTTTGAAGCAGGAACGATTTTTCTTCCGCAGCTGCTTATGAGTGCAGAAGCTGCAAAATCAGCCTTTGATGCATTAAGTCCTTTCCTTAAAAATGACTCAGAGTCCAATGATGATAAGAAAATTATTGTGTTGGCAACGGTTAAAGGTGATATACACGATATAGGAAAAAATATAGTAAAGGTACTGCTTGAAAATTATCGCTTCAAAGTGGTGGATTTGGGCAAAGATGTTTCGCCTGAGGAAATTGTCAATAAAATTCGTGAAGAAAATGCCACATTGGTTGGATTGAGTGCGTTGATGACTACAACTGTTCCTGCAATGAAAGAAACAATCGCTTTATTAAAACAAGAGCTGCCTGATGTAAAGTCAATGGTTGGCGGAGCTGTAATGACTGAGGAGTATGCGCAAATGATAGACGCAGATTTTTATTGCAAGGACGCAATGGAAGCTGTAAGATATGCACAAAAATTTTTCAAATAATTAAAAAGCACACAGTTGTGTGCTTTTTTTATAAATCCTGCGCATAATAAACACAAATACATGAAAAGGAATTTATAATATGTGTGGTATAATCGGATACGTAGGATATAAAAATGCAGCGCCAATTTTGCTCGAGGGACTTTCAAGGCTTGAATACAGAGGCTATGATTCTGCAGGGGTTGCTACGCTTTCTTCCGGAAAACTGAATGTAGCCAAAACAAAAGGCCGCATTTGTGCGCTCTCAAATCAAATCAAAAAGGGCGAATTATTAAATGGGAGCATTGGTATAGGTCATACACGCTGGGCAACTCACGGTGAGCCGACCTATGAAAATTCACACCCACACGTTTCTTATGGCAGAATGTTTGCTGTTGTTCATAATGGGATTATTGAAAATTATAAGCATCTTAAGGACATGCTTATAGAAAAAGGCATAGAATTTGTATCACAAACTGATACAGAAGTAATTGCGCACTTGCTTGAATACTATTATGACGGTGATATATTAAAAGCTGTTTCAAAGGTTACCCGCTGTATAGAAGGCTCGTACAGCTTGGGAATAATTTGCGTAAATAATCCTGATTGTATCTATGCGGCAAAAAAATCAAGCCCAATGATAATAGGTGTTGGTGAAAATGAAAGCTTTATTGCATCAGATGCGTCTGCTGTTCCGGTAAAGACGGCATATTATCTTGATGACGGAGAAATAGCTGTTATTGAAGCTGACAGAATAACAGTCATGAACTCATCACTTGAACCGATTACAAAAAAAGAGCATCTTCTACACAATCATATTCAGTCAACTGACAAAAAAGGCTATGAGCATTATATGATGAAAGAGATTGACCAACAGCCTGAAGTGGTGAAAAAGACACTTGATTCAATGTATAAAGACGGGAAAGTGTGTTTTGAAAAGCTGAAGCTTACAAAAAACATCAATATGATATATATAATTGCCTGCGGCACATCATATCATGTGGGAGTTGTAGGAAAGTATATTATTGAAAAGCTTTGCCGCATACCCACAGAAGCCATAATAGCCTCTGAATTCAGATATACAGATTCGGTAATAGGAAGTAATGATTTGGCTGTTTTAATTAGTCAATCGGGAGAAACTGCCGATACTATTGCGGCACTTAAGGAAGCAAAATCAAAGGGAGCAAAAACCTTAGCTATTGTAAATGTCCAAGACAGCACCATTGCCAATGAAGCGGACAACGTAATATATACTCTTGCAGGTCAGGAAATAGCTGTCGCTTCCACAAAAGCTTATTCTACACAGCTTGCGGCTGTTTATATGCTTGCCCTTTATTTTGCAGATGTGCTGGATACCATATCGCCTGATACGTATAAACAATACATGAACGAGCTTATGAATATTCCTTCAAAGCTTGAAACCATTCTTAATTCAAAGGAAAAAATAAAAAGGCTTGCGTATAATTATCAAAATTGCAAATCAGTATTTTTTATGGGCAGAAACCTTGATTATGCAGTAAGTATGGAAGGTTCGCTGAAGCTTAAGGAAATATCATACATCCATAGCGAAGCTTATGCAGCAGGCGAGCTTAAACACGGAACAATATCGCTTGTAGAAAAGGACACCCTTGTAGTAGTGCCGTTAACTGTGGAGAAAACCTTTGATAAAACAGTCAGTAACATAGAGGAAGTAAGAGCCAGAGGTGGTGAGGTAATTGTTATATGCCCTGCGAATAAGCTTGGGGATATAGATAGTAACTATTACTCTGTAAGTATTCCTGAAACGCCGGATTTGTTCTCGCCGTTTTTGTCTGTTGTTCCGCTTCAGATTTTTGCATATTATGTGGCGTATTTCAGAGGTTGTGATATAGATAAGCCAAGAAATCTTGCAAAGTCTGTTACGGTAGAATAAGAATATATATTAAATTATGATTACTTCAATGAAATTTATTGATTTACTTCGGTTTTTGTGATATACTGTTATAAATCAGTATTATTGGAGGTTAATTATGGAAAACAAAAGAAGTAGTTTTACCGGCAAAATAGGCTTTGTACTTGCAGCGGCAGGTTCAGCAGTCGGCTTGGGAAATATATGGAGATTTCCGTATCTTGCAGCTAATTACGGAGGCGGTATTTTTTTACTTGTGTATCTTGTGCTTGCTGTAACTTTTGGCTTTGCTCTTATGACAGCAGAGGTTGCAATAGGTAGAAAAACAGGACTTAGTGCTATTGAAGCATTTAAGAAGTTAAAAAGTAAATGGGCATTTATAGGATATATCGAAGCTTTGATACCTATTATAATTCTTCCGTATTATTCGGTTATCGGCGGCTGGGTAACAAAATATCTGTTTGAATTTACAGTAGGAAACGGTGCCGCAACTGCTGCAGACAGCTTTTTTGGCGGATTTATAGGACAGCCTGTATCACCACTTGTCTGGTTTGCAATTTTTATCGGTATAACAGCGCTTATAGTCTGGTTCGGTGTAGAAAAGGGCGTAGAGAAAGTCAGCAGAATAATGATGCCTGTGCTTGTGGTATTGTCTGTTATTATAGCTGTGTATGTTGCGTTTATTCCTGGTGCTAAAGACGGAATTTTGTGGTATGTTCTTCCTGATTTCAGCCGTTTCTCGTTTACAACTGTGCTTGCGGCTATGGGACAGCTTTTCTATTCAATGTCACTGTCAATGGGCATCATGATAACATACGGCTCATACATGAAAAAGGACGTAAACTTAGAATCATCAGTAAGACAAATTGAAATTTTTGACACAGCTATTGCATTCATTGCAGGCCTTATGATAATTCCTGCAGTATTTGCTTTTTCAGGCGGAAATGAGGAAGCTCTCGGAAAAGGTCCGGGACTTATGTTTGTTACACTTCCCAAAGTGTTTGAAAGCATGGTTGGCGGCAGAATAGTAGGATTGTTGTTCTTTGTGCTGGTTCTCTTTGCGGCACTTACATCTTCAATTTCTCTTATGGAAACAGTTGTATCCATATTCAGAGACAAGCTTGGACTTTCAAGAAATAAAGCTTGCTTGGCAGTTCTTGCAATTTCATTGATTTTAGGAATTCCGTCATCTCTCGGTAATGGTATCTGGAGCGGAATCAAGCTTATAGGTATGGATTTCCTCACATTCTTTGATTTTATAAGTAACAGCGTTCTTATGCCTGTTGTTGCATTCTTAACTTGTATTTTCATTGGCTATATTGTAAAGCCAAAGACGGTTATTGAAGAAGTTGAGCTTACGGGCAAATTTAAGGCAAAGGGATTATTTGTTGTAGTAATTAAATATTTTGCACCCATATGTATAGCGCTCATCCTTATATGCTCTATATTGGAGGCTATGGGCGTTATGAGTATTTGATGATTATCCAAACAGAAATCCGCAGATGCGGATTTCTGTTTTTTTTTGTTGTAAATTTACACTAAAAAATTCTATACTTCGAGTTATTTTTCAAAAAAATGTAAAAAAAGAAATTACCAACAAAAAAATATTCTTATGTTCTTGACATAAGTCTTTGAATATGGTATCATTTATTAAAGTAATTCAGGAAGGTTTGGATGTTGTAATGAGTTTAGTAGCGACTTTGTTCAGCGACAACATAATAATTATAAGCGCGCTAATTATTGCCATTGCGATTATTAGTGCTGATTGTGGTGCCGTTAAGTCTTTAAAGGTTGGTTGCTGAATATTACAATTATTTAAATGCATTGTTTACCAATTAAAAGCTTACGGCACAAGCCGTAAGCTTTTTCTGAATTAAAAAAACAAGAAAAAAGAGGCGTCTTATTATGGAAATTAAAATCACAAGAACAACACAGCCAAAACAAAAGCCCGCACCGGGTACAAAGCTTGGTTTCGGTAAGATTTTTACCGACCATATGTTTGTAATGAACTATACCGAAGGTAAAGGTTGGCACGATGCAAGAATAGTGCCTTATGCACCTATTTCTCTTGATCCTTCATGTATGGTATTCCATTACGGTCAGGAAATGTTCGAAGGTCTTAAAGCATATCGTGGTGCTGACGGCAAGGCAAGACTGTTCAGACCTGATATGAATGCAAAGCGTGCCAATAAGAGTAACGAAAGACTTTGTATTCCTGAAATTCCTGAAGAGGATTTTGTAGAAGCAGTTAAGGCGGTAGTGAAGGTTGATGAGGATTGGATTCCTGAAGATGACGGAACATCTTTGTATATCAGACCTTTTGTAATTGCAACAGATGAATTTCTTGGTGTTGCGCCTTCAAAGACATATATGTTCATTATCATACTTGCTCCAAGCGGTGCATATTATGAAAACGGTCTTGCACCCGTGGGCATCTGGATTGAGGACGACTACGTAAGAGCAGTTAAGGGTGGTATGGGCTTTGCAAAGACCGGCGGTAACTATGCAGCAAGTCTTGCAGCTCAGGTAAAGGCTCACGACGACGGATATTCTCAGGTGCTTTGGCTTGACGGCGTTGAAAGAAAGTATATCGAAGAAGTTGGAGCGATGAATATTTTCTTCAAGCTTGACGGAAAAATTGTAACTCCTATGCTCAACGGAAGTATCCTTCCCGGTGTAACAAGAAACTCTGTAATCCAGCTTTGTAAGTCTTTGGGCTACGAAGTAGAGGAAAGAAAGGTTTCAGTTGACGAGCTTGTAGAAGCTGCTAAAAACGGAACATTAGAAGAATGTTTCGGAACAGGTACAGCAGCAGTAATCTCTCCCGTTGGTAAGCTCAGATACAAAGATGATGTATTTGAAATCAACAACAACGAAATCGGTGCAGTAAGCCAGAAACTTTACGACACAATCACCGGTATTCAATGGGGAAAATGCGAGGATGAGTTTAATTGGACAATAACTCTTTAAAATATAAAAGAATTTCTGTTTTCGTAGGTCACTACGGAAGCGGCAAAACAAATGTAGCTTTAAACTACGCTCTTTCCGTAAGGGAACATGAAAAGCACGTAGCAGTAGCTGACCTTGATATTGTAAATCCGTATTTCAGGACTCAGGATAGTGCTAAAATGCTTGAAGATAAAGGCATTCGCCTTATTTCATCAGAATTTGCAGGTTCAAATGTGGATTTGCCCGCGCTTCCGGCAGATGTTTATACTATATCTCATAACCACGATATATATGCGGTGATGGATGTTGGTGGCGATGACAGAGGTGCGTTGGCACTTGGAAGATATGTTCCTGCAATAGTAGAAGAAAATAATTATAACGTATTTTTTGTTATTAACAAATTCAGACCTCTTACAAAAACTCCCGAACTTACAGTCGAGGTGCTTCGTGAGGTGGAGCAAGCGGCAGGCATAAAGGTTACTGCGCTTATAAACAACTCCAATCTCGGCGAGGATACCACGTGTGAAGATATAGAAGGCTCTGCAAAATATGCAGAAGAAGTAAGCAGGCTTTCAGGAATTCCTGTTGCATTTACAACGGTGCGTGAGGATTTGAGTGAAAAGGTGAATTTGGATAACATAATGCCTATAAGGTTGTATGTACAACAAAGCTGGCAAAAGGAGGTATAATACTTATGGCAAAGGTAACTTTTAAAAAGGATTTGTGTAAGGGTTGCGGACTTTGTGTTGGCGCTTGCCCAAAGCATATTGTAGAGCTTACAGGTGAAATAAATGCAAAAGGATATCATCCAGCTGCTGTAACAGATCCTGAGCAGTGTATTGGCTGTGCATTCTGTGCAACAATGTGTCCTGATTGCGTAATTACAGTAGAAAAATAATTTGAGAAAGGATTGAATTCAATGTCAGAAAAGGTTTTGATGAAGGGTAACGAAGCTTTGGCTGAAGCTGCTATTATGGCGGGCTGCCGTCACTATTTCGGATATCCTATAACACCTCAGACTGAGGTTGCAGCATATATGTCAAAGAGAATGCCCAAGATTGACGGTGTATTTCTTCAGGCAGAAAGTGAAATTGCTGCTATAAATATGGTAATCGGAGTTGCCGCAACGGGTAAGAGAGTTATGACTTCAAGCTCCAGCCCCGGTATATCTCTTAAAAGTGAAGGACTTTCATATCTTGCAGGATGCGATGTTCCTGCTCTCGTAGTTAACGTACAGCGTGGCGGCCCCGGTCTCGGCGGTATTCAGCCATCACAATCAGATTATTTCCATGCAACAAGAGGTCCCGGTCATGGTGATTTCCACATGATTGTTCTTGCTCCTGCATCAGTTCAGGAAATGGTTGACCTTACATTCAAAGGCTTTGACCTTGCAGAAAAATACAGAATGACTTCTATGCTTCTTTCAGATGGAACAATGGGACAGATGATGGAGCCTGTAACACTTGATATGGGCGAAATCAAAGAATACGACAAGTCATGGGCTCTCACCGGAACAAAATGCGAAAGAGCTCCGAGAATTGTCAACTCACTTTTCCTTAAGCCTGAAGAGCTTGAAGTAACTAACTTTGAAAGATACGAAAGATATAAGCAGATTGAAGAAAATGAAGCAATGTTTGAAGAGTACAGAATGGAAGATGCAGAGGTTTGTATCGTAGCATTCGGTGTTGCTTCAAGAGTTTCAAAAAATGCTATTGACAAAGCAAGAGAGATGGGAATAAAGGTTGGTATGATAAGACCAATCACTCTCTGGCCATTCCCCAAGAAAGCTTTGGCTGCAGCTGCAGATAAGGTTAAGTCATTTGTTTCTGTTGAGCTTTCAATGGGCCAGATGATTGACGACATCGAGCTTGCAATCCGTTGCAAGAAGCCGGTTCTTCTTTGTAACCGTGTTGGTGGTATGATTCCCACAGTTGAAAATGTTCTTGAGAAAATTTGCGAAGCAGATAAAGTAGGAGGTGCGAAGTAATGAAAGTATTTGAAAAACCCCATGCTCTGACAGATAATGTACTCCATTACTGCCCCGGATGTACTCATGGTATTATCCACCGTCTTGTTGCTGAAGCGATTGACGAGCTTGGAATAGAAGGCAGAACTATTGGCGTTGCTCCCGTTGGCTGCAGCGTTATGGCTTATAACTACTTTAATGTTGATATGGTTCAGGCAGCTCACGGAAGAGCTCCCGCTGTTGCAACGGGTGTTAAGCGTTCTGATCCGAATAATATAGTATTTACTTATCAGGGCGATGGCGACCTTGCCGCTATTGGTACAGCTGAAACAGTTCATTCAGCAGCGCGTGGTGAAAATATCACAGTAATATTCGTAAACAACGCTATATACGGTATGACCGGCGGCCAGATGGCTCCTACAACACTTCCCGGTCAGGTAACACAGACATCACCCTATGGCCGTGATATTGAAAGCGTTGGCTATCCTGTAAAGGTTTGTGAAATGCTTTCACAGCTTGACGGTGCAGCATATCTTGAAAGAGTAGCTGTAAACAACGTTAAGAACGTAAGAAATGCTAAAAAAGCAATTAAGAAAGCTTTTCAGAATCAGGTAGAAGGAAAAGGCTTCTCACTTGTAGAAGTAGTATCTACTTGTCCTACAAATTGGGGACTCACACCTGAAAAAGCACTTGAATGGCTTGAAGAAAACATGATTCCGTATTATCCTTTGGGAGTATATAAGGATAAGTATGCCGAGAAGGAGGATGGAGCTAATGACTAAACAAATATTACTCGCAGGCTTCGGTGGTCAGGGAATACTTTTCTCAGGAAAGTTCCTTGCATATGAAGGCTTGCTTGAAGGCAAAGAGCTTAGCTGGCTTCCGTCATACGGACCTGAAATGCGTGGCGGAACTGCAAACTGCAGCGTTATATTAAGCGATGAACCCGTTGGCTCTCCTATCGTAACAAATCCTGACATTCTCATTGCGATGAACCTGCCTTCATTGGATAAGTATGAGGATGCAACAGTTGCGGGCGGTCAGATATTTGTTGACAGCTCTCTTATTGAAAGAAAGGTTCAGCGCACAGATGCAGAAGCATACTATATCCCTGCAACAAAGCTTGCATCAGATAACGACCTTTCAGGTCTTGCAAATATGATAATGATAGGTTATATGATTAAAAAGTCAGGAATAATCCCTTATGAAAATATTGCAAAAACAGTAGAAAAGATAGTTCCTGCAAAAAAACAGCATCTTGTTGAAGCAAACAAGAAAGCTATTGAGCTTGGTTATAACTATATCGAGGCTTAATACAAAAAAAGTATTGTGAAAGGAGTAAAAATATTATGAATGAACAAATCAAAGATATTGGTATGCGTCTTGCGTGCTTAAGAGAGGATATGGAATTTACTATACAACAAATGGCTGAAAAACTTGGCATTGACGAGAATACATACATAGCGTATGAGAAAGGCGAGCTTGATTTTTCATTCAGCTTCATTTACAATGCAGCAGAAATATTAGGTGTTGACGTACTTGACCTTATAAGCGGAAGTGCGCCTACGCTCTCTATGTGCTGTATGGTACAAAAGGGCAAGGGCTACTCTGTTAAAAGAGATGATGAGTACGACTACAAGCACCTTGCATACACTTTCCGTAACAAAAAGGCAGAGCCTTTCCTTGTTACAATCTCTCCTGATGTAAAACCCGTTATGCATGGACATGACGGTCAGGAATTCAACTATGTCATATCCGGCAAACTGAAGTTTTGTATAGGTGACATTTCATATGAGCTTACAGAGGGTGACAGCGTGTATTTTGATGCAAGCATACCCCATGCAGAAATGGCACTTGACGGAAAAGAAGCACAGTTCATTGCTGTGGTTGTAAAATAAAGCAGTATTTCGGTTTGGAGGATAATTATGGCAATCTATGAAAAATTTGTGGGAGCATCAAGAGATGATTTTATCTCTCTTGATGATGCCCAGAAGAACTATAAACTAACATATAATGATGATTTTAACTTTGCATACGATGTAGTGGATGAATTAGGCAAAACAAAGCCTGAAAAGCTTGCAATGGTTTGGGTATCAAAAGATGGGGAAGAAATGAGATTTACTTTCCACGATATGATGATTTACTCAAACAAGGCGGCAAACTATCTCAACTACATGGGTATCCAGAAGGGTGATAAGGTACTGCTTGCTATGAAGCGCAGTTATTACTTCTGGTTTGTTATGCTGGGACTTCACAAAATCGGTGCAGTAGCCGTTCAGGCAACTAATATGCTTAAGGCTAAGGATTATGTATATCGCTGTAATGCAGGCAAGATAAAGGCAGTAATTCTTACAGGCGACGGTTCGGAAACTGAATATTTTGATGAAGGCGGCGACCAATACGAAACAATAGAAAAGAAATTCGTATTGGGACATAAAAAAGCAGGAGAAGGCTGGATTGATTTTGAAGAAGGCTTTGCTCTTGCAAATACTGAATGGTCAAGACCTACCGGTGATCAGGCAATTATGGCTGATGATATGATGCTTATGGCATTTTCATCAGGAACATCCGGTTATCCCAAAATTATTACACACAACTTCAAATATCCTTTGGGACATATTATGACCGGAGTTTTCTGGCATAGGGTAGTTGATGGCGGAATCCATTTTACAGTTTCCGACACCGGTTGGCTTAAGAGTCTTTGGGGAAAATTCTACGGACAATGGTTTGGCGAAAGTGCTGTGTTTGTGTACGACTTTGACAAGTTTGACGGAGCGGATATTCTGTCAAAACTTGAAAAGTATAAAATCACAACCTTCTGTGTGCCGCCTACTATGTACAGAATGATTCTTCAAAACGATGTTAAGAAGTATGACCTTTCATCTTTGGTTCATTGCTGCACAGCAGGTGAAGCTTTGAATCCTGAGATTTATAATAAGTGGTACGATGCTACGGGGCTTAAGATTTACGAAGGCTTTGGACAGACAGAAACAACTCTTTGTATTGCTACAATCAAGCCTTGGACACAGCCGGTACCCGGTGCAATAGGATTCCCCGTTCCTGGATTTGATGCACACATCATCGACGATCAGGGACATAGCTGCTCACGTGGTGCTACCGGTGAAATCTGTATTCGTGTTCTTAGCAATGAAAGAAAGCCTTGCGGCTTGTTGGATACATACAATTTCAGCGAAGAAGACACCTTAAAAGCTCTTCATGACGGATTTTATCATACGGGTGATACTGCGTACAGAGATGAAAAAGGTATGTTCCGTTATGTAGGAAGAAATGATGATGTTATTAAGTCATCAGGCTATCGTATCGGACCTTTTGAAATCGAAAGCGTTCTCCTTGAGCATCCGGCAGTTCTTGAAGTTGCAGTAACCGGAGTCCCTGATGCCGTTCGTGGATTTGCTGTAAAGGCAACTATTGTGTTGGCTTCAGGATTTGTCGGCTCCGATGAACTTACAAAAGAGCTTCAGACCTACGTTAAGACAAATACAGCTCCATATAAGTATCCAAGAATTGTTGAATACGTATCGGAGCTACCCAAAACATTTAACGGAAAAATCAGACGTGCTGAAATCCGTGAAAACGATTCAAAGAATAACTAAAAAAATAGTGTCCTGACGGACACTATTTTTTTTAATGTTCTTGTTTATATTTTTTGCCGTTTAATATAACTGTTACGGCGAACTTTGGAAGTGACATCATTCTCTTAGCTCTCCAAGGTTCTTTCATAAGGCGATAGAACCATTCAAGACCATGCTTGCAATAGAAATCGGGAGCACGTTCAACCACTCCGGCAAATACGTCAAGACTTCCGCCAATTCCAAGTGCAGCTTTTACCTTCAGCTTGTCTGCGTTCTCATCAATCCAATATTCTTGCTTCGGAGCGCCTAAGCATACAAACAATAAGTCAGCACCTGAATTGTTGATTTCTTCCACAATTTCGGGTGTTTCTTCAGGCTTGAAATATCCGTTTCGAGTGCCTGCGATTTTTATTCCGGGGTATTTTTTTTCAAGTTCTTCCTTAGCTGTGTCAGCAATTCCCGGCTTCCCGCCGAATAAGAACAGCTTGTAATCTGACTTTGCAACCTTTTCGAGAAGCTTGCATGCTATATCATAGCCTGCTGCGCGTTCAGGAACGGGGTGTTTAAGAATTTGTGCTGCCTTAACAACACCTATACCGTCAGCTGTAAGAAGGTCGGCATTATTGAGGATTTTCGCAAAATTTTTGTCATTATAACCTGCCATTATGATTTCGGAATTGGGAGTAAATACTTTTGCGCACTTATCTCCGCTTAAAAATGAGAATATGAGATCGGCAGAATCATTTATACCTATGCGGTCAACCTTGACTCCTAAAATGTTTACTTTCTTCATAACATTCATTCTCCTTAGGAAAGCTTATCTGTCACACATATATGTATATGGTCTTGGCTTTGAAATGGATTTGTATGCAGGACGTATGATTTTTCTGTTTGCGTGTACTTCTTCAAGTCTGTGAGCGCACCAGCCCGGAATTCTTGCGATTGCAAACAATGGCGTATATAATTCTTCGGGGATGCCGAGTAACTTATATACAAATCCTGAATACAAGTCAACGTTTGCACACATTACCTTGCCGTTGTTCTTAACCTTTTCAAATACAGCCGGTGTAAGCTCTTCAACCAACTTGTAAAGCTCAAATTCTTTTACAAATTCAGGGCTTTGCTTAACAAGCTTTTCTGCTTTTCTCTTAATTATAACTGCTCTTGGATCAGAAAGTGTATAGATTGCATGTCCCATACCGTATATAAGACCTGAATGGTCATAGGCTTCTTTTCTTATGATTTTTTCAAGATATGCGCTGACCTCGTCTTTGTCTGTCCAATCAGAAACATTTGCCTTTATATCTTCTATCATGCCCATTACTTTAGCGTTTGCACCACCGTGTTTTGGACCTTTCAGGGAACCTATGGCAGCTGAAATAGCAGAGTATGTATCAGTATCCGATGATGAAACAACGTGCGTTGTAAATGCGGAGTTATTACCGCCGCCATGCTCTGCATGTACCATAAGTAATGTATCAAGAAGCTCTGCTTCGTCTTTTGTATATTTGTTGTCTGTGCGGAGCATATAAAGGAAATTTTCAGCAGTTGACAGTTTCGGATTTGGTGAATGAAGGAACAGACTGAGTCCGTCGTAATAATGACGCTTTGCCTGATAACCGTATGATGCCATGACCGGAAGCTGAGCAATTAGGTGAATTGATTGCCTGAATATATTATCAACTGACAGGTCATCGGGGTTGTTGTCATAAGAATATGATGCAAGGACAGAACGCGCAAGCTTATTCATTATATTATTGCTTGGAGCTTTCAGAATCATATCCTCTGCAAAGCCATCAGGCAAGAATCTGGAATTTCCGATGTATGACTTGAATTTTGCAAGCTCATCTTCAGTTGGCAGTTTGCTTGTAAGAAGCAGATAAACAACCTCTTCAAAACCAAATCTGTTTTCTTTTTCGCAAGCTTCTACAATATGGCTTATATCATATCCGCGATAGCGAAGATGTCCATGCATAGGCTTTTTCTCACCGTCGTCAATATAGTAGCCTGAAACCTCACCTATTGAGGTAAGACCTGCCATTACACCGGTTCCGTCTTTATATCTCAAGCCTTTTTTTACGTTGTACTTGTCATAGATTTCTTTATCAAGAGGTGCATACGCTTTATTGATGCCCTCTTTAAGAGTTTGCTCAAATTTATTAAGGTCTGTTTGATTTATCATTTGACCGTGTCCTTTCAAATTGCGTTATTCAAAGGATATCTGACCGCTGTCCTCTTTTCTTATAAAACAGCCTGCGGCGGGGATATTCTTTGTTGAGTAGTATTTCAGGTCGCTGAGTGCTGTGTTTTCTGGTGTAGTAACACGTATAAGCTTGGAGTTTTTCTTTTTAAGAGTAAGAACCTGAACACCTTGAGTGTTCTTTGTGGATTTCACAGGTATTTTTTCTGTATTAAACACCAATGCTTTATTGTTGTCAGAAATTGCAACCAACTGCTTGTCGGACTCCAGATAATGAATTGCGCAAAGCGGTGATTTGTCCGAGTATGCGTTGATAAGACGCTTTCTGTTTGTTTTGGTGGCATAATTTGAAAGTTCTACTTTTGCCATTTTACCGTTTTCGAAGCAGTACAGCATCATGCCTTTATAATCTGTTGTAACGACCATATAAACAAATTTTTCGTCACCTTCTGCATTAACAAGACCGGGAACATATTCTCCCATTGTGCTAACCTTTGCGTCAGGAATGTCATTGCATTTAATCTTATAAACTGTTGATTTGTCGGTGAACAGAAGAACCTCTGCTCTGTTTGTTGTTTCAATCTCCTGAATGATTTTATCCCCGTCCTTAAGCTTATGCTCGGTCGAACTCATGCGCAGGGAGTTGTATGGGATTTTCTTCAGGTAATTGTCCTGAGTAAAGAACAAGGTAAGCGGGTAGTCCTCAATAACTTCTGTTTCTGTGTATGAAACAACTTCTGTTTCGGAAATAAGTTCTGTTTTTCTTTCGATTGCGTATTTCTTGGAAATTTCCGCAAGCTGTTTTGAAATGAGCTTCTTGATTTTCTTATCGCTTGAAATTAAATCTTCAAGCTCAGCGATTTCCTCAATAAGCTTTTCAATTTCGGCAGTACGATTGAGAATATATTCGCGGTTTAAATTACGAAGCTTTATATCAGCAACATATTCCGCCTGAACCTTGTCGATGGAAAAACCGTCCATAAGGTTCGGAACAACATCTTCATCACGCTCTGTGTGGCGAACAATGCTGATTGCTTTATCAATATCAAGCAGGATTTTTTTAAGACCGGTGAGCAGGTGGAGCTTTGCACTCTTTTTGGAAATGTCGTATTCGGTTGCGTTTTTAATGCATTGAATACGGAACAGTATCCATTCTCTCAAAATGTCCTTAACACCAAGCACCATCGGCTTTGAGTTAATAAGCACGTTAAAATTACAGCTGAATGAATCCTCAAGAGATGTGAGCTTATAAAGCTTTGACATAAGCGCATCTGCATCTGTACCTCTCTTTAAGTCAATGGCAATTTTAAAGCCCTGAAGCCCCGTTTCATCTCTTGCATCCGAAATTTCTCTAAGCTTGCCCGCTTTTATGTTTTCCATAATTTTAGCGATGATTACTTCGCTTGTTGTGGTATATGGAATTTCTGTGATTTCTATACAGTTATTTTTTGCATCAAAGGAATACTTGGCACGAAGCTTGAAGCTGCCTCGTCCGGTTTCGTATATCTTATCCATTTCCTCTTTGTCATATATAAGCTGAGCGCCCATAGAAAAGTCGGGCGCGGGCATAAATTCGGAAATGTCGCACTTTTCATCTTTGATATATGCAATAGTTGCATCGCAAACCTCTTTAAGATTGAATGAACAAATGTTGCTTGCCATACCGACAGCAATACCCTGATTGGGGTTTACGAGAATGTGTGGAAACGTGGTAGGGAGTAAGGTTGGCTCCTGCATTGTTCCGTCATAGTTGTCAATGAACTTAACTGTGTTTTTATTAATATCCGCAAACAATTCATTACAGATAGGCTCAAGCTTTGCTTCTGTGTATCTTGAAGCAGCATATGCCATATCACGTGAATATTGCTTACCAAAGTTTCCCTGAGATTCTACAAGAGGATGCAAAAGAGCCTCATTACCCCTTGTAAGACGTACCATGGTTTCATATATTGCCGCATCACCATGTGGATTAAGCTGCATTGTTTGTCCCACAATATTTGCAGATTTTATCATCTTGCCCGTAAGAAGCCCCATTTTATACATGGTATATAAAAGCTTTCTGTGAGCAGGTTTAAGTCCGTCAATTTCAGGAATTGCGCGGGAAATAATAACGCTCATGGCATAGGGCATATAATTTGTTTCAAGAGTTTCACAAATAGGCTGCTGGCGCACTTCTGCCGGAATAAACTCCGGTTCAGCGGTTTTCTTTTTAGCCATTTATACTTTCATCCTTTCAATCAGCTTATATCAAGCATATCCATATATGCATAACCGTTTTCTGCAATATAGTCTTTTCTTTCCTGAAGCTTATCGCCAAGAAGAATATCAAACATAAGCGCAGTTTTTTCTACGTTTTCAGGTGTTACACGGATGAGTCGTCTTGTTGCCGGGTGCATGGTTGTAAGACTCATCATGTCTGGCTGGTTTTCACCAAGACCTTTTGAACGCTTGATTTCATACTCGTCCTTTTCTCTTGAAAGACCTTCTTCTTCAAGCTTTGCAACAATGGCATCCTTTTCTGCGTCGGTATATGCAAACTTCTTTTCTCCCTTGCGCTTTGTCTTAAGGATAGATATTTCATACAGCGGAGATTCTGCAATATATACCTTTCCTGCATCAATCAAAGAGGGAGTAAGGCGGTAAATCATTGTCAGAACAAGAGTTCGTATCTGGAAACCGTCAACATCTGCGTCGGTACATATTATAACCTTGTCCCATCTCAGATTATCCATGCTGAAGCTGTCAACTTTGGTGTTGTGCTTTGACTTGATTTCCACACCGCAGCCCAGAACTTTTAGTAAATCAACGATTATATCGCTTTTGAATATTTTCGGATAGTCAGCCTTAAGGCAGTTGAGGATTTTGCCTCTGATTGGCATAATAGCCTGAAACATGGGATCTCTCGCTTGTTTACATGAACCGAGCGCTGAATCACCCTCAACGATATAAATTTCTCTTTTTGTTTTATCTTTAGTACGGCAGTCAACAAACTTTTCTACTCTGTTTGTAACGTCCATTGTGCCGGTAAGCTTTTTCTTAATATCAATTCGTGCTTTTTCCGCATTTTCACGGCTTCGCTTGTTAACCAATACCTGATTTGCGATTTTTTCTGCGTCTATCTTATTTTCAATAAAATAGATTTCAAGCTGCGTTTTTATAAATTCACTCATAGCCTCCTGAATGAATTTGTTATTGATAGCTTTCTTGGTCTGGTTTTCATAGCTTGTCTGGGTTGAGAATGAATTTATTACCAGCGCAAGACAGTCGCTTACATCATTAAAGCTTATTTTTGACTCGTTTTTGTTATATTTGTTGTTTGTTCTCAGATATTTATCAATAGCATTGGTAAAGGCGGTTCTCACCGCTTTATCAGGTGAGCCGCCATGCTCAAGCCAGCTGGAGTTGTGATAATATTCCAGAGTATTTACTGTGTTTGAAAAGCAGAATACTATCTGCATTTTAACCTTGTAGTCAGCCATGTCCTCTCTGTCGCGGCCTTTTCTTTCACATTCCCAATTCTGTATATCAGTAAATGACTGCTCGTCAGTTTTTTCGCGGAGATAATCAACAATACCGCTTTCGTAGAAATATTCGTACATTTCCATGCCGTCAGTAGTTTCGTTGTAGAATATGAATTTAAGACCGGCATTTACCATAGCCTGCTTTTCGAGAGTATCTTTATAGAATTCCACAGGAATTGCAATGTCTGTAAATACGTCAAGGTCAGGCTTCCAGCGCTGAACAGTTCCCGTCTGAACACTTCTTGTAGGCTCTTTTGTGAGTCCGCCTATGTTTTCGCCTTTTTCAAAGTGAAGAGTATATTTTGTTTTATCTCTCACTACCGTAACGTCCATGTACTCAGAACTATACTGAGTTGCACACGCACCAAGTCCGTTAAGACCAAGACTGTACTCGTACATTCCGTCTGAGTTATTATTATATTTTCCGCCTGCATACAGTTCGCAGAATACAAGCTCCCAATTAAACTTGCCTTCTTTTTCGTTGTAATCTACGGGTATTCCACGCCCATGGTCGCGAATTTCAATAGAGTTATCGAGAAATCTTGTAATCTCAATAACATTTCCGTAGCCTTCGCGGGCTTCGTCGATAGAGTTTGACAAAATTTCAAAAAACGAATGCTGACATCCCTCAAGACCGTCAGAGCCGAATATAACCGCCGGACGTTTTCTTACTCTGTCCGCACCTTTAAGGCTGGTTATACTCTCGTTATCATAGGTTTTTTTCTTACCTGCCATTTAATATATCAAATCCTTTCAGAACTGTTTTAAAATCACGGTTTAAAAAGCCGAATATACGCTGAAACACTTTGAACAAAAACCATTTCTATTATACACCATTTTATGTATGTTTGTCAAATTTTAAAACTTTACTATTGTGTTACAAATTAAATTGTGATATACTATTAACATGGTTTTAATGATATGGAGGATAATTTTTATGAATACCGCATATGTATATTTACAGCTGTATAAATTATTTGATGATATAACACCCATAAAAGCCGATTGCGGTAAGCTTTGTAACTGTGCTTGCTGCAAGGGCGATGACTCGGGGATGTATCTTTTCCCCGGCGAAAAAAAAGTATATGAATTGCTTAATCCTTCATGGATAAGGATTGAACAGTCTGATTTTTATTATACCTGCGAAGGTAAAAAAAGAAACGTACCCATTGCCATGTGCAATGGCAAGTGCGACAGATTTCAGCGTCCTCTTGCGTGCAGGATTTTTCCGTTAACTCCGTATCTTGAAAACGGAGAACTGAAAATAATTACCGATCCGCGTGCAAAATCAGTTTGTCCTATGGCGAAGGTTATGAAAAAGGATGAATATTCTCCTGAATTTGTGCGTAATGTAGAGAGAACGTTTAAGCTTCTTATGAAGAACAAAGTATTCAGAGATTTTATGAACTCATATTCGGAGTATTTGTCCGAATACCTTAGATTTTTTCCGGACTCACATAACTGATAAAAGGAAGGTTTACCAATGAGCAACGAATTAGAAAACAAAGGAAATATCTCAGAGAATAATGACATTGATGATTTCAGCGGATTTGAACAGAGATATAACAAATCAGAGCCTGAACAGCAGGTGCAGGAGGTGTCAGCACAGATGAATAATAATGATGCCGCCGCGTCTGTTAACAAAAAGAGAATACTTACTGTTATTATTTCGGCAGTTGCTGTAATAGTTCTTCTTGCAGGCGGAGTTTTTGTTTATGGTGCGACACTTCCAGAAGATAAAGTTATCGGCGGTGTTAAAGTAGGCGGAGTGGATATAGGCGGACTTTCAATTTCCCAAGCCTGCGAGAAAATCGAAAAGGCACCGTCTGTTATAAACAGTGAAGTTATAATTAACGCAAACGGTAGAAAATATATAATACTTCCTGAAGAAGTAGAAGTTAAGCTTGATATTAATGCTACAGCTAAAAAGGCATTTGATATTGCCAAAAGCGGCAATGCTTTTATGAATGGAATATCTGCGCTGAAACTGAAGCTTTCAGGAAACAATCTTATGCCGGTTATCACATACGATGTTGAAAAATTTGCCGCAAGAATTAATGAAATCGGATTATTGGCGGTTGGCTCGGTTCTTAAGGAACATTCTATACGCATCGATGAAAACGGGAAAGCGTTTGTTGTGCCGGGAGTTTCCGGATATAATAATGATCCTTCAAGGGTTATGAGTCAGATTGACAGAGCGCTTGTGGAAACAGATTCAAAAAATATAGACGTTGATTTTGAAATAACATCTCCTGCAGCTATGACAATAGACCTGCTTGACAGCTTAATGTATTCAGAGCCTATGAATGCATCCTTTGCTCTTGAAAACGGTCAGGTGGTTGTAGTACCGGCTCAGGACGGAAGATATATTGATAAAAATGCCTGCAAGCATCTGGTTTCTCAGGTTAAGGAAGGCGGACCGGAAATCGAAGTGCCGTACATGACTACTCCGGCTCAGCTGGATAGCGAGGCAATGAAAGCAAAGCTTTTTAATGGAAAGCTTGCATCATATACCACACGATATGCCGCAGGCGGAAATCGTGGCTCAAATGTTGCAAACGCTGCAAGAAAAATCAACGGAAAAATTCTTATGCCGGGCGATACATTTTCATTTAACGAAACTGTGGGCAGAAGAACTGTTGCAAACGGTTTTAAAACTGCGCCTGAATATCAGAACGGTCAGACTGTTGACGGAATAGGCGGCGGAACCTGTCAGGTAAGTACAACAGTATATTCAGCAGCACTTTATGCGGATTTGAAAATTGATAAAAGAACAAATCACTCTATGAGTGTTTCGTATGTTCCCTTAGGTCAGGATGCAACCGTAACCGATGGTGGTCTGGACCTTAAGTTTACAAATAATACGGAGTATCCTGTAAAAATCGAAGCTGTTACCGGCGGCGGTAAAATAACTGTTACTATAATCGGAACAACTCCTGATATTCCAAAGACAGTTAAGATTTCTCACAAACCCGTTTCTGTGGCTGTGGGAAGTGCAGTAAAGACTATACGATATGTATATGACGAAAACGGAAATGTAATAAAAGAAGAAGATATGGGAGTAAGCAGATACAAGCCACACTCCGAGCCTGAAACCACAACATCTGCCGCGACTTCGGCGCCTTCAGCTCAGCCTGACGAAACATCTGCTCCGACGGCTACACAGAGTGTTCAGGGCGAGGAAACTGTTGCTCCCACAAAAGCACCTGAAGTAACTCAGGCTCCTGTAAATACTCCGTCTCCCACAAAGGCTCCGGAAGCGCCTTCGGACAAGACACCGGTGAAATCCGAGTCGGAAGAATAAATATCATAAGAGGTTGTTGACATTAGTGCAGACAACCTCTTTTTCAAAAAACGGTGAAACTATGATTGATAACAAAAGCATAGAAAGATTATTTGAAATCAGCAAATTATCCTTAACCTCGGGGGAGGCTGAAAGGTTCAGCGAAAGCCTTAAAGGTCTTGTATCTGTGACAGACGAAATTCTTTGTTTCAATACAGATGCAATGCCTTATTGTGATGCTGAAAAGAAATCCTCTGAGCTTCGACAAGACTATGAAAGTTCCGATGATAAATCCGTATCAGTCAAAGAGTTTTATGTTCCTGCCATAATAGAACGGGGGGAGGATAAATATGACGATTAAGAGTCTTAGAAAAGCACTTGATAACAAGGAAATAGGTTGTGTGGAGCTTACCTTGGATTATCTTTCCAAAATCAGCAAGGATGACTGTAATTGCTTTATAACGGTTTGTGAAGAAAAAGCAATAAAGAGCGCTGAAATTGCCCAGAAAATAATCAATTCGGGCAATTCACAAGCCATGACAGGAATACCTTTGGCTGTAAAGGACAATATCTGTACAAAAAGTATAAAAACAACCTGCGCATCAAAAATGCTTTCAGATTTTGTTCCCATGTATAATGCAGAAGCCGTTGAAAAGCTTTTAAATCAAGGTGCGGTTATTTTGGGTAAAACTAATATGGATGAGTTTGGCATGGGAAACACTTCATCAACTTCTGTGTTTGGCGGAGTGAAAAATCCGGTTGATAAAAGCTATGTTGCAGGCGGTTCGTCAGGCGGCTCTGCGGCTGCTGTGGCGAAAAACCTTTGCGCATCTGCACTTGGAAGCGATACGGGAGGCTCGGTTAGACAGCCTGCGTCTTGGTGCGGCGTTGTAGGACTTAAGCCGACTTATGGCAGAGTTTCAAGATACGGACTTATATCATATGCTTCATCCCTTGAGCAAATTGGTGTTATTTCAAGATACGCAGAAGATGCAGGATATGTACTAAGCTGCGTATGCGCAACGGATAAAAAAGATATGACGTGCCGGTATGAAGGGGAGGATTTTACAAGGCTTTGCGGAAAAGAAATCAAAGGCTTAAAAATTGCCTTGCTTGATGAATTCATCAAGCTTTGTACTCCTGAAACTGCGGCGCTTATAGATGAAGCGGCAAAGGTTTATGAAAGCATGGGCGCAGAGCTTGTGCATTGCTCCATGCCCTCATTAAAATTCGCAGTGAGTGGATATTATATTATTTCATCTGCCGAGGCGGCAAGCAATCTTGCAAGATTTGACGGTGTAAGATATGGTTGTGCCGTAAATAATACGGAAATCTATGACGAGCTGATAAAAGCATCGAGAACTGAGGGCTTTGGAGATGAGGTCAAAAAAAGAATTCTTCTTGGAAACTATGTACTCACAGCGCAGGGGTATAATAAATACTACCATAAGGCGCTGAAAATGAGAAACCTTATAAAAAATGAATATAAAAGCATATTTGAAAAGTGCAGCTGTGTACTCGGTCCTGTAACTCCGTCAGGAGCAGTTTTAGAAGGTGCGCAAATCGGAGATGCATCATATTACGAAAGTGATGTGTTTACGGTCTGTGCCAATTTAGCCGGGCTTCCCTCAGTTTCTGTGCCGTGTGGGAATTACAAAAACGGTATGCCTGCAGGTATGTGCATTACCGGACCTGAACTTTCGGAAAGTCTGTTAATTTCATTGGCAGATGCTTATGAAAGGGGATGTGGCATATGAAATACGTTGCTTGCATAGGTCTTGAAATCCATGCGGAGCTTAAAACAGATACTAAGCTTTTCTGCGGCTGTGAAAATAGCTTTGGCGGCGAGCCAAACACACGCATATGCGCTGTGTGTTCCGGATTTCCCGGCGCAATCGGAGTTCTTAACAAAAACGCTCTTTTCCTTGCAGTTAGTTCAGGACTTGCATTAGACTGCAGAATAAACAATTACTCTGCTTTTGACAGAAAGAATTATTTCTATCCCGACCTGCCAAAAGGATACCAGATAACGCAGCAAAGATACCCCATTTGTCAGGATGGCTTTGTGCAGATAAACGACAGAAAAATCCGAATAAACAACATCCATCTTGAAGAAGATGCGGGAAAGCTTATACATGGCAAAGACATAACATTAATAGACTTCAACCGATGCGGTGTACCCTTGATTGAAATAGTAACTGAACCTGATATTACATCTGCTGATGAGGCGGTAAGCTTTGTGGAAGAAATATGTCTCAGGTTGAAATACGCCGGTGTATGTGACGGAAAAATGGAGCAAGGCTCTCTGAGAGTTGATGTAAATGTTTCTGTTGCCCCTGAGAATGGTGAAGTGCCGGGAACAAGATGCGAGATTAAGAATTTAAGTTCTTTTAAATCTGTCAAAAAAGCTATCGAGTACGAGATAACACGTCAGACAGAAGTTCTTTTTAGTGGTGATAAAATAGTTTTTGAAACAAGGCGATTTGATGAAAATTCCGGCAGAACATATTCGATGCGAGTGAAAGAAGATATTGTTGATTACAGATATTTTCCGGAGCCCGATATTACACCTGTATATGTGACTGATGAAGAAATTGAGATGCTGAGGGACGCACTTCCTGAACGTCCGGATAAAAGATTTAAAAGGTATGTAAATGAATATAAGCTTACAAGCGAGGAAGCAGGGATAATTGTTTCAAACCCTGAGCTTTCGGAGTATTATGATAGCTTGTGTTCAGGCTGTAATAGCTTTAAAAAGCTTGCAAATCTTTTGCTGGTTGGACTTGGCAGACTGTTTAACGAGCGAGGGGGAAGTGTTAAAGAGTTGCCGTTTGAGCCTGAGGATATAATGTGTATTGCAAATATGTGGCAAGACGGAAAAATCAACTCATCGTGCGCTATGGAGCTTTTGGAAATGCTGTATTCGGGCAATAAAAATCCATACAAGCTTGCGATGGATAATAATATGATAATAACCTATGATGCCGACAAAGCGGAAGAGGAAATCAACAAAATACTATCTTTGAATCAAGAGGCGGTTTGTGATTATAAATCAGGAAACAAGCGTGCTTTCGGATTTTTAATGGGGCAAGCTGTAAAGGCTTTAGGAAAAAGTACCGATACGGCGGCTTTAAAAGAACTGCTTGAGAAAAAATTAAACGATTAGTGAGGAATTTTTATGAGAAATATTAATGCAGGTGTTCAAAGAAACTCCATACAGCCTGATGATATAAAAATAGGGGCAGAGCTTGAGTTTTCCTGCTGCGTTCATAAAATAAAAAAAAGAAGCGGCTTTACTTTTGTGACTCTTAGAACCGGAAGGTATATTTTCAAATCCGTTCACAATCCCAAATACTGCGAAAAACCTTTAAAAGGTGTATTTGAAGGTGTGTATCTCAATGTAAAATGCTTTGTCAGAGAAGAGCTGCGCGGAGAAAACGGCATGGAGATTACCATAACAGATTATGAAATAATTTCAAAGCCGGCAGAAAAATACTCAATCCCCGTTTCCGACAGAATTGTTGATTTAAGTCCGGAAGAGCTTGCAGAAAACAGATGCCTTTCCTTCAGAAATCCAATGGAGAGGATACCTGCAAGAATATTAGGTGCTGTCATTGAAGGCTTTTGCGACTTTATGAAAGAAAATCAATTTATGAGGGTGAGAACTCCAATAATAAGCGGTATTACCTTTGAAGAAGAAAAGGACAGTTTTTCTTTTGATTATTTTGGTAATAAAGCCTATATATCAGGGGAGGGCAGTATTTACTGTCAGGAATGTGTAGCCTTTTATGACAGAGTGTATGATGTGTGCAAATCTGTCTTTGCAAAAAAGAGAAACTCTCCAAGACTAATGAGCGAATATACATCGCTGCATTTTGAAGCTGCTTTCATATCAAGCGCTTCGGAGATTATGGAGATAGAAACTGCGCTGATAAAATTCATAACGGAGTATGTAAAAAAACAATGCCAACACGAGCTGAATATATGGGGTGTTAACGTTCCTGAGATTACAAGCATACCTGAACTAAGCTTTGATGAAGCTATGGATATTCTGAAAAAAACAGAGATACAATACGACCTTGATCCAACTGATGAAAAGCGCATATGTGCATGGGCAAAAGAAAAATGCGGAAGTGATTTTGTATTCGTAAGCGGTATGCCATGCGAAAAAAGGCCGGTATATGACGAAAGCGGACAGAGTTTTGTTTTGCTTTTTAAAGGTATCGAGATAGCCGGCGGCGGAAAAAGAATTCATGATTATAATGCTTTGGTTGAAAAACTCAAAGTTTCAGGAAAAGACTACAAATCATTTACTGACTTTCATAAATACGGTATGCCAACTCATGGGGGAGCGGGCTTAGGTGCAGAAAGATATGTCATGCAGCTGCTTGGTCTTAACAATATTCGTCAGGTATCATGTTTTCCCAGAGACATCCATCAGTTCAATCCTTAAAATGTTACTTGTCGAAAATGTACATGCCAATATAAACACTATGGTGGATGATTGTTGGATTTACACATTTAGAATAAAAATTAAAAAAATATGTTGACAAATTGCCACTTGCATGCTATAATTGTTTTCGTTGCGAAAGCAGAATATGCGAGTGTGCTGGAATAGGCAGACAGGCACGTTTGAGGGGCGTGTGTCTTCGACGTATGGGTTCAAGTCCCATCACTCGCACCAGAAAAAAGACAGATTTCGACAAAGAAATCTGTCTTTTTTTCAGCGATATAAATTCCTGACGGAATTTGCGATATGTACTTCGTACGCGATATATCCTGACGGATGCGATATGTCCCTTCGGGACGAGAAAAGGAATTTATATCATATCGCAACGAAACGAAGTGAAGTTATATCGAATTTGCGTTAGCAAATATATCGCACGAGCGTGAGCGAGTATATCGCCAAAGAATTTTTAAAATATCTCTATGGTTCGGCTTTCCCAAAAAAAGACATTTTTCGACGAAGAGAAATGTCTTTTTTTTCAGCTAAATTTGCTAACGCGAGCTGAATATAAAATATCCCTATGGTTCGGTTTTCCGAAAAAGACTATGCGAAAGAATAGTCTTTTTTAGTTAAATTATCCTGATATACGTCAAACTTCGCAATTTATTGCAAATTCATCTTAAATTACCCCTCTCAAATGTTGACAAAATAGTATATTAGTGATAAAATATAGAGTTGAGAGAGTGTATTTAAAAATAAGAGGGAGGCGGAAGGTTGGCTGATAAAGATTCCAGAATAAAACGCAACTTGGTATCGTCGATTATATATCAGGTTGTCCTTATATCATTAAGCTTTCTTTTGCCGAGATTGTATCTTGAAAATTTCGGTTCGGAAGTCAACGGTGTCCTTTCAACTATTAAACAAATATTTGTATATTTGTTCCTGCTTGAAGCAGGTGTTGGACTTGCCACAACTCAGGCTCTTTATAAAAGAATAGGCGAAAAGGACTATAAAAGCGCAAGCGCTGTTCTTTCCGCCACCCATTCATATTACGTTAAAACGGGAATATTATATCTTATTATTGTACTTATAATCGCTATTGTGTATGCATACATATTGCCTGCTGCAATGGACAGTCATGTATTGTTTTGTATTATAATACTAACTGCTTTACCTGCATTATTCAGCTATTTTGTTCAGGCGAAATACAGAATTCTTATGGAGGTAGACGGCAGAAGGTATGTAATAAACAACTCTGAAACGGTGCTACAGATTGCATCTAATGCAGCGAAAATTCTTGTATTGCTTCTTACAGACAGTCTTGTTCTTATGCAGTTGGTTTACTGCATAATTTCTCTTGGGCAGTTGGTTTATTTGTATTTGTATGCAAAGCGAAGATACCAATGGATAGATTTGAAAGCAGAACCCGATTTTGAAGCCATTTCTCAGAAAAATTCTGTTCTTGTGCATCAGCTTTCGGGAATGGTATTTAATAATACAGACATAATTCTTATTTCTGTACTGTGTGATTTTAAAGCGGTTAGTATATATTCCATATATAGCATCTTCTTTTCCCAGATGCAGAATTTTATAACAAACATAATTTCAGGCTTTAATTTCGCTCTCGGACAGATGTTTCATACTGATTCAGAAAAGTTTAATAAAGTATTTAACGTATATGAAACAGTATATTTAATGGTTACGTTTATGATATATACGTTAATGGCTGTGTTCCTGCTTCCTTTGATACAGATATATACGGGTGGAATAAATGATGCCAACTACACAAACGTATATCTGGTATTTCTTTTTGTTATTATGAATCTTTTGTCAAACGGAAAGATTCCGTCAAACAGTATAATTGAGTATGCAGGAAGCTTCCAGAAAACCCGCGCCCATGCTATATGGGAAATGGCTATAAACATAACAGTTTCAGTTATAGCAATTATATATTTCGGAATTTGCGGTGCAATACTCGGAACAATAGCTGCGCTTATATACAGAAGTATAGTAACCATCCAATACTCAAATAAAAATATACTTGGAAGAAGCGTTATGTGTACATATAAAAAATGGATGGTAAACGGCGCTGCGTTTGTTACAGTAATGGCAATATTCTTTGTTGACACATTCAGCAATATGTCCTTTTTGCGAGTTTTGCTTTCCGGCTTGATTCATTCAGTATGGATAATCGGCTTATTTATACTTGCAAATTTCATATTCAATAAATCTGCATTTAAAACCATTTTTGAATTATATAGGGGGAAGAAAAGTCAATGAGTATTCCAAAAGTGATTCATTATTGCTGGTTTGGATATGGCAAACTTCCCAAGCTTGCAGAAAAGTGTATAGAAAGCTGGAAAAAATATTGTCCGGATTATGAAATTATTTGTTGGAATGAAGAAAATTTCGACGTTTATCAGAACAAGTACGCAGCAGAGGCATACGCTGCTCGTAAATGGGCATTTGTAAGTGATTATGTAAGACTTAAGGTTCTCTATGACCAAGGCGGAATTTATCTTGATACTGATGTTGAAATTATAAAGCCTATTGATGAGCTTATAGAAGAAATGGGTTATATGGGCTTTGATGATAAGGGTATAATTTCAACAGGGCTTGGATTTGCCTGTGAAAAGGGCAATGAGCTTGTAGGTGCATTTTTAAGAGATTATGATGATATACCGTTTTTATTGCCTGACGGTACATATGATTTGACTCCATGCCCTGACAGAAATACAAAGGTTGCAGAAAAACTCGGTCTGGATACTAATGTCAAAGACCAGATTTTTATGGGCATACATTTATTGCCGGAAGATTATTTTTGCCCAATGAAATACAATACCGGCAGAAAGATAATAACAGCAAATACATACTCTATACATCATTTCTGCGCATCGTGGACTTCTGCTAAAAGCAAGCGGACAACATTTATAAAACGCATTATTGGTGTAAAGCTTTATGATAAGCTCTACGGAAAATTTTTACACAAACTTAATTGGTTGGAGTGGTGAGCGTGCCTGAAAAAGTATTAAAAAAACTCAATAGCCGCATATTACCTCAATGGAAGGTATGCTTTTTTGCAACCTTAGTGGTAGGATTGATTGCTCATTTATACAAAATCACAAATTGGCTTCCGAATTGGGATTCACTTGTGTTCAGGTATGACGCCCAGAATATGATTGGTCTTGGAAGATGGTTTTTGCCGTGTGTGTGTGGGCTAAGCTCGTTTTATGACCTGCCATTTCTGAATGGCATAATAGCAATAGTGTTTCACGGGTTTGCCGCTGTATGCATCTGTAAAATCCTTAATGTTCAGAAGAAAATCACAGCGTTTTTGTTAGGTTCGGCAATAGTTTCTTTTCCTACTGTTACGTCGGTAATGATGTATAACTATGTAGCGGACGGATACAGCATTGCGTTTTTTATTTCAACCCTTGCAGCATTTTTTATGACAAATAAGAAGCCTAATTATATTCTGGCAGCTGTGCTGATTGCCTTATCAACGGGTATTTATCAGGCATACATAACAGTAACAATAATGCTTGTTATACTTCACATGATTGACGAAACAATATATCATAATGCCTCTTTTAAAAGCATCTTAAAAAAGGGAATATGTATGCTTGCTGCGGGAATTTCGGGCGTGGTGTTATATGGGATTGTATTAAAAGCAATACTTAGCATATCATCAGCATCCTTGCTTGATTATCAGGGAATTAATTCCTCATTATCATTATCAAACATTGATATAATCGGCTCTTTATATTCCATTAAGGAAACTTTTATCGGGTGTTTCTTCGATGTTTCGGAGGGCTTGAACCTTTATATAGTTATCAACATTTTTGTTTCGCTATTTACAGCTGTTCACTATTTAAAATACATAATAATGAATAAGCTTTATAAAAATCCATGTAAGATTTTTATAATCGCTGTTTTGGGTGTAATGCTGATTATCGGCGCAGGTGCATTGGCTTTCGCAAATGCAGGAATTGATTATCATAACCTTATGCTTATGGGTTATTGTGTGTTTTATCTTTTCTTTATTGTACTTTACGAAAGAGGAACAAATACTGGCGAGAAGCATACATGTATAAAATGCTGGACGATTTTTATAGCAGCATTGGTGTTGATTGTAAATCAGGTGGTAATCGCTAACGTAAGCTATCACAAAGCACAGATTGCTTATGAAAAGTCGTACGGAGTAGTTGTACGTATAGGAGACAGAATAGAGAATACATTGGGTGCAGAACAATGCAATAAAATCCTTGTGATAGGCGCACTTGATAACAGCAAAGCATACAGCGTTAACCTGACTCCTGATATTACGGGAATAACTGACGGATATATAATTCGTGCAGATGATGAAACAGTAGGTCAAAGCGTGCTTTGCAGCACACTTAATGATTACTGCGGAAAGAATTATGAATTTGTAAGCGGTGAAGACAAAAAACATCTTATGCAAAAAGAAGAAGTGAAACGCTTGGAAAAATGGCCGTCACAGAATTGTATATCAGTTATAGATAATACGATTGTGATTAAGCTTGGAGTAGAAGGTGAGCAGTGAGTGATTTATATTTGTGCTGACGATTACGGATTATGTGATACAGCATCTTTTCATATAAGGCAATGTATGGAGCATGGACCGCTTAATAAAATTAGCGTTTTCCCCAACTTCGACAAAGTGGATTTAAATGAAATACTAAACAATAAAAATGCCTGTGCTTCGCTTCATTTAAATCTTGTTGAAGGCAAATGCATGGCTTTTGCCGATGAGATGGATTTGCTCACAGATGACAAAGGAATTTTCAAACATACTTTTTTGGGTATTTTAAAGCTGAATATTTTCCGAAAACAAAAGCTTGAAGCCCAAGCATATAAAGAAATCAAAGCTCAGGTTCTTTATTGGAAAAGTATTTTGCCTGACGGCGCACCGTTCATGGTTGACAGCCATCAGCATACACATATGATTCCTGCAGTCTTTAAAGCTCTTATAAAAGTGTTGGCAGAAGAAAGGATAAGTGCTGAGTACATAAGAATACCGGCAGAGCCGATTTTGCCGTATTTAAAAACACCGTCGCTGTATTTTACATACAGCCTTGTAAACATTATTAAGCAATGGTTGCTTAAATTCTTATGGTTTGTTAACAAAAGAAATATAAAACAATTCCATATACCTACTGCATATTTTTTCGGCGTGTTATTTTCAGGTAAGATGGATAAAAAAAGAGTTGACAAAATTTTGCCGTTATATAGGAAAATGGCAGAAAAAAACCATATTGATGTGGAAGTTTTGTTTCATCCCGGCTACGTACAAGATAACGAGTTGGATATAAAAAAATTACCATTTGAAAAATTTTATTATTCAAAGAACAGAAAAACCGAATTCGATACTTTAATGAAAGAAGTGTGAAGTAATGCCCTATATCGAACAGGACAAGGTGGACGAAAAAACAAGGCAAAAATTAGAAGCAATCATTGAAAAATCATATTCTTCCTATTGGAAAAAGAAACGACTTTTCGATATATTTTTTGCGACCTTAATACTATTGTTTTTCCTTCCTTTGATGTTTGTGATTGCAATTATAATTGTAATTGATGATCCAAGTGCAGGCCCTTTTTATAAGCAGATAAGAGTAGGCCGTCATGGAAAGGAATTTTATATGTACAAGTTCAGAACCATGAAAGCCAATTCCGACAAACTTATAGAACAGCTGGCGAAAGAAAACGAAATGGATGGACCGGTATTTAAAATCAAGGAAGATCCGCGTATTACAAGGGTTGGTAAGTTCTTAAGAAAGGTTTCCCTTGATGAGCTTATGCAGTTTTTTAATGTGTTCAAGGGAGATATGACTCTTGTAGGTCCAAGACCGCCGCTTCCAAGAGAGGTTCAGTATTATACCGATTATCAGAAGCTTCGCCTTCTTGTAACTCCCGGTATTACTTGCACATGGCAGATTCATAAAAACAGAAACGATGTGCCGTTTGAAGAATGGGTTGAAATGGACATTGAATACATACAGACAAGAACATATCTTAACGATATAAAAATTATGCTTAAAACGCCCATAGTTATGATAACTGCTACGGGTAGATAATTATATTTTGGAGTGAAAAAAATGAAGGTTGCCATGATTGGCCATAAGGTTGTCCCTTCCAGACGTGGAGGCATAGAAAATGTTCTTACCACACTGTGTCCCATGCTGGTTGAAATGGGACATGATGTAACCTGCTACAATCGAACATCTGACAAGGTGGAAAACGAATACGAGGGAACTGTGGCAAACAAAATGTATAAGGGCGTAAAGCTCAAAAACGCCCCCACGTTGAATGTTCGTGGTGTTGCTGCAATGATAGCTTCTTTTACAGCGGCAATATCTGCATCTTTCGGGAACTATGATGTTGTCCATTTTCATGCAGAGGGACCGTGTGCGGCTCTTTGGATTCCAAAGCTTTTCAGAAAGAAATGCATTGCAACAGTACACGGACTTGATTGGCAGAGAGAAAAGTGGGGGAAAGGCTTTGCTTCAAAGTACATAAAATTTGGCGAAAAGATTCTTGCAAAATATGCGGATGAAGTTATTGTGCTGAGCAAGGCGGCTTACGATTATTTCAAAGAAACATATAATCGGGAAACAGTAATTATTCATAACGGAATAAGCCGTCCTGATAAAAAGGATGCAACACTTATCAAGGACAAATACGGTCTTGAAAAAGACGGATATATATGTATTGTATCAAGGCTTACAGCAGAAAAAGGTATTCACTACCTTATTGATGCATATAACCGGATTACAACTGACAAAAAGCTCATTATTGCAGGAGATACCAGCGATACCGACGAATACGTAGCGATGCTTAAGGAAAAAGCCGCAGGAAACCCAAATATAATTTTTACGGGCTTTATATCAGGCGATATTCTTACGGAAATATATTCAAATGCGTATATGGTTGCCCTGCCCTCCGACCTTGAGGGTATGTCTTTAAGCTTGTTGGAAGCACTTGCATACAAGAATGCACTTTTATGTTCGGACATACCTGAAAATACATCGGTAGCTGAAGACAGAGCGATGTACTTCAAAAAAGGCGATGTGGCGGACTTAGCAAAAAAGCTTCAGGATATGTGTGACGACAAAACAGTTGTAGATGCCTTGCGCGAAGGCGTAGATGAATTTATTTTAGATAAATATAGCTGGCAAGAAGTTGCAGAGGCTACTTGTAAACTTTATAAAAATTAAGATAAGGATTTGTTTTATATGGAAAACAAAAATTATATGGAAGAAATTGAAAAAAACAACGAACAAATAAAGGAGCTTTTTAAAGAATTCTCAACCGCTGAGCTTTATGATGCATGGATAGACACCTTTGAAATTGAAGCTGTTGATGAAAAACAGGTTGTAATTACTTACAACGGTGCAGAGAATATTAAAAAGTTCAAAAGCGAGTGCAAGGATGTTTTGTTATCTTGTGTAAGCTCTGTAATAGGCGGTGACAGGAAAATAAAGATATCCAAAACAAATTACAACTTAAGTCCCAAAATGAAAAAGAATATCAAAGCCGCAAAATTCTTTGTGGCAGGTATGGCTTTTGTGTGCCTTGCGGCTGCGATTATTGTTATTTTGTGTAGTTATATCAGCAACAGAAGTTTCAGAGAAACTTTCTACAACGTAAGCAGCATTAAGATTGATAGTCCCCTGAGAGTTATACAGCTATCTGATTTACACCGCACATCTTACGGTAAAGACAATAAAAAGCTTCTGTCACGGGTTGAGGAATTGGAGCCTGATATAATAATCTGTACCGGTGATATTGTAAATTCAGCAAAAAAAGATATTGAGTTTGCAGTAAATTTAGGAAGAAAGCTTTCCAAAATTGCTCCCTCATATTATATATACGGAAATAATGAAGTTAAAAGCATCTATGACTTTAATATGAACGAAAAAGACCTTGATGAAAAGTTCGGTTTTACTCAGGGTAATCGTGATGAATCAAAACTTCTTGAAATAGACGATGAATTTGAAGAAAAGCTTGAAAAAGCGGGCATTAAAGTTCTTAAAAACGAAAAGGATACCATAAAGATTAAAACTATGACCATTGACGTGTACGGAGTTCTGAATTCAAATCCGTCATCATTCTGGTCCTATTCAGAAAACAGATTTCTCGATTATATTTACGAAAATCCGGACAATATCAAAATCACAGCAGTTCATGAACCATTCATTTTTGAAGAGTTCCAGCCTGAATTCTGGGGTGATTTAATGTTGTGCGGCCATACTCATGGCGGATTGATGCGTATTCCTGTACTCGGCCCATTATTTACAAACGAGGGTGGGTTGTTCCCCCAGAGAGACGGATGTTTTGTTTACGGAAGATATGATGCTTCAGGCGCACCTCTTATAGTAAGCGGCGGCCTTGAAAATTCAAATATTCTGCGTATAAATAATCAACCTGAGTTGGTTATTATTGATATTAATAAATTTTAATTTTGCGAGGAAGATGGAATATGGTTACGTCAATACTTCAAAAATTACTGATATTAATTGTGGGTTTGTTGTTTCTGGCATCATGCGCAATTATATATTATCGCTCTAAAAATGTAAATCGTACAGAATTTACACAGATTTTCAAAACAGCAGAATATTTTAATATATGGGTTATTCTCATATGCTTTATTACAACCGGAGTGTTTGGGGTTTTTAATCATTATAAGCTTAAAAAATCTGTTCATGCCATAGTTTCACTTAACTATTCAGAAGCATCTCAGGCACTCAATTCAAATGGTACAAGATACAATATGGCAGAAATCATTTGCGATGAGGTTGTTGACAGGGCTATAAAAAAAGGTGCATTAAAAAATGTAACCAGAAAACAGCTTAAAGACTGCCTTGTTGTTTATCCTTGTGTTCAGGGTGCTGTAGAGGATGAATCTCAATATCATATTTCCACAGAGTTTGCAGTAGAGTATCATGCATCAAAGGATACGGACCATCTTGATTCGGAGAATGTCATTAAGCTTATTACTGCAGCGTATAAGGAGTACTATATAGAAAAATATACAGATAATTTCACTCTTGATGAGGAAAAACCGGACTTTAAGAATATGGAATACATGGATATAGTATCGTATCTTGATAAAGAAGCTATGTCTGTTCTTAATTATTTGTACGGTATGGCGGAAAAAAGCCAGAGCTTTGTAACAGAAAACAACAGTACATTTAATGCTATTGCCGGAAAGGTATATCAGTTTAAAGATACTCAGATTGACGAGAATCTGAAATCCCTGATTTTGCAAAACGGAATTGCAAGAGATAAAGCAGGATATATTGAGAGGTTGGAGCATCAGAATAAAAGTGTTGATTTTGACAGGCTTAAAAACGATATATCATTTAAACTCTGCAATCAGGCGATTGCTATGTACAGCGAAGAGATGACGAGGGTTGTGCTTGTTCCTACGTGGGACCAATCAGGCAAGTATTATATGGGAAGAACGAAGGTAGGAATTGATGAGCTTTCGGTTATGGCTACAAATTACAGCAACAATGTAGCATCCAACGAAAAAGAAATTATGGATAATAATCTGGTAAGAGATAAAATATCCGCATCAGATTCCACGCCTGAGCTTTATGAATTTGCCGATTCGTTAATCAATTCAATTTATGACAGCATTAAAGGTTTTGAAAGAGAAGCAATAATGGCCGGCAGAGAATATTCAAGGCACAGAATGAACCAATGTATAGCAGTAACTATTTACGGCATTTCTGTAATGGATCAGCTTAAGACTCTTATAATGTTTGCCGCATTTGCATATGTAACACTTATGTTGTACTTCATTTCCAGAAAATTCCCGAAAAAAGCGTAAAATTATTAAAGGGGGAGAATGATGAAAAATTTTCAGATTTTAAGATACTTAAAAAAACTTTTGCCGCTTATAATAGTTTTTTGCGTCTTTGCAACATACGGTGTTTATTATAAACTCAAAACCTCTAATACATATATAGCGTCCGAGGTTATTCATTATAATGACGAGCAGGCGGAAAAAGGTCTTGCGCCAACCGGTGACAAACTTGATGTAAACGAAATCAAATCATCTGCAGTAATGTCAAAGGTTGTAGATAAAATGGGATTGACGGGGATTTATTCTGTTGACAGTCTTATTTCAAGAATAAATATAACTCCTATTGCGGATGAGGACAAAGTAGCGCAAAAAGAAGCAAAGCTTGAAGAAGGCGAAGAATACATATACGAGCCGAGTACATTTATTGTATCCTTTGCTGCAACAAGCGGTGAAGGTGCGGATTTTGCAAGAACAATACTTGATGAAACTCTTGATGTTTATTTTGAACAGTTCAGCCAGAAATATGTCAATGTTGCTCCTGCCAACAATACCATAAAGAATCTCGATAAAAACGATTACGATTATATTGAGATGATGGAATTGATTGATACAAGCATTGATAACACTCTGAATACCCTGTACCAGAGAATAGATCAGAATAATTATTACAGGTCAACGGAAACAGGTTTTTCATTCAGCGAGCTTGCGGATGAATTCAATTATTTAAGACAAGTTAAGGTATCGGCGCTGTTTTCAGAAATCTATAAATACCAGATTACAAAAAATAAAGCGGTGCTTATTTCCGACTATACCACAAGAATAGACAACAATAATATTTCCAATACCAAGGATGACAGTATTGTTGAAGATGTTGTAACAGTTATCCGCGCTTATGTGGATAAGATGAGAAAGTCAGGCAACACCAACATTACCCATGAATACATTCTGGACAATCTTCATGAACGTAATGTTCAGGACTTTGTAAGTGACCAGACAGTAACGTATGATGAGTTGATTTACAGTTGGAGAGACCACAGAGAAAACATGGAGCATGCCATTATAGACTCTGCCTACTGCAAATATGTAATAGATACCTTTCAGGAATGTACAGGCAACTGCAACGGAGCGTGCAAATCCTCTGAATTAACATGCTCACAGCTTTGCAATGCGCAGCACGCTTATATGCAAACTAAGGTAGAAACAGAAATTAACACACTCATTGATGAACTTACAGCGCTTTATGAAACCACAATGAAAACTAATGAAGAATATAATAAATTTGTGGGAGCAAGCTATATTTCCGTATTGTCATCAGCATCTGTAAAAGAGAGTGTTAATGTTATTCTCTATACAGCAATAGCATTCTTCTTCCTTATGGTTGTTTGTTGCGGTGGCGCTATTATTCTCGGAAGAATAGGCGATATTATAAATTATATTTTCTATACAGACCACCTTACGGGCTTTAATAACAGAGCATATTTTGATAAATATCTCAAATCCAAGGACAAAAAGCTTCTTGATGATGGTGCTGTTTATTGCTTGATTGATATATCAAACTTAGTTCACATAAACGGAGAATATTCAAGAGCCGTAGGCGACGAAATTATAACCCTGTTCAAAACTTACATAAAAGAAGCATTCGGAAAGTCAGATACAGAGTATATTTATAACGGCAACGGAAGCTTTGCAATGCTTACGGAGAATTCTGATTTTATCACTGTTGAGGATATAACCAGACTGTTCAGGTTAAGACTTGATGAAAGAGAAGAACATGCCGATATTGTAATCGAGTACAAGATTGGTATTGCTGAAACCTTTAAAGAAAACAAAACATCAAGAAAGCTTCTTTCTGAGGCAATCAAAAATAAAAAGCTATATACTTCAGATTTGAAATCAAAAAGTTCATTATAATTGTATAAGAAAGGAGGGTAATCATGACGGAAAATACGATCCTCGAAAAAGCAAAAGAGGTTTATTTTATGGTTGTAGCCGTAATGATGTATTATTTTCTTAATGAATACATCGACATTGGTTTGCACGTTACATACCGTCATGCATTTGCCCTTGTTTTAGCTTGCAGTGCAATAGTTGTCTTTTTATATAAACCCAACATAGCAAGAGGCTTTACTGCTTTTAAACAGGCGTGTATTTATAGTGCCCCGCTATTTGTTATAACGATGGTTTCGCTGTTTGTATGGTTTATAGGCACTGTGGATGTAAGCGTTATTTCAAGAGGACTTTCTGCTACTTTGATATATACCAATATGCTGTCATTTGCTCTTGCAGCCGGTGGGATGCTGTATATTTTTGGGGGTAAGGGAGTATGGTACAATCTTATTGCCATTTTAATTGCAAATATCCTCATGATTTTAACAGTAATGATTGAAAATGGAATAGGTGTATATTTTTCACAGTTCATTACGCTTATAATAACCTTTGCTGACGTAACGGGAGATGTTATTGTAAAGGCAGAAATCCATGAACTTGCATTTTGTCTGGGTGCGTATATTATTTACATGCTTTATAAGCCGAAAAAAGATATAATCTATTTTATACTTCTTATCCTCAGTACTTTCTGCTTCTTGTCCGCATTCAAAAGAATAGCAATTATTGCTATTGTAATAGCACTTGTGTTGGGCTATATTCTGAAGTTCGTTGCAGTATATAGTAAAGAAACAGCAAGCAGACTTGTTACAATACTATCAATTATTATAATCGGTTTGCTTATAGGTTATATAGCTCTTATAAATGCAGATGCATTCGAGCTTTTGGAAAAGGCAGGAATAAATACAAGCGGACGTGTAGGTATTTATAATGCCGTAGATGAATTCTATGAATTCAACCCTGGCTTTTTAGGTAACGGAATCGGATTTCTCACATATCAGCTCAACACCTTTATAAAAATAGGCGTGGCAGCTGTACATAATGATTTTCTTCAGTATTATATTGACCTTGGTTTTTGGGGTTATATAATATGGCTTATATCCATGATTCTTATGAGAGTATGGTATTTCGGAAAGAATGGTAATGTGGAAAACGCTATTATTACATTTATGCTGACTGTTTATCTGATTATTGTATCTTCGACAGATAATACTATGAGTTATCCGCTTCTTACGGCAGTTCTTGCAATACTTATGATGGGAAGCGGCTTTGATGACAGAGTACGGGATGCTGAAAATAAAATGTTTGGATATATTTCCAAAGACAACAGAGAAGAGGAAAGTGATTCGTTGATATGAGAATTCTGATGGTAAATAAATTCCTTTACCCTCGCGGCGGAAGTGAAAGCTATATGCTGTTTCTTGGCGAACATCTGAGAAGCCTTGGCCATGAGGTTGAGTATTTTGGTATGTACGATGAACAAAATACAGTAGGAAACTCAGCAGAAAAATACACACAGAACATGGATTTTCACTCTAAAGGAATAGGGAGGTTTTTATATCCTTTCAAAATAATATATTCCTTTGAGGCAAAAAAGAAGATAATAGAGGTAATTGATAACTTCAAGCCTGATATAGTGCATATGAACAATATCAATTTCCAGCTTACACCATCCATAATCTATGGTGCAAAAAAGAGGGGTATTCCTGTTGTTCAGACTGTGCATGACTACCAGATGATTTGTCCTAATCATCTTTTATATAACTTTGATAAAAATACACCTTGCGAAAAGTGCGTTAATGGTTCACATATAAATTGCATCAAAAACAAATGTATTCACAATTCAACTGTCAAAAGCATTCTGGGAGTTATCGAGGCAAAGTTTTATTCAGCCCTCAAAGCATATAAAAAGGTTGATTTGTTTGTTTGCCCAAGTAATTTTCTTGAAAGAAAGCTTTTGTCCGCAAATGATTTTTATAAAGGCAAAACCCGAACAATACATAATTTTATAAACAAAAACCGGTTTGCACCGTGTGATAATGAATGTCTGCCTTATATTGTTTTTGTCGGAAGGCTTTCAAAGGAAAAAGGCGTTGAGTACCTTGCAAAAACAGCAAAGCTACTTCCTGAATATACCTTTATGGTAGCAGGTAACGGCCCTGACGAAAATATCCTTAAAAACATTGACAATATTAAGCTTGCAGGATTTCTTACGGGAGATAAGCTGACGGAGCTTATGGGTAATGCAAAATTACTTCTTCTTCCGTCTGTATGTTATGAAAACTGTCCTCTTTCCATACTTGAGGCACATTGCATGGGTGTTCCCGTTGTTACCATGAACAGCGGTGGTATGGCAGAGCTTGTGAAGGACGGCATTACCGGAAGCCTTGTGCGAGAATCATCCCCTGAAGCAATAGCAGCGAAGCTGAGAGAAACCTTGGAAGATGATGAGTACTATAATACCCTTAAAGAAAATTGCAAAAACGAAAAAGATAATATTCTGAGTGTAGAAACATACTGTGATGTTTTGCTTGAGGAATACAAGAAATTAGTTGAGGGGTGAAAGCGTGGCACAGCCTAAAGTAAGCATTATTGTACCTGTGTACAACGTAGAAAAATATCTTGACAGATGCATAAACTCCCTTAGAAATCAATCCCTGAACGATATTGAAATAATACTCGTAGATGATGCATCGACGGATTTGTCACCCGCCATATGCGATAATGCTGCACAGGAGGACAGTCGCATAAAGGTTATTCACAAAGCAAACGAAGGTGCAGGTATGGCAAGAAATGCGGCGCTTGAAATTGCATCAGGTGAATATATCGGTTTTGTTGATTCCGATGATTTTGTTGACAAGGATATGTTTAAAGTGCTTTGGGAAACAGCGGAAAAGTACAGTTCTGACCTTGTTATGTCCGGAGTTTTGTATGTGGGCGGTATTATGTATAGTGAAGATGGGGACGCTGTCCTGAAAACTTTTTTTGATAAAGATACTCATTTTGAAACTGATGAAGAACTTAAAAAGCTTAGAATGGGTATTGTAGGTGCTTTGCCTGAGGACGCAGATGACAGCAGATACGGAATGAGCATCTGGAAAAATCTGTTCAGGCATCAGGTTATAAAAGATAACAGTATTGCTTTTCAGTCAGAAAGAGAAATGCTCTCAGAGGATTCCTTGTTCATGATTGACTTCATATCATGCATACGAAAAGCCACCGGAATAAAAGAAGCCTTTTATAATTACTGCAGAAATGGTGATTCAATTTCCAAATCATACAAAAAAGACAGATTTGAAAAAAGCCTTGCTTTTGTAGGCGAGGTTGAAAAAAGATTCATCAAAGATATTTCCCCTATGGAGTATCAGCTTTATATTGATAGATTCTGGCAGGCGATGTGCAGAGTGATTTGTTCTCAGGAAATAATGTATGCTGCAGATAATCATATAAAATATTCCCACTTAAGAACAAGGCTTAAGACAATATGTAAAAATAGTCTGACTGTCAGGGTGTTGAGTACATACCCCATAGGCAAGCTGCCTTTTAAGCAAAGGGTGTTTGCATTGGGAATGAAGCACAGATTATATTTTATGTTAAAAGTGCTTGTAGGACTTAGAAGATAGGAGATAATGATGTTTTTTTCTGTAATAGTACCGGTATATAAGGTTGAAAAATATTTATCTGCTTGTATAGAAAGCATCTTAGCACAGACCTTTTCTGATTATGAAATAATTCTTGTGGATGACGGTTCTCCCGATTCATGCCCGAAGATTTGTGACGACTACAAGGAAAAGGATAACCGTATTAAAGTTGTGCATAAACAAAACGGCGGTCTTGCAAGTGCAAGAAGGGCCGGTATTAAGGTTGCAGAGGGAGAATATGTATTCAATCTCGATTCAGATGACCTTATTGAAAATGACACTTTGGAATATGCCTATAACAAAATTAAAGAAACAAACTGCGACATAGTATCATTTTCGTACAGATGGGTAAAAAATTCTGTAACAGTTAATATTACAAACGACTGTATTGATGAGGGGTTTTACGATAAAGACTGTATTAAAAAACATATTTTCCCAAGACTTCTTATGGACAAAAACATGAATCATATTTCTTATTACTTGTCCGGTAAGGCGTTAAAAAGAGAACTTTTGACTCCGCATCAGCTTAATGTAAGCGAAAAAATATCCTTGGGTGAAGATTTGTGCTGTGTTATACCGTGCTATCTTCATGCTCAAAGTGTTTATATAAGTAAAAAAACAGCGTACTTATATACTGTGCGTGATGATTCTATCTCAAAGGAATTTAACACGAAGCAGATTAATCTGATTGAAAATGTTATAAACGAAATCAGTACAGATGACTTAAAAAAAGCCATTGATTTTCAGCAGCAGCTATGCAGATATTCCTGCTTTATGTGCTTTGCAATATTAGCAGCGGCGGCAGAGGGAAATCACTTTAAAAGCATAAATGAACTTAAAAGAAATATTATAAACTCAATGCATGGTGAGTTGATTGCCGGCGCTGAGTTTGAGAACATAACAATTAAAAGCCGCATATCTATATTTCTTATGAAGAAAAAATGCTATAAAACAGCTTTTTATTTTCTTAATTTCTGTAAAAGCATTAAAAGAGTATTAAAAAAGGGATGAATATTATGAAGCCTGATATATCAGTAATTATGAGCGTGTATAATGGTGAAATGTACCTTGCAGAAGCAATAGAAAGTGTAATTAATCAGACGTATAAAAATTGGGAATTGATTATTATAAACGATTGCTCCACAGATACTACTGCAGAAATACTTGCAGATTTTGCGTCAAGGGACGGAAGAATAAAGGTTTATACCAACGAAGTTAATCTAAAGCTTCCCTCATCTCTTAATAAAGCTGTTTCCTTGTGTAACGGGAAATACATAGCGAGAATGGACGCAGATGATATTTGTCTTGCGGACAGATTGGAAAAGCAGTATCGGTTTATGGAAGATAACAGCGATGTTGCATTATCATCATGCAGGTTTTTAACAGTCAAAAACGGCGTGTATGCATCGGGAGGCGCAGGAGGAAGATGCGACTCCGAGGCGATTAAGGCAATGCTGCTTACTGTAAATCCCATATTGCATCCTGGGGTAATTGCCAAGGCAGAGGTAATGAAAGAGTTAAAGTACAACACAACTCTCACATGTACCGAAGACCTTGAATTATGGACAAGAATTGCCATGAATAATCTTAAAATGGAAATCCTTCCTGAATATCTTTTGATATATCGTATTCATGATAAGCAAATTACAAGCACCACTTTTGAAAAACAGTGTGTAGAAGTGCTTAACATACAACAAAAATACTACGGAACGCTGTTGTCAGAAATAAAAGAAGAATTTACGGAGTTTTATATAAGAGGGATATACTTCAAGGGCAAAGTAGATATAAAAAAGTTTCTCCAATATTCCAAATGGCTAAAGTCGCAGACGCAGCAGAATTTCAATAAAAACGCTGTAAACTATGCACTTTTGGAGGTTTTAGCCGAATACAAAAGATATGACGCATCAAAGGGAGATATAATAAGGGCAATGCTCGCATTTAATCCAATATTCCTGATATCAGAGATAATAAGAAGAAAAACAAATGCAAAAAAAGAAATTGAAAAATGTGTAAAAACAGCAAATCAATTAGGACTTAAACAAACGTCAGGAACAAAGGAATTCCCGATTTTTGAAAAAAGTAGCAGGAGTTAAATAATGCAAATTTTTGAATACCCATATGTAATCATAACTATTCTTGTGATGTGTTTTCTCGCTATGGGCATAATAGGTCTGTATTTTACCACAAAATCCGTAAAAACAGCAAACGGAACGGTAGAAAAAAGCTTTTGTGGTATCGCTAAAATAAAAAGCGATTTCGAAAAAGCAGGAGAAACACGAAAAAAACGTTGTATCGTATATATTTCCGTATCTCTTGACAACATGAAAAGATTGTACTCAGAGTCAAAGGCTGCAAGAATGTATGAACAAATCAAAAAAATTCTTCTAAGCCATTTAGGTCTTAGCATTAATGGTGAAATTTCCGTTTACGGAAAAAATAATTTTGTTGCGTTAAACAATTTGGACTCTGATGAAATAACCAAGTGCTTCGACAGATGTTTAGATGAAATCAATAAAATATTTGTAAATCATGGTGCGGTAAATATTGTTCGTGTAAATTTCGGATACCACTGTACCAGCTCAACAGAGGTTTCATTCAAAACTGCCCTTGAAAGAGCAAAGCAGGCGTGCAGTATGGCAGAATCAGAGAAAATCTTATACTGCCAATGGGACAGCTCTAACGGAAAAGAATTTGAGAGAAAAATCAAAATGGAAAACAACATACAAAGCGAAATCGAGAACAATAGATTTTTCCTTGAATATCAGCCTATTCTGGATGCAAAAACCAATAAAATCATGGGCGCAGAAGTGCTGTCAAGGCTCAATTCTCCTACAGACGGAGTTTTGTCACCGCGTATGTTTTTATCAGCCGTAAATAACGTGGGACTCAATGAAAAGTTTGATTGTTATATATTTGAAAAAAACTGCAAATGGATTTCAAACGACAAAGTCAATCGTGGGAAATACGTATATACGATTAATTTTTCGCGTTCCACCCTTTGTGACGAAAGCTTTGCAGATAATATAATCGGCATTGTAGAAAAATACGGATGTGACTATTCAGCTATAGCAGTTGAAATTCTTGAGGATAAAAATCTGAATGAAAAAGAAAAATCGACGCTTACAAAAAACATGACACGTTTAAAAGAAAAAGGTGTGCTGATTCTTCTTGATGATTTCGGCAAGGGCTATACGGGGTTTGGTGACTTGGCAGATTTTGATATAAGCATTGTAAAAGTTGATAAAGCCATAACTCAAAATGCAACAAATCAGACGGGATTTGTAATCCTTAAAAACATCATACAAACTGCACATGATTTAGGCTTTAAAACTTTATGTGAGGGCATAGAAACGGAAGAACATAAGAATATAGTAGTAAATGCCGGCTGTGATTTGCTTCAGGGATATTATTTTTATAGACCTATGCCTGTTGCGCAGCTTGAAGCTTTATTTGAAAATTGATTGGGTGATTGTTTATGTTATCAGTAATTATTCCTGCGTATAACGAAGAAAAGTGCATCAGAAGCGCATATGATACAGTTCATTCTTTGCTTTGTAAAGCAAATATAGAAAATGAATTCATATTTGTGGATGACGGCTCTTCTGACGGCACATACAGCATAATAAATGAGATTTCTTTAACAGAGGAAAACATTGTAGGGCTTCACTTTTCAAGAAATTTCGGAAAGGAAGCATCTATATCCGCAGGTCTTGCTGCTGCAAACGGGAAATGTGCAGTAGTTATTGACTGCGACCTTCAGCATCCGCCTGAAAAGATTATTGAAATGTATCGCTTGTGGGAACAAGGCTATGAAATAGTTGAGGGAATTAAAAGAGAGCGCGGTCAGGAAAAGAAGATGTACAGTATTGGAGCAAAGTTTTTTTATTCTCTCATCAGCCGAATGGCAGGGTTTGATATGTCCAACTCATCGGATTTTAAACTTCTTGACAGAAAGGTTATTGATGTAATCAATAAAATGCCCGAAAAAGGATTTTTCCGAGCTATTTCATATTGGGTTGGATATAAGAAAGCAACTGTTGAGTTTGACGTTCAGGAACGTGTTGACGGTGAATCAAAATGGTCAACATTCGGACTTATAAAATATGCACTATCCAACATTTCATCATACTCTACTGCGCCGATGCAGACGGTAACGGTTCTTGGTGTTGTGATGCTTATTATATCGGTCATATTCGGAGTGTGGGCGCTTATTGATAAGATAGTCGGCAGAGCCATTGAAGGTATGACAACGGTTATAATTATAACAATTTTTATCGGTAGTATAATTATGATAAGTCTTGGCATTATAGGCTATTACATAGCTCGTATTTATGAGGAAATTAAGGGCAGGCCGAAGTACATAATATCTTCGACTACCAAAAGTAACAAGAATAACAAAATAGCAGTTTAATCAGAATTTGGAAGGAATGTTTTTATGAATATAGGAGAAGTTCTTAAGCAAAGAAAGAATACTTTGTCTTTTGAAGTATTTCCGCCAAAGGCAGGCACAGATGTAGAGCCAATCAGGAAGGCGGTGGGTGAAATAGCACGGCTTAAGCCTGATTTTATGAGTGTTACATACGGAGCGGGAGGCGGTAATTCAAAAAATACTCTCGACATTGCAAAAGACGTTCAGGCTCAGGGAGTAACAGCGCTTGCACATTTGACGTGTATAGGTGCAACTAAAGAAACCATAAAGGAACGCCTTGAAGCGTTTAGGGCGGCAGGTATTGAAAATGTTCTTGCTTTAAGGGGAGACAGGCCAAAGGATGCTGAAAACTTTACGCCGGGAGAATTCATGTACGCTTCCGAGCTTGTGGAAGAAATACGTGACTTCGGCGGATTTTCAATAGGTGCAGCGTGCTATCCTGAAGGTCATACGGAGAGCGTAAGTCGTGCCAAAGACCTTGAAAATCTTAAGATTAAGGTTGAAAATGGTTGCTCATTTCTTACAACCCAGATGTTTTTTGACAATAGCGCACTTTACAGCTTTTTATACAGAATGTCCGAAAAGAATATAGATATTCCCGTAGTAGCGGGTGTAATGCCTGTTACAAACGGCAAACAGATTGCAAGAATTTGCGAGCTTTCAGGCACAAGCCTGCCACAGCCGTTCAGAATGATTGCAGACAAATATGGTGACAATCCGCAGGCTATGAAGCAGGCAGGAATAGCGTATGCAACCCAGCAGATAATTGACCTTTTTGCAAACGGAATTCATGCGGTGCACGTTTATACTATGAATAAACCGGATGTTGCAGAGGCAATAAAGAATAACCTTTCGGAGATAATAAAATGAGAGATTTTTCTAAAGTAAGCAGAAGTGAGGTTTATCGCTATATGGGCTTTAAAGGTGAAATGCCGGAAATGCCCATCGCTGAAATGACAGAGGTTATTATAAAAGAGCTTCACAGAGTGTCAAATCCTAAATTTTGTTCCGTTGACACATCTGTGGTAATTGATGAAAATGTGGTGAGCTTTAAAACTTTCTGTGTAAAAAGCAAGTCATTATCAAAGCATTTATCGGACTGCACAAGTGCTGTTCTGTTTGCGGCAACACTTGGCAGCGAGGCTGATATGCTTATTTATAAATACTCTCTTATCTCTCCCTCAAAGGCGGTAGCGGCTCAGGCGGCGGCAACTGCTATGATAGAAATGTATGCTGATGACATATGCTCCATTTTTGAAGAAGAAGCAAAAAAAGACGGATTATATATAACAAAAAGATTCAGCCCCGGTTACGGAGATTTGAGCCTTGAATGTCAGAGCGATTTCTTAGGTGCTTTAGATGCAGGGAAGAGAATAGGTCTTTGTATTACAGATTCAGGAATGCTAACCCCCGTAAAGTCGGTTACAGCAGTTGTAGGCAGGACGAGTATAAAGCATGACTGTGCAGAACACAAATGCAAGAATTGTAAAAATTTAAACTGTGCATATAGAACTGAAGGCTAATAAAGCCTTCTTTTTTTATAAAATCATAAAACTAAGCACATCATATATCAGAGGTGTGTAATATGATAAATTTTAAAAAAGATGTAAAATTTGATATTATAGGTATGGGTGAGGTTATGCTGAGGCTTTCGCCGCCTGATAAAGAAACTATTTCACAGAGTGATGTGTTTTTGAAAAATGCTGGCGGCTCGGAGCTAAATGTTGTATCAGATGCTGCTATGCTCGGAGCTTCGGGATGTATAATAACAAAGCTGCCTGACTCAAAAATCGGACGTTTTGTGAGAAATATAATAAGATACACCAACGTTTGCGATGACTACATTGTTTATGATAAATCGCAGCAAAAACGACTTGGAATATATTATTATGAAAGTGGAGCATATCCGAGAAAATCGTCAGTTGTCTATGACAGAAAAAATTCGTCTGTTTGTTCTCTTAAAATGAATGAACTTTCACCTGATGTTTTCAACAGCACAAAAATATTTCATCTAAGCAGTATTACCCTTGCTCTTGACAACCGACTTTCAGAAGAGGTTTGCAAAATTGTGAAAGAATTTAAAAAGTCGGGTGCAAAAATATCCTTTGATGTAAATTATCGCGCATCCTTGTGGTGCGAGGAGGATGCAAGGAATGCTGTGGAAAAATTACTTCCTTTAGTGGATTTTCTGTTTATTTCGGAGGAAACATCCCGCCGTATGATGAGACGGAGCGGCAGCATGAACCAAATAATGCAAGGATTTTCAAATGACTTCGGTTGCAGTATTGTGGCATCAACTAAGCGTAAGGTAATAACTCCAAACCGCCATGACTTTTCATCGGTTATATATCATAACGGAAAATTTTATGAGGAATCTGCCTATGAGGGCATAGAGGTTATAGACAGAGTCGGCAGCGGAGATGCATATGTTGCAGGAGTTTTATTCGGGCTTGTAAAATACGGTGATATTTCTAAAGCCTTGGAAACGGGGAATGCCCTATCTGCTCTGAAAAACACAGTTGTAGGAGATATGTCGCCGTTTTCTCCGGAGGAAGTGCAGACTGTTATTGATGCTCACAAGACAGCGGAATTCGGTGGAGAAATGGAAAGATAATCCATACTTCCCGAAATGTAAATTTAATGTAAAAATACTTGAAAAATATTTGCTTATATGGTAAAATAAAACAGAATATATACTACTATTTTGAAATGTTTGAAAAGGGGAGTGTTACTGTTGAAAAAAAGCACCGGAATTCTCATGGCGTTAATGCAATTTGATATAGGCGGCGCGGAAACTCATGTTGTTGAGCTTTCAAAGGAGCTTGTGCGCAGGGGTTACAGAGTTGTAATTGCATCTAATGGCGGTGTGTATGAAAAAGAAGTTGAGGATGCAGGTATAAAACACTATAAAGTGCCTCTGCAGAACAAAAACCCCTTAAATGTTATAAAAGCATATAAAACTCTTGAAAGAATAATAAAGACAGAGGATATTGACATTGTTCATTCCCATGCGCGCATACCTTCTTTTATTCTTGGTATTTTAAGAAAAAAGCTGAAATTTCCGTTTATCACAAGTGCACATTGGGTATTCAATACGGGGTATGGACTTAAATATATTACAAATTGGGGAGAACGTACAGTTGCCGTAAGTGATGATATTAAAAAATATCTTATGGATAACTACAACACTCCCGAAGAAAACATTTTCGTTACAATCAACGGTATAGACCTTAATAAGTTTTCATCCGACACAGAGTGTGACGACATAAGAGACGAATTTGGCATTTCACCTGATGATTTTTGTATTGTTGGTGTAAGCCGCATGGATAAGGACAGAAGTCTTGCATCAAAGCAGCTTATATCCATAGCACCAAAGCTTAAAAAGCTTATTCCTAATCTTAAAATTCTTGTTGTAGGCGGAGGAAATGACGAAGAAGAAGCAAAGACACTTGCAAAGTCAGCCAATGACCAATGCGCAGAGAATGTAGTTTCTTTAGCCGGTGCAAGAACGGATATAAATAAGCTTGTGGCAGTTTCATCACTTTTCGTAGGCGTGAGTCGTGCTGCTCTTGAAGCAATGGCAGCGGCTAAAAATACAATAGTAGCAGGTAATGAAGGATATATAGGTCTTTTTGACGAAAGCAAGCTTGATGTAGGAATACAGACTAATTTTTGCTGCCGAGGCTGCGAGCCAACTGTTGAATCAAAGCTTTATGAGGACATTATTTCTTTCTATAACAAAACCCGCGAAGAAAAGGAAAGTATGGGTGCATACTGCAGAAAGACGGTAGCAGATTATTACTCCGTAGAGAAAATGACAGACGATTATGTTGAAGCATATGACAGCCTGCCATCAAAGAATCTTGGAGGCGTGCTTATATCAGGCTATTATGGCTTTGGGAACAGCGGTGATGATGCGCTTTTACAGTCAATCATCAATGAGTTTCGTAAAAACGGAATGGGTGACAGAATAACCGTATTGTCTTCAAATCCTGCAGAAACTTCAAAGAACTACGGCGTTAAGTCCATAGGCAGAGCAAACCCGTTTTCTGTACTTATTGGCATGATGAAATGTCGCTTGTTTATATCAGGCGGTGGCACTTTGATTCAGGACGGAACAAGTACAAAATCATTGCTTTATTATTTGTGGCTTATTAAACTTGCGATTATATTCAAAAAGAAAGTAATGTTGTATGCAAATGGAATAGGTCCTGTAAATAAGCAGTCAAACAGAACTAAGTGCAAAAATATTTTAAACAAAGTTGATGCCATAACAGTAAGGGACAAGCGTTCTTATGAAGAGCTTGGGAAAATGGGAATAAACAAGCCCCGAATTACACTTACTGCCGATCCGGTGTTCTTGCTTAAGTCGGGCGGTGATGTGAGCGATATAACAGACTGTGCAGATGGTGACTTTTTCTGCATTTCCGTAAGAAGAACAAAGAACATGAGTGAAGACTTTGAATCTGCAGTTGCAGAGGCGGTTGACAGAATAAGCAGTAAACATTCAATAAAAGCAGTATTTTTACCGCTTCAGGGAAAAGATATCGCTATATGCGAAGAAATAAGCTCAAAAATGCAAAGCAAATCCATTGTTGTAAGAAGAAAACTTCTGCCCGAAGAAATCATGAATCTTGTATCACGCAGCTGTATGTGCGTTGGTATGAGGCTTCATATGCTTATCTATGCAGCTGCAGTAGCAACCCCCTTAGTGGGCATTGTATATGATCCCAAGGTAAGCGGATTTATGGAATATGCAAATCAGAATCTTTTCGTTGATTCAAAAGAGGTTACGGCTGATAAGCTTTTCGAGCTTATTGATTCATGTATTGTAAATAAAGAAGAAATCAGCACACAGCTTGTTTCAGTAAAAGAAGATTTATATAAGCTGGCAGAAGATAATTCCAGGATTGCAACAGAGCTTTATAAATGCAATTAAGGAGCGAACATATTGAAAAATAATAAGTTATTAAAAACAGCGGGCTTCATGGCAGTTGCCACGCTGCTTGCAAAGGCGTGCGGTCTTATACGCGATTCCATGATTGCAGGATATTTTTCTGCCGGTATGGAAACGGACGCTTTCATGACTGCAACAAAGCTTCCGACAATGCTTTTTGATATGGTAATCGGTGGCGTGATTTCCGCATCCTTTATACCTATATTCACTTCATTGAAAGAAGAAAAAGGGAAAGAGGTTGCAGAAAAATTTGCATCAAGATTTATAATGATGATAGTTTCCGTAGCAGTAGTAATTTCATTGCTTGGGATTATATTTTCGGACAACCTTGTAGCATTGCTTGCGCCGGGATTTACAGGCGAAAAACATAACCTGACAGCTACTCTGTCAGCTATAATGTTCCCTATGATTATATTTACGGGGCTTGCATTTTCTTTTGTAGGACTTTTGCAGTCATATGGCGAATACAACATACCATCTGTTATCAGCCTTGTTTCCAATGTTGCCATAATAGCGTATTTCCCACTTTTTGCTGACAAATTCGGAATTAAAGGTCTGGCATATACAATGCTTGTGGCATGGAGCTTGCAGGTTATAATACAGATTCCGTCGCTTATAAAATTCCGTTTCAGATTCAGACCTGATTTCAGGTTTAATGATGCCGGAATAAAGGCAGCTTTAGCACTTGCAGGTCCTATGCTTATATGTACATGGGTTCAGCCGCTTTATTCGGTTATTAATTCAAGACTTGCTTCTGCTATAAGCGGTGCGCCTACGGTGCTTGAGCTTGCAAACCGTCTTTATGTTGTTATGACGGGCGTGTTCTCCTTTGTAGTGACAAATCTGATTTTTCCCAAAGCCGCAAAGGCAAATGCGGAAAATAACGATGAGGAAGCAAAAAGTCTTATAGTGGTGAGTCTTAAATCAATGGTATTTATACTTCTTCCGTTGACTTTAGGAATAATTGTTCTGGCATCGCCAATAACAAGTATAATTTATGAACATAACAAGTTTGACAGTCACAGCGTTATAAAAGTAGCCAACGCTTTGAGATGTTACAGCGTAGGTATGGTAGCGCTGGGTATAAACGAAGTTTTGAGTAAATATTTCTTCTCTATGAAAAATTCCCGCACTCCCATGCGAAACTCCATAATCAGCATAGCGGTAAATATTGCCCTTGCATACTTGTTGTTTGGAGCAATTAAAACATCAGGTCTTGCTCTTGCAGCAGCAGGCGGAAGTATTTGCAATGCTTTTCTCAATGCCGTTTCTCTGCGACATATGAAGCTTTTCGGAAGGGAAGATTGGTTTGGCGTTGTCAAAGTTGGAATTTCTGCAGCAATAATGGCTATAGTAGTGGCAATGTTTTATAGAATGCTTTCATTTATGCAAGGCGGATTTTTAAATAACATAATTCTTTGCGCAATTTGCGGCATGACCGGAATTTTAGTATATTTCATCATGGCGTATATTCTGCGTGTTGATACAGTAATGAATCTTATAAAAAAGAAAGGTGGGCAAGAATGAACAGTGTAATACTAACGGTTTTGTATAGTGCCGTTTCAACTTTGTGGCATGTTATTTCAGGAAGTGTTTTCTGGAAAACAGTAGGCAAAGTTTATGACTTATTCAAAAGGGCATTTGCAGACAGTATCATTGTTAAAGCTATAAAGCATAAAGGTAAAATCAGCCTTGAAGAATCAAGCATCATGTGTAAAATTCTTCGCATACCAACTGCATTTTTGTCATCTCTATGTAAGCTGTTAAGCGGTTGGGTACGTTCATTTGCGGATAACAGCCCCGTTGCTGCATATGCAAGAGGCTACATTTCAGGATTTTATTCTCTTGATGTGAGATTTTTCGCAATCATGATTTTGTTTGGCGGTGTTTCAGGGTTTATAGCAAATATTTTAAAAGGCAGCTTTTGCTTTTCATATATTCTGCTTGCTGCCGCAGGATTTTTATTATCTTTCATGAGAATAAGACTTGCTGATTATCTGGATGACAGCGTTGTAATTAAGTTTATAAAGCAGAGCTTTGGCTTTGAAAATGTAAGCTTCAGAATATACAGAAAAAGCGCTTCGCCATGCATTTACGGCTCGGCAGCAATCGTTGGAATTTTAGCCGGACTTTGCTCATTTATAAGCCCGCTTTTGTCAGTTGCAGCTCCTGTTGGAGTTATGGGACTTTTGACCGTTATGGCATACCCCATAAGCGGAATTTTCATTGCGGTTTTTTTAGCACCTATATTGCCGACGCTTGCGGTGGTAGGGATATGTCTTTTGACTACGTTCTCTGCGCTTTCCCGCAAGGCATATACCGGCGAATACGGAATTAAAATGGGAAGATGCGGCTTGTGCCTGATGCTGTTTTTGATTATCAGCGCATTGTCAACGCTTTTCTCACATTCTGTCATTGGCAGTATCGGCGTGCTTGGTATGTATATAATATTCATAGGCTTTTACTACATCATACGTGATACAGTTCGCAAAGGGACAACCCTTGAGGCGATATTCAAGATTTTTGCCATAAGCGCTGCGGTTGTTTCTGTTTACGGAATACTGCAGTATGTGTTTGGCTGGGAAGTTCAGAATGCATGGATTGACGAAGAGATGTTTGAAGAAGCAACTATGAGAGTGTATTCTACACTTGCAAACCCGAACGTTCTCGGTGAGTATCTTATTCTTGCCCTGCCCATTACAGCACTTGTTATAGTAAGCTATGCAAAGACTGTATGGCAGAAGCTTGTATATGCGGCATTGTTTGCAGCGACTCTTTTGTGTCTTGTACTTACGCAGTCAAGAGGATGCTGGATAGGATTTTTCATATCCGCGTTTGTGTTCATAACATATTTTAAAAGTCAGCTCTGGAAGGTTTTGCCGTTCTTGTTATTACTGCTGCCGTTTGTGTTGCCGGAAACAATTATAAACAGATTACTTAGTGTAGGAAATCTGACGGACAGCTCCACATCATACAGAGTATTTATATGGCTTGGAACATTCAATATGCTGAGAGATTTCTGGCTTGGTGGAATAGGTCTTGGGGAAGCTGCATTCAGAAGCGTATATCCATATTATTCATATAAAGGAATTGTAGCACCTCATTCACATAACCTGTATCTGCAGATAATAGTTGAGTCAGGAATTGTTAATCTGATAGTATTTATAAGTGCTATGCTCATATTCTTTAAGGATATGATAAATGTTCAGGCTCGTGGCAGAAAATGGGGACTGCCTGCAGCAGCGCTTCTTAGTGCAGTAGCAGGATTTCTTGTACAGAGTATGTTTGATTACACATTTTATAATTATCGCGTAATGGGCATATTCTTTATGGTGCTGGCTCTTGGAGGAGCTTTGGTAACTATTTCTTATAAAGAGCCGGAAGAACAGCTTGAGGAAAGGACTGATACTATATGATAAAGAAGATACTCGAAGTATCAAGCGATACCAATATAGGCGGTGCAGGTAAGGTTTTGCTTAACATGCTGTCAGAATACGACAGGAGCAAGTACGAAATTAAAGTCATTCTGCCGAAAAACAGCCTTTTGAAACCGCACGTGGAAGTGCTTGGTGTTGAAATCATAGAAATTGACGGAATAGCAGATAAATCAATGGATTTAAAGGCTGTCGGCGAGCTTACACGCATTATAAAAAGAGAAAAAGCCGACCTTGTTCATGCACATGCATCAATGTCTGCAAGAATAGCGGCGCGTTTAGCCGGAGCAAAGGTTATATACACACGTCACAGCGTTTTCCCGCCTCCGCCTTCAATATCTAAGGGGATGGGTAAGAAAATTAACGGATTAGTCAATAATTTTCTTGCAGACGGAATAATTGCTGTTGCAGAGGCGGCGAAGGAAAATCTGACTGCAACGGGGGTTGACGAAACAAAAATAACTGTTATTCTAAACGGTGTAAAAGGCCTTGAAAACGCTTCAGCAGAGGAAAAGTTGGCAGCGAGGAAAAGATTTGGGGTAGGCGAAGACGATAAAATCATATCAATAGTTGCAAGACTTGAAGATATAAAAGGTCATGATTACTTCATAGAAGCTGCGGACAAGCTTTTGGGTGAAGGAATTAAAGCTAAGTTCCTTATAGCCGGAACAGGCTCATATGAGGAGCATCTCAAAGAAAAGGTAAAACAGCTTGGCAGAGAAGAGGATATAATTTTTACGGGCTTTATAAAGGATGTGGATGCCCTTATGAATATTACTTATATCCAATGTAATGCATCTTATGGTACTGAAGCTACCAGCCTCGCACTTCTTGAGGGAATGAGTCTTGGAATTCCTGCGGTTGTTTCGGATTTCGGAGGCAATCCCGGAGTTATATCAGACGGCAACAACGGCTATCTTGTAATGAAGCGAAATACTGACGCTTTGGCAGAGGGAATAAAGAAACTGCTGTCTGACGAAGAACTTTATGATAAAATGAGCCGAAAATCAAAAGAAATTTTCAACATGAAGTTTACGGCTGTTGCAATGACAAGACAGACAGAAGAATATTATGATAAAATCATTGATATGAAATAACTGAAAGGGAATTTAAAAATGAAGAAAAAAATAACTTTTATTGATATTATAATCATAGCCATCGTTGTGATAGCGGGAGTGTTTGTTCTGTCTAAGTTCTCAGGCGGCGGTGCTTCAAAAACGGAAACTGTGACATATAAGGTTCTTGTGGCAAATCAGCTTCCCGAAATAGCACAGCAGATAACTGCAGCGGAAAATGTACTTCTCGATCCCAAAGAAAACGGATACGGCAATGTAACAGCTGTTGAACTTAAGCCTGCAGAAGAATCATATTTTGATGCAAGAAATGAAAGATATGTGACCAGAACAACTGACCTTCGAACAGATGTTTTCATTACAATAGAGGCAAATGCTGCAAAGAGCGATGCGGGCTGGAAAATAGGCGCACAGAACATAAGAATCGGTGAATCACAAAGCATCTCTGCAAACACCTATGGTGTAGAGGGCTATATTGTTGATATACTTAATTGATGAAAGGAGATACTGCAATGAAAGACGGAAAATTGTTTGGAAAAATTAATATAATAGATTTACTGATTGTTGTGATACTTATAGCTGCAGTAATCGGTTTTGCCGGCAGGCTTGCATTTTCATCATCAAATAATATATCAGGAAGTGATGAATTTCAGTTTGTGGTAAGAGTTGACGGAATACGTGAATATACTGTAAGAGGTCTTGAACGCGGTGGAGATGTGTTTGCAGAAAAGTCTGATGTTAAGGTTGGGGAAATATCCGATGTAAAGGTAGAGCCGATGAAAGCAGAAGCGGTTACTATTGACGGTCAGCGCAAATTCATTGAACGCCCAGGAAGATATACTGCATATGTTACAATCAAAGCTAAAGGTAATGTTGTCAATGGCGGCTACTATAATGCTGATAGAAAGGATATAGGCGCCGGAAGAGAATATATAATAAATTCAAAATATGTTTCAACTAAAGGTGATACATTATCAGTAGGACCGATTCAGTAAAAAACATTCGTCGCATATGCGGCGAATGTTTTTTTATAAAATAAACACTATTTTTTATAAAATTATTGACATCACAAGAGTATTAATATATAATATAAGTAATATTAGTAAAATATTAGCAGGAGTGATATTATGAAATTTTTAGTAATGACAGATATTGAAGGTGTAACAGGTGTTACAACATTCCCTCAGGCAGAAAACAGCCAGCTTGGACGAGATATGCTCATGCATGACCTGAAGGCAGTACTTGACGGAATAAAGGCAGCAGGCGCAGAAGCTGTTGTATATGATATGCATACTGACGGACGAAATGTTGACACTAACCAGATAGATGCTCCCGTTGTAATGGGAAAGCCTATTCTCGGCAATCTTTGGAGAGGTGTTGGCGGTGAAGACTTTGATGGTTTGTTCATGATGGGACTTCACACAATGCAGCATACAGGATCACTTCTTGAACATAGCTATCTTCGTGAATATGATGCAGTATATCTTAATGGTTTGCTTGTAGGCGAAATTGGCATGGAAGCTGCTCTTGCAGGCGAGCAGGGTGTGCCTCTTAAGTTCGTTTCAGGTGATGATATGGGATGTGCGGAGGGAAAAGCACTTATTCCTGAGCTTGTTACCTGCGCTGTCAAGAAATCACTTACACCCGATACTGCAATTTGCTATCCGCCTTCAAAGACCGGAGAAATGCTGTCAAACGCAGCAAAGGAAGCAGTTCTTGCAGATGTTAAGCCTTTCAAGGTGGAAGGACCTTATGAAATTAAAATTGTATTTTCTGACTGCCCTTATCTTTATACAATGAAGAAACTCCATCCCGAAATTTTTGTTGATGATAAGACTGTTGTAATGAAGGGTGAAAACCTTCTTGAAACATGGTCAGAATACCTCAAATATGAAAAGGAGATGGTAAACGCATGAGTATATTACTTGGAGTAAATCATCAATTTATTTATGAGCAGGCTATGTCAAACGCTGAAGCTCATACCGAAACTTTAAAGAAAGCCGCAGCACTTCCCGACATCAATACACTTGACTGCTGGATGTGGAGAGGCGAAAGAGCAAAGGAAGAAAAAGCTATTCTTTTAGATTCAGGCAAAGTCATAAATTATAACATAGGCGACAGATTTGGCGAAGAGGTAATACTTCCTTGCTCACCTGTAAAAGCTGAACAGGACAGAGCATACGACATCACAATGCGTGAAATCGAATACGGTCTTTCTGTTAATACAAAGAAAATAATATTTGGCAGTGGCCCTGATATGCCACAAGACCATCAGGCAGCTATTGAGCGCTATGCAGAATTTATTTTCAGAATAGCAAAGAACATTCCTGATGATGTATGGTTGGCGCTGGAGCCTACCGATTGGGATATAGATAAACACTTCCTTTTCGGTCGTCTTAACGAAACAGTTGACTTTATACATAATATCCGTAAGAACGGATTTGAAAGAATAGGTATGCTCCTTGACCAGTGTCATGTGCCCATTATGCATGAAACTCTTGAAAGTGCAGTTAAGGGTGCTGAGGATACTTTGATTCATATTCATCTTGGCAACTGCGTAATTAAAGATAAGACAAGTCCTTTTTACGGCGACAAGCACGTTGCATGGGATTATCCGGGAAGTGAGTTTACATCAGAGGACGGTATAAGATACCTCAATCTTCTTAAGGAAGCAGGCTACTTCAACAGAGAAAATCCTTCAATAACATTTGAAATGCGTCCGCGCATTGATATGTCACCTGAGGAAAGTCTTAAAAATTGGGTAAGCGTTTTTAATACATTTTTGGGTAAATAATTATGAATAAATGTTTGTATAATCTTGAACTTTTAATTCTCGGAACGGGTAATCCGCCATGGCAGAACTATAACGAACCAATAAAGCCTGAAACTCCGGCAAACTACGTGTATCAGCTTAAAGATACGGATGTTGATACGCTCATGATTTGTCCTACTGCATGGAAAAGACCGTTGTGGGATTCAAAAATTGATCCGCATTGGAAAGAAGAGGCCGACAGTATCCCGCAGCCACATTTTACAAGCGACCTTAAATATCACGAAAAAGCATATTTCAGACTTCGTGAATTTATAAAAGCAGGCAACGATCCGGTGCAGATAGCTGTTGATGCAGCAAAGGAAACAGGTCTTGAACCGTTTATTTCATACAGAATGAACGACCATCATTATCTTCATCAGGAAAAGGCTTTTATTCATCCGTCTTTCTGGCGTAATAACCCGCAGTTCTGGATAGGTGAAGGTGACCGCCATTTCAGCTATAAAAATCCTGAAGTAAGGCAGTATTATTACAGTCTTCTTGAAGAACTAACTTCAAAATATGATATTTCAGGAATTGAACTTGATTTTATGCGCACTCCGAAATATTTCCATCCTGACGATGTTGAGCAGGGAAGAGAAATTATGACTGAGTTTGTCGGCTCTATCAGAAAAATGCTTGACAGCTACGGTCATCAGCGCGGAAAACGTCTTAAGCTTTGCGTAAGAGTTCCACATACAGTAAGCTGGGCAAAGTCAATCGGTCTCGAAGTTGGTCTTTGGGATGAGCTGGGCTTGATAGATATGGTTAACGTATCCAGCTACTTTATCAATACTCCCGATTTCGATGTTGAGGGTTATAAGCAGTGGGTTAAACAATCACCGTTATATGCTGAAATGCATTTTATAATTGATAAGGGTGAGATTTATAACGGTTTTTCAAATAACGTTTCCCGTAAGACAACTAAGGAGATGTACAGAGCTCTTGCGTCAAATTATCTTGACAGAGGAATGGACGGTATCTCATTTTTTAATATTGATTACACAAGGCATCATTTCTTCAATGAACCAAGACGCTTGCATCTTAAGGACGGACAGCCGCCTATAAGTGCATTCAAGGGAATAACTGATATAAATCAACTTGCAAAGTTTGATAAGCATTACTTTGCAGGCCCTAACTATACAAGCCTTCCAATGACTAACACAATGGAGCTTAATATGTATGTTGGGGACAAAAATCCGTCAACGGATTTTAAACATTCAATTTTAAGAATAAAAACACAAAGGCCATGTCAGGGCTTTGAATTTCAGGTAAAGCTCAATGGCACAGAACTTGAAGAAATGGTATGGCTTGGTGAGTTGTTTGCACCTATTTCCGATGAAGCGTTGCCACGTCGTGAGTATGTAAGGTGTTATAAAGTTCCAACAAGTCTGATTAAGCATGGTTATAACTGCATTACGGCAGTAAATCTGTGCGATGATCCTACTCTATGGGACAAAGAAGCAAAGTTTGACATGGTTGAGCTTGCCCTTTACAAAAACAACAGTTTTCTCGACTAAAATAATGTTGAAAGCATCTGTAACCCGAAAGTTACAGATGCTTTTATATTGGAGCATTGTTTTTCTTATTCGGTTATTGTTTTTGAAATAGTATTTTGATAAAATGACTTTAACTAAGGTTATCAGAGGTGCATATAGTGTATATTTTTAAAAATAATTCAAGAGTTTGTTTTTTTGGCGACAGCATAACAGCAAAGGGAATATGGATTCGCCGTATTTACGACTATTACAGAAACAGTCTCAATATTAATCTTGAAATGTATAATTGCGGTGTTCCGGGTGATAGCTCGGTAAATGCTATGAAGCATATAAATCAAACCCTTTTTTATTACAACCCAACAGATGTAGTTATATTTTTTGGAATGAACGATGTAGGGTATCATCTGTACGGTGTGGAAAAACCTTCAGCTGATATTATAAAAGCAAGAAGAGCAGGTATTGATAACTGCATCGAAACTATTGAAAAACTGTCACAGCTTCTTGTGTCAAAGGGAATTAATATAATATATTGCACGCCTACACCATATGATGAGCTTACTGATTCCTCCACTCCTTGTCTTTCAGGTACTAACGGAGGAATTTATGAAATCAGATGCAGAATTCTTGAGCTTAGTGATAAATACGGTGCTCATGTGGTTGATTTTTACGACGGTATATATTCAATCCTCAAAACAATGTACAAGCATGGAAAAAGCCCTATATCAGCTGACAGAATACATCCCAATGGTCACTCTATGGAAGCTATGGCACAGCTGTTTTTAAAAGCTCAGGGGTTTGATGTAGAAGTGGCAGATAGCGAGGAAAAGCAACTTGCTGCATATTCTGTTTCGTATGATGATTGGGAAGAAAAGAGATTTAATCTTGAAACTCAAGCAAAGAAAATAGATTTTGCAAAATGGTGTCTGTTTCCTGAGGAAGATGATTTTGAGACAGTTGCACAAAGCATACAACAGTATATCAATACAGGTCATAAGCCGGAGCTTATGAGCTATTATAATACATATCTTGAGCATTATAGAGATTACGATAAAAACCGGCAAGCACTTATAAACCATACCCAAAGCGTGTATGAGGGAGGAATAGAATGAAGACAATACTCTTTCAGGGGGATTCCATAACAGACTGTGCAAGAGGTCGCGAGGGTGACACATTCTTAGGCTGTGGCTATGCGGCATTGATTGCGGCAGATATTGGCTACAAATATCCGGGGGAATATAAATTTGTAAATCGGGGTTTAAGCGGTGACCGATGCAGAGGTATTCTTGCAAGAATGAAGCAGGATATAGTTGATGTAAATCCTGATATTATAAGTATTTTAGCAGGCATAAATGATGTATGGAAAGATTATGCAGAGCCTGACGGAGTAAATGGCGAAGTGTATGAAAAAATTTATGATATTCTGATACAAGAACTTAAACTAAAGTTCCCAAAATCAAAGATAATCATCGTTGAGCCTTTTACAGACAGAACGTGTATGCCTGATGACGAAAGATGGCAGATGTTCAAAAAGGGTTATGATATAGTAAGAGAAAAAACCAACTTAGTTGCATTGAAACATAATATTACATTCGTTCCTATAATGGATGAGATGACCAAAATGATAGAACAATATGGCAGCGAATGTTTTCTTCTTGACGGAACTCATCCTTCTCAGGCAGGACACAGACTTATTGCAAATGCATGGATAAAGGCTTTTGAAGAAAGCATCAGATGATAAGGAGATGTATCATGAATTTAGACAAGTTCGTTGAAAATAAAAAGAAAATAAAACTCGGGTTTCTCGGTGGTTCAATTACTTTGGGGGCAGGTGCGTCAAATCCTGAAAACTGCTATCGCAGACTTATTACTAAAGCACTTAATGAGCATTATGAAGATGTAGAATTTGAGGACATAAATGCAGCAATCGGCGGAACGGGTTCAGGCTTTGGTCTTTTCAGAATGAATGATGACCTTTTAAAACACTCTCCTGATATGATAATAGTAGAGTTTGCAGTAAATGATTTTCGTGATGAAAACTGCGGTATATTTATGGAGAATATTGTACGCAAGGCATTTACATACAGAAAAGATATTCCTATTATGTTCGTCTATACTGTTCAGAATATTATGACCGATGACTATAAAAATGGAGAACTTCCTATTTCTGTTATAAGACATAATACTGTTGCTGATTATTATAATATTCCTGCTGTAAATGTAGGTAAAATACTGTTTGATACATATACGGGAGAAAACAAAACAATAAATGATTACACCATAGACGGTGTGCATCCAAATGACAACGGATATAAAATATATGCTGATGCTATAATGAACAAGATTTTCTCCTTTGACTTTTGTCACAATACAGATAGTAAACCCTTGTATAAAGATTTGATGAATGCAGCTATTGTGCCTGTTCAAATGCAGGAAGGATGGGAGCAATCGGGATGCAGGATGTACACAAGACCTATGGAATATGTTTATTCATATACACCGGGAACAGCAATGGAATTTGAATTTGAGGGAGAAGCTTTCGGAATATATTTTACAATGGAAAAGGATTCAGGTAATATAGAATTCACTATTGATAATGGCGAAGTACAGCTATGTCATACATGGGATGTCCATTGCCGCAATCAGCGACGTGACAGCTATAAAATCGTTTTAGATAATATATCCAAAGGCACTCATAAGGTGAAGCTTTGGGTGGCTGATGCAAAAGAAGACGGTTCAGAGGGAAGATATGTAAGAATAGGCGGATTTTTTGTAGCCTGATAAAAAGGGAGTCACATTTATGATAGCATATGATAACAACGGTAAAACATATGAGGTTTTAACTAAAAACGATGAAATATATATTCCAAAGAACAGCATACCTGATACCGTAGATTATATTGAAATTTCCGATGACAGCTTCAACGCATCTGCAGGTGATGACGGCTATTATGTAGTAGCAGATGTTGACCGCAAGGGAAGTCATCTTTGTAAGTTTACTGTAAAGAGTGATAATGAATGTATCACAAAGCAGGACCTTATGCCCGTTTTTGGGATTAAAAAAGCAAATAAATGTATTTTTGGTATTGCAACGGGACTAAGACATAATTTCTACGTTGTACTCGGAGTTAAAGATAATAAGTATTATTTCAAACTAAGATTTGAGATTACAGCAATGGGCGCATATGAGGATATCCGTATTAAGCTTATAAACCTTGAATCTGATGCAGATTACAACACAATGGCAGCGGTTTACAGAAATTACAAGTTGGAAAAAGGCGACTGTCAAACCATAAAAGAGAGAGTCAAAACAAACGAGTACTTGGATTATGCTGTGAAAGCACTTGAAATCAGGATAAGGCTTGGCTGGAAGCCTGCACCGCCTACGGTGCTTGAGCAGACTGTTGAAAACGAGCCGGAAATGCACGTAGCCTGCACCTTCGAGCGAGTTATAGATATTATCGATGAGCTTAAAAGGCAAGGTGTGGATAAAGCACAGCTTTGTCTTGTTGGCTGGAACAAAAGCGGACATGATGGAAGATATCCGCAGTTGTTTCCCGTCGAAGAAAAGCTTGGCGGTGAGGAAAAGCTCAAGGAGCTGATAAAACACGCTCAGGATAATGGTTATCAGATTGTATGCCATACCAACAGTACAGATTGTTATAGCATTGCTGACTCCTTTAGCGAAGATATTGTAATAAAAGACAAAGACGGCAATCTTCAGGTGAACAACATACCCTGGAGCGGAGGAAGAATGTATCATCTTTGCCCGAAAAAAGCAGTTGAATTTGCATACGAAGATTTGCCTAAAATCAAAGAGCTTGGATTTAAAGGTCTTCATTACATCGATGTAATGACCATTGAGTCGCTGCGCGAATGTTATGACAAGAACCATAATCTTAATAAAGAGCAGACTCTTGACTGTTTTAAGGACATAATGAAGCTTTCTCATAATACGTTAGGCGGATTTGCATCTGAGGGAGCAGCAGACTATGCATCAAAATATCTTGATTATGCTCTGTATGTTTCATGGTCAGGTCTTGAAAATGAACTGTTTGATTGTGAAGTGCCTCTGTATCAGCTGGTATATCATGGAATTGTTCTCACAAATCCATCAACAGTAACGGTTAATTCATCAGTAAAAAGCATAAGCAGCAAGCTTAAGCAAAAAGAATACGGCGGAAGACCATCGTTCTATTATTACTCCAAGTTCATGCAGGGAAGTGAGCTTGATGATTGGCTTGGTAGTGACGATTTGATATGCGATACTGACGAACAACTAAAATACAGCGTCGCAAAAATCAAAGAAGTTTATGATGAATACAAAACGGAGGCGTTTTTGCAGGAGGAATTTATGATTTCTCATAAAGAAATACAGCCGGGAGTATTTGTTGTGGAATATGCAAACGGCTCAAAGATTACAGTTAATTGGAATAAGGGGGAATATCATGTTCAACTTTGATTGTATAGATAACCTTGATTTGGAGAAAAATGGATTATCAAAGGTAATTGAAAACAATATAGAAAAATACAGAAAATCAACAGCACGTATATCTGTTGTTGATAAAGATGGGAATCCTGTATCAAATTCCGAAGTGAAAGTCAGGCAGAAAAACTCAGCATTCAGATTTGGTTGTAATGCATTTATGCTTAATCAGTTTGAAACTGAGGAAGAAAATAAAGCATATGAAAAACTGTTTACAGACGTGTTCAATCAGGCAGTTTTGCCATTTTATTGGGACAGCGACGAGCCGGAATATGGAAAATATCGTTTTTCAAAGGACAGCGCAAAAATATACCGACGCCCTACCGCTGATGAAATCCTTGAATTTTGTGCAGACAATAACATAGAACCCAAAGGCCATAATTTAATATGGAATCAGGAAAGCTGTATGCCACGCTGGATGCCTGTTTCCCCGGAAGACAGATGGATTGAAGTTGAACGTAGATTTGCTGCAATTTCTGAGCGATATAAGGACAAAATAAAAATATGGGACGTAGTAAACGAAGTAGCAGGCACCGGCGAATACGAAAGAATGGTTGATGACTACGAGGTAAAAGCTCACATTCTTGCGGACAAGCTTTTCCCGCATTGCCATCTGATTATCAATGATTTTGCCGGAATATACGGACAAAAATATAATAAACGTCGTTCAAATTTTTATATGTATATCAAAAAAGTTCTGTACGGCGGCGGAAGAATAGACGGTATAGGTCTTCAAAATCATTTATTCTATAAGGAAGACGAAATGAGCAAAGAGCTTCAGCAGTTAAACGCAGAGCATATTATGGAAGCAATAGACGTCTATTCCGAATTCGGAAAGGATTTGCATATATCCGAAATAACCATTCCGTCATACAATTATGAAACAGAGAATCTTGAGGTTCAGGCAAAAATTGTAGAAAATCTTTATAAAATCTGGTTCTCTTCCAAAAATGTAAAGTCAATCGTATGGTGGAATTTAATCGACGATTGCGCAGCTATTAATCCTCTTAATCCGTCATGGAACGAAAACTATTATCGTGCGGGATTGGTAGGAAGAGATATGAAAGTAAAGCCTGCATACGAAGTTGTTAAAAATCTGATTAATGAGTGGAGAACGAACTTTGACGCCGTAACTGACGAAAAAGGAAATCTTTCAAATTCGTTCTATCACGGAGATTTTGAATTGACAGTTTGCGGGAAAATCTGTGAATTTTCAGTAAATGAGAATACTAAGATAATCAAACTAACCATATAAAAAAGGACCGGAAGGTCCTTTTTAGTTATTCTTTTTATATTCATATATAATGCTGCTTCTCTTTTCGGGAAGTACAATTTTAAGCTTGTTATCACCCGTTATCACTGATTCATCATTGAGGTTTGTGTATGAATATGTAGTATTATCCATTCCTTTAAGCTCAACAGTTAATTGGTCGTATGGTGATTTGCATCTTCTGAATGCCATAACAATTCCGCTTTGGGTTTCGCTGTCGTGATATTGCCACACAGTCCATGCTGTTTCATCAAAGGTATCGGTTGCGTGGTTGTAGAAGTCATGGATGAAATATTTGCGAATTCTACGGTATTCATCGGTGTATTTTTTTGCCCACACAAAATCCTCGTCTGTCATGCTTTGGAATATAGCGCTGTAAAATGCGTAGCCTATGCTTGATGAATATGAGCTTCTTGTTGCATAAACATCGTTTTTTAACTTACTTGTACATCCTATATAAGGGAAGTATCTTGCGGCGTTTGAGTTATGAGTCTGAAGAACTTCCGGATTTTTGTTGAAGTAGCAAAGATAATCGCTTTTCAAAACGGGAATTGAGCGTTTCAAGGTTTCAATATCAATTCTTCTGCCGCCGGATGCACAGTTGTCAATAATCAAATCCGGATGCTTTTCCAATATATAGTCCCAAACTCTGTACATTCCCATGATATGCTTGATTTCTGTTATGCCTTTGCGATTTTCGTCATCTGCAATATCAAAATAATGTGACAGGTCAGTATTGAAATCCTGACGATAGCAAGACATATTAAGTTTTTCTATATAGTCTGACAATAAGTTGCAAACATATTCAAGGGCTTCTTCGTTTCCGTAGTTAAGGATATATGAATTGTCGTTAGGTCTTGTAATAAACCAATCGGGATGCTCTTTAGGGACAATAGTGCTCTTTATGGCACGTTCAGGTTCAAACCACAGCATTAGCTTCATGCCTGCGTCGTTTGCGCATTTTGACACGTCCTGAAGTTCTTCAGGGTGAACTCTTTTGTTCACATGCCATTCGCCCGTATGCTCGTACCAATCGCCCGTGAAAGCTTCATTACAATTTGTGCAGTCGCCATACCAGCCTGCGTCAATCCATAAATCCTCAAATTGTAAACCGTGGTCTTTTGTTTCGTTGATTCTCTTTTTCAGTTCCTCGCTATTGAGACCGCCCCAGAATTCATACGCCATAACACCGTCACGTTTTGTTTTTGTGTGGCTTTTATGTGATACGTAGGTTTTCATGAGCTTTCTGAATTTATTGTATTTATCTTCATTGTCTGTATATTCCATTACGAGGGTAGATGATGTTCGTATTTTCTCGCCGGGTTTGAGATAAAAATTAGTTTCCTTAAGTCCCGTTTTGGTTTCTACGCCTTCGTCATTTGCTATGAACTCCGCGTTCCAATCACCTGTCCAGCCTATTGCTGTTATGTAGCCGATATTGTTTTGGGTAATGTCAAAAAAAGGCATCATTCCGTTGCTTGACCGTGCGCCTATGCTGCAGAATGATTTTGACTTTCCTTGAGTGAGATATTCGTTCATGAACGAAAATTCTGTTGCGCTTATCTTGTCATTTTCTCTGTAATAATTAGGATTTACCATGCCTTTCATTGTAATGACGCAAAGCTCGCCTTCTTTTCTCAGGTTGCCCGGAGTGAGCGGCACAATGTTTTCAAATGGGAATGTAGCATGACAGTCTTTAATGTCGGAGAATACCAGACTGTCTGAATCAGACGCATTTTCAAAGTACATAACCCATTCCACAGCGTCAAATTCTTTATATTCCTTGACAATCATAGTAGCAGTCACGTTTTTGTCAAGCTCATAAACAATACCTTCAGGGGTTTTTACGTGTTCGCTTTCTGCTGTTATAAGTTTATCTGAATAATAAAAGCTAAAATTTGGTTTCATGATTTTATCTCCTTTATGGAACAATACAAATTGCAATTAGTGATGCTATTCCGCCGCATAGTCCTATGAACTGTCTTTTTGTCAGATGTTCTTTGAACATAATAACCGATAATATACAGCTTAGAACAATAGCGCTTCCATTGATTAGCGGAAAGAAAATCTGAGTGGGAAGTATGCCGCTGAGCATAAGATTTAAGTAATTATTAAAATAAACGCAAAGACCGCAAATTATTGCCATTATAATATTCTTTTTGCTTATTGTTATTCTTTCTGTGTTATTATGCTTTAACATTGTGATGCAGTAGATTAATGAACAAATAAACGAAACAAACAAAAATCCATTGATTTCGCCTCTGTGAGCAGAGGTTTGGTGTATTTTTTGAAGGACACCGATTGTGCCTTGCGTTATAAATGCAATCAGACAATAAATAATCCACTTCTTATTTATTTTATTGTCACCATGACTTCCTAATGAAAGATAAATAAACCCTATAAGAGTTATTACAATACATAGCTTAGCTATGCTGAACGCTTCACCAAAAAATATTCCGGACATTGCAGGAATAATCATTGATGACGACGTAACTAACAATGTAAGATGCATAGGCCCGTTGGCAAGAGATTTCATTTTATACAGGTTTGTTAAGGCTGTAGTAACACCCAAGATAATTCCCATCATTATGGTGAACAATGATATATTTTCTTTTATAACCATCGCGCCGAACAATAGAATACACATCAAATAAACATATGTGTTATATTTGTAAATATGTTTGTTGGTGCTAAGTTCCTTTTTGCAAACTTTGTTGAAAATACAATTTTGCACGACACCTGCTGACATTGATATAATTACATATAAACCAATCATATTAATTCTCCGTTTCCTCGGATTGTACAGTTGCACGAATTGTACCATAATACATAGTGAAAGTCAATAGACAAAACAAAAAATGCATAAGCGGATTTATAAATCTCGCTTATGCATTTATAATACTTATTAAAGCTTGAAATTAACGCTGTTTTTGCCGTCTTCTGTGTTGTCGTCAGCAAATGTATATTCATTGCCCGGAAGGATGGCATTGAGAATAATGCCTGCGATTGAAGCAACAGCAAGAGCTGAAAGTGATATGGTGATAGAACCGATGCTGAATGTTGCAGCTGAACCAAGTCCAAGAGCTGAAACAAGTATAATTGCTGCAATTATGAGGTTGCGGCTCTTTGTGAAGTCAACGTTGTTTTCAACAACGTTTCTTACACCGATTGCAGAAATCATTCCATAAAGAACGAATGATATACCACCGATTGTAGCAGTTGGAATAAGGTTAACCAAAGCTGCAAACTTAGGTGACAATGAAAGGATTACAGCGATAACGGCTGCAAGTCTTATTACCTTAGGATCATAAACTTTGGAAAGCGCAAGCACGCCTGTATTTTCACCGTATGTTGTATTTGCAGGGCCGCCGAACAAAGCTGAAAGTGATGTTGCAAGACCGTCACCTGCAAGTGTTCTGTGAAGTCCGGGTTCTGCAATATAGTTTTTACCCACCGTTGAAGAAATAGCTGAAACGTCACCGATATGCTCCATCATTGTAGCAAGAGAAATTGGAACGATAGCAATAATTGAACTTAATATAAGTGAAGTCTGTGACCAGTCAATTCCGCCAAATACAGTTCCGCTCCATTTAACCGGGAATCCTATCCAAGCTGCACTTTTAAGTTGTTCAAGTGCCTGAACAGAGAATAAAGCCATGTTTTCCTTGCCGGCTATTGCGATATATTCAGCTCCATTGATTGAAACTGTTTTACCCCATATAAGACCAAGAATAATAGCAATCACGCATGAGCCTACAACTCCCAGAAGAACAGGAATAATCTTTGCCATACCTTTGCCCCAGATGTTGAATATAATTACTATTGCAAGCGCAATGAAAGCAATCAGCCAGTTTGCTGAACAGTTACTTACTGCGCTTCCTGCAAGTCCAAGACCGATTGCAATGATAATAGGACCTGTTACAACCGGCGGGAAGAATCTCATAACCTTTTTAATGCCTGCAATCTTGATGAGTGCGGCAAGTACAAGATAAACAAGACCTGCACAAGCTACGCCAAGACAAGCGTAAGGCAGAAGCTGGGCGTTTGTCATACCGTTAGCGCCGGCTAAAGGAGCAACAGCCGCATATCCGCCGAGGAAAGCAAAGGACGAACCGAGGAATGCAGGAACTTTGCCTTTGGTAAGCAAATGGAAAAGAAGTGTTCCTAATCCTGCCATAAGAAGTGTTGTTGCGATATCAAGTCCCGTAAGCAACGGCACAAGCACTGTTGCTCCGAACATCGCAAATGTGTGTTGAAATCCGAGTACAAGCATACGAGCTATGCCCAGAGATTTCGCATCATAAATTCCGTTTTCGCCAATATTGGTTTTTTTCATGATTTTTGTTCCTTTCATATGAAAATTTTCTGCAGTAAAAACCCCGCACCTTGCAGTACGGGGATGAAAGCATTACCAAAGACAGAAATTCAACCGTATGACTGCACGGGAACTTGAGTTTCATTTACTATGAGTATTTTACCACACTATTTGTTAATTGTAAATAGTTATATTGTATTTTAATATATTTTTTTTGTAAAATTTTCAAAAAAATGAAACTATTTATGGTATTTAAGGGTATTAATATAAAGGGAGTAAAAATAAGGAGACTAACTATTAAAAGTCAATAGTTTTTTAGTAAAAGCACAAAGAATTTTTTTGATGAATGGTTGCATGACAAACAGACCTTTTAAAAGTAAATTTTTAAAAAGCCTAAAATATATGTTTTAGAATGTAGTTATCGAAGCTTGTCTGCTTTGAATGGCTGATTAGTGGTTTCAAGTGTATAAATCAACCTGATTAACTTCTTGGCAACATGAGATAAAGCAACCCTGTGTGGTTTACCCTCAGCACGCTTTTTGGCGTAGAATTCAGCAAACGTCATATTGAACTGAATTAAAGGTAAACAACAATTGATAATAGCACATCTTAAATGTGATGAACCACGCTTAACCATATGACCTGTATGCTCAGATTGACCTGATTGAAAGTAGCCAGGTTCTAGACCTGCAAAAGAAAGCATCTGTGCCGGCGATTTGAATTTGGATATATCTCCATACTCCGAAAGAATAACAGCAGCAGATAAAACACCAACACCGGGAATGGTTAAACAAGGTCTGTTAAGTTCAAGAGTAAGAGTTTTAATTTCATCTTCAATATTGGTGATTTCTTCATCAATTTGACGATAGAGCCTTAAAACACAAGAGAGTTCCATTTCAAAAATTCGATTGGAAACACCAACAGAATTTTTTGCAAGTTCTTTTAACGCAAGAAATTTCTGCATAGAAAACTTACCTCTTGAAATCTTGCGAAGTTCATCATATGAAGCAGTTCTGAATGCTGCAATTTTTTCAGGGGAACCATACTTTTCAAGAATATGTAAAGCTGTGGAGCTAAAGTTGTTGTTAAAAAACGGTTTAAACTCAGGAAAAATGTGGTCTAAAATGTCAGTAAGTCTGATTAAATAAAAAGTTCTTTGTTTAATTAAAGAAAATCTTAATCTAGTTAGTGACTTTAGAGAATAATTGTGGTAAAATGATGATGGATAGGGTTTGTACTCTACTGTCATTAACCAACGAGCAATAGTCTGCGAATCTATTGCATCGGTTTTAGTCTTTCTAAGCGATAGAGCTTTTCCGTACTGACTAATCAAAGCTGGTTGAAACTCCATAAAGGTGTAGGAATGTTTCTCTAAGAACAGCTTAAGGTTTAAAGTGTAATGACTTGTAGATTCAAACCCTATTCTTTTTTCTTTAGAATAATCAAGGGAATTTAATCTGTCAAGAAACAATTCAAAGCCTTGTTTGTTGTTCTTAAAGGAAAACACACCAAAAGGAGCTTCACCGTCTGAAGATACGATAAAGCAATCATGCTTGTACTTGGAAACATCAATTCCAATAAAATACATTAGGTTAAAACCTCCTTAAATAGAAATTAGCACTGCTTGTTTGCCACAAGAATTCCGACAATGTAATCTCGCAAATAAAAACGTCAAAGCGTTAACTAACTGATTAACAATTAAGACGAAATACTGTGGTTTGAGTCTCCTTAAACCAGTCAAGCTGTAAAAGATATGAACAAATCCACAGTGCCTATATATTATATCAAAGGTAGCTAACCTTTGGTATAAACAAAACAAAAAAAATAACTGCAAATTATCAATAAAACAGATAATTGCAGTTGTCAAAATAAAAATTTAAAGAAAGGAAAAGTATAATACAATTATCTTTAGTTTTATGATAATTATATTATACGAGAAGATATTATGAAAAGATTACTATGTATTTTTGTAGCAATGTCTGTTGTATTTTCGTGTTTTTCGCTTGCATTATCAGCAGAAAACAGCGAATTTGAAAAAATCATACTTTCTGTCAAGCAAAGAATTTGCGACGTTGAGCAATACAGCGATTTTTCAATAAACGAACATCAGGGTGCAGACGGCAAGAAATCTTATTCACTAAGATGGAGCGATGATTCGGAAGGTTATAAAAGCGTTTATGTAAATGTGACATCCGATTTGTTTATCACCATGTACTCTGTGTCGTCGGATAAATACTTAAGTAACAGACCTCGAATAAAAAACATAAAGCGTGAGGAAGTAAAGAGCAAAGCACAAGAGCTTTTATATAGGCTGAATCCCATGATTAACGGAGAATTTGTGATTACTGATTATAACACTTCCGAATCCTTGTGGGATAATGATTATTCCTTTGGTGTAAGCTTAATGGTAAATTCCGTAGAAGTGCCTGAAATCAGCGGAAGCGTAAGCGTAGGAGAAGCCGGCGATGAGATTACATATTTCAGCATTAATTATTATGAAGGTGCAGATTTTGAAGCGACGGATAATTTGATTGATGCAGAAGCTGCACAGAAGGCTTATATGGAGCAAATAGGTCTTAAAATGGAATATTTTCTTGTTGGAGAAGAAGCAATTCCTATGTATATATCCGTTGATTCAGACGCTAAAATCAGCGCGTTGGATGCAATAGGGTTTGTGCCTTTAAAAAGTTATAGCGGAGAAGTATTCAGAGAAGAAAGCACGACAGCCGATAAGGTTGCAAATCCTATGGCTGCATCCGGAGGAAGCGGGCTTTCCAAAACAGAAACGGACGAGCTTTTAAGAGTTTCAGGTCTTATGACAAAAGAAGAGGGCGCACAGCTTATTTTCGATAATCCGTTTATAGCAATAGATAAAAATGATGCTCTTATGGGATATGATGTTTATAAGCAGAACGATAATACGTATATAGGAAACTACTGTTTTGGTGAGCGGTATGCATCTGTATCTATGGATATGAAAACAGGCGAAATAAAATCATTTTATATACCCATTTCTCCGGATACAAAAAAGAAGAGCATAACTGACTCAGAAGCTGAAAGAATATTAAACGACGGCGCAAAGTACCTTGCCAAAGAAAAATTTAATGAATATAAAAAAGATGGCGGAAGTGAGTTTGTCCGTTATGTAAATTCAATACCTTTCAGGCATGACAGAATACATTTGTCCGTGAGCAAAGAATATGGAATTATAACTTCTTATAATATCAGTTATTCCCAATGTGATTTTGCAGATATAGTTAATGCAATAAGTGTGCAAGAAGCAGAGAACTGCTTGTTTGAACAGCTTGATTATGATGTGCGCTATGAAAGGCATGTGGAGAATAATAAAACTTTGTTCAGGTTAATATATGACTTTGACAATAGCTATATAAGATTAAATGCATTGACGGGCAAATTGCATGACGCTCAGGAGAATGTTGTGTTTAACGGATATAGTGATATTTCGGGACATTATGCTGAACATATTATAAATACACTTGCAGCTTACGGAGTACGTACCGAGGGTGATAAATTTACTCCTGATGCAGCTATAACTCAAGGTGATTATGCAAAGCTCCTTATGTGCATTATGAGAAGATATGATGTAATATGGCTTAAGTCTGATATGGGCGCAAACGCTCAATGGCTGATAAATCAGGGGATAATTAACAAGCTTGAATTTTCAGAAGAAAAAAACATTACAAGACTTGATGCTGCAAAGCTTCTTATACGGGCAATAGGCGCGGAAGAATATGCTAAGCTTGAGGATATATATAACTGTCCGTTCATAGATGTTTCAAAAGATAAAGGATATGTTAGTATTCTTTACGGCATGGGAGTTTTCAACGGTGACGGTTATGGAAATTTCAGACCGAATGAAAACATAACATATGCAGAGGCAGCGGTTATAATATATAATTATCTGATGTATAACTAAAAAATCTCAAAACGGAATATTCCGTTTTGAGATTTTTTATTCCTTTTTGTACAGTCTTTCTGACAGCTTCAGCAAATAACCTACAATATAGCTTTGAACAAATATATTTATGATTTCTTCTGCAAGGCGCGGTGCATAGAAAAGCCAGAATGCTTTGTTTATTGAATAGAGCATCATCAAAAGATTTGTGTTTATTGTAGTAATGAGTATATTTACGGGCATAAGACAGATAAAAACTTTTAGATAGTTAAACCTGAACAAGCCTGTATGTTTGTTTTTTACCCAATTATAAAAAACTCCGAGCAATACACCTTTTGTGATTGCTGTAATAGTGAGCGGTAACATAAATCCGCCTTCCGGACGTACAAGAAAATATGAAAGTACATCTTTGATTCCCATTGCTGCACCACCATATAAAGGCCCGAACAGAAAGGACGGAAGTACCGATATGTATGAAGAGAAACTTATTCGCATACCGGGTATTCCCGAAATAGGGAGCATAGGATCAAAAAACGAAAGAATAATAGACATTCCTATGAAAACACCCGTAAGAACAACTTTGTAGATATGATTTTTTTGCATAAAAAATCCCCTTTCATAAATAGCAGGGGCTGTAATAAAAAATATTATATTTTTAAAACAGCGGATGGAATATTATACCGCAAGCCAAAGGCTTTTCGTTCAGAAACTCTACTCCCATTTTCTGACACTTAACGCATAATACCTGCTCTGGTTTTAATTTTTACCAAGTTATAATATCACTTTTTGAAAAAAATGTCAATACATTTACCTAAAAATCAACTTGTTTATTTACAAATTATTTTTTATGTGATAGAATAAAGGCATCCGAGGTGGGAAAGGAAGACTTGAATGAAAACCACATATCTTATAAAACGGTTTTTGCCGTATTTCAAAAAGTATAAATGGATTCTTGCACTTGATCTGCTCTGCGCATCGCTTACCACGCTGAGTGAGATAGTGTTTCCTCTTATAGTAAGACATATTACTGATCTGGCAACTAATGACCTTGGCGCTCTTACCATGAGTATAGTGTTGAAGTTCACGTTATTGTATATGATTCTCAGGGTAATAGATACAGCAGCAAACTACTATATGGCAAGTGCCGGACATATTATGGGAACTAAAATGGAAACAGATATGCGTGCAGACTTGTTTGAACATTTGCAAAGCTTGTCCTATTCGTATTATTCAAACACAAAAATTGGTCAGATAATGTCGAGAATAACAAGTGATTTGTTTGATATAACAGAGTTTGCGCATCATTGTCCGGAGGAAATATTTATAACTATTATAAAGCTTGTTGTTTCCCTTTGCATCCTGCTTACTGTCAATATACCCTTAACTCTAATAGTTTTTGCAGTAGTACCGTTTATGGTGTTTTTCTCCATGCGCTATCGTGTTCGCATGAAAGAGGCGTTCAAAAAATCAAGAGTGCAGGTGGGAGAGCTTAATTCTCAGGTTGAGGATAGCTTGCTTGGCATACGTGTTGTGAAATCATTTGCAGGAGAGGAAGCAGAGATACAGAAGTTCAAAGCCGGCAACGACAAGTTCCTTGCAATCAAAAAGATAGCATATTATTGCATGGCAGGATTTCAGACCACCAATAAATTTTTCAACGGTGTTATGTATATAACAGTAGTTTTTGCAGGCTCATATTTTATGATAAACAGAAGCATTACGCCGGGAGATTTTATGGCGTATCTTCTCTATGTTACAACCTTGCTCGCATCTATAAAAACAATTCTCGATTTTATGGAGCAGTTTCAGCGTGGTATGACAGGAATAGAGCGCTTTATTGAAATAATGGACGAAAAGCCTGAGATTGTTGATGCGCCCGATGCTGTGGAATTAGGTGAGGTAGAGGGTAATATAGAGTTTGATAATGTAAGCTTTATGTACTCTGACGGCGATGAAAAGGTATTAGAGCATATAAATCTCAAAATTAAAAAGGGACAGACAGTTGCGCTCGTTGGGCCGTCAGGAGGCGGAAAAACGACTTTATCAAATCTTGTGCCAAGATTTTATGATGTAACTGACGGACGTATTCTCATAGATGGAAATGATATAAGACATGTAACTATGAAGTCTTTAAGAACAAGAATAGGTATGGTACAGCAGGAGGTATATCTTTTCTCCGGAACAGTAAAAGAAAACATCGCCTACGGCTTACCCGGCGCAGATGATGAGGCGATAATTACTGCTGCAAAAGATGCCGGAGCGTACGACTTTATAATGAGTCTGCCCAACGGCTTTGACACATACGTAGGAGAGCGTGGAGTCAAACTGTCAGGAGGTCAGAAACAAAGAATCAGTATAGCGAGAGTGTTCCTTAAAAACCCGCCGATTCTCATATTGGATGAGGCTACTTCTGCTCTTGATAACGAAAGTGAAAGGGTTGTTCAGGCATCCCTTGAGCGTCTTGCCAAAGGCAGAACAGTAATTACCATAGCCCATAGACTTACCACAATCAAGAATTCGGATATAATTCTTGTACTTACATCAAACGGTATTGAGGAAATGGGTAATCATCATGAGCTCATGGATAAAAAGGGAATATATTATAATCTGTATAATATATAACAGAACGATTAATTCATTTTATATATCAAAAAAATTCAAATAAGTCTTGACAAGCGTATGCAGTATGGTGTATAATATAATATGTTGTATATGTTGACATCCATTTTGTCCGTTTTACATTCGACTTGTCGGAGGGAGGGATACACAGTGTCTGAAGTTAGAGTTAAAGATAATGAATCATTGGATAGCGCGCTTCGCCGTTTTAAGCGTCAGTGTGCAAAATCAGGCGTTATGTCAGAAATTAGAAAGCGCGAACATTACGAAAAGCCAAGCGTAAAGCGTAAGAAGAAATCTGAAGCTGCCAGAAAAAGAAAGTTTAAATAAGGTGATTGTTTATGTCGCTTAAAGAACAGCTTGCTGTTGATTTAAAAAATGCCATGAAAGAAAAGGATGTAATTCGAAAGAATGTAGTACAGCTTATTCGTTCAGGTGTTTTGCAAATAGAAAAAGATAAGAAGGTTACTCTCGACGATGAGGGCGTTCTTGATGTTATAGCTAAACAGTTAAAACAAAGACGCGATTCTTTGCCCGATTATGAAAAAAGCGGCAGAGAAGACCTGATTAGCGAATTAAAGACGGAAATGGACATTTTGATGGGATACCTTCCCAAACAGCTTACTCGCGAAGAGCTTGAAGAGATAATAAAAGCTGCAGTAGCTGAAACAGGTGCTTCCACTATTAAGGATATGGGCAAGATAATGGCTTGCGTCATGCCTAAGACAAAGGGAAGAGCTGATGGCAAGGTAATTAACGAGATTGCGAGAACATTTCTCTCCAATTAAATACAATAATAAAAGGGGCTGTAAAAAGCCCCTTTATACAATTTTTAACATAAGCTGGTGTGGCTCAGTCGGTAGAGCGATTGATTCGTAATCAATAGACCGTCGGTTCAAGTCCGATCACCAGCTCCAAAAGAGACAAACACTTTTTATAACATAGTTATAATGATGTTTGTCTCTTTTTCTATGCAATTTTTACAACATGTCTAGTCAAAAATATATAGAATTTATAATTAGATTTGTTACAGGTTTTGCATCAAGAAGAAATGAAGACAAAAAACAAGCAGAAATATTGCATTTTTTGGATAATAATGCTATAATAAAGTATCAACTGTTATTTTTGTGTGGTGAGTTAAATGTCAAACAAACAAATCGTAATGAAACAATATGATAATGAGAAGAACCGTTATCAAAATTTTGGTGATGCAGTTAAATATTTATTGAAGACACTGTTGTTTAATGCATCTATTGAATATAATGCGATAACATATCGTATTAAGGAGCGAGAGAGTCTAAGTAGAAAAATTGATACCAAGGGAGATAAATATGGAGACTTGGCTGAATTGACGGATATTGTAGGAATTCGTATAATTACTTACTATGCTGATGATGTAGATAAAATAGCGGACATTGTAGAACGGGAATTTGATATAGATAAAGAAAATTCTATTGATAAACGTAAGGCGCTAGAACCTGATAGATTTGGTTATTGCAGTGTACATTATGTTGTCGGTATTCATAGTAAGAGGTTGAAATTAGAAGAATATTCGGCATATAAAGATTTAAAATGTGAAATACAGATTAGATCAGTTCTTCAACATGCATGGGCTGAAATAGAACACGATTTAGGATACAAAAGTGCTATAACCGTGCCACGCGATATTCGTCGTGATTTTTCTCGTTTAGCAGGTTTATTAGAACTTGCAGATAAAGAGTTTGATGAAATTCGAAAGAAATTATCTCAATACAGGATTGAAGCCGAAGAAAAAATCTTCGACAAGAATTTTAATGATCAGGAAATTAATGCTGTTCTGTTAGATACGCTTATTACATCAAATAAAGATGTTATAGAGATTAACAATAAGATAGAGTGCTATGCTGGTATGAAATTTGATGAAGCACTAAAAGAGGACGATTACGCAAGAACAATTAAAGAACTGAATTCGTTGAATATTAAAACATTGGGCGACTTACTTGATGTTATTTCGAATAATAAAGAGCTAGCCATAAAAATAGCCCAAAATAAATTTGAGAAAAGTGAAAAAAATAATGATGGTTCTGTTATAAGATATACAATTGCATTTTTCTATTTATGTTACGCAAAGTTATTGTATCAATCTGAAGATGAAAAAGACTATATAAAGTATTTATCAGACAACAATATAGGGGGAATAAAATCCCCTAAAGATAAAATAGCAAAAGAGTTATTGTTAATTAGAAAGAAATTGATTAATTAATCTGCATCTATTATGAACGTGAAAGCCAGAAAAAAGACAGATTTCGACAAAGAAATCTGTCTTTTTTCAGCTAAATTCGCATTCTGCGAGCTAAATTGAACAAGTTCAGCTAAATTGCCTACGGCAGCTAAATGTGCTACGCACGCTTAAAGCGAATTTAATTTAGCTTTATATAACTTGCATCTATTATGTAGCCAAGAGCCAAAAATCGACAAGGTTCGACAGAATCTTGTCGATTTTACTTATTACCTATTCCTTCTTCACTATTCCCTAAAAGGACTTGTCGATTTTTGGAAAGTAATAAGTAATAGTGAATAAGGAAGAAGTTAAGGTAGCTTTGTTTACGCAAAGCTTATTTTTATATAGCATCCCAACCATTCGATTTTTTAATGTTAGCGGGATTTTTGAAAAAATCTATTTTCAAAAACAAAAAGTT
>JBGVIT010000007.1:0-10132 GCA_045128915.1 Clostridia bacterium
CAAGTGATACCATCTTCCTACGGCACCTGCAAATTCCTTGCCCATAAGGCCGCAGCCTATAATACCAAATCGTATTTTTCTCAAAACTTTCACCTCTATAAATTATTTGTAGTATTCTTTCATTCTCTTGTTGATGGGCAGGTCAAGGATGTCTTTAACAAGCTTTTCTGCCTGCGCTCTTGATTTTGACCATGGATCCATAAGTATCATGTCAACAAGCAGGTCAAGACTATGGTTTTCAAATGCAGCAAGCTCCATTTCAACAGATGCAATTCTGTCGCGAAGCAAATGTGACATAATGGGCTTGGGAAGTCCGTCGTTGTGGATGGGGTGAACTCCGTGCTTGTCAACACGGGCTGCAATTTCAACCTCGTAGTCGGTGGGGAGTCCCTTCATATAGCCGCCATCGTTTAAGATGTTTACAACAACCTTAGTATCAGTATCAAATGCAAGACCTTCAATAAGCGGTATCATAGGTTCGGGAGAAGCGTCGATTGAGAATACGTCGCTTACTTTCTTTGATTTGTCGTTTACTACATCGCTGAGCATTTTTGTGAATTCATCATTTCCCTTAAACAGCTTCTGATACCATTCATATGGCTGGCTCTGATAGAATTTTTCTGTTTCTTCATCTGTATGATATTCCCAGCCCCAAGCGCCGCCGCCTGCACTTGGTGTATCACCTATGGGGTATATGCCAAATCTTTTGTATTGGTCAACTGCTTTTCTTGTGATTTCATCTCCGCCGAGTCCGAACTTTTTAATTTCTTCATCGTTTGCAATCACGCCATCATGCTCTTCAATCCATTTATCAAGAAGAGGATATGCATTTTCACCCTTATATCTGAAGCTTGTAAGCCATATAAAATGGTTAACACCTGAAATTTCAAATGAAACATCCTTGCGGTCAAGTCCCATAGCATTGGTAATTTTGTAAACACCGTTGAATCCGTGACACATACCAACGATTTTTGCATCCTTGTACTTTCTCTGAAGATATGTAACACCTGCCTGAACGGGATTTGCAACGAGAATATAGTATGCATTGGGGCAGATATTTAGCATATCAACAAGGATATCTTCCATAAGAGAAAGCTGATGGAAGTTGATATAAAATCCTTCATCATGGCATACATGAAGACTTCCGCCAAAGCGATAGCCGTTGTTGTATGCTACATCAAGACACTGCTTAAAGCGTTCATGGCCTCCGTCAAGAGCAACGTTAAGGACGAAGTCAGCACCCTGCATACCTTCAATTCTGTCTTTTGTCTTAATGATATTAACATCTGCATTAAGCTCTTCCTTATAGCGTACACAAAGACCGTAGATTGCATTGAGACGATCCTCATTTATATCAACAAGTGTGATTGTTGAGCCTTTGAAATGCTCATTGATACAAACGTCCTTAACAAGATTTACAGAAAATGATGCACTTCCTGCACCGATAATACAAATTTTAACTGACATTGTTGTTTCCTCCTAAAATTCCGGATTGTAATATTCTTCTATTTTGTTATAGCAGAGCTTATAAACTCGTAGATTTTTAAATTTCCACCAGCTTGAATATGCTTCAAAGCCGATTTTTCCGTATTTGTCTGCGTCAAGGGGATCCGGATCTGATATTTCAAGACAAAGCTTGTTATCAACCAACACAAATACCTTGCCGTCAACATTACCCATTTTGAAATTGTGTTCTTCTTCAGGGTTAAAGTCAAATAGTGGTGTTGCTGCAGTAAGCTTGTATTCAGGTGATTTTTCAAAGCCCACATTTCCGTGCCAGAATGCTTCTACCCCTGCTACATATGCATTGCCGCGTATGTCCTTTTCCTCATCCCATTCGCCGTTTATCATAACGTTGATGTCATGAGTTGCCGGCGAGACCATTTTTGCTGTTATCTCAACCATAACGTTTCCAAAAAAGTTATCTTTTGAAATAATCATTCCGGGACACATTTTTGGGTTTTTACCGATTACCCATCCGTTCTCAATATACCATTCGCCTGATTTTATAATAAAGTTTTCATCAAAGGACTGCTGGTCGAATTCATCTACGCTGTGTATTAAGCTTGAGTTCTTAAGGTCAACATCTATGAAAGCAAGCTTTACCATACCGTCGTCAAGAACCTTGTTTATTTCAGCGCCGCGTTCAAATCTTTTTAGTTCTTTTCTCATTTTACACCTCAACATACAACTTCAATATCAAGAATGTTACATACATCCTTAACTTTTTCTACATAATCACCGAATACCATAATAACGTGCTGACCGGGAACTTTGTCAAGATACTCGTTCATTGGCATTTCAAGCTCTAATAGTGCAGCAGGGAAGTCAGGTGTAGGCTCTTCCCAGCCAAGCTCTGTCCATTTGGGGTTGGACTTTGTGGTGCCATGCTGCAAAAACAGCTTGAACTGTCCCTTATCGTTATAGAATCTGCCGTATGTAACTTCTCCGCACTTGAGCTTTGAAACGTTACTGATGCCGGTATTGTATTCACCAAGATTTGCAGCTTTAATCTGAAAATCTCCGTCAATAAAGTCCTGAGGAATAAATCCGCAAACGCCAACTAAAACATCGTTGTCAAATACTTCGTAATGCTCAACAAAAGCTGATGTTTTACCTGTAACGGTTGAAAGAATAATGCTTGTTACAAGTCCGTATGCATCACACTCGCATATTACAGACAAATCCTTATCAGCGAGAAGTGATTGTGCAAGACACGGATTAAATCCAAGCTTTGTAATACCGTCAACACACTTTACAGAAATAGCATCAAGCTGTCTGCCGTCTGCCTGGTCCTTCATTGCAAGATAAAGTCTTGTTACTCTTTCAAGAGCATTTTCAGGCACATTGTTCTGAGCCTTTGTTGTTTTCTTTATCCATTCCATAGTTTCCTTTACTTTTTCATCTGAAAAAGTATCCATAAGGTTTGCAATTCTGTAACCGTCATAGTTTTCAATATCAATTCCAAGCTTTTTGAATAATGCGGTTTTATCATAAGCGCATGTGTATAGTCCCATATCAGCATAACCGATAAGACCTATTCTTGAAGCCTTTACTTTCTTTGCACAGCTAACAGAATGAATATAGTCACTAACCTCTGCGAATGCGTGTTCGCTGTCGGGCTTTTCCATGATTACCTTGTATTTATAGCCCATTTCCTTTACGATGGGTATAAATCCCGTAACGCCTGCGCCGGCAGCCGGAGCATGAAGCTTTCCGTTTTTGTCGGTAAATCCGCCGATGCCCCAGATAAGAAGCGGAACATCACGGAAGTTTTTAAGAATGTGCATAACATTGATTGTAATGTGCCACGACACAAAATCAATTATGAACAAATCAACAGTTTTTCCTGCAAGCGCATCTGCAACCTTTTCAGCATCCTGAAAATTCATTACAGTAAAACAGTCGAGAACATTACAGTCCATTTTCTTAACTTCCTTTTCAAGACCTGCGATTACCTCTGCAAGATAGTCCTGAGGATACTGCTGTTCTCCCACGCTTAACATTACTACATTTGCTTTTGGCATGTTTTTCATTTCTTAACCCTCCATATTTAGTAAATATTTTTTATACTTTTTATATCCCTTGTCATATGCTGTAAAATTATTTTCGTCGGGATTAATTTCATTGCCTTTAATGTTGCATTTTGCTATGGCATCTTCTACATTATTGTAATCGCCCATGGCGACTGATGCTATAATCGCCGCACCTAACGCGGTAGTTTGGGGATATTCAATGCAAATTATGCTTTTTTTGCATACATCCGATTTTATTGAACACCACAATGGACTATATGAGCCACCGCCCAGAGAATAAATTTTGTCAATGGTGATACCGCGGCTTTCAATAAGTTCCGTAATTCCCCTGAGCATATATGCTACGCCTTCAAGTACGCTTCGTGCCATGTCACAAACAGAGGTTGCCAGAGTAATCCCAATAAAAGCGCCTTCTTCCGAAAGGTGAGGCAGCATAACAACTCCGCCGCTTCCGCAAGGAGCTTTTTCAGCAGCCTTGTCAATGTATGCATAAGCCGACAAGCCTTCTTTTCTGCCTTCTTCCTCGGCATATGGCATCAGCTTGTCTTTGAACCATTTAAGTGCCATGCCAGCTGTGTTGTAGTAGGGCATATATATAAATTTATCATCAAAGTGCTTGTAAACCGTTACGGGATTGTCAAGGTCAAATACGGGGTTAGCAGTTGTTATTCCTGCAACCAACGCCGTTCCGGTAGTTTCCGTAAAAATACCTTCTTTAATGTTGCCGATTGCCACCGCTGAAGAAATCTGGTCCATTGCACCGGTTATAACAACTGTGTCATAGGAAAAGCCAAGCTGTTCACAAAGCTCCTTATTTACATTGCCTACCACAGTTCCGCAGGGTAAAATTTCAGGAAGCTTGTTTTTTGGTATGGAACAAATATTAAGCATATCATCAAAAAGTGTATCATCTTTAATATCGTACCATCCCGTAGATGACTGCAGAGATTTTTCCGATACGAATTTCCCCGTAAGCTTATATATGAGATAATCCTCAAGAAGCAGGAATTTATATGTATTGTTATAAATTGAAGGCTGATTTTTGCTGAGCCACAAAATTTTTGCAGCAGGCAGCGCCCCGTCAATGTCGCAAAGTCCCGTTTTTGAGTACATGCATTGTTTTTCAATCTGGCTCTTTATATAATCAGCTTCCTCTGAAGCTCTTGTATCAAGCCATACAATAGCAGGACAAAGAGCAGCTCCGTTTTGGTCAACGGGTATAAGAGTTTCGCCTTGAGTTGTAAATGTTACAGAGCCTATATCCTTAATAGCTATGCCTGCTTTTTGCATATCCTCGATGCACTTACAAAAGGTAAGGAAATAGGTATTTGCGGAAAGCTCTGCAAATCCTTCTCTTTCTGCATTTATGCTGTATTCTTTATTAATATAAAACAGTTCTTTGAAATCTTTGTCGAACAAAATGCATTTCATTGCGGTTGTTCCAACGTCAAAGGTTAAATAATTCTTCATAAATCCTCCGTTTTCAACTCATCTGTACAAGTTGGATTATAACACAATACAAACATTGTGTCAATACAATCTTAGTAATTTGCACATAGAAATTTATGTATTGCTTTTTTGTGTTAAGTGATATAACATAACTTCATAGGTAAATGTTTAAATAATCAAGGCAAGGATCACAGCACTTTGTCTCAAAAAGCGTAAACTATTATTGATTAATTTTCAGGTGTTTTTTTCTTTAAGGCGTTCATATGCTTGTAGCAGTTGCTTGCACAAAATGTTGACAATCAAGTAAGTATATGGTATAATTATTAGTATTATAATTTTTCAGGAGATGAGGAAAATGAGAAATATTAAAAAGATGGTAGCAGCGGTTTTAACTGCTGCAATGGTAAGCTCTGTTCCAGGTATGGGAATATTCAGCGGAGTAGTTGCATTTGCGTTTGAAATGTCAGCAGTTGACGGTGTTGTGTATGAAACAGTTTATGATATTGTAGAAGATTATGTATATGATACAGTTGAGGAAGTTGTTTACGAATCAGAAGTAAACAGCGATGTGTTTACACTTTCAATAGGCAGAAATGATGCAAGCGTATTTGGCGTAGTTATGGAAAACGATGTTCAGCCAATTATCAGAAATGACAGAACAATGCTTCCTGCAAGATTTGTAGCAGAAAACCTTGGAGCTTCAGTTTCATGGGACGGAGTAAACAGAGTCGTTATAATTCAGAGCGAGTTTGTAGAAATTAAACTTACTATTGATTCAGCAGTTGCAACTGTTAACGGTGTTCAGGAAATGCTTGACAGTCCCGCATTTATTGAAAACGACAGAACATATACACCTGTAAGATTTATTGCTGAAAAGCTTGGCTCAACAGTAGAATGGGATGCTTCAACACAGACTGTTATTATGTCAAAGCCAAATCCTGATGCAATTCAGATACCTGCACCTGCACCGGTACCTGAAGAAAAAATTGTAGGTACATTGGAACTTAACAACTATAGCTATTATTATGAGCAGAACGATTCAATAATTGAGTATAACGAGGGTGCAATCGGAGGAATGCACTTATGCGCAGAGGTAGTAGGTCCTGCAAATGTGAATGATGTTCTGATTGCGAGATGGTCTGAGGAAGAGTTTTCTGAGGAACAAATTTCAAGTGCAATAGAATACATGATTAATATGTGGAAACAGTCAGGATTTGAAGTTTTTGATGAACATGTTCCATTTGAATTCAACTCATCACACCCCGTAGATTCGGACGAACTTGGCAAAAAAATGTACGTGCTTCTTATTGGAATCGACGCAAACTGTGATGCTGTAGGATATGCGGTTGTAGAAGAATATATTGGATGATAAAAAGAGTGTCATATAAGAATGTGTGGTGACCGGATGATAAGCAAAGAAAGTCACATACCCTTGTATGTGCAGCTGGCAGATGATTTGCGTGAGCAGATAAGAACCGGTGTAATAAAGCAGGGAGATAAGCTCCCAAGCGAAACAGAAATGGTGAGGGACTATAAAATTGCAAGACTTACCATTCGTGAAGCTCTTGGAATATTGGTGAATGAAGGTCTGATTGAAAAAAGACATGGAAAAGGAACATTCTGCAAAACCAATGTGGTTCAGAAAAAATACAGAGTAGATATTCTTTTGAATCTTGCAGAAGTGGAATTTATTCCATATTACCTGCGTTCCATATGTGCGGTGCTGGAATCTGAAAATGTTAATATAGTTATGGGAGATACAAGAAACGATCCGGATGTTATTTTTAACCTTTTGGAAAATGCCATAATGGATAATACTGACGGAGTCATATTTCAGCCGGGCAACAAAACCGATATAGCTAATGAGAAAATTGTTTCGGTTCTTGAAAAGTTTGAAAACGAATCTATCCCGTATGTTATGATTGATACTATTTACAAAAACGTACCAGAGTCGTATGTTATAATGGACGAGTTTCAGGCAGGAAGGATTGCAGCAGACTATTTTTCGAGCCTTGGTCATAGCTCATTGTGTGTTATAGAGCATCCGGGACGAGTGGATTCTCAGGAAAGAGTAAGAGGCTTTGTCAGCGGCCTTAATAAAAAGCCTGATGTTGTAAAGTATGGCAAAGACTTTAAGCAAACACTTACAGAAACACTTGATAATAATAAAAATATATCCGGAATATTTTGCTTCAATGATGGCGTTGCAAAGAAGTGCTACGATGTTTTATCTGCGGCAAAACTTTGCATACCCGATGATATTTCGGTAATAAGCGTGGACGACACCGTTGTAGCATCTGTGCTTACGCCGTCGCTTACAAGTGTTATACACCCAAAAGAAAATCTTGGAAAAGAAGCTGCAAAAGCTATTCTTGCTATGATTTCAGGCAAAGAAAAATGGCCATATAAAAAGGTGTTCCAACCTGCACTTGCATTAAGAAAATCTTGCAGAGAGTACTAAAAAAAAGCCGCATATGCGGCTTTTTTTTAGTACTGTCTGAAATTTTCTATTCTGTGGAAAGTCTGATAGTTTGAGTTATGGAAGTTTTCCGCTCCGTTCATTGCGGTGCGGCATACAAAGATAATATCATCGCCTTCCATTTCAAAATCTACGTATTGGAAGCCGTGCATTAAACCGTTTTTATGACGCATATCAATAATATCCGTCGCAAGCTCCCATTTCTTAAGGTCCTTTGATTTCATAAGAGACAGAAGATTTCTCATGCCCGGTACTTCAGGATTGGTTATACGATTGCAAATGGTATAATAATAGTCGCTTTCCAAATCTTTTTTTATCATAAACTTTGAAAGATTAGCTGGAAATTCTATGGCATGGGAATATTCAAGGGGTGCTGTATGGTTTTCTGTGTTCACCTTATATGCCAATGCGTAACCATAGTTAGGTTTTGCTCCTGCTGTTAGGTATCTCATTATGTTATAAAGATTTCCGTCAGGAGCTACAACTAAAGTTCCCTCAATATTGCCTCCGCATTTGCCCTCAACAGTTCCCGGCCAATTTTCATCATACATAACAGGCTCGGTAAATGACCAATTATCAGCGTCCAGCAAATCTGCATCAATAGGACACGACATAACCATAACTGCATGAAAGCCTGCCGGCCATGCACCCCATTCAAGTGTTTCATATATTCTTCCCTTATGAATCATGATGTTTAGCGGGTTTTTATGACAACCAGGGTATTTGAAGTTGCATGAACCTCGCAGGAGAACACTCGGCTCTGTCCATGTTTTTCCGCCGTCATCGGAGCGGCCGATAAGAAGGTCACCGTACTCGGTGGAAACGCTTAGCATATAAAGTGAGCCTTTATGAATAAACAACTTGCCCCAATAACACGGAAAAAGCTCTGTAACGTAGTGCCATGTTTTTCCGTCATCATCGGAACGGAAAATCAACGTGAGATTCTGCGGCGCTTCTTCTTTATACAAGTCCATAGACGACAAGAGGTATCCGTCGGGATGACGTACCATAGATGGAGAACAAAGGCAGTTTCCGGAATATGAATATACCTGATCTTCGGGATGTACGTAGTTTACTGCAGTTCCTACATGTTCACCGGTGTGAGCAAGTCTTTTGCGGCTTTTTTTGTTTCCTGATACTACATAGAATTCATAATCAATATCTGTTTCGAGGCCGGTTATATCACACTCGGTACTTTTCGTTGAGGTAAACAGCTTATATTTCAGGTCTGCTTCTCCTACTGAGTAGCGAGGTGTTTTTCGATAATATATATTGTACTGTGCATCACCTATGCTCAGCCATTCAAAATGTATTGAATTTTGAAAAGGAACAACGCGGCATATATAAATATCTCCCGTTTCAAATAAAAAAGGTTTGTATGGTGAATGATACCATTTTACACTCTTTGCCATATTAATATCTCCTTTATAATCCAAGCTCATCAAAGGTATATTTGTTTATATAGTGCTGGCGTGCGTTTTCGTATGCAATGTACAGTACGCTGTTTTTGTGGTCAACCAAAGTATGCGGATAGAACCATTTTTCATCCTGAGGTGCAACATCAGCCACCTTTTTCCATGTTTTCATGCCGTCTGTGCTTACCTGAATCTGCAGCTGCTTTCTTCCGTCAAATTCAAGAGATTCTACGGGGTTTGAAACAAGAATAACTTTATTATTAATCTTTTCCAAAGACAGCTTTGTGTCTGCATTAGGCATTTCTATATTTCCTGTATGATTCCATGTTCTGCCATAGTCAAAGCTTTCTGCGGCGTTGATTTTAGGTGTATGGGTATCACGCATATACATGATTATATGACCATTCTCAAGCTCTACTGCATTTGGCTCCCAAAGGTCATTCTCTCCAATGAAGCTGCCATATGGTGTGTAACTTTTGCCGTTGTCTGCCGTAATTAATGCAGCGCAGCAATGACGTCCTTTTGCCCAGTATTCATCTGTTCCGAATTCTCCGAAATCACCAAAGCTGTTATTAATTTTTGTATAATATACGGGGAAGAATATTTCTCCGTTTGACATTGTAAAGCCTTTTCTTATGCACAGTCCTGATGAGTGAGCAGGCATATGTTCGGGCATAGTCCACGTTTTTCCACTGTCATATGTGTAAGAAACCATAGTCTGCAGTTCTCTGTAAGGACAAGCTCCGTCATAAGTGTGAACTATCATCATAGGAAATTCGCCGTCGGTGAAAATTTCCGTGCACCAAACCCCTCTTTGCTTGTGTGAGAATAAAATTTCAGGGGATGACCAAGTCTTGCCCTGGTCGCAGCTTCTTGAAATCATTATTACGTTTTCGTTGTGTGGCTCGGTAGGTCCGCCCGTAAGTACTGTGCAAATCATACTTCCGTCGGGCATAAAAGCAATAACAGGCTCTCTTGCATATTTGTTGTCTGTGAAATCTGCTATTAAATATTTTTCCATAACCTTATTCTCCTCATTTAAAAATTGTTTAAATGATTTTAACATGGTGATTTATAAATGTCAAGGGTATATTTTTAAGATTGATGCGTAAAGGGGCTGTTTATAAAGTCAGCTCGCAATCCTAAGGGGATGGTTAAAAATAGTGCAGAACGGATGAAACGAAGTATTGTGCGGTCTAAGCCGCACAATACCCTGCCCGAAGGCGTACGATGGTACGTCGAGTGGTGAGTTA
>JBGVIT010000008.1:0-67274 GCA_045128915.1 Clostridia bacterium
TGCGTTTTTACAATTATGAAAGAATACAATTAAAAACAAAACTGACACCGTTTGAAAAACGATGTCAGTATGTTGCTTAAACTTAATATTTATGCCATAGGCACTCTTTTTTGTGCTGTCCGCACAAAATGGTGCAGTTCATTAAGCAATTCCCCCTTTTGTAATGTCAAATCTTATCTATAAAGACAAGTTGGTTATAGCATATATAAAATCAAGTACATACCTTTTTTGTGGAAATAAAATTGACGGTTTTTCCACCTTAAATGTGTTATAGTGTTTACGGTGATATGTGTTAATTAAAATATACAGCTACGAAAGGAGGAAACAAATGTATAAGAATAATGACAGTATTATAATGGAAAGAATTAATAACATTGCAAAAAAGGTGTACAGAGGAAATAAAAATGCACTTTTTATGTTAGTAAACGACCTTGAAGAATTCTTTGAAATGAATAAAACAACTGACAATGCATATATGCTGACATCAGATGAATTTGACAAATATATAAATAATATTATAAACGGATAATATAATTATAAAAAAATAAACATATCACCAAAATATTGCTCAATAGGGGATAGATATGTTTTCTTGACTTTTTGATTTTTTTATTGTATAATAAAGGTAACATATCAAATTCTTTATATGAGCCAAAAGATAAAATGTGCTATAATAGAAAGGATGAGATTATGTTATGGAATATGAAATCAAAAAACAAAAAAAGAGCAACAACGCGTTTAATAACACATCAGGTAATACATTAAGTAACACTTCTGTAAAGCCCATAAACAACAAAGAGGCTAATAGTTTTGGCAATCAATATAATTTTAATAACACTAATGATGTTAAGCTGAACAGTAACAATATTAAGCCAAACAATGTTAGTAATAACGGAATTTCTTTAAATAACAATACGCAAAAAACTGATTTTGATTTATCAAAACCAAAAACCAACTCAATCGACAAACCATTTAAGAGCCAATACATAAATAACTCAGGAAAATGGACGCAAAAAGCAGTTAATGACAACTTTGTTGAGTTTGATGATTACATAAAGGATATTCAAAATGAAACAGAATCATATATAAGCTTCAATAACAAGCCTTTAAAAGTCAACAATGACTATATTGCCTATTTGAATGATGATGACAAAAAAATTACAGATGATTATACGTTGAAATCAGATTCATATGAAATTGATGATAAGAAGGAACCTAAATTGACGGCGTGTAAATCTGTTGACGAAATCAAAGAAGTTTTAAATGAAACTCAGAAAAATATACAGAGAAAAGTCTGGAGATATGGAGCAGAGAATTATTTAAGAAAACAAAGAGGGTTTGAAACATCAGCTTGGATGCTTGAACATGCATTGCAGGACAATCCGTCGGACATTGTAAGGAAAAACGATTCCAGGATAGCATATTTGATTAATAATGATAAGAATTATTTATCTGCATTAGATAATGTTATCTCAAATTCAAAGAACGGAGTAATAGATACTAAGATAGAAGACGTAGTATTTGATGAGGGTGATTTGTATTTTTCTATTCATAGTGCCGATATATATGTTAAAGGATATAAACAAGATGATGGGAAATGGCTGATATATTCTCAATTAGAGGATATGTATGATTTTACAAAAATACAAACCTACATGGATAAATACCCTGATTTTTCTTTTGATCACCTAAAGGGAACTGTAGCCAATGATACTGCTGTTGTTTCACAAAAGCTGGGAGCTATAAATCCATATAAAGTAAAAGTACAATTCTATACTACGAGGTAAGTGTAATGAAAGTATTCACTATAGCGATTATAACATTCATTTTAATGGCAGTTTCTCTTTTGAGAATAGAATCTGTCCAAAACAAAGCAATAGATGTTTTTTGGGATGTAATTTCTTATCAGTGGGATAGCGAAGAAGCTGTTAGACAAGAGAAAATCAAAAAGCATGAAGTAGTCAGAGGTAAAGACACTGTATATATATGGAACAATCATTATCATATATTAAATCATATGGGTGAAAAACGTTTTAGTATAAAGATAGAAGATGCAAGTGGTAATTTGTTGCGCCAAGTATCTTTATTTGATGTGAATAAGGGCCAATTTTATGTAATATCTGAGGATGGATATTCAGTAATTGATAAAAATAATCGTTGTAGAGTTTTTTTGCTGACAGATAGAAATATGATTGAGAGTAAATATATTGAATACTTGTCTTCCTACGAGGATTTTTCTGAAAGGGAAAGAAAGCATTTTGATAAAATGATAAAGAAACTGAAATAATGTTTCATATTACTGATTGTGTAGTTAAAAATACAAAATAATAGGACGTTTAAAAATGTATGCATTTTTAAACGTCCCTTTTTGATTAATAAAGCTTTCTTTTATCAATTACTCTGACAGCCTTGCCCTCACTTCTTGTTATTGACTTTGGAGCAACAAGATGTACCTTTGCAACTATTCCGAGCATAGCTTTAAGCGCAAGAACTAAATCTTTTTCAATGGCGCTTACTTCTGCAACAGTATCCGAGAACATTTCAGGCGGCATTTCCACCTCTATATCAAACGTATCAGTGTTGTTTACGCGGTCAACGATAATCTGGTAGTTTGCGGTCATTCCCTTGTTAAGAAGCACAGTTTCAATCTGTGATGGGAATACGTTTACACCTCGGATAATAAGCATATCGTCTGATCTGCCCATAGGCTTTGACATACGTATATGAGTACGTCCGCAGCCGCAAGGCTCTGCATTAAGAACGCATATGTCTTTTGTGCGGTAGCGAATCATAGGAAATGCTTCCTTTGTAAGAGAGGTAAATACAAGCTCGCCCTTTGAGCCGTAGGGAAGAACCTCTTCTGTTACGGGATCAATGATTTCTGCAATAAAGTGGTCCTCGTTTATATGCATTCCGCCCTGCTCTGAACATTCAAATGAAACACCGGGGCCTGAAAGCTCTGTAAGTCCGTAAATATCATATGCCTTAAGACCAAGTTTCTGTTCAATGTCCTGACGCATTTCCTGAGTCCATGCTTCTGCACCAAAAATGCCGGCTTTAAGCTTAAGCTGGTCCTGAATACCTGCTTCTATTGCAGACTCTGCAAGATATGCGGCATATGATGGAGTACAGCAGAGAATGGTTGAACCAAGGTCTGTCATAAACTGAAGCTGACGGTCAGTATTACCTGATGACATAGGCAGAGTAAGACATCCAACCTTATGTGAGCCGCCGTTAAGACCGGGGCCGCCGGTAAAGAGTCCGTAGCCGTAGCATACCTGACATACGTCCTCGTCAGTTCCGCCTACTGCAACAATAGCTCTTGCACAGCAATCTTCCCAAAGGTCAATATCGTGCTGTGTATAGAATGCAACAACTCTTTTTCCCGTTGTGCCTGAGGTTGACTGAATTCTTACACATTCATTCAACGGCTTTGCAAGCAAACCGTAGGGATATGCTTCTCTAAGATCATCCTTGCAGAGCATGGGAAGCTTATGTAAATCCTCGATACCGTGAATGTCATCGGGAGTTATTCCTTTTTCCTCCATTTTTGCACGATAGTAAGGAACGTTTTCATAAACATGCTTTACTTGCTTTACCAATCTTTCACTCTGGAGCTTTTCAAGCTCCGCACGTGGCATGGTTTCGATTTCCGGTTGATAATATTTTCTCAACTCAAATCACCGCTTTCTAAAAAATTATACCTTAATAACAAAAAACATCCACCTTTCTTTGACCAAGCAAAAGAGCGGTGGACGTTGATTATCCGGTTAATACCTTCAGTTAAGGACCGGTACAATGCAGCTATCCATCGCGTTGGTAAACTTAAATATAAAACTGCTGAATAACATTGTACCCACTACCTTTCCAAAAAATATTATAAAAACTATAACACATTTTTTTGCAGATGTCAAGTATTTTATGATAAATAATTTATAAGCTCATCAATTCCCTCTCCTGTAACAGAGCTGATGAAGAAGATTTTCTTGCAGCCTGCAAGTCTCAGCCATCTTTCTGCACGTTCTATGTTTGCGTCAGGATGGTCAATCTGGGTTACAATACCCACAACCTCTCTTGTTGACGAACAAGTAACGTTCGGGGGATAAAGGCTGAAAGGCTCGGTTGAGCTAAGTAAAAGTCCGACCACGTCCGCCTCGTATGAATAAAGCGCAAGGGCATAGCCCAGATGCTTTGTTTCAGCATATTCTCCCGGTGTGTCAATCACAATATCGTGATGATTTACGTATTGGGTTTTGTGGTAATGGATTTTTTCTTTACGAAGAGCCTGAGTAAGTGTTGTTTTGCCGCAACCTGTACGGCCTACAAATATAATCTTTCTCATGTCTTCGTTATGGGGCATACGCTGAAGTTGAGAGTATTTTCAAGATAATCAAGAATTTCCTTTACTGCTGCTTCAACCTCAGACACGCTTCCGGTAATAATCAAAGTACCGCTGAAACGGTCAACAAATCCCAAATCAACATTTGAAGTCTTGATTGCAAGGTCGCCTGCGATAACTGCAGTTTCAGCAGGGCTCATGGTAAGAATACCGATTGCCGCTCTTGAATAATCAACAGCAGGATCAAGACCGAGTTTTTTGTATATTATCTGGTCAGGGCCTGCAATTATGTGAGCAAGTGTAACCTGTTTACCAGGCACAAGCTCCTGAACGATACGCATTTTGCCGTCGGGGCTTACAATATCTTTAAAATCCATAATAGTTCAATCCTTTCCTGAAAATTAAGGCCAGCCAAGCTGTTTGCCGCCCATAAGATGAAAATGAATGTGGAAAACAGTCTGTCCTGCATCAGCACCGCAGTTGTTTATAATACGGTAGCCTTTCTCGTCAAGACCAAGCTGTTTTGCAATTTTCGGTGCAGCTTCAAATACCTTGGCTATATGCATTGAGTTTTCTTCTGTTATTTTATCAGCACAGCAAATGTGCTCCTTTGGTATTATAATTACGTGTACAGGCGCCTGAGGCTCAATATCGTTAAAAGCATAAACATAATCGTCCTCATAAACCTTAACAGACGGGATTTCGCCCTTCATTATTTTACAGAACAAACAGTCATTCATAATTAAACTTCCTTTCGGTAATTAAAGGCTTTTGAAAATCTCAGCTGCAGCAGCTATTGCCTCGTCAACTGTTTTGAGCTGGGCTTCAGAGGCTGTTCTTTCCTTGTATTCAACAATGCCCTCGCCGATTTTCTTGCCTACTACTATTCTTACGGGTACGCCTATCAGGTCAGAATCCTTGAACTTAACGCCCGGACGCTCTGCTCTGTCGTCAAGCAGTGCCTCAATTCCCATGTCAAGAAGCTTTTCATAGATTTCTTCTGCTGCCTTCATCTGTTCCTCATCCTTGTGGTTTACGGGAACAACGCTTACCTGATACGGAGCGATTGATGCAGGCCAGATGATACCGTTTTCATCATAGTTCTGCTCGATTGCAGCTGAAATACATCTTGTTACGCCTATACCGTAGCAACCCATAATAACCTGAGACATCTTACCGTTTTCATCAAGAGCCTTAAGTCCCAATGCATCTGAGTACTTTGTTCCCAGCTTGAATATATGACCAACCTCTATACCCTGAGCGGTTTTAATGGGCTTTCCGCATTTGGGGCAAGCATCGCCGGTTTCGATAAGGCGGATATCTGCTATTGTAAACGGCTCAAAATCTCTGCCTATGTTAACGTTTTCAAAGTGATAATCTGTTTCGTTTGCACCAACTATGAAGTTTTTCATCATGCTGACTTCCTTATCGGCATATACGGGGATTTCGAGACCGATAGGACCTGCAAATCCAACCTCTGCATGAGTAAGCTCGCGCACTATTGCAGGCTCGGCAAGCTCCAGATCGTCTGTGCAGCCAACGAGATTTTTAAGCTTAACCTCGTTGATTTCACGGTCGCCTCTTACCATTGCCGCAATATATTTATCATCAGCCTTGTATATGATAGTCTTTGCAAAAACATAAGGCTCTGTTCCCATAAACGAAGTAAGCTCTTCAATAGTATGAGCGTTGGGAGTGTGAACCTTGCCAAGCTCTTTTTCATTGCTTTCAAAAGGCTTTTGTGCAGGTACACATTCTGCCTTTTCGTAGTTTGCCGCATAGCCGCAGTCGTCACAATATGCAATTCCGTCCTCGCCTACGGGAGATTTCACCATGAATTCCTGACTTCCGCTTCCGCCCATAGCGCCTGAATCAGCATCTACTATTGTGAAGTCAAGACCAAGTCTTGTAAATATTCTGCAGTATGCATCGTACATTGCCTTATATGATTTATCAAGTCCCTCTGCTGTCAGGTCAAAGCTGTATGCATCTTTCATAACGAATTCTCTGCCGCGCATAAGACCAAAACGAGGACGTCCTTCGTCTCTGTACTTTGTCTGAATCTGATAGAGAGTAAGGGGATATTCCTTATATGAACGTACTTCGTTTAATACTGTTTCAGTAAAAAGCTCTTCATGAGTTGGACCAAGGCAGAAATCTCTGCCGTTACGGTCGCGGAGCTTAAACATACTCTCGCCGAAAACCTCCCATCTTCCTGATGCCTGATAGCTTTCAGCAGGAAGAAGTGCAGGCATAAGCAATTCCTGAGCGCCTGCTCTGTCCATTTCTTCACGGACAATGTTTTCAACCTTTTTCAATGTTCTCAGGCCCAGAGGGAGATATGAATATATACCTGCTGCAAGACGTCTTATCATTCCGGCGCGGAGCATAAGCTGATGGCTTACTATTTCCGCTTCTGCAGGAACCTCGCGCAGCGTAGGTATCAAAAGCTTTGACATTTTCATAATTATATCTATCCTTTCCTATTAATAGCGGTCACTCTTAATAAGAGTTCCAATACCTGACTTGGTGAATATTTCAAGAAGCAGGCAATGAGGAATACGTCCGTCAATAATATGAACACCTGTAACTCCCGCATCAATGGCATCAATACAGCCAAGCACCTTGGGAATCATTCCACCGCTTATAACTCCTGATTCAATCATGTTTAGAATTTCGTTTTTATGTGCTTCAAATATAATATTGTCGCTGTCGTCCTTAACACCTTCAACGTCTGTGAGCAAAATAAGCTTTTCAGCGCCTACTGCTGCCGCAACAGCTGAAGCCACGGTATCAGCATTTATGTTGTAGCTGTTTCCGTCAGCGTCTGTGCCGATGGGGGCAACAACGGGAATGTATTGGTCTGATGAAAGAAGCTCAAGGAGATGCGGCTTTATATTTACTATTTCGCCCACATATCCAAGGTCAACATCTTTTCCATCTACCTGAGTGTATTTTTTTTCACATTCAATAAAGCTTCCGTCAATACCGCAGAAACCAACTGCCGTACCGCCTTTAGTATTGAGAAGAGATACAATTTCCTTGTTGGTTTTTCCCACAAGCACCATCTGCGCTATGCGCATGGTTTCCTTATCGGTTTTACGAAGTCCGTTAATAAACTCGCTTTTTACCTGATGACTGTTAAGCTCTGCGGAAATATCAGGCCCGCCGCCATGCACAACGATTGGGTTAAGACCTATAAACTTAAGAAGCGTAATATCCTCCATAACAGAGTTTTTAAGCTCTTCATTTATCATGGCATTGCCGCCGTATTTGATTACTACGGTTTTGCCGCTGAATTTTTGTATGTACGGCAATGCTTCTATAAGTATGCCGGCTTTTTTAATAAGTTCTTCCATGTGATAACGTCCTTTATAAATAAAATCCTGGGAATGTAAGTCCTGTTCCCTCGTCAAGACCGAACATAAGGTTCATGTTCTGAATAGCCTGACCTGCTGCTCCCTTTACAATATTGTCAAGAGCTGAAACAACAACTGCTCTTTGAAGTCTTTCATCTACAACAACACCAATATCTACAAAGTTTGAGCCTGCCACGTGCTTTGTTTCAGGTACTTCACCTGCGGGCAGAACTCTTACAAAGAATTCGTCTTTGAAAAAGTCGCTGTAAAGCGCAGCAATTTCTTCCGTAGTACATGGCTTATTGAGATTTATGTATATTGTTGAAAGAATTCCTCTTTTCTGAGGAATGAGATGCGGCGTAAATGATATAAGCACATCTTCGCCTGCAAGCTTTGAAAGCTCCTGCTCAATTTCTGAGGTATGGCGGTGAGTTGCGATTTTATATGCCTTTGAGTTTTCGGTACATTCGCAGAAATGGTATGGAAGTCCAAGACCGCGTCCTGCACCTGTAACGCCTGATTTTGCATCTACAATAACATTTTTTGTGCTTCCTATTCCTGATTTAAGAAGGGGAGCTGCGCCGAGAATAGAGCATGTGGTATAACAGCCGGGGTTTCCTATAATGGTAGCATTTTTGATTTTTTCTCTGTGAAGCTCGCAAAGTCCGTAAACAGATTTTGCAAGAAGCTCCGGAGAAGAGTGTTCTTCGCCGTACCAAGCCTTATAAACCTCTGCATCGTCGTATCTGAAGTCGCCGCTGAGGTCGATTATTTTAACGCCCTTTTCTGCGATTGCAGGGATAACTGTTTTTGATGCACCGTGAGGGAGTGCTGTGAAAACCACATCACATTTTGCAATTTCATCTATGTCAATTTCAGTACATTCCTTATCAAGAATATGTCTGAAGTTCTTATATACATCGTTAATGTTCTGGCCCGCAAAGCTGTGAGAGCCGAGAATTTCAAGAGATACCTCCGGATGACTTGAAAGAAGTCTTACAAGCTCAATACCGGCATATCCCGTTGCACCGAGAACTGCAACTTTAATCATTAGTATCAACTCCTGTTGGCACGTTGAGAGAAAGCCGTCGGCTTTCTCTCATACGCGAATTAATTAGTTTTCTTCAATATCTACTGCGTCTTTGTGAGAAAGACTGATTTTACCTGTCTTCTTGTCAACTTCCATAACCTTAACAATAAGTCTTTCGCCTTCCTTAACAACGTCCTCAACCTTTTCAACTCTCTTGTCAGCGAGCTTTGAAATGTGGCAAAGACCGTCTTTTCCCGGGAGAATTTCAACGAATGCACCGAATGCGGTGATGGTGCGGACAATACCGTTGTAGATTTCACCTACTTCAGGCTCTTTTACAATAGCCTCAATAGCACCGCGTGCTGCGTTGCCTGATTCCTGAGTAGCAGCAAAGATATAGATTGTTCCGTCTTCTTCAATATCAATCTTAGCGCCGGTATCAGCAACTATTTTCTGAATAACCTTACCGCCCTGACCGATAACTTCGCGGATTTTGTCAGGATCAATCTTCATTGTATCAACCTTGGGAGCGTACTGTGAAAGTTCTTCTCTTGGTGTGTTGATAGCCTTGAGGATAACGTTGTCAAGAATATGAATTCTGCCGGCTCTTGTCTTTCTGAGCGCTTCTTCTATAACCTCGTATGAAAGACCGTCGTTCTTTATATCAACCTGAATAGAAGTAATACCCTTATGAGTACCTGCTACCTTGAAGTCCATTTCGCCGTAGAAATCTTCGAGTCCCTGAATATCTACCATTGTGGTAAATCCGTTCTCTGTTGTAATAAGACCGCATGAAATACCTGCAACGGGAGCCTTAATGGGAACGCCTGCTGCCATAAGAGCAAGTGTTGAACCACATACAGAACCCTGAGATGTTGAACCGTTTGAAGAAAGAACTTCAGAAACAGTTCTTATAGCATATGGGAATTCGCTCTCTGAGGGGAGAACGGGAACGAGTGAACGTTCAGCAAGTGCACCGTGACCGATTTCACGTCTGCCGGGGCCTCTTGAAGGTCTTGTTTCACCAACAGAATATGACGGGAAGTTGTAGTGGTGCATATATCTCTTGGTTTCTTCGTTATCAATACCGTCAAGCTTCTGGATTTCAGAAAGGGGAGCAAGTGTTGCAACTGTGAGAACCTGAGTCTGTCCTCTTGTGAAAAGTCCTGAACCGTGAGTTCTGGGGAGAAGGTCAACCTCTGCAGCGAGCGGTCTGATTTCGTCAAGACCTCTGCCGTCAACACGTCTGCCCTGAACAAGCCATTCGCGAACTATTTCTTTCTGCATCTTGTAGATGATTTCGCCGATGTCTGTGCTGATGTCGGGGTAGTCTTCTGCAAGTGTTTCAATTACTCTGTCAGTAATAACGCCTACTCTTTCGTCACGAACGTTTTTGTCGTCTGTGTCAAGAGCGTGCTGGAGATTTGCATATTCTGCATCTTTGATTCTGTCATAAAGAACATGGTCAATATCGTGATGCTCATAATCAAACTTTTCTTTACCGATTTCAGCCTGAATTTTTTCAATGAAGTCAACTATTTCAATGATTGACTTGTGTGCGAACTTGATACCGTCGAGCATAACATCTTCGGGAACTTCGTTTGCGCCTGCTTCAATCATAACTACCTTTTCACGTGTAGCTGCAACAGTTACCTGCATTTCGCTCTTTTCTCTCTGTTCAACTGTGGGGTTGATAACAAACTCACCGTCAACAAGACCGAGCCAAACACCACCGATAGGACCGTTCCAGGGAACATCAGAAATTGCAATAGCGATTGATGTACCAATCATAGCAGCAACTTCGGGTGGGTTGTCCTGCTCAACTGAAAGAACAGTTGCAACAACTGATACGTCGTTTCTCAGGTCTGACGGGAAAAGAGGACGGATAGGTCTGTCGATTACACGGCTTGTAAGGATAGCCTTTTCGCTGGGCTTTCCTTCTCTTTTGATGTATCCGCCGGGGATTTTACCTACTGAATAGAGCTTTTCTTCGTAATCAACTGAAAGAGGGAAGAAGTCAACTCCTTCTCTGGGGTTTCTTGAAGCTGTTACGTTAACCATAACAACTGTGTCGCCGTAGCGAACAACGCAATGACCATTAGTGAGCATTGCCATTTTGCCGGTTTCAACAACCAAAGGTCTGCCGGCAAGGGTTGTTTCGAATGTTTTAAACATAATTTTATCTCCTTTATATTGTATTATGGGAAGATAAATTTTAGCGAATAAACGCAGCATACCAAGAGGCTTCATACACTCCGTTTATTAGCTAAATCTTATCCTCCCTTTCCGACTTAAATGTATTATAGGCAAGCGACCGCAAATAAATACCTACAATCGTTTGCCTATACACGTACGCGCAAAACAAACTGCTTTGCGGCTATAATTACTTTCTGAGTCCGAGCTTAGAAACTAATGCTCTGTATCTCTCAATATCCTGTGACTTAAGGTAGTTGAGAAGACCACGTCTTTTACCAACCATCATAAGAAGACCTCTTCTTGAGTGATGGTCTTTCTTGTGGTAGTTAAGATGCTCGTTGTTAAGGTGATTGATTCTCTCTGTGAGAAGTGCAATCTGAACCTCAGGAGAACCTGTATCTCCTTCATGAGTTGCATAAGCTGCGATGAGCTCTGCCTTACGTTCCTTTGTCATGAATTTCACCTCCTATAATTTCAATGAACCCCGTATGCTAAGAAACCGTTGGTGATTCGGTTATCTGAGCGAACGGTTAAGATAAATGGTTTTTTAACCTCTGTTGAAACGCTTATTAAACTTTTCAACTCTACCGCCTGTGTCAACAAGCTTCTGCTTACCGGTAAAGAACGGATGACAGTTTGAGCAGATTTCCACCTGGATGTCTTCTTTTGTGGAGCCTGTCTCAATTACCGCACCGCAAGCACAGCGAATTGTTGTCGGCTTATAATCGGGATGAATTCCTTCTTTCACTTGCTTCATCCTCCCTTCGTAAATTTGGCAACGCAAAAGTGCGCTGAAATCCATTTTTGAGTATAACACAAATATTTTCCCATTTCAAGAGTTTTTTATTATTTTTTGCAAAATATCGGTATTTTGCCCATTTTATTAAAGAAAGAGCATGAGTTTTTGCATCAATTCAAGTAAAAATCAACCTCTGTTGCCCGTAACATCTATCTTTCGCATAACCTCCCGCTTTGCCTGGGAGTTGTATTGAGCATAGAATTTGTGGGTAACTTCTATATTCTTGTGCCCCATAAGCTCCGCCACCATTTTGATGTCAACTCCGTCCTCTAAAAGCCTGCAGGCAAATGTGCGTCTTAAGGCGTGAGGGCGGGCTTTGTCGGGATCTATAATTCCTGCGGCGGTGCAGTATTTTTTAAGCATCTTTTCAACTGATGAAACGGTCATTCTTTTGCCCTGACGGCTTATGAAAAGTGCGTCTTTGTCCTTTATTCCCTCAAGCTCTTTTCGCTCCTGTATATAGTTATAAAGCTCGTTTTCCACTTGAACGGGCATAAAAATTTCCTGTTCGTCGCCGCCCTTTCGTGTTACTATAAATGATGAGGTGTCAAAGCATACATCCTGAATGTCAAGATTAACAAGCTCGCTTACTCGAACGCCCGTTCCAAGATATGAAATCAGTATTGCAATATCTCTTTGCTTGGTACGTGTGTATTCCGCAAGATAACGTCCGCTGAAAAATGTTTCGCCGTGATAGAGAATATCAAGAAGCCGCAAGGTTTCCTGAGTGGAAAGAGGCTTTTTAATTTTTTGGTGAAGCTTGTTCATATCCACCTTGTCCGTTACATTTTCGGGTATCTGGTCCGTTTTGTAAAGGTATGAAAAAAGACCGCGCACCGCAGACAGCTTTCTGTTAATTCCGTAGGAGGAATTGCGGCGTGTTCTCGTAACGGGTTTTCCGTCAGGAGAAATATATGTACTCTGATACTCTTTAAGATATGCCTTGAACCTGATAATATCCTCTGCACGCACCTTTTTCATATGCTCGCAGGTAAAGTCTTCAAGGTTTTCAATATCCCTGAACTTGAATTTACTCAGGTATTCAAGAAATATCCGCAGGTCAATACAATATCCTATCTGGGTGTTGATACTTTCACCCGTATAGTATATTTCAATGTAATCAAAAATAAAATCCGGCAGATTTGTCAGGTACTCATGAAGATAAGAATGTTTACTCATAGTTTTATCCTCTCAAAATTAGATTTCTGCAATTTCTAACAAGTTAAATTCCATATAATCTCCTGCCGCAAGTATATATTCAACCTCTCCTGAAAAGCCCGTAAAGGCGGTTTGGTGAGATGCTCCGTGAAGATGTCCGTAGATGCATTTTTTAACGTCATATTTCAATAGAATTTTGTGAAATTCTGTCTCCTGAAAAGCGGCAGTAACGGGTGGATAATGAGTAAAAACTATAAGTTCATCACATCCGTTGTTTTTTGCGTGGTTAAGTGACATTTCAAGGCGCATAAGCTCTCTTGTATAGATTTTTTTGTCCTCGTCAGAGCTGAGAGAGTCAAGGGACCAGCCACGTGTTCCGCATAAGCCCAATGTCCCGAATTTGTATGAATTATTATGAAGAAAACTTATTGATTTAAAGCCGTTTTCTGAGGTGAACTTACCCAGCTTTGAAGCGGTAGTCCACCAATAGTCATGGTTTCCCTTAAGCAGAATTTTTTCTCCCGGCAGCTCTTCTAAAAATTCAAAATCCTTTACGGACTCTTCAAGATAAGTTGCCCACGAAAAATCACCGCCCAGAACTACAACATCTTCATTGGTTACTGTATTTATCCAATTTTCACGTATTCGCTCTACATAGTTCTCCCAACGTCTGCCGAATATGTCCATAGGCTTGTCTATCCCAAGGGGCAGATGCAGGTCAGAAATGGTAAATAGCTTCATATAATCATTTTCCTTATATTATTATTTGTTTATTTTAGGAAGCTGTGAAAGAATAACAGCTCCGAACATCAATAAGCAGCCTATATATTCCCGCCCTGACAGCCGCTCTCCTAAAAGAACTGCTCCGCCGATTACGGAAAATACAGATTCAAGACTTAAAAGAATTGAAATTTTTGCGGGATTTGCACCGCGCATGGAAATAATCTGGAGAGTGTAGGCAACGCCGCTTGAGAATATGCCCACATACAGCGTAGGCAGTATGCAATGGATTATTCCTGAAATTGACGGCTGTTCAAAAAGTATCATTCCAATGCCCGAAATAATTGTTACCACAATAAACTGCCCAAGGGAAAGAAGTATGCCCTCTACCTCCTGAGTGTATTTATCTATTATGAGAATATGAACCGAAAACAATACAGCACAAAGGAGAACATAAAAATCCGATGGCGCAATGGAAAATCCGTCGGTGATGCACAGAAAATAAAGGCCTGACGTTGCAATGGCAACGCTTATCCAAACCTTCATACCGCATCTTTTTCCTATAAACAGTCCGAATAAGGGAACTATCACTATGTAAAGAGCTGTTATAAAGCCTGCCTTTCCCGCTGACGTTTCACCAAGTCCAAGCTGCTGAAGATTTGATGCAAGTGCAAGAAAAATACCGCAGAGAATTGAGCCCGGTATAAGCTTTTTCCAGACAATAGGCTTCGGGGAAGACAGCTTCTTTAAAGATCTTGAATAAATAATCCATACTATAAATAGAGTAGCGCTTGCAATTATGCTTCTCAGCGCATTGAAGGTCATAGGCTGAATATAATCAGCGCTGACGCTTTGTGCCGCAAAGGCAGTACCCCATATAAGTGCCGCTAAAAGCGGGAAAAGTGTGTGCCGTATAAAATTGTGTTTCATTAATTATCCTCCGTATTATTGACAACTCCGCTTTGTTTATGTATAATCTATCATGGTGAGTTCGAAACCATCCTCACCTAAAACAAAACTATGGAGATGACTATTATGAAAAAAAGCTTATTTATTACTCAAAGTGCTGTTTTTGCCGCGTTGTACGTGGTGATGACAGTAGTATCTAACGCTTTCGGGCTTGCAAATGGTGCAGTTCAGCTGAGGATTTCGGAAGCGCTGACAATTTTGCCTGCTTTCACTCCTGCGGCAATCCCCGGTGTAGTTATAGGATGTTTTATTTCAAATCTTATGACCGACGGTGTGCTGATGAACATTATCGGCGGCACATTTGCAACATTGCTTGGCGCTGTGGGGACAAGGCTTGTCAGAAATCATAAACACCTGATTTCACTACCGCCCATAGCCGCAAATACCATAATCGTTCCTTTTATTATAAAGTACGCTTACGGCGCACCGGGGACATATTGGTATTTCGCATTTACGGTATTTTTGGGCGAAGCAATTTGTGCAGGCATAATGGGAACGGCTTTTGCCGCAGCGCTGCGTAAAAGACCAAACCTCTTCAATTAAATCATATCATAAAATAAGGTTACAATCAACAATTTAACAAAAAAGAAACACAAATTTATTCTTATTATTATAGTAAAAACCCACTAAATATTATGTTTTTGTGGTAGTTTTACAGTACTAAATAGGTAAAATCGACGAAATTTATGATAATAATCACCTATAATACAAAAATATTTCAAAAATGCTTGACAAGGGTTTTAACGCATGTTATAATTACTGATGCGTTAAGGCTCTTTTTTTATGTGTAAAAAAATGAGTATGAAATAATGATAGCAAGTTATGGAGGTGTAACTAATGAGAGTAAAAATCACACTTGCATGTTCAGAGTGTAAGCAGAGAAACTACGACACTATGAAGAACAAGAAGAACGATCCCGATAGGTTGGAGATGAACAAGTACTGCAGATTCTGCAGAAAGCATACGCTCCATAAGGAAACAAAATAATTTCCGTTTGATGAAATAATAAAAGAAGGATGTGTTATTATGGCTGAAACAACAAAAAAAGGTCTCGGCAAGAGAATGAAAAGCTTTTTTGTAGAAACCAAGTCAGAGCTTGCAAAGGCTACCTGGCCCTCAAAGTCACAATTAATTCGTAACACAGGCGTTATTATAGTATTCATCGCGGTAGTTGCCATCATCCTGTCAGTACTTGACATCGGATTTGGTAAGCTCTTCCAGATTATAACAAACAAGTTGTAAGATTAAGGAGGAGAACTTTATGGCAGCGGACGCAAAATGGTACGTGGCACACACGTATTCCGGATACGAAAATAAGGTCAAGGCAAATATCGAAAAGTCTGTTGAAAACCGAGGACTTCAGCATCTTATTCACAGCGTGGAAGTTCCCGTTGAGGACGTTGAAGAAACCACGAACGAAACAACAAAGACAGTTAAGCATAAGCTTTTCCCAGGCTATGTTGTGATAAAGATGGTTATGACAGATGAAAGCTGGTATATTGTAAGAAACACAAGAGGTGTTACCGGTTTTGTCGGCCCGGGTTCCAAGCCGGTTCCGCTTAGCGACGAAGAAGTTCGCAAAATGGGCGTTGAAAAAACGCGTCAGGCAGACATCGGATTGTCTGCGGGCGACAGAATTACTGTTAAATCCGGACCAATGGAAGGATTTTCAGGTATTGTCGAAGCAGTTGATTCAGAAACAAGAAAAGTTACTGCAAAAATCAATATGTTCGACAGAGAGGTATCTCTCGAAATCGAAGCGAGTCAGGTTGCTCGTATCGACTAATTTATTATGTTATAAACGGACATGCCGTTTATATATTTTCCCTCTGGTTTTTCAGTGGGAGGGCGAATGCCCGTAATTACCACACGTATTTTTAAGGAGGTGCCATTTATGGCTCAGAAAGTTGCAGGTTATATCAAATTACAAATTCCTGCCGGAAAAGCAACACCGGCTCCCCCGGTTGGCCCAGCGCTTGGTCAGCACGGAGTAAACATCATGCAGTTTACAAAAGAATTCAACGAGAAGACAGCTAAGGACGCAGGTCTCATCATTCCTGTTGTAATAACAGTTTATGCTGACCGTTCTTTCTCATTCGTGACAAAGACTCCGCCGGCTCCCGTTCTTATTAAGAAGGCATGTGGTCTTCAGAAGGCGTCAGGCGTACCTAACAAGACAAAGGTTGCAACACTCAAGAAGGCTGACCTTCAGGCAATCGCAGAGCAGAAGATGCCGGACCTTAATGCCGGAAGTCTTGAAGCTGCTATGAGCATGATTGCAGGTACTGCACGCAGCATGGGTGTATTGGTAGAAGAATAATTTAAACTGCTATTAGAAGTGGGAGAGGCAAAGAGCCTTGTTTGACCACAAAGGAGGATATGAAATGTTCAGAGGAAAGAAATATCAGGACAGCACAAAGCTTGTCGATAAAACAAAACAGTACGAGGTAGCAGAAGCACTTGACCTCGTAACAAAGACTGCAAAAGCAAAGTTTGATGAAACAATCGAAGTTCACGTAAAGCTCGGTGTTGACTCAAGACATGCTGACCAGCAGGTAAGAGGCGCTATCGTATTGCCTCACGGAACAGGTAAAACTGCTAAAGTGCTTGTATTTGCAAAAGGCCCCAAGGCTGACGAAGCAACAGCAGCAGGTGCTGACTACGTAGGCGAAATGGATATGGTTACAAAGATCCAGAGCGAAAACTGGTTCGATTTCGATGTTGTAGTTGCAACACCCGACATGATGGGCGTTGTAGGTCGTTTGGGTAAGGTTCTCGGTCCTAAGGGACTTATGCCTTCACCAAAAGCAGGCACAGTTACAATGGACGTAACAAAGGCTGTAAACGAAATCAAAGCAGGTAAGATCGAGTACCGTCTTGATAAGACAAATATCATTCACTGCCCAATCGGTAAGGCTTCATTCGGAGCTGAAAAGCTCGCAGAGAATTTTAACGCTCTCATGAATGCTATCATTAAGGCGAAGCCCGCCGCTGCAAAGGGACAGTACCTCAGAAGCGTAGTTGTAGCTTCAACAATGGGCCCCGGCATCAAAATCAACGGTGCAAAGTTAGGCTAATAATAAAAAAATGCGACAGTAAGCTGTCGCATTTTTTTGTGTAAAATTTTATTGTTTAAGCTGAATTAATAGATATGAGTTCTAATAATCTGAGCTGTTTGGAAAGAGGAACAACGGGAATGTCTGTTCCTACTCTCATGGCTTTATGTAAAGTATTAGAGGTGTCGTCAGATTATATTCTTTTTGGCAACAAAGCTTCAACAGGTGAGAACCCAATCAGTTCAATAGTATCAAAGTTGCCTGAGAATAAACAACATCATGCTGAAAAGCTTTTATGTTATTAGTTATTGTTTTAAACACACACAAATTTTGTATTTTTATATTTCTCTACAATCTTTTCATCAGCTTTTTTATCGCTTATAAAATAATCCACTTCGCTAAGGTCGCATTGAACAAGCTTTACGCTGCGATTGGTTTTATCGCTTGAACACATATAAACGTGTTTATCTGAGTTGTCAAGCATAGCACGATTGTGAAGATGATACCCCTCAGGTTTGATGGTTATGATGCCCTTATCATTTATTCCGTCAGTTGAGAAAAACATAATATTTGCATGAAACGAGGAAAACACCTTTGCCGTCATCATTCCGGAAAGCGTGCCGGGTGATTCTGTCACAAGACCACCGGTACAGTAAACCTCAATACCATGTTCGTGCAGGTCTGATGCCAGCATCATGTTGTTGGTAACTACGCAAATATCCTTTTTGGTTATTATGTGATGACCGAGGAACTGGGTTGTGGTTGAACCGTCAATAAATACAATATCACCGTCTTTGATTAAAGTTGATGCATATTCTGCCATTTTATTTTTTGCAGATTTCATACTGTGCTGTCTGAACTTAAAAGGCGTTGAATTTTCCGCATTTATTTCAACTCCGCCATAGCTTCTTTTCACAAGCCCTTGCTTTTCCAGAGCCGTCAAATCCCTGCGAATACTTGCAGGACTGTACTTTATCCGTTCCACCAGATAGTCAACAGTCGCATAATGAGTGGTTTTCAATATCCTGATTATTTCATTCATTCTCTCTTGCTGATACATAATATTCTCCTGATTAAAGTTGATTATTTTGAAATATTTTCGCCATTATTGATTTTTATTGATTATATGATAAAATATATGTGTTGTCAATACAAAAATCAAAAAAGGAGAATTTATTATGAAACTTTTTATTGATACTGCAAACGTAGAAGAAATCAAAAAAGCCAATGACATGGGTGTAATCTGCGGTGTTACAACAAATCCGTCACTTATTGCAAAGGAAGGACGCGACTTTGTTGAGGTTGTAAAAGAGATAACATCTATTGTTGACGGTCCCATAAGCGCAGAAGTTATTTCTCTCGAAGCTGACAAAATGGTAGCCGAAGCAAAGGAGCTTTATAATAAGATTAACAACCCCAATCTTGTTATCAAAATCCCCATGTGCGGTGAAGGTCTTAAGGCAGTAAAGCAGCTTTCTGCTTTAGGCATTAAAACCAACGTAACTCTCATTTTCTCAGCAGCTCAGGCACTCCTTGCAGCAAAAGCCGGAGCATCATATGTCAGCCCCTTTGTAGGAAGACTCGACGATATAGGCAGAGTAGGTATGGAGCTTATTGAAGAAATTGCTGAAATATTTGAAATACATAACATCGAATCAGAAATCATATCAGCATCAATCAGAAATCCCATTCACGTAACTGATTCAGCCCGTGCAGGAAGCCATATTGCAACAGTACCTTATAAGGTAATCGAACAGATGCTTCACCATCCGCTGACAGATGCAGGAATAGAAAAATTTTTAAAGGATTGGGAAACAGTACCCAAGAAATGATATAAAAAATGCGACGTTAAGTCGCATTTTCAGACCGTCGAAAAAGTCGTTCTACCGCAAGCTAACGATAAAATATGCGTTTGAGAATGATTTTGATTGCACAAGAAAAACCCCAAGAAAAACATATAGTTTTTCTTGGGGTTGCTTGCTTTTTGCCAACTTGAACTCTACCGTACTCATGTACGCCGACGAATTCAAGTTGACAAAATATATCTTAAAGCAGGCGAAAGCAAGGATGTAGCCTTAAAAGTGGAAAAGAAAGATATAGGCTATTATAATGTACTTTTAAAACAATGGGTTACAGAGCAGGGACAGTATGAAATATATGTAGGTTCATCATCAAGGGACATTAGACTTGAAAAAACAATCTCCATTGATTCACACACTCCCTATTCCATAGACCAAGTGGGAAATACCATGCTCGGATGATTTCACAACGCCATTAATATAGACGATGCCAGCGCAATTCCTGCTGCTATGAACTCTGTCTTTGTCACCTTTACTTTCCGCAGCTTATCAATCAGGGTTGAGAACACAATAGTTCCGCCCGTAACCAACGGATACTGAACAGAAGTAGGCAGATGAAGAAGTGCAATAAGGAGCAAAAGATTTGCAATGCTGTTTAGCCCTGCAATGCCAAAGCAGTAAAACACCGATTTTTTGCTTATCTTAAATTGTCGTTCCTTTTGACAGAGCATAAGAGGTATGCATATAACTGCTATTATAATTTTCGTAAGCATCAAAAAGCTTGACGAATCCGTACAAATGGATTCAAAGGACTGATGAAATGATGAAATTACAGCTACCGAGCCATTTAAGAAAAATACCGCAATATAATATTTTACAGCTTTCTTCGATTGGCTTTTATCCGTAATGGTCATCAGTATAGAAAGGGTTATAAGCACACAGCAAGCCAATCTTATAAGCTTAAATTCTTCGCCTGTAAGCACTCCGTATAGAAAGGGCAAAATCATTCCGCCTATCATGGAAAATACTGAATAAACAGATAAATTGGCGTAATGAAATGCCTTGATTGTAGCATAATTGAGCAGCAGCGTTGCTACCGAATATACTATTGCAACAATACTTGAAAACAAAGTGATTTCAAGAGTGAATCTGTTTAGCACAAGCAGAATTATAAGACCGAATATAGATGTATATAAGGATAAATTAAAGGCCTGAAATACGCTGCTTCCGTTTTCTTTCTGAAACCCGTTATTAAACATGAACTGCAAGGAAAACAAAAGCGTGGCGAGGGAAACTATAAAATAATACATTCCATATCCTCCAGCTTTGTTATCTCTTTACTTTCAGTAATTTTTGAAATAAGGAACATTCTGTCTGCAGTAGCTAACATACAGTTAATCCACAGATTGCCGCCGTCCTCAATGCAGGTTTTGCGCATCCAATGTGTCGGAATAAGTCCCGTTTCGCTGTTTTGCATTCTTGTAATCATATCACCTAAAACGCAGGCTTTTTCAAGAAGCAAAGGCTCTTTTTTCACAAGGTACATTTTCAAAAACGATTCCATTATAATAGATGTGCTTGCATCTATGGGCATATGCCAATGATATTGCTCAAGCCCTGCGGGTGAGTACCATTGACTTATATCCGTTCCGTGCTTGGGGCTGGTTTTGTGATTCCAGGGCGCAAAATTACCCCATATAACAAATTGGTCCTCGATAAATCTTAATAAATCCTCTGCTTCGGACATTGCCTCTGCATCGTTACGCATATTATTTAGAATATAAGTCATCATTGCGTGAGGGCCGTAATGAGTGAGATTTGAATAGTTGGCAGAGATGTCGCTGTCCTCAAACTGACCTTCCCAGTTATATGTTTCAAAGCATTTTTTTACCATGTAATTGAATGCTCCGATTTCAAGCTCATGCCATTTTTGGTCATTTGTACGCTTGAACATTGTGTTCATAAACGACATAAACATTTGGGGAACGCAGTGATTAGGTGAAATCGGCTCGCCTGTTTCCGCATCAATCTGGAGATACCAGCTTCCGCTTGGCTGTACATGCTTTTCAAGATACTCCGCAATTTTCAATGCGGCGTCAAAAAAACGTTTTTCTCCTGTCGCTTTTTCAAGAGCAAGATATGCAAGTCCTACTTCCGGCGGATAAATCATCATTATACTGCCAAAACGTACTACTGCTGCTTCATTATTAAAATCCTCAAGCTTTCTGCCCGGAATGTTTTTGCGGAATTCAAGGTAGTATGTAGGTGGGAGATATGCAGTGGGCAGGCTTTCATCATAGCTTATGGAGATAAGGAAGTCAGCAGCTCTTACAGCAATCTGAATTGCATTATCTGCATTTTTTGGATCAAGCTCTGCATAGTGAAGCATAGCTCGTATGATTGCAGAAATGGTTTTTGACGGATAAACATTAAAGTCATATTCTATGTCAGGTGTTCCGTGAAGCAGCCAATGCTGAATAAACGGCTGTGAATAAACGTATTCATAAGCCTTTAAAGCGCATTCCTTATAAGAGCGTGCCTTTGGTGGATAGGCTTCAATGCCGGGAAACGGTGCGCATTTATAAAATGTACGTGCGCCCACCATGAATTCAGGCTCTCCTGATTTGTTCAAAGCTTCCACCTTAAGCTGTACCATACCTTCGGGAATGTCGTTCCAGATAGGACAAAGGAGAGCCATAGGGCTGTCAGCTTCAAATGTATGTACCTTTTTATTGCAGTCAGTTGCACTAAAAAGGTATTTTTCATATCCGGGCGCAAAGGGGAATTCAAAATTCGGACTAAACATAAATTGAGATGCCTGAACGTTCCAGAACGGACGTCCGTTTTTGCCGCCGTGATGTGCGGTTGTTACTTGGCTTGCATATTCTTTCAATGCTTGTTTTGCATTTTCGCTCATATAAAAAACCTCCTGTTTTTTCTCTAAAAAAGCATATCACGAAATAAGCTGTTTTTCCATGCACAAATTTATTGTATTTTTGGACAAATCTATTATAACATTTCAAAAATCACTTGAATTGTGTATAAAACGATGCTATAATATAGACAAATATTTTTATGGGGGAAGCTTATGGCAGTAAGACAAGTATATTACAGCGCCGGAAATGCAAAGGAAAGTAACAGATGCATCGAAACTGTTCCTATTATAATAAACGATGTAGGCGTAGAATATTTTTATGCTCCGTTTACAAGCCACAGCAGCAGAATGGATTTCGGGCTTGTGTATGTGGTAAGCGGAACAATGCGTTTTACCCGAAGCGACGGAGAAAATGTTTTAAATGAAGGCGGTTTTTTTATAGGCCCGCCTCATCGGGAAGAAACGGGATTTGGAACAGACGGGGATTATCTTAATTACTATTGGCTGAATTTTACCGGCAGCCGTGCAGCTTCTCTTATTGAGCAAATGGGCTTTCAGTATAATAAAGCCTACACCGCTCCCGACACCGAAGAAATAGGCGAATGTTTCAGGAAGATTTTTTCAGAGTTCCATATAAATGACAGATTTTTTGCGCCCAGGTCGGAGGCGGCGCTTGTAATGCTTCTTTCCACCATTGCAAGAGCAGCAGAGGGCGGGAAAAGAGAGCATCTGAAATCCGTAGAATATATCCATGAGCATTATAACGAGGACATATCAGTTGCACAGCTTGCCCGTATGGAAAAGTTCAGCTATTCTCATTATCACAACGTTTTCAAAAAGGTTATGGGTATGTCACCTCAGGAATATATCACCACTCAAAGAATGAATACGGCATGTTTCTATCTTCTGGAAAGTAACCATTCCATAGGAGAAATATCAGAGCTTACGGGCTATCCTGACCAATGTTATTTCAGCAGACTTTTTAAGAAGAAAATGGGAATTTCGCCTCAGGAATACCGTAAAAGCAAAGGAGAAATCAAATGAAAAATTTGAAGAATATAACTGTAGGAGCGCTTTTTTCGGCACTCATATGCATTGGTGCATTTATAAAAATTCCTTTGCCTCAGCTTCCGATTACGATGCAGATGTTTTTTGTACTCCTTGCAGGACTTACCCTCACTCCCAATACTGCTCTTTTGGCTGTAGGCGGATATGTTTTGCTCGGTCTTGCAGGCTTGCCCGTATTCTCGTCAGGCGGCGGAATAAGCTATGTTTTAATGCCAAGCTTCGGCTATATAATAGGATTTTTTGCGGCGGCACCTTTAATGGCTGTAATATGCCGCCGCCAAAAAGGCTTCATCCGGATGATTTTCGCATCCCTTGCCGGTATAGCGGTAATCTACATAGTGGGAATTTCCTATTTCTGCCTGATTACTTACTTCATACTTCATGCAGATATAAGCGCTGAAAATATAATTAAGCTATGCATCCTTGCCATGCTCCCCGGCGATTTAATATCATCAGCTTTTGCAATACTGAGTGCTGCAAAACTAAGGAAAACTAATATTATGTAAACCACAAAATTTCCGCTCAAGAAAAAAAGTAGTTGACAAGCGGGAATTTTTGTAGTATTTTAAATATTGAACGTTTTATGGAAAGAATAGAATTTGGTATTTAGCATATATTGTTATGGTAGTAAATACTCTGAAATTTTGAAAGGAGTAGAGGATATAAGCAATGGCAAAAACGAAGCTTTTGATAGTTGAGTCACCGTCTAAGGCGGCTACAATAAAAAAATATCTCGGCAGCGACTATAAGGTTATGGCATCAGTAGGTCATATTATCGACCTTCCCAAAAGTCAGCTGGGAGTGGATTTGGAAAATGACTTTGAACCAAGATATATAACAATAAGAGGAAAAGGCCCGATTCTTTCGGAGCTGAAAAAGGAAGCGTCCAAAGCGGACAAGGTATATCTTGCGACTGACCCTGACCGCGAGGGTGAAGCAATCAGCTGGCATTTGGCTAATGCTCTTGATATTGATGTAAAGTCACCGTGCCGTGTAACCTTTAACGAAATAACAAAATCAGTTGTTAAATCATCAATAAAAGAAGCAAGACCAATCAATATGGACTTGGTTAATGCGCAGCAGGCAAGACGTGTGCTTGACAGAATAGTAGGCTACAAAATCAGTCCTATTCTCTGGGAGAAGATAAAAAAAGGTCTAAGCGCAGGACGAGTTCAGTCTGCGGCACTTAAAATGATATGCGACAAGGAAGAAGAAATAATTAACTTCGTTCCTGAAGAGTTCTGGACAGCGGACGCAGAGTGCCTTTTTGGCAAAAGTAAATTTGAAGCAAAATACTATGGCGAAAGCGGCAAGGAAAAGAAAATATCCTCAAAATCCGTCGCAACTACTATCGCAAAGGACATAGAGGGAAAAGAGCTTCTGGCAGATTCAGTAAAGGTTTCAACCCAAAAGAAAAATCCGCCGCCGCCCTTTACCACAAGTACGCTTCAGCAGGACGCATCAAGAAAAATTAACTTCGGCGCATCAAAGACTATGCAGATAGCACAGCAGCTTTATGAAGGTATTAACATAGGCGGAAAATACGGCTCTGTCGGTCTTATAACATATATGAGAACTGACTCTTTGAGAATTTCCGAAGAAGCACAAAAAGAAGCAATATCATATATCAGCTCAAAATTCGGCAAGGACTATGTAAGTCCCAAACAGTATAAAACAAAAAAAGGCGCTCAGGACGCACATGAGGCAATAAGACCTACAAGTGTTTCCATAGCACCGTCTGATATAAAAGACAAGCTTACGGGCGACCAATACAAGCTCTATAAGCTTGTTTGGGAAAGATTTGTTGCAAGCCAGATGACTGCGGCAGATTATGAAATAACTCAAATAACACTTTCAGGCGGAGCTCATACCTATCGTGCCTCCGGCTCAAAGCAGATTTTCAAGGGCTTTACAGCAGTATATGTTGAGGGAACGGACATAAAGGAAGAAAAGGAATCACAGCTTCCAAAGCTCAAAAAGGGCGATAAGGTGGTATGCACAAAGGTATCTCCAAAGCAGCACTTTACACAGCCTCCCGCTCGCTATACGGAAGCATCTCTTGTAAAGGCAATGGAGGATAACGGCATCGGCAGACCGTCAACATACGCGCCTACTCTTGCCACCATTACTACAAGAGGATATGTGTCAAAATCCAAGAAAACTCTTGTTCCAACAGAGCTTGGAGAAGCGGCAAATGACATAATGCGCAATAATTTCGCCAAGATAGTAGATGTAGGCTTTACTGCAGACATGGAAGAAAAGCTTGACCTGGTAGGCGATGGTGAGCTTGTATGGAAAGACATTTTAAGAGGATTCTACCCTGAGTTCAGCGAAACGTTAGAGCTTGCCCACAAAAATGTGGAAAAGATAAAAATAAAGGACGAGGAGTCCGATGTAATCTGCGATAAGTGCGGCAGACGTATGGTGTATAAGCTTGGCAAGTACGGCAAATTTCTTGCATGCCCCGGCTTCCCCGAATGTCAGAACACCATGACCATAAAATATGGTACGGGAGTTATGTGCCCCAAGTGCGGCGGCGAAATTCTTAAAAAGAAGTCCCGCAAGGGCAAGGAATACTACGCCTGCGAAAATCTTGCAAAATGCGGATTTATGGCATGGGACAGCCCCGTAAAAGACGAAAAATGTCCCGAATGTGGCGGTATTCTGTTCAAGAAAAACGGCAGAGGCAAAAAGATTTACTGCATAAACGAGGATTGCGGCTATGAAAGACCGCTGAACAAAAAATAACAAAAATGGTGAAATCCGCAAAGCTTGCGGATTTTATCTGTTTAGGAGAACAAGAATGAAAGTAAAGGTAATCGGCGCAGGTCTTGCAGGCTGTGAGGCGGCGCTTCAGCTTGCAAATGAAGGTATTGAGGTTGAGCTTTATGAGATGAAGCCCGTAAAATTCTCTCCTGCCCACAAAAGCGAAAGCTTTGCAGAGCTTGTCTGCTCAAACTCTCTTAAAGCCGACAGAATAGAAAACGCCTGCGGACTTCTCAAGGAAGAAATGCGGCTTTTCGGCTCTGTTATGATGGAGTCGGCAGACAAAACAAGAGTTCCGGCAGGCGGAGCTTTGGCTGTGGATAGAGATTTGTTTTCTGCGTATATAACCGACAAAATCAATTCCCATCCGATGATTCATGTAATTCATGAAGAAGTAACGGATATAGATACAGACCAATACACAATCATTGCAACCGGTCCCCTGACATCAGGAGCGCTTTTTGACAAGATATTTGAGATAACCGGCAAAAACGGTCTGTCATTTTATGACGCAGCAGCTCCCGTTGTAACAAAGGAAAGCATTGATTTTGATAAGGTTTTCTATGCTGCACGCTACGACAAAGGTACTGCGGACTATATTAACTGTCCCATGACAAAGGACGAATACGAAGCTTTTTATAACGCTCTTATCACGGCCGAATGTGCCACCTTGCATGACTTTGAGAACATGACGGTTTTTGAAGGCTGTATGCCCGTTGAGGTAATGGCAAAAAGAGGTGAAAAAACTCTCACATTCGGTCCTTTAAAGCCCGTAGGACTTGTAAATCCCAAAACAGGACGCGATGACAGCTACGCAGTTGTACAGCTTCGTCAGGACAACATGGAGGGCACGCTTTATAATATAGTTGGATTTCAGACAAATCTGAAATTCCCTGAACAAAAACGGGTATTTTCAATGATACCCGGACTTGAAAATGCAGAGTTTGTTCGCTACGGAGTAATGCATCGCAACACATTTCTTCAGGCTCCTGATGTCCTTGACAGCCTTTATCGCTGCAAGAAATATCCTAAGCTCTTCTTTGCAGGTCAGATAACCGGTGTCGAGGGTTATGTGGAATCAGCATCATCAGGAATTATGGCAGGCTTCAATATGGCAAGAATAATCAAAGATAAAGAGCCTTTAATGCCTGACAGCAGAACGTGCATCGGTGCTTTGCCCCTTTATATCACATCAGCGCTTACCCGACTTGAGCCAATGAACGCCAATTTCGGAATAATAGACGGTCTTGACTATCGAGTGAAAAATAAGCAGGAGCGCTATGGAATTATAGCAAAAAGGGCGCTTGAGGTTCTTTCCCAAAACCTTGAAAGCATACAGTTAGGACAATAAACACATATTTTTCATTGTTGCCGAGGGTTTAATTTATTTAAAATTACTATTTTTGAAATTAGTGTTGATTTTTGGATATAAATGTGCTAAAATAAAGCAGTATGAAAAATACACACGTATCTCTATTTGCAAAGGGTTGCCCAATGGGTTCTTTGCAGAGTGCCAGGGGATGCGGAGGATTTAAAAAACAGGAGGAATTTAAAATGGCAAACGTAATTTCAATGAAGCAGCTCCTCGAAGCAGGAGTACACTTCGGACACCAGACAAGAAGATGGAACCCTAAAATGGCTGAATACATCTTCACAGAAAGAAACGGTATCTACATCATCGACCTTCAGAAGACAGTTAAGAAGGTAGAAGAAGCATACTATTTCGTAAGAGATATTGCAGAGCAGGGCGGCGAAGTTCTTTTCGTAGGAACAAAGAAGCAGGCTCAGGATTCAATCAAGGAAGAAGCAGAACGTGTAGGTATGTACTACGTTAATGCAAGATGGCTCGGCGGTATGCTCACAAACTTCAAGACAATCCAGAAGAGAATCGACAGACTTGCTCAGATTAATAAAATGGAAGAAGAAGGAACATTTGAACTTCTTCCCAAGAAAGAGGTTATCAAGCTCAAGGCTCAGAGAGATAAGCTTGAAAAGTACCTTGGCGGTATCAAGGAAATGAAGCAGATTCCTGCTTGTATGTTCGTTGTTGATCCCAGAAAAGAAAAGATTGCTATTGCAGAAGCTAAGAAACTCGGTATTCCCGTTGTTGCAATAGTTGACACAAACTGTGATCCGGATGAAGTTGACTACGTAATCCCCGGTAACGATGATGCTATCCGTGCGGTTAAGCTTATTGCATCAACAATCGCAAACGCTATCATCGAAGGCAGACAGGGCGAGGACGCTCTTGCTGCTGCAGTTGCTGAAGCAGCAGAAGCAGAAGTTGCTGAAGAGGCAGAAGCAACAGAAGAATAATTAATAACGGAGGAACTTAACATGGCATTTACAGCTCAAGATGTAAAAGAATTAAGAGAAATCACAGGCTGCGGTATGATGGACTGTAAGAAAGCTCTTACAGAAGCTGACGGCGACAAGGAAAAGGCAATCGACCTTCTCAGAGAAAAGGGACTTGCTACTGCTGCTAAGAAGTCAGGAAGAATTGCTGCAGAAGGTATTGTTAAGGCATATATCACAGACGACAAGAAAGTCGGCGTACTTGTAGAGGTTAACTCAGAAACAGACTTTGTTGCAAAGAACGATGAGTTCCAGGCATTTGTTTCAAAGGTAGCAGAAATCATCGCAACAGATGCTCCTGCAGACGTTGAAGCGCTTAAGGAAATCAAGTTCAATGAGGAGCAGAACGTAGGCGAAGCTCTTACAGCTCTTATCGCTAAGATCGGCGAAAACATGAACATCAGAAGATTTGAAAGAATCGAAGGCAATGTTTGCTCATACGTTCATGGTGAAGGCAGAATCGGCGTTCTCGTTCAGGCTGAAGGCAGCCTTGCTGATGCAGAAGCTTATGAAGCTGCAAGAGATGTTGCAATGCAGGTTGCAGCAATCAATCCTCTTTATCTTTCAAAGGACACAGTTCCTGCGGCAGATGTAGAAAAGGAAAAGCACATTATCATTGCTCAGATTAAGGAAGATCCTAAGAATGCAAACAAGCCTGACAACATCATCGAAAAGATGGTAGGCGGTAAGATTAATAAGTTCTACGAGCAGAACTGCTTGCTCCAGCAGGAATTCGTTAAAGATGGCGATTTCAAGGTAGAAGCATACCTCAGCTCAAAGGGCGTTAAGCTTGTAAACTTTGTAAGACTTGAAAAGGGCGAAGGCATCGAAAAGAAGCAGGAAAACTTTGCTGACGAAGTTGCAAGCATGATTAAATAATTGTAAACTTGTCAAATAAAATAGGGAACACTAAATAGTAAAATTTGTGTGTTCCCTTTTTTCAAACAAAAATCAGTCAGGAGAATTTCTATATGGATACAAAATTCAAAAGAGTATTAATCAAAATCAGCGGTGAGGCTCTTGCAGGAGAAAAAGGAGTAGGTCTTGACGAGGCAACTCTCAACTCTATTTCCCAAAGCGTAAAATCAGTTTACGACCTTGGCGTTGAAATATGCGTCGTAGTAGGCGGCGGCAACATCTGGAGAGGCAGAAGCGGCGAAAACATGGACAGAACAAGAGCAGACCATATGGGAATGCTTGCAACAGCAATCAATGCCCTTGCACTTTGTTCATCTTTTGAAAATGCCGGAATGCCCACAAGAGTGCAGACAAGTATAGAAATGCGTCAGATTGCAGAGCCATACATAAGAGGCAGAGCAGTAAGACATCTTGAAAAGGGCAGAGTTGTTATCTTTGGCTGCGGAACAGGAAATCCTTTCATGTCAACAGATACTACTGCTGCACTTCGAGCAGTAGAAATGGAAGCGGATGTAATTCTTCTTGCAAAGAAGGTTGACGCTGTATATGACAGCGATCCCAAAACAAACCCCAATGCAAAGAAGTTCGACAGCCTTTCATATACAGACATACTCAGCATGAATCTGGGTGTAATGGACTCTACTGCAGCATCTATGTGTCGTGATAATAATATGCCTATTCTCGTATTCGGACTTGACCATCCGGAAAATATCCTAAAGGCAGTAAAAGGCGACAAAATCGGTACTTTCGTATCAAATGAATGTGAGAAAAACTAATTAAATTTATATACAGAAAGGAAAGTGAAGTTTATGGCAAACTATCCCGAAATCGAAGCAAAAATGGAAAAGAGAATTTCAGGCTATGAGGGTGAATTAAAGACAATCAGAGCCGGCCGTGCAAATGCATCAGTGCTTGACAAAATCAATATCGACTACTATGGCTCAAAGACACCTATCGCGCAGATTGGTTCAATATCATCACCCGATCCCAGAAGCCTTGTTATACAGCCTTGGGACGCAAGTGCGCTTAAGGAAATAGAAAAAGCTATTCAGGCTTCCGACCTTGGCATCACACCCCAGAACGACGGAAAAGTAATAAGACTTTCATTCCCTCCTCTTACAGAAGAGAGAAGAATAGAGCTTAACAAGCTTGTTAAGAAATATACAGAAGAAGCTAAAGTCCAGATTCGTAACGCAAGACGTGACGGTTTGGAAGACATCAAAGCACAGAAAAAGAACGGCGAAATTACAGAAGATGATGTAAAGGCTGCTGAAAAGGATATTCAGAAGCTTACAGACAAGTATATTGCTCTTATTGATTCCATTTCTGCCGCTAAGGAAAAGGAAATAATGGAAATCTGATTTTATCCAAAAAGGAGGCTGCTGCATCAAACTATAACTTGTATGTTTGGTGCAGTAGTTTTTGGGTTTTCAGGAGGATTTATTATGTGGTTTCGTAAAAAAAATCAGCCCTCGATTGATTATAACGCTCTGCCCAAGCATATAGGAGTTATCCTTGACGGCAACGGTAGATGGGCAACCAAGCGAGGCTTACCCCGCTCTGCCGGTCATTCAGCGGGTGCGGACACTCTCAAAAAGATAGTAACAGAGTGTAACAAAATGGGCATTAAGTACATAACAGTTTATGCTTTTTCAACGGAGAATTGGAAACGTCCCAAGGAAGAAGTTGATTTTCTCATGGGCCTGCTTCTTAACTACCTGAAAAATGCAGAAACAACTCTGGCAGGAGAAAATGTAGTTATTCGTGCCATCGGCTCAAGAGCCGAGCTTACGGAGGAAATCCGTGAGCAAATACTAAAAACAGAAAAGTTCACAGCCAATAACACAGGCATAGTAATGAATATAGCTCTCAACTACGGGGGACGCGAAGAAATAGTAAACGGAGTAAGAAACGTTATAAAGGATATTCAAAACGGAACATTAGAACTTTCAGACCTTGACGAAAATAAGTTTTCTCAGTATCTTTATACAAGCGGACAGCCGGACGTAGATTTGCTTATCCGTACCAGCGGCGAGCAGCGTCTGAGTAATTTTCTTCTCTGGCAGAACAGCTATTCGGAAATGTGGTTTACTCCGAAGCTGTGGCCTGACTTTTCCGTATCTGACCTGCACCGTGCCATAATTGATTTTCAGCATCGTGGCAGGCGTTTTGGCGGAGTAAAAAACAAATAAGATAAAAAAGTTCTTGGGAAGGACGGTATCACAATGGCAAAACGATTAATCACATCTGCAATCGGTCTTGTAATTTTCTTTGGAGTACTCTTTTTAGGTGAAACTGCATTAACAATAGCAGTTGTACTTGCGACCTTTGGTATGCTTGTTGAGCTTTACACAAGCCTCAAAAGCCATAAAAAATTAATAATAGTTGGATTTATATCATCAGCCATAATTCTTGCAGGTATGATATTTGATTCCATTTCAAAAGAATTAACTATGCTCATAGTTATGGCAATATATCTTGCTCTAATGGTTAATCTTCATTCCAAAGTATCCTTTAAAGATGTATGTACCAATGGTTTTCTAACCATTTTCGTTACAACATTTTTCGGAACAATCATCCGCATTTCAGATGACTTTGGAATTTACGCAGTCCTTTTGGTGTTCGTATGTGCGTGGATGACAGATTCCGGTGCATACTTTACCGGCAGAGCAATCGGCAAAACCAAGCTCATTCCCAACGTATCCCCCAAAAAGACAGTAGAAGGAGCAATCGGTGGCATTATCACCGCTCTCATCTCCTCCTGGATTTATATAACCATAATCAAAAGCATCCCCACTCTTCACACCGACTCAACCCTCAACTATTTCAGCATCACAATCATTGCGCTTGTTTCCTCCATCATGTCCCAGCTCGGAGACCTGGTTGCATCCTCAATCAAGCGTGACTGCAACATCAAAGACTTCGGAAATCTTCTCCCCGGTCATGGTGGAATCTTCGACAGATTTGACAGCGTCATATATATAGCACCATTTGTATATTATGTGATGTTAGCTTTATGCTGACGGCTTGGTATTTTTGCGCATAGCGAGCCAAACTTACCCTCGATGTATAAGAATACGCCTCTCGGGAAAGCGAAGCTGAGTTTGATTCAATATGCATCAAAAATCTCTGCGCCTTATCAATGCGGCTTGATATTTTTGCGCTACAGGCAAACTCACCCTTGGCGTAATAAAAAAAAAGTACAGATTCTGGTTGAATCTGTACTTTTTTTAATATTACCAAACTCGTCTTGTTGGCTCAAGTGATACCGGTGATTTTCCCACAAACGGTATCTCTCCGTATATAGCTTTTACAAAAGCAGATATAATTTCAGGTGTATCGCAGTGGGTGTTTATAAATGTATTTGCACCGGTCATAAAGTCATAATGAATATACGGATACTCGAAAGACACGCCAAGAGATTTTTCGTTTCCGCTGGAGAAAGCGAATTGAAGCGCTTGACTCTCTTCTCCGTAGAATCCAACTTCGCCGCCCAGATTTGCAGCATATATCAAAAGATCGTTTTCTTCTGCAAGCTTCTTCACTTCAGGATAGTCTGAAAGTCTTCTTTGCATATATACCTCAGCGCCTCTTTTTTCCAGCTCAGCTTTAAGCATTGGTAAGGTCTTTTCATAAAATACATCAAGATGAGTTGAGCATATAATAGCTATTTTCTTGACTTTGCTTTTATCAAGAGGGAGCATGTTATTATTGTCATAAAGCAGATGGATGGCTTTATTTGCAGCAGTATTAATAAGCTCCTGAGTATGAGGTACTACGTCTTCTGCCTTATATTTTTCTAAATCGTAGTCGTCATCAAACAGACCCATCTTTTCTTTCATATCAAGGACACGGCTGCAGGCATCATCAATTCTGGACTCTTCCAGCCTGCCGTCGAGAACGGCTTTTTCAAGAACCAGAGTATCATGAGGATCACATGAGAGGATAACGTCGTTACCGGCTTTCATAATCTCTACAATAAGGTCGTCATGCTCATAGTATCCCATAAGTCCGCCCATTTTAATATTATCTGTAACGACAACGCCCTTAAATCCCATTTTTTCTTTAAGAAGATCGTTGGTAATCTTCTTTGATAAAGTTGCAGGTATATACTTGCCATTTATTTTAGTATCATCGCAGGCAGGGAATGTTGCGTGAGTAGTCATAATCGACCAGACACCCTTGTCAATAAGAGACTGGAATATCATCCCTTGCTCTTCCCACCATTCCTCCATAGAGCAGGAGTTTGTGGAAGTAGTAAAGTGAGCATTTCTGTATTCATATTTATCTGTGCTTGGGAAATGCTTTACAGTAGCCGCAACGCCTACTGACTGCATACCCTGAACATGAGCATTTGAGAACCTTATCAGCTTATCAATATCCTGGGAATATGTACGCATCATTCCGTGAGTGAATCTGTTTGCAAGATCGCATACAGGAGTCCATTTCCAGTTCAGACCTGCACATTTGTATTCTTTAGCTACAGCTACTCCAAGGTTATATATAAGCTGTTCGTCGTCTGATGCACCAATGGAAATAGCGTTCGGGATTTTTGAAAGGTCGCAGAAGGTAACTCCCGCACCGCCAACCTCACCGTCCAATGCTTTGAGGGGAGTGATGTTTAAATTCTTTTCTATATCCTTTACCCAGCCTATATACTGCTTGCTTGTTATTTTGAATTCGTGGCTGAGTCGCGCTTCTTGTGTGATATTATCCAATCTCTGACGGCCGTGGCACCATACAGTTCCGAACTGGTAGTCGGAGACAAGCTTATCTCTTTCTTCGTCGGTTCGAAGTAAATCTCGGCTCACCTCGGATTTGACGTTCAGATCAAACTGTGGTATGCACAAGCATTGTCCTATTTTTTCTCTTAATGTCATTTCTGAAAGCAATGGTTTTTTCATAATATTATTCTCCTTGCAGTTAATAAATGTCAGTTGACAAGTGTATTATACAATATTTATAAACAAAAGACAAGAGGCTATTTTTGACTATTTTGCGAAAAAAATAAACAATAGATGCTGCTTAAAAAAACAGCCTCATTATTTATATATGTCAATTGCACTCAGCAACTAATGGACCTGCAAGCTCTTTTAAGTAGAACAGCTTGCCGGGTAGTGTAGGAATGTATGATGATGCAATATGTCTTGTAGGACCGTAGTGTAGAGTTATTAAAAAGCTCATTCCCTGCCAGCCCATACCTCTGCCGAGAGCGCCGTCAGCACCGCCGATTATATAATCTGCTTGTAGGAAAAGTCCTGGGCCTATTGTATTTGCTCTGCAAGGCACAAGTGTGGTACGGCTTTTAAAGCTGGTGATTGCATTTTGCTCAATAGTGAGGGGATGGAGCTTTGCGCCAATGCGGTAGCATTGTTTCTTCCATTCATCATCTGTTGCAAATTCAGCGCCGAAATGCGGCTCCCAGAAAGCAATATGGCAAGCTCTGCCTATACCAAATACCAAAACAAGCTTTACGCCCTCAGCTTTAAGAGCTGCAATTTTTTCGGGGTATGTAGGAAGGTTTTCCTTTGTAGCAAAGTTTCTTTGACTTTCGGGAACGGTTTTATTAAGCTTATTGAAGAATGCATCTTTCATGCTGTATTCAAAAGATGCAGGATTGTCGTTAGAAAGAGTATTTCCGTCAGCATCTGACCATTCGTCCATATTAAATGTATAAACGTGTGAGCAATCTGTATCCCATGCGTTCAGGAAATATGCCGCCCACTTATACATACCCATAGGACCTACGGGCAATATCATAGCAAGCTTTTCGCCTTTATCAGCGGCATTTTTAATCTGGAGAGCAATCTCATGTCCCATGTAAGTGTCGAACTCGCCAAGGTCAGAGCATTCAACGGGGTTGAAATCCTTATTCCAGAAGCATTCTCTTGCCATGCCTTTTTCACAGCACTCATCTACTTTTTTCATATCCCATGCTTCGGGATAAAAGCCTTCAAGAAGGCTGCCTTTTAATGTTGATAAAAAATCCATAATTTTCTCCTCCTTAATTAAAACGGGAATAATTTTTGCTCTAATTCTTTAGTAAGCGGTCTGCCGTATTCACTTACCTGAAAGGCTTCCGCACAGCGTACTTTCTTGCCTATCTTTCTGCCGTATTTTTTAATAAGCTCTTTTCTGAAACGAACGGCAGTTTTAGCAAATCTTACAGCGTAGCCGCGTGTAGCTGCCATAATTTCCTTATCGGTGGTCTTTTCGGTAATTTCCATACCCTTAAGCCATTTAATTCTTTCTTCTTCACCCTCAGGAACTTCTTCCTCAAATGTGTAAGGAAGCCATTCATATGTCTGAGAGGTGTTAAGATGAGCAATATGGAGCTTAGTGTCCATTTCGTCTGTAAGGTCAACAACAACATCAGCTCGGAAGTCAGGTACAGTAAAGTTATCTTCGTAGCACATAATAACTGGCATACGGCGCATAGCAGGAACATCAGGGCAGGTGTGGGGAACAGTCAGCACATAGCTTGCGTCCTGAACTAAAAGTCCTGCTGCTCTGTGGTCAGCATGATAGTCATTAGTTCTGTGAGAAATTATCAAATCGGGTGAGAACTCTCTTATGTACCTGATAAGACGGTTTCGTGTTTCAAGGTCTGCAACAAGTGTACAGTCATCAATATCCCATACATCATATGTTATACCTAAGTGCTCAGCCACAGCCGCACTTTCTGTTGCACGCTGCTTAGTAGTTTCCTCGGGACTTAATATATGATGACCGCCGCAACCATTGCAAAGACTGAGAAAACGTACTTCATATCCCATTTTTGCATATTTGCTTGCAAGGCCGCCACCCTCAAATTCATTATCGTCCTGGTGGGCTCCAATCATTAAAATTTTCATGATACATCATCCTTTTAATAAAATAAAGTTTGACATTTTGTCAATTATATTGTATCATAATTATGAAAAAAGTCTTTATCAATATTCGCGTAAAAGTTATCAATTCTTTCGGAGGAGTATATGTTACCTGAAAATCATATCACAATAGAAAGCTTCAATACAATATATTATTTTGAGTTTGGGAAGAATTTTTCCCATCCCCCTGAAAAGCATGATTCCTGGGAAATGGTATATGTAGATAAGGGTGAAATTATTGCAATAACTGATGGTGTAGGTTGCAGTATGGAGCAGGGGCAGGTCATATTTCATGAGCCAAACGAAATCCATGCCCATATATCAAATAAAGAAGTAGCAAATAATATGCTTGTGGTATCGTTTGAGTGCGACAGCAAGCATATGGAGTTTTTTAAAAATAAAACTTTCACTCTTGACCGCACTTCAAAAACTCTTTTATCATTGTTCCTGAGCGAAGCAAGGGACGCCATGGGCAAAATCCCGGGCGACTATAATAATAAATCAGAGCCGTGTTTTGATAATTCAAAGTTTGGAGCCGGACAGCTTATGAAATATCACTTTGCGGAGTTTTTAATAAAGCTTATCAGAATGGGTACGGAGCTTTCCAGTAACATTTCGCCCAATCATGAAAATAAGATTATGGCAAATAATTCCACAGCAGAGCTTGTTATGGAATTTCTGAACAGCCGAATTTACGGTGCAGCATCTTTGGATGATATTTGCAAGCAATTTTATATAGGAAAGACAAAGCTGAATGAAATATTCTGCGACTACGCAGGAATAAGTCCCATGAAATATTATAACAATCTTAAAATAGACGAAGCAAAAAAGCTTATCCGAGAGGACAACTTTTCCATAAGCCAGATATCAGAGCTTCTTCATTATTCAGGAGTGCAGAATTTTTCAAGAACATTCAAAAACTCCGTAGGCTTTTCCCCTGCGGAGTATAAGAAAAGTATTTTATAACAAAAAAACCGAAGCGTAAGCTTCGGTATTTTTTGTTATCTGTTGATTAGTGATTCACCTGACATCTCTGCAGGTTTTTCAAGTCCCATAAGGTCAAGCATTGTAGGACAAAGGTCTGCAAGCTTTCCTTTTTTAAGCTCAACATCGCCTGCGCCCATAACAATCAGGGGAACGGGATTTGTTGTGTGAGCTGTGAACACATCATTTGTATCAGGATCAACCATACAGTCAGCATTACCGTGGTCTGCAGTAATAAGGATTTGTGCGTCCTTTGCCATAAGTGCATCTACAACCTTGCCAAGACATTTATCAACTGCCTCTACAGCGGCCTTTGCTGCATCAAATACGCCTGTATGTCCAACCATGTCACAGTTTGCGAAGTTAAGGATAATGCAGTCATATTTATCTTCGTTTATAAGCTGAACACAAGCATCTGCTACCTGATATGCGCTCATTTCAGGCTGCATATCATAAGTTGCAACTTTAGGTGACGGAATAAGCTTTCTGTCCTCGCCATCATATACATTTTCTACACCGCCGTTAAAGAAGAATGTTACATGAGCGTATTTTTCAGTTTCAGCAATTCTAAGCTGCTTAAGTCCTTTCTTTGAAATATACTCGCCGAAAGTATTTGTAAGTGATTCAGGCTTGAATGCCACGTCAACGTTAGGCATAGAAGCATCATACTGTGTCATGCACACATAATAAAGGGGAAGAAGCTCACGCTTGAAGCCTGTAAATTCAGGATCAACAAGAGTTCTTGTGATTTCTCTTGCGCGGTCAGGACGGAAGTTGAAGAATACTACTGAATCGTTTGCAGAAATCTTACCTACGGGCGCACCGTTTTTTGTAACAACTGCAGGAATAATGAATTCGTCGGTAATTGCTGCGCCGTTTTCGTCGAGAGTTTCGTAGGATTTGTTCATCATAGCCTGAACATCTTCGCACATTACTCCAAGATTTCTTACAGCCGCGTCATATGCTTTTTCAACTCTGTTCCAATTTGTATCTCTGTCCATGGCGTAGTATCTGCCCATTACGGTTGCAATCTCACCAACGCCTGCTTTATCAAGATATTCCTGAAGCTCTGCAAGGAAGCCCGCACCGCTTGTGGGAGAAACGTCACGTCCGTCCATGATACAATGGATATAAACCTTCTTAAGACCTGCAGTTTTTGCAAGGTCAATAAGTCCGAAAAGATGTTCAATATGGCTGTGTACACCGCCGTCGGAAAGCAGTCCCATAAAATGCAGGGCGCTGTCATTCTTCTTGCAGTTATCTATAGCCTTAATAAGAGCGGGGTTTTTGAAAAAGTCGCCGTCTTTAATTGATTTTGTTATTCTTGTAAGCTCCTGATAAACTACTCTGCCGGCGCCGATGTTTGTGTGTCCTACTTCGGAGTTACCCATCTGTCCTTCGGGAAGACCTACGCTCATGCCGCTTGCATAGAGAATAGTATTGGGGTAATCGGCAAAATAAGAATCAATGTTTGGAGTATCAGCAGCTTTAATAGCGTTGCCTGTTACTGTATCATTGATACCGTAGCCGTCAAGAATGATAAGAGCTATTGGTTTTTTCATGCTTAAAAATCCTCTTTCTGTTTTTATAATGTTTGAAGAAGCTTGTTGCAACATACAACAAGCTTCACCCATTTTAATATAATTATTTTGCTGCTGCAACTATTGTAGCGAAGTCTGCAGACTTGAGTGATGCTCCGCCAATAAGTCCACCGTCGATGTTTGCTTTTGCAAGAAGACCTGCACAGTTAGCAGCGTTCATTGAGCCGCCGTACTGAATTGTGATTTCCTTTGCAGTTTCAGCGTCATAAAGAGCTGCAAGCACGTTTCTGATAGCGCCGCAAACTTCTTCAGCCTGATCGTCAGTAGCAGTCTTGCCTGTTCCGATTGCCCAGATAGGCTCGTATGCAACAACAACTTTCTTTGCGTCGTCTGCTGCAATGTTTGCAAATGCTTTCTTAATCTGGATTGTGATTAAGTCCATTGTAATTCCTGCTTCTCTCTGCTCAAGGCTTTCACCGCAGCAAACAATAGGAATAAGACCTTTTTCAAGAGCCTTCTTTGTTTTGAGGTTAACAGTTTCATCTGTTTCGTTGTTGTATTCACGTCTTTCGCTGTGACCGATGATAACGTAGTCAACACCGAGGTCAACAAGCATATCAGCGCTTACTTCGCCTGTGAAAGCACCCTTATCTTCAAAGTGAAGATTTTCAGCGCCGATTTTAACGTGTGTGCCGCTTGCTGCTCTTACAGCTTCGCTGAGATTAACGTAAGGTGTGCAGCAAACAACCTCGCAAGCTGCGCCCTTTGTAGCTTCTACAACTTCCTTAACATAGTCATATGTTTCAGAAGGAAGCTTGTTCATTTTCCAGTTACCTGCAATAATATACTTTCCCATCTTTATATCTCCTTTTCGTGTTTGTAGTAGGATTCATAAAAATGCACAGATCATTCAACGAATTGCCGTTGAATTACGAACGTAACTCACCGCTCGGCGTATAAACATACGCCTTCGGGAATAAACAATGCGGATAAACCGCATTGTTTTTCGTTCCGTCCGTTCTGCACTATTTTTCTGAATCCTTCAAAATTGCATAAATCAATATCTATTATTTATCTCCGATTGCTACGATGCCGGGGAGGTCCTTGCCTTCGAGGAATTCCATTGAAGCACCGCCGCCTGTTGAGATGTGGCTCATCTTGCTTCCGAGACCTGCCTGGTTAACAGCTGCAACGCTGTCGCCGCCGCCGATGATTGTTGTAGCATCAATGTCAGCAAGAACCTTAGCGATTGCATTTGTTCCCTTAGCGAAGTTAGGCATTTCAAATACGCCCATAGGTCCGTTCCATACAACAGTCTTTGCTTCCTTAACAGCTTCTGAGAAAAGCTCGATTGTCTTAGGACCAATATCAAGTCCCTGCCAGCCGTCCTCAATTCCGCCTTCGGGAACTATCTTTGATTCAGCATTGTTGTCGAAATCCTTTGCAACTACTGTATCAACGGGGATAAGGAGCTTAACGCCCTTATTAGCAGCCTTTTCCATCATTTCCTTAGCATAGTCGATGTAGTCGCTTTCCAAAAGTGAATCACCAACGCCCATGCCCTTAGCAGCCATGAATGTATAAGCCATACCGCCGCCGATTATAAGTGTGTCAACCTTTTCAAGAAGGTTGTTGATTACTGAAATTTTACTTGAAACCTTTGAACCGCCGAGGATTGCAACGAGAGGTCTTACGGGATCATTAACAGCATTTCCGAGGAAGTCAATTTCCTTTTTGATAAGGTAACCGCAAGCAGCTGTCTTGATATACTGTGTAACACCAACGTTTGAGCAGTGAGCTCTGTGAGCTGTACCGAATGCATCGTTAACAAATACTTCTGCAAGTGAAGCAAGCTCCTGACTGAACTCGTCAACGTTCTTTGTTTCTTCTTTTCTGTATCTTGTGTTCTGGAGAAGAACAACATCGCCTTCGTTCATATTAGCAACAGCAGCCTTTGCATTTTCGCCTACTACGTTATCATCAGCAGCAAATACTACTTCCTTGCCAAGCTTGTCTGACAAGCTCTTTGCAACGGGTGCAAGTGAAAGTGTGGGAACAGGCTCGCCCTTGGGCTTACCCATATGTGAGCAAAGAATAACCTTTGCGCCTTTTTCTATAAGATACTTGATTGTGGGGAGAGCACCGACAATTCTGTTTTCGTCTGTGATATTGCCGTTCTCGTCAAGGGGTACGTTAAAGTCGCATCTGACTAAAACTTTCTTACCTGCTACATCAATGTCTTCAACTGTGAGCTTATTAAACATTTCTTTTCCTCCATTCCCGTATCCGTAGGATACAGAGCTATTTTTTTGAGCACCGCTGAGCGCCGTACTCTTACATATTATATTGTACAGCAAACTGACTGTTTTTTCAAGAGATTTTTAATATTTCTGCGAACTAAATTTGAAATAGTTTTTGTCATTTTTTTGTCAATTATGCACTATTTTGGATATACATGGAACAGACCGCGAGATTCGGTCGCTTTTTTGTACTAAAGTGCTAAAATGATGCAGTATTAAATTACGGCGTATTATACATAATGCAAGAATAAAAAAAATCAGGTTGACTTTAGCATACTAAAGTGTTAAAATGTAACCATAATAATTCGTTTTACGAAAGGAAGTAATTAAAATGAAAAAGTTTTTATCACTTATTATGGCAGGTATGATGGCAGTAGCTATGACAGCTTGTTCAGCTCCTCAGGAAACTGCAGATTCAGATATGGATTATGTAGCAGCTAACGGCAAAATGGTTATAGGCTATACAATTTATGAACCCATGAACTACGAAGAAAACGGTGAGCTTACAGGCTTTGATACAGAATTTGCAAAAGCTGTTTGTGAAAAGCTTGGTGTTGAACCTGAATTCGTAGTAATCGATTGGGACAATAAGTTCCTTGAATTGGAATCAAAGAGCATTGACTGTATCTGGAACGGTATGACAATTACAGAAGAAGCAAAGCTCAACGCATCAGTATCTGATCCATACGTTAAGAACGCTCAGGTAGTTGTAGCAAAGAAGGAAAAGGCAGCAGAGCTTACATCAGTTGAAAGCCTTAAGGGACTCAGCTTCGCAGCAGAAGCAGGTTCAGCAGGCGAAGCTGCAATCAAGGACAGCGGACTTGATGAAAAGTATGTAGCAGTTGCAGCTCAGACTGATGCACTTCTTGAAGTTATGAGCGGTTCAGCAGATGCATGTGTAATCGACATCACAATGGCTAACGCTATGACAGGCGAAGGAACAAGCTATGCAACACTCGATAGCGCACTTGAGCTTACAACAGAAGAATACGGTATTGCATTCAGAAAAGATTCAGACATCACAGCAAAGGTTAATGCAATCATGGATGAGCTTACAAGCGACGGAACACTTCCTGAACTTGCTAAGAAGTACAGCCTTACACTTGCTGAATAATTTACGGATATAATGCTTTATAAAGGGACTGTTGCAATAGCGACAGCCCCTTTGTGCGACTTTTAGGAGAGGTATATATGGTATCTTTTGCAGAGGTAAACCTCAGCTTATTGCAGGGGTTTGGAACAACTCTTAAAATATTTGCTTTGACGCTTTTGTTTGCTCTACCCCTGGGCCTTATAATAAGCTTTGGTTCTATGAGCAAGCTAAAACCGCTCAAATGGTTTATAAGAGGATTTATATGGATTATAAGAGGAACACCTCTTATGCTTCAGCTTATAGTTATATATTACGGTCCCGGTCTTCTTGGCAACATGGCTGAACGTGCCATATCCTCAGGCAGCGTGAATTCTGTCATCGGTTGGATTGCAACGTGGACTGTCCCTGAACGCTTCTTTGCGGTGATACTTGCATTTGTAATAAACTATGCATGTTATTTTTCCGAAATTTACAGAGGCGGAATAGAAAGCATTTCCAGAGGACAGTACGAGGCAGGTCAGGTGCTTGGAATGACAAAGGTACAGGTGTTTTTCAAGGTAGTGCTTCTGCAGGTTATCAAAAGAATTGTACCACCTATGAGTAATGAAATTATAACTCTTGTAAAGGACACTTCTCTTGCAAGAATTATAATGGTTTATGAAATCATATGGAATGCACAGAAGTTTATCAAAAGTGACGGATTGTTGTGGCCGCTGTTCTATACGGCAGTTTTCTACCTTATATTCTGCGGTGTGCTGACTATTCTTTTCGGATATATCGAAAAGAAGCTCAGCTATTTCAGAAGCTGATATGGAGGTTGAAGAGAATTGTCTATTTTAGAAGTAAAAGATTTATATAAAAACTTTGGAAGTTTTCAGGTTCTCAAAGGCATAAACTTTTCCATGAATCAGGGAGAGGTAGTGTCAGTAATCGGCTCTTCCGGAAGCGGTAAAACCACATTGCTAAGATGTATAAATTTTCTTGAAAAAGCTGACAAAGGTCAGATTCTTGTAGATGGTGAAGTAATATTCGATGCTGCTAACAAGGAAAAGCTCAGCCCAAAAGCAATCCGCAAAAATCAGCTTAATTTCGGCTTGGTTTTTCAGTCCTTCAACCTTTTCCCGCAATACAGCGTGCTTGAAAATGTAACTCTTGCACCAATGCTTATAGCAAAGGAAAGACCGGACTATAAGGAGCACCGTCACGAAATCCACGAACAAATAAAACAAGAAGCCGTAGCACTTCTTACCCGAGTAGGACTCAGAGAGAAGCTTGCAAGCTATCCCTGCGAGTTGTCAGGCGGTCAGCAGCAGAGAGTTTCCATTGCAAGAGCGCTTGCAATGAAGCCTAAAATTCTGTTCTTTGACGAGCCTACCTCGGCTCTTGATCCGGAGCTTACGGGAGAAATCTTAAAGGTAATAAAAGACCTTTCTACCCAGAACATTACAATGGTTATTGTAACTCATGAAATAGAATTTGCAGAGCACGTGTCCGACCGGATTATATTCATGGACGGCGGTGTGGTAGTAGAGGAAGGAACGCCCCAGCAGGTAATCCAGAATCCTCAGAACGACAGAACCAAAGCTTTTCTTAACAAGCTTATTGAAAGGTGATAAATATGACTGTAAAAAAAGAAGATACAAAAAGACTTTTTGAAGCCATTCTTTCCCTTAAAAACATTGATGAGTGCAGCAAGTTTTTTGATGACATATGCACCATTAAGGAAGTGCAGTCAATGGCTCAGCGCCTTGAAGTTGCGAAGCTTCTGAGGCAGAAGAAAACCTTTGCGGAAATAGTAAATGCAACCGGAGCGTCAACAGCAACCATTTCCCGCGTAAACAGATGCCTTATGTACGGAGCAGGAGGCTACAATACGGTTCTCGACTCAATAAAAGATTGATAATGGAGGTCAAGGCTATGAAGAAAACAATGGCAATTCCGGTTTTTATAATACCGATATGCTTGTTTCTCGTTTCGCGCCTGACCTCTTTTTTAATGGAGATTTCAGGCATCAGTATGGGCTATGTACCGTCTTTGGTAATAATAGCCGCAGCAGCAATGGGCGCATTTGTTTTCAGAAACTCCATATACAAATTTTTGGAGCGTCATGCATACGGATTGACCGGCCCTGCTATACTGATTTACTTATTGTCTGTTCTTGTGAGCATAAGATATAAGGGCATAGTACAAAACGGCGCAGCGTTTCGTAGCTTTATTGTAATAATCGGTGGCGGATTGCTTCTTGGCTTTTTTGTGCTTATGTTTATGAAAGGCGCAGATGAGCTTTTAAAAAGGCTCATAAACCATAAGCCGCAGAAAAAGGATTGGCTTTTCGTGATTTTGGCGGCATTGATTTTGAATATTCAGGCAGTATTATACTGTCTTTTTATGAAGAAAATATTTGTTTGGGATAATGCAGGATACTTTATTTCGGTTCACAGTCTTAACAGTATTTTTCCCTCCATGGAATATTTTAAGGCGGTATATGAGTCCGTCTTTACTACTGACTATAACTATATAATATCAATTCCTGCCAGCATATTCTGTAAGCTTTTCGGCAAGTCAAGGCTTGTATTTGTATTATCTATAATAAACTGTTATGTTCTGCCGCTTACAGTTTTGGTTTATGCATTTTCCAAGCGCTTTTTTAAAAGCGGCACAGCGGCAGTTCTTGCAATTTTCGCATTGCCATACATAATATTTGCAGCAAATGCAGGATTTATTGACATAGGCGGTACGTTTTTTGCCTTGCTTGCAGCAATAATTTTCATATGGGGCGATAATGATAATATGCCCGTTTTGTCAGGCATCTGCCTTGCCGTATGTGTGCTTATGCGGCGGTGGTATTCGTTCTATGCATTGAGCTTTATTATATCATCCTTTGCTTTCGGATTTTGGAACAAAAAAATCAAAGGCAGTATAATTCAGCTTTTGTCTTTTGCTTTTGTGCTTTTGTTCTTTGCACAAACTTTTGTAAGCGGAAAGCTTATGGCAGATTACAGTAATATGTACAGCGCATATGCTATGGGAATTATAACCGACCTTAAGATTTTCACAAGGTATTACGGAAGCTTACTACCTGCCTTGTTGGCAGTATGGGGAGTAACCGTTCAGCTTAAAAATAAAAAAATGACTCCTGAAGCCTTTATGCTTCTTCAGTCCATAATATGCTTTGTGCTGTTTGTGCATATCCAGACTCACGGTCAACAGCACCTTGCCCTGTATATACCGTTTTTCCTGATAGCTGTGATATCCTTTGTGTCTCACGCAAAAAACAATAAGTATATGTTTGCGGCAGTATGTGTATTTATGGTGCTGCAGTCTTTTGTTACATTTATCCCAAGACATCAGCCAAAGTCCATAGGCGAAATAAAATCCGTTTCATCATTGCCGTCTTTTTCTGCATATCCCCCAATGGACGAAAATGCAGAAAGCTTTCTTCCCATATGTGAGTTTATGGATAACCAGATAGGCGAAAAGGGAGAAACTGTCTGCTTTCTTGCATCGTCACTTGAAATGAATTATCATACTCTGCTCAATGCGGAGGTATCACTTTCAGCGCCTCGTAAATCAAAAATTGAAAGGCAGTCATATTATCTGCCCATAAGTGATGTGGATAACCGTGACGGACTTATGACAAGTCTTTTTGAATGTGATTATGTGCTTGTTCCCTCAAAGCTTCAGCTTCATCTTTCCCCTGAGGAGCAGGAGGTAATATCCGTTCCCTATAACCTTATAATAAACGGTGAGGGAATAGGAGAGGCATATGAAAAGCAGGACATAAAATTTGTTCTTAATTCAGGAGATGAAATTTTTCTTTATAAACGAATAAGACAAATCACACCTCAGGAGATAGATAAATTAGATAGTGTAATAAAATAACACAGACAGAAGTCTGTGTTATTTTATTACATGTTATCAGTAATTTTTATAGCCGCCACCGTAATATCGTCGCGGACTTTTTTTATGCCCTTTATTTTTGATGCATTTATTATGGCAGCTGCCAGATCGTCCATACTGTTATCGTCGCTGTCAATTACCTTTTTTACACGTTCTCCTGACAGATAACCGAAGCAGTTACCCTCTGCGCCGTCAGTCATCATTATAATAATATCCTCCGGCTCCAGACGCTTGCTTATACATGATATATGTACTTCAGGCAAAATCCCCGCAGGAAGCGACGGTGCAAAAACAGTATCAATACTGTTTCCGTGTTTTATAAAGCTTTTACAGCTGCCGATTTTATAAAACTCAGCCGCGCCTGTCATAAGATTTACGCATAATAAGTCAACTGAGCTGAAAAATTCCTTTTCAATACCCATTGCAAGTGATGAGTTCACCATTTCTATTGCAGTTTTGGCAGAAAAACCGTCTCGCAAAAGCTCTTCTAAAAGGCGGATTGTTATGCGGCTTTCCTTCCCTGCATCCGAGCCGCTTCCCATGCCGTCGCATACGATAACATAATATTTGTCATTTCCGTATCGGAAGTTGGTAATGCTGTCGCCTGACACAATCTGATTTTCTTTTGCAAGCTGCATCATACCAAACTCAATATCAAATCTTGCACACGGACAAAATCTCATAAGTCCGCCGCTTATATTGTTTCTGTATTCCATATCCATTCCCACAGCTATGGAAATTTTTTCTGCAACGGCGTTTCTGTCTGCTCCGCCGTTAAATCCTATAAACACTTCCGTTTCTCCTGCTCCGTTTTCAAAGACGCGTATATCTCTGGGCGATATGCCGCTTTTCTTCAATTCTGCGGAGATTTTTTCTTCCATATCAGGCAATAGCCTGAACCCTGAAGAAATCTCGTCATGAAATTGAGCCAGCATCTCTGCGATTTCCTCGTACTGCTTCAATAATAAATCACGGTTGTTTATAAATTCTCCTTGTTTTATGGAATCCCTTTTGAACAATTCATATGAATGAGCAAGCTCCGACAAAAACAGCTCTTGTTTCTTGCAAAGCGCCATGAACTCTCCCGGTGCGTTTACAGTATTACAAAATCCGTTTCTTTCTATAATCTCAAGAAGTGAAAACATGATTCTGTAAGTATTTGTGGTTTCCGAATGAATACATCCTCCGTTATAAGGACAGGTTTTGCAAACTCTGTTTATGGTGTTATCAAGAACTGTGCATATGTCTCTGTTATATAAGTTGAGCCTTTTTTGTGTTGCTCCTCTATATACACCTGCAAGCTTGGAAAAAGCATGGCTTGCACCTGAAAGGCGGTGGGCAAGATACTCTCTTATTTTCGTTTCAGGGCATACTTCTGAAGCCCCTGCTGCGCGGCTTATAAATATGCCGATAGATTTATGGAATCTGTTTGGAGTTATAATAAAGAATATTGATGCAGCAACAATTTCTATGGCAGAAATGCTTATGCTGTTGCCTACAAAAAGTGTAATAACAGCTGCTCCGCCCACAAACCCTAATGCAACTCCGTATTTGCCGAAGCTCCTTAGCATATTGGCAAACATGGCAGATATTCCGTACATTCCCATGAGCGTTACTGCATGAACGCTGTTCATACTGCATATAAGTCCTGCCGCAACGCCGCAGCTTCCTGCAACTGCCAAAGGCATATGCATGGCAATAGCCATTATAGCATAGGCACTCATTATTGTAGAAAGCTCAAGTCCCGGAACAAGCGTAATTCCCGCAAGACCTGATATGAATATTCCTGTGCAAACAGCTCCCGAAATCAGCTCCTGCTCTGTTGGGGATTTTCGTGAATATGTAAGTAGCATTGACGCCTTTTCAAATATAACATAAAAAAATGCGCATACAATGCTCTCCGCCGTAAGAAGTATAAGGCTGTATAAATCGGCGCCCGTATATGCAAGGGTTATAATGCCGCAAAGCATTAAAAATCCGGCGCATACGGTAGCAGACAAAATGGTTTTTTCTTTGTAATCAGCCTTAAGCGCTGTATATAGCCAGAAAAGAAGCATTGCGCTTATGTATTTTATTCCGTCAACGGCAACTCCCGAAGAAGCAAGTCCAAGAATTGCCGCCCCTATTCCCAAAAGCCCTATTCTCAGGTCAAAGCTCGATGCGAACATAGCTGTTGCAAATGGGCTTATTCCCATAAGCGAGCATCTTGATGCAAGAAATAAAAGCGCGCATGGCACCGAATCGGACAGTGTGGGTTTTCTGAGTATTTTTTGCTCGGGCATATGTATATTTTGCAGCTGTGGCATTTGGCATATCGTTCCTTTCAATTTCCGCAGTTTTTTTCTATTGTACCACATACCACGTGCATATGCTGTCAAAACACGCTGTCGTTTATTGACAACAATAAGACTAAACTCAACAAAAAAAGCAGGAAATCCTGCTTTTTTTACACACTCTCCAAAAACTTGAATTGAGCCATATATAAGTCATAGTATTTACCTTGTTTTTTCATTAGTTCTTCGTGAGTGCCGTATTCAGCTATGTTTTTATTGTCAATATACATTATAGTATCACAATTTTTTATAGTTGATAATCTGTGTGCTACTATAAATGATGTTCTGCCCTCAAGCAAACGGTTAAGACCTTTTTGCAAAGCTATCTCCGTTTCCGTGTCTATGCTTGAAGTAGCTTCGTCAAGGATAAGAATTTTTGGGTTTGCAAGCAGCGCTCTGGCAAAAGATATAAGCTGTTTTTGTCCGGCGGATAAAGAACCTCCTCCTTCATTTATAAATGTATTGTATTTATCATCAAACTCCATTATAAATTCATGGGCACATACAGTCTTGGAGGCATTTATAACTTCTTCGTCTGTGGCATGAGGATTGGAGTAACGGATATTATCCATAATAGTGCCGGAAAATAAGAAGTTGTCTTGTAACATGATACTCATTTGTTCTCTCAGAGATTTTTGTGTAACTTGTGAAATGTCTTTCCCGTCTATAAGAATTTTGCCGCCATTTATATCATAAAATCTTGCAAGCAGATTGATTATAGTGGATTTTCCGGCTCCGGTTGGCCCAACAAGTGCTACCGACTGACCTTTTGATACATGAAATGATACGTTTTGAAGAATATTTGATGCCTCGTCTTCATAGGCAAAAGTTACGTTTTTGAATTCCACATCGCCTTTTGTTTCACCTATATCTGTGGCATCAGCTGCATCTTCAATAACTAACGGTTCATCCATCATTTCAAATATACGCTCAAAATAAACGCTTCCGGTTACAAGTTCATTATATACATAAGTAAGCGATATTACCGGTTGCCAGAACTCTTTCACATATGCAACAAATGCAAGGAGCATACCAATGGTTATATTACCGGAGTTTATTCTGTCAACTCCCAATGTATATACTGCCATTACAGTACCTACTGAGAGTAGTGTAATCATCATAGGTATTGCAAGCTCAAAAGCTTTTGCCCTCATAAATGATTTTTTATTTTCATTGCACAGACGGCTGAATATTTGTTCATTTGTTTTTTCACGAGCAAAAGCTTGTGTGATTTTCATTCCCGCAATACTTTCCTGAAGATATGCGTTGAGATTACTTTGTTTTGAAGAATAAGACTCCCAAGCTTTTGAATGTTTTGAACGTATTATTATTAAAAGACATACAAATACAGGTAATACAACAATGCATACAAGTGTAAATTTTAAATCCATTGCCATCATGAAAAACAGTATTATAACCATTTTAAATATATTTGTGATAATATCAAATATACCATTGGCAAGCAAATTGGTTATCTGATGAAAATAATTTACCACCCGTACAAGAATTTTACCATGTGGTTTAGAATCAAAATACGATAATGGTAAACGCTGCATGTGAGAAAAAAGGTCCTGACGTATTTGCTTTATTATTTCACCTGCCATATCATTGATGTGCCATGCTCTTTTCTTGTCAAGTATGCGCACAATCCAGAAAGCAACTATAAGAATAAATACAAGAGCTGTAAGCAGTATAAAATTTTTTTCAGGTAAACATTTGTCTATCACAATGCTCATAAAATAAGGAGGTAATAAGTTTATAAAAGCTATACACAGCATCAGCGTTAATGCCAGAGCAATGGTGCTTTTATAACCTTTAAAGTACTTGATTACTTTTTTAAGACTATCTATGGATATTTTTTGTTTTAGCTCTTCATCTTGGTTATATGTGTTTTTTGCCATTATTCATACCTCCTATCTTTGAAAAATCCATTTCACCCGGATGGCTGATATGTGATGCTTTGAGGTAGTTGAAATCGCCGAACTGATGTTCAAATACATTTTTGTAATATCCGTTTTGTTTTATGAGGGTTTCGTGATTACCCCATTCAATCATTCTGCCGTGATTTAATACAAGTATCAGGTCTGCGTTTTTGACAGACGAAATTCTATGTGCAATAATGATTTTTGTTGTATGTGTATTTTTGAGATTTTCCTGTATAAAGAATTCTGTTTCAGTATCAAGAGCAGAGGTGGTATCGTCAAGAACAAGAATGGAAGGGTTTTTAAGCAAAGCTCTTGCAAGGGAGATTCTTTGCCTTTGACCTCCGGAAAGCCCTGCACCTCGTTCGCCTATAACAGTATTATAGCCGTATTCTGTGGTCATTATAAAATCGTGTGCATTGGCAAGCTTTGATACCCTTATTATATCTTCCATAGTGCAGCTTGGAGTGCCGTATGCAATATTATTTTTTATAGTGTCGGAGAAGAGAAATACATCTTGCATTGCGCTGGTGATGTTTTTTCTAAGAGTTTTAAGGTCTATATTTTTTACATTTATATCATCTATATATACTGTGCCATAATCTGTATCATAAAATCTTGACAGAAGGTTTAATATGGTTGTTTTGCCGGAGCCGGTAGGTCCGATTATGGCAAGAGTTTGACCGGGTTCGACGCTGAAATTAAGATTTTTAACAGCTCTGGTACTGTCGTAGGAAAAGGTTACATTTCTGAACTCTATTTTTCCGGTTATACCCGTATCTTTCTTTTTTACATTTTCGTTTTTAATGCGGGATGTTTGATTTTCTAAGTCTATGATTTTGATGCAACTTGTTGTAAACTGCTGATATTGGTTGATTATTGAGCCGAGTTTTTCCATAGGCGTCGTTATATACCATAAGCAACCGTTTATGGTTGTAAATTGTCCGATTGTTATAATATCTTTGATTACAAAATACCCTCCTGCAAGTATAAATATAACTATTGTCATATTCTTGAAAAAGCTTATAAAGGGATTATATTTACACCATGCATATATGTATTTCATATATGATTTTCTAAAGGCTTCGTTACTCTTTTCAAATTTTGATATTTCAAAATCTTCTTTTGCATAAGCTTTTACAACGCGTATGCCCTCAATGTTTTCTCTTGTGACAGAATTAAGAGTGGCGTTTGCATTTCGGCGGTCAACAAGCGCAGCTTTAGCGTGTTTTGAAAAGGCAAGTGCTGCACACAGTAAAAAAGGAAGTATAGAAAATAAGCATATTGTTGTGGGGACATTTATGGAAAACAGTACTACAAACCCAATTAAAATACAAGCAATCTGATATAAAAATTCCGAAGCGGTTGAAGATATCATATTACGTATGGCGTCTGTGTCTGAGGTCAGACGGCTCATTAGTTCGCCCACCCGATGCTTTTCATAAAAATAGCAGTCTAAGGTATGAAGCTTTTGAAAAAGTTTATTTTGTACAGATATAATTACGTCCTGAGAGATGCTGTCTGTCATATACTGACGGATGTATTTTATGATTTCCTGAACACAAGTGAGTGCAAGAATCAAAAAAACGTAAAAAAATAACAGACGCAATTCATTGTTCATGATTACATCATCAACAAAACGTCCTACAAGTATTGGATAAGCAAAAGTAAGGATAATATACACCAAAAGAAGAATTATGGCGACAAATATCCTGGTACTATAATTTTTTAAATAACTCCACAACCATTTTAAAGAGCTCATAAATATTACCTCCTCTTTAAATCATATGTTGTTTCAATTCGGGTTTACTATACCACAACCATTTTGGGAAAACAACCCTTTTTTTCAAAAAAATATACACGAAATTCAACATGTTACTTTGTAGAAAGTTGACAAAAATTAAAGAGCTGTTTGTAAAGTCAATCCCGTCCCATAATAATATAAAAAGGAAATGTTCAAAAATGCACAGACCGTTCAATGACATTAAAATATGCACCTCCAAAAGTGTCTGATTTTTGGGGTGCATATATTTTTTGTGTATTTATGTCATTAAACTGTTTAAGTATTCTTAGAAGAATTTAGCTATATAACCCTGAACGAATACTACCAGAAGAATAATGGGAAGTATATATGTCACATATATTCTAAGCCCCTTTGCAAGCTTAAGACCTTTTCCTGTGTTGGCTTCTTCAAGGAAATTATCCCATCCCCAACCCCATTTTGTTGTACAGAAAAGAACATATACAAGTGAGCCGAGAGGGAGCAGATTGTTGCTTAATATAAAGTCCTCAATATCCATAATAGTGCTTCCTGCACCCAATGGCTGAATGTTTGAAAGCACGTTAAAACCAAGAATACACGGCATTGAAAGAATAATAATTGCAACTATGTTGATTGCAACTGCTTTCTTTCTTTTCCATATTCCCATATCAACCCACCAGGAAATGATGTTTTCAAATACAGCAATAACAGTTGATAAAGCCGCAAACAAAAGGAATATAAAGAACAAGCTTCCCCAGATTCTTCCGCCGGGCATATTGCTGAATACGTTTGGAAGTGTTACAAATATAAGGTTCGGTCCGCCGTCAGGCTGAATGTTGTAGGTAAAGCAAGCGGGGAAAATAATCAATCCGCTAAGCAAAGCAACAGATGTATCAAGTACAGTAATTCTGAGAGCTTCTCCTGCAAGGGAATGTTTTTTGTCAATATAGCTTCCAAAAATTCCTATTGAGCCTATGCCTATGCTCAATGTAAAGAACGCCTGGCCCATAGCATCAAATATTGCGTTTTGCAGGCCGTATTCCGTAAGCTTTGAAAAGTCAGGGTAGAGGTAGAACTTAAGTCCTTCAGTTGCACCTGCAGTTAATAGTGAGTTAACAGCAAGAATAATCATGATAGCAAACAAAAGAAGCATCATAGGCTTTGTAACCTTTTCAACGCCCTTTTGAATACCGAACCCGCAAACTATAAGGCATGCAACTACTATAATCACCATAGCGATGGTCATTTGAACGGGGTCCGCCATCATATTACCAAAGGTTGCGCCAATTTGTTCGCCTGATATTCCGGGCGGGAACTCACCGAATAACATTTTTTTGCAGTAAATAAGCATCCAGCCTGCAACAGACGTATAGAACATCATAAGCAAATAGTTGCCTATGATTGACGAATACTTATGCAAGTGGAACTTAGAACCCTTAGGCTCCAATTTGTCAAATGCGGTAGCACAGCCCTGCTGGCTTGCTCTGCCTACTGCCAATTCCATTATCATAATAGGCAAGCCAAACAGCACAAGAAATGCAAGGTACATAAGCACAAATGCCGCGCCGCCGTACTTTCCGGTGATATAAGGGAATCTCCAAACATTACCAAGCCCAATAGCACAGCCGGCTGAAATTAAAAGAAATCCAAGTCGTGAAGAAAATTTTTCTCTTTCCATAATAAAATCCTTTCATTGGTGTGATTTTTTTAAGTATATCATAGGTTTTGAATATTTACAAGTGTTTTTGGGTGTTTATTTTTTACTATTAAATAAAAATTCTCTTGGAGATAAATAAAGGATAAAACCACAAAATAGCATTATAGCAATCGGTATGGTCTGTAATCCCTCAACTAAAACACCTTGTACGCATACGCCGCCTATGGCTAAAAACAGATAATAATATCCTTTTTTTGTGAGATGTATCACAGCTTTACGTGTAATTATTAGAAAGCATACGAATATGAATTGAAATGCGAACAGAATGATTAACTCTTGTTTTGAATATTTATTTGCGTTATTAAAAAAGTATCCTGACATCAGTACTGTACATATGATGAAGAAAGGTAAATAGTAAATCACAATAAACTTCAGGAGATTTGTTCCTTTGTCGTATTTATCACATGCTTTTTTAAATTCTTCGATTTCAGGTTTTTTACTCATTAATTGTGTTCACATCCTTGTATTTGTTTTTTTCTCCATTAAACAGAGAAGCTCTTTTTTTCATATAAATATAAACTAATATAAGAATAACAATATGCAAAATTATTGATATAAAATCTTTTCCTATGGTATTCAAAAGATTCATTACACAATAGTAAGCTATAAGAAATTTATAGCCCCTCTTATTCAGCATCATAGCATTTTTACGAACTTGATATGCACAAAAAAATGCAATTAATTGAAATAAAATACCTATAATAATCACAGGCATAGAGTCTCCCGACTCGTTTATTATGTAACCAATAATCATTAATACACTTTGTATCATATGAAGCATTAAAAAGTAGATTACATATAATTTCAAAAACAATGTGCCTCTTTCGTATTTTGTACAAGTGTTTTCAAATTCTATACGCAGAGGGTTTCTGCCTGAGGTCTTTGGATGTTTTTCTCTTTTTTTGATAAGCAAAATTATGCTTATAAATATTATGGCAATTAAAATGACAGGGGTAAGTGACATGATCATATAGGCTGTCATAGGCTCATCTGTGGCATATTCAGCAAAAACATCAATATTGTGCAAAATTGATAATAAAAACACAGTAGCACAAAATATTTTTTTCATTTATAAATTTCTCCTTTTAGTTCATGAAAACACTATAACATATATTCCTGTATTTGTCAATTTAGATTATGTTGTTTATAAATTTCGCTTATGTGGGAATATTACATATAAAAACGGAGGATTTTTATGTATTACAGAACAGACCTGGCAGTTGAAGCAAGGGAGCTTTCCAAGGGCAAAGCAGAGGAAATAGACGGCGTGAAAGCATATACGGAAAACAGGGACGAGCTTAGTGTTACAACGGTCGAAGTTTTAAATCAAAAAGGCAGCGATGCATTGGGCAAGGCAATAGGTAAGTATATAACCATAGAGATTCCGCATATAAAGTATTCAACAACAGCTTATGAAAGTGCTTGTCATATGCTGGCGGAGGAAATAGGCAAGCTGTGTTGTATCGAAAGTAAAACTCTCACCCTTGTGGTGGGACTTGGAAACGAGGGCATAACCCCCGACAGCCTTGGCACAAAGACAGTTTCGGAGATAATGGTAACACATCATATGAAACGCCATGCTCCTGAAATTTTCGGTGACGAGGTAAGCTCCGTATGCGCCATAGCTCCCGGCGTTATGGGAACAACGGGCATGGAAACAGCCGATGTTATAAAAAGTATAGCAGGTGACCTTAAGCCTGACCTTATAATAGTGGTAGATGCTCTTGCGGCAGCGGATTTTTCAAGAATAGGTATAACCGTTCAGCTCTCCGACGCAGGAATTCAGCCGGGAGCAGGTGTTGGTAACAACAGAAGCTCCATATCCCAAAAGGAGCTTGGTATTCCCGTAATAGCCATAGGCGTTCCCACAGTTGTAGATGCCATGACATTTCTGGACGACAGCACAAAAAAAGAAATTGAGCCTCTTGTGGTAACTCCGAGAGATATTGATACCATAATAGAACGCTGTGCAAAAACTGTATCGGGAGGCATCAATCTTGCGCTTCATCGTGGAATGAGTCTCCGCGAAATCGAAGAATATGTGGGTTAAAACTTGACACCAACCATATTTTGGTGTAAAATTAAACCACTTATGCGAAAGGAATGAAACAGTATGGAAATAAATCGGAGCATCAGTCTTGAATATATACCTATGAAAAAACTTAAAACCTCTACTGTGGGAATATTTATCCACCGACAGTTGACGAAGGAAAATGCATCAAAGAATGCCATTTTACCCCGAATTTTAAAAAGAGGCTGTGAGCTTTGCAAAACAAGAGCCGAAATTGAAAAGTATCTTGATAACCTCTACGGCGGCGATTTAAGAGGCGGCTGCTTCAAAAAGGGCGAAGATCAGGTAATGTATTTTTCCATTGAAGCAATAACTGAAAAATACTCTCCCGAAAAAGAGCCTCTTTTTGAAAAAATGATAAAGCTTCTCATGTCCGTTGTGTTCAATCCCGTAACGGAAAATGGCGGATTTATGGAAGAATACGTTGTTCAGGAAAAGAAAAATCTTATAGAGCGTATCGAAAGCCTTAAAAACGATAAGCGCACCTATGCATCACAAAGATGTGTTGAGGAGCTTTGCAAGGGTACAGACTTTGCAGTCCACTCCTACGGCACAGCAGAGGATGTAAACCTGATTGATGCAAAGGAGCTTTACGATTATTACCGCCACATAATATATAACTCAAAAATAGATATATTCATATCAGGAGAATGTGACGAGGAAAAGGCGGCATCAATCATAAAAGAAGTGTTGCCAAGCGGCGATTTTCTTGGGGGCGAAGTAAAGCTTGAGGGGATTTTACAAAAAGACGGACCTGTGGAATATGTTGAAGAGGTCATGGACGTAACTCAGGGCAAGCTTTCTATGGGCTTTACTACCGGTATAGACGGTGTAGGCGATGATTACTATGCGCTCATGGTTGCAAACAGCATATTTGGCGGCGGCGCACATTCAAAGCTTTTCAATAACGTAAGAGAAAAGCTAAGTCTTTGCTACTATGCGTCTTCATCAATGGACAGATATAAAACATACCTTGTTGTAAATGCAGGTATAGAGTTTGAAAACTACCAAAAAGCGTATGACGAAATACTGAACCAGCTGAAAAAGGTTCAGGAGGGTGATATTTCAGAGCTTGAGTACGTGTCGAGTATCAATGCAATCGTCAACTCTCTCACATCATGCTTCGACGACCAATTTGCAATGCAGAGCTTCCGTCTTTCAGAAAAAATTCTCAAAACGGGAGTAAGTCTTGAAGAGTGCATCCGAAAAATTAAGGCGGTCACGATAGAAGATGCAGTACGCGCGGCGCAGAACATACGTCTTTGCACCGTATATTTTCTAAAAGGAGGCAAGGCATAATGCAGGAAATCAAAAGCAATGTAACAGGCGAAACACTATACTACAAAAAGCATTCATCAGGTCTTGATATTTATATTATGCCAAGAGCCGATTACTCCGCAGGCTACGCTATATTCGGAACAAAATACGGCTCCGTTGACAGCCATTTTGTAATCCCCGGCGATTCAGAGCCAACAGAAGTTCCGGACGGAATAGCTCATTATCTTGAGCATAAAATGTTCGACCAGCCTGACGGCAGTAATGTTTTTGACAAGTTCTCAGCACTTGGAGGAAACGCCAATGCTTTCACTTCTTTCAACACAACAGCATATCTTTTCAGCGCCACAGAGAATTTTGAAGAAAATCTCAAAGTTCTTTTAGACTACGTGCAAAGTCCGTACTTTACCGAGCAAAGTGTTTCAAAGGAGCAGGGGATAATCGGTCAGGAAATAAAAATGTATGATGATAACGGGCCATGGAGAGTATTTTTCAATCTCCTTGGCGCTCTGTACCACAATCATCCCGTAAGAAAGGATATAGCAGGAACAGTCGAAAGCATAAGCCATATTACCCATGAGCTTCTTTATAAGTGCTATAACACATTCTATAATCTTTCAAACATGATGATTTTCGTAACGGGTGACTTTGATGTTAATGAGATAGAAAGCATCATCGACAGCGGCTTAAAAACCAACGAGCCTTTCAAGGAAGAAATCAGAAGAATTTATCCAAAAGAGCCTGAAACCATATGCCAAAAAAGAGTAGAGCAAAGCTTAAGCGTTGCAATGCCTCTTTTTATGATAGGCTTTAAGGACACCGATAACGGCTATTCGGGAGATGACCTTTTAAGAAAGTACGTTGAGGTTTCAATAATCAATAAAATACTTTTCTCAAAAGGAAGTGAGCTTTTTGAAAGTCTGTTCGCAGAAGGTCTTATAAATGACAGCTTCTCTTCCGACTACACAGCTCAGCCTGATTACGCTCATGTAATGGTTGAAGGTGAGTCTATGAATCCTGATGCCGTATATGAAAAAATCATGGCATATATCAAAGACCTTATGGAAAAAGGTCTTTCACGTGACGAGGTAGAGAGAACTAAAAAGGTCATATGGGGCGATTATATAAAAAGCTATAACGATGTAGAGGAATTTTCCCATGCATTCTTAAATCTTTACATGGCAGATGCCATATACACAAACTATGAAAATGTGTATAACAAGGTAACATACGAAGACGTCTGCCGTCGCTTCAAGATGCTTTATTCAGAGGATAATACAGCAATATCAATAATCAATCCACTATAAAAAACAGCTGTTGCCATTGGCAACAGCTGTTTTTTTAGCTTTTAGATTTGGGTTTGAATATCACAGATGCAAGAAAACCAAACAACAAAGCCGCGCAGATTCCGCCGGCCCCTGCTGTTATTCCGCCTGTAAATATGCCCAGAAATCCGCTGCTTTCCACAGCCTCTTTAGCACCTTTGCAAAGGTTGTATCCAAAGCCGCAAAGAGGTACCGTAGCACCGCATCCCGCAAAATCCACCAACGGCTTGTATAACCCGAACAGCTGCAGAAAAGCCCCTGCCATTACAAACGTTACAAGTATTCTTGCAGGTGTCAGCTTTGTTTTATCTATAAGTATCTGACCTATAACGCATATAATACCGCCAACCAAAAATGCTTTTACATAGTCCATTATATTTCCCCCTTTACTGATTTTCAATTATTACCGCATGCGCAATTCCCGGTATGCTTTCGCCCTGAAGCACCACCGTAGGATTCATCAGCGCACCCGTTGCCATAGCAATTATTCTCCGCTGTTTCTTTTCCCGCATATTTTTTAATATATGACCGCAAAGCACGCTTCCCATGCATCCGCAGCCGCTTCCGCCGCTATGAACGTCCTGCTTTTTAATATCAAAAATCATCACGCCGCAGTCGTTATGCACAGAGCTTATATCATATCCGTCTTCGCCAAGCTTTTCAACAAGTATCTCGCTGCCGATAGTTCCAAGATCGCCTGTAAATATTCCGTCAAAATCCTTTGGTGAATATCCCGTATCGCTGAACAAAGTATTAAGGGTATCAATGGCAGCAGGAGCCATAGCACTGCCCATGTTTGAAATGTCCGTTATCCCAAGATCTACAATCTTGCCTATGGTTGCATGAGTTATCTTAGGTCCTTTTCCCTCGCTTGACACGATACAGCAGCCTCCGCCCGTAACGGTCCATTGTGCAGACGGAGCTCTCTGACCTCCGTACTCAAGGGGATACCTGAACTGCTTTTCTGCGGAGCAAAAATGGCTTGATGTCATGGCAGCAACGTTTTTTGCAAATCCACCGCTTACAATCATAGCTGCAACCGATAAGCTTTCCGTCATGGTAGAGCAAGCACCGTACATTCCCAAAAACGGAATATTAAAATCCCTGATTCCGTAATGTGTGGCAACGCATTGATTCATAAGGTCGCCTGCAAGCACAAAATCAATGTCATCAGGCTGAAGTCCTGCTTTGTTAAGTGCCAGCGCAAGTGTGTGATGCTGAATTTTACTTTCTGCAGCTTCCCATGTTTTTGTTCCGAAGGTGTCGTCCTTTAGTATTTCATCAAAAGACTCTGCAAGGGGGCCATGTCCTTCCTTGAATCCGCCTATGGACGCAGATTCTCTGATGCATGGTGGATTTTCAAATCTTACCGTTTGTTTTCCTGATTTGCAATTCATAAATCAACTCTCCTTTGAGCATAGTATTACCTGAGCAGAAAAATTTATGTATTTTGGAATTATGTACAAATTATTAAAACTATCAAACAGATACTTGACGTATGCAAATGTTAATGGTATAATACCAATATATGTCGAAAAAAAGACGCTATTTTTACGAAAAAAACACAATACGTTGTATTTATACATGGAGGAAAAACTGTGAAAGGTAGAATAAACATAAAACGATATTTTCAGGTGTTGGGAATATGTATGGCTGTGCTTGTAATAGGGCTTTTAGGTGCTCTTGGGTTCGGTTTCTGGGATACGGGTGAGGACGGACTCACCGCAGAAGAAATTGCGACTGTAGAAATTACCGACGGCAAGATAAACGTTCTGCTCATGGGCGTAGATGAAGGCGGCCTCAGAACCGACTGTATTATGATAGGTTCTTACGACACAGAAGCGAAAACAGCACGTTTGTTGTCTATCCCACGTGATACCCGTATCCATATCGGCGCAAGATACCAGAAAATAAATGCGGCTCATGCCATAAGCTCATCAGGCGGCGGCATTATGGGCGCTCAGGGAACAGTTGAAGCCGTAACAAGACTTACAGGTATTCCTATCAACTACTACGTGGAGCTTCCGTTCTCTGCAGTTGAAGAATGTATTGACCTTTTAGGGCCTGTAACCTTTGAAGTTCCCGACCTTCACGGCGACGGTGTGGGAATGGTTTATGACGATCCCGTTCAGGACCTGCACATTAATCTTAAACCGGGACTTCAGGAGCTTGACGGTGAGCAGTGTGTTCACTTGCTGAGATACCGAAAAGGTAACCTCATAAAAGGTGTAAGAAGAACATATGCCAACGGCGATATGGAGAGAATAGGTGTTCAGCAGGAGTTTTTAAAGGCTCTCTTAGACCAGAAGCTAAATGCAACCTTAATTCTCAAAATCCCTGCAATGTTCAAGCAGCTTTCAGGCTCAATCAAAACCAACTTCTCCGTAAAGGACGTAATAAAATACTCAAAGCATCTTACAGGCTTTTCAGCGGATAACCTTGCTTCATTCTCTCTGCCGGGTATATCTCAGACCATTGACGGAGTTTCATATTGGGTATGTGATATAGAAGCAACAAGAGACCTGATTCAGACTGAGTTCGGCTACGATGCAGAAAATATAACGGTAGATAGAGTTTCAAAAGGCAGCTCAAAGCCAAGCACATCAGATAAGACAACCTCCGGTGCATCTGTGCAGGCTACAAAGAAGCCGTCAGTAAAGACTTCAGCGCCTACAAATAAGCCTGCAGCTCAAAAGACAGAAGCACCCGCTTCCAATGACGAGGCAAAGAAGACTCCGGCTCCTACAAAGAAGCCTGAAGCAACATCTGCACCAACGAAGGCTCCGGCTAAGGATGACTCATCATCAGGGGCACCCACAGCCACAAAGACTCCCACTAAGGAATGAGGGATGATAAATGGTAAAGCTTGCCAAAACAGCGGGGTTTTGCTATGGAGTAAAGCGCGCGGTAGATGAGGTGTATGCAGCGGTAGAGTCAGGGGAAAAAATCTGTACTCTCGGAAAGCTTATTCATAATCAGCAGGTGGTTGATGACCTTGAAAGTAAAGGTGTCAAATGGTATGATAGTATAGAACAGGTTCCTGATAACACAAAGGTCATAATCCGCACTCATGGGGTGGGCAAAGCTGTTTATGAACAGTTAAAGGCCCGGAATAAGTCATATACAAATCTCACTTGTCCCTTTGTAGAAAAAATCCATAAAATAGTTTCAAAGCACTATGACGAAGGCTTTAAAATCATCATAGTAGGCGACAAAAATCATCCTGAGGTAATAGGCATAAACGGATGGTGTAATAACGAGGCTTTAGTCCTTTATGATACCGAAACTCAGGTCCCGTCGGAATTTGTCAACAGCCCATGTTGTGTTGTTGCACAAACGACAATAAATAAAGAAAAATTTGTTCAAATCGTACAATTTATAAAAAAAACTTGCAAAGATGTGCAATTTTTTGATACAATATGCAATGCAACAACAAAACGTCAGGAGGAAGCAGCTCAGCTCGCTGCTGACAGCGACGTTATGCTTGTGGTCGGCGGAATGGAAAGCTCCAACACGGCTAAGCTTTATGAGATTTCAAAGAGCCTTTGCCCTTGTACTTTCCATATTCAGACATATGAGGATATTCCTCAGCAGATAAATAAAAATAATAAAAAGATAGGTATTACGGCGGGAGCGTCGACGCCCGGACGTATTATCGAGGAGGTAGTTAGAGCTATGGAAGAAAATCTGAAGAAAGAAGAAACTTTTGCAGAGCTGTTTGAACAGTACGGAAGCAGAACACTCAACAACGGTGACATCGTAGAAGGTGTAGTTGTAGAGGTAAGAAACAATGAGGTTATTGTTGACCTTGGCGGATTCAAGTATAACGGTCAGTTAGCACTTGACCAGATGACAGACGATCCATCTGCAAAGACTTCAGATCTGGTTAAACCCGGTGATGATATTAAGGTATATGTTATCGGTGTAAATGACAGCGAAGGAAAGGTTGTACTTTCACGCAAAAAGATTGTACAGCAGGAAAGCTGGAACAAAGTTAAGGAAGCATATGAAAATGGAGAAGTATTGGACGGCAAAATCATTAAGGCTGTTAAAGGCGGAGTGATTGCACACGCTCTTGATACACAGGTATTTATCCCTGCAAGACAAGCTTCCGAAAGATTCGTACAGGATCTCCAGACTCTCGTAGGCACACAGGTTCAGCTGAAGCTTACAGAGGTTGATGATAGAAGAAAGCGCGTTGTAGGTTCAGTAAGAGTTCTTCTGGACGCTGCAAGAAAAGAAAAGGAAGATGCTTTCTGGGCAGATGTTGAAGTTGGCAAGACATATCAGGGCACAGTTAAGTCACTTACAAGCTTCGGTGCGTTTGTTGACCTCGGCGGTGTTGACGGTCTTGTTCACATCAGCGAGCTTTCATGGAGCAGAATCAAGCATCCGTCAGAGGTTGTAGCCGTTGGCGATGTTGTTGAAGTATATATCAAGGACCTTAAGGCAGAATCAAAGAAGATTTCTCTTGGTTATAAAAAGACAGAGGACGATCCCTGGGCTATTGCTAAGAGCAAGTACTCAATCGGCGATATCGTATCAGTTAAGATTGTAAGAATGCTTTCATTCGGTGCTTTCGCAGAGCTTATGCCTACAGTTGACGGTCTTATCCACGTATCACAGATAGCTGAAAAGAGAATTGAAAAGCCTGAAGATGTTCTTTCAATCGGTCAGGTAGTAGATGCTCAGATTACAGACATTAATTGGGAAACAAAGAAAATCAGCCTCAGCATAAGAGCGCTTCTCGAAGCTCTCAGACCTGTTGAAGAAGCAGTTCCCATGCCTGAAGAAGAAGCAGCAGAAGGCGAAGTTCTCGCATACTCAACAGAAGCAACAGACGAAGAAAAGGCTGCAGCAGTAGCTGAATTCGTTGAAGAAGAAGTTGAAGTTGCAGAAGAAGCTCCCGTTGAGGAAGCACCCGCAGAAGATGCTGAATAATAACTAAACATACAAAAACCTCTCAAGATGCTTTGAGAGGTTTTTTTGTGCCGTGTGGGTTGACACGGTCTTGTTATAATGATAAACTGACTCATATAGGAGGTTGTTATTATGAAATATACAGCAGAATATACCAGAGAAATATCCTTTCCCATAGGTGGAATCGGAACAGGAAGTATAGGCCTTGCAGGCAATGGCGACTTGATGGATTGGGAGATTTTCAATCGCCCTTCAAAAGGAAGCCTCAACGGCAATACCCATTTTGCAATCAAAGCTATAAAAGACAATAAACCCATTACATATATTTTAAACGGCGATATTCAAAAGGACTATATAGGTCAGTACCAGAAAAGCCGTTTTTCAGGCTATGGTTTCGGACCTAATCAACAGCGTATGCTTGGCTTTACTCATTTTAAAAATGTGGAGTTTGACGGCGAGTTCCCATTTGCAAACCTCACCTATACAGACGAGGCTTTTCCGGGCGTTGTAAAGCAGACCGCATTTAACCCATTTATACCCGGTGACTCTGAAAACTCAAGTATTCCTGCAGCTTTTTTTGAGATAGAAGTGTCAAATACAGAAAATCAGCCAATAAAGTATCAGGTTGCATTTTCAGTCCGAAATCCCTTTGCTGTATCAAATAACATCAAAACTCAAAAAGATGGCTGCGCCATGATAACCATGAAGAATGCAGGGGTTGACGAATCAGATTTTAACTACGGAGACCTGACTGTTGTTACAGACAGCCCTGATGTTTTCACCCAAACCTATTGGTACAGAGGCTCATGGATGGATTCGGTGGTAACCTATTGGAATGAATTCAACTCAGTTTATGACCTTAAGGACAGAACATACCCCTTGCAGACCAACAAATCCGGAGACGACCAAATCAAAAGAGGCTATGATACATGTACAATAGCCGCAGAGCTTCAGTTAGCTGCAGGTGAAAGAAAAAAAGTAAGATTTGTGCTATCATGGAACATACCAAACGTATATAACTATTGGAGTGAGTACAAAAATGATAAAGGTGAGCATATAGGCTGGAAAAACTACTATGCCTCAGTATATGATACATCTTTGGAATCTGCCATTTACGCTATAAAAAATTGGGATAGTCTTTATACAAGAACAAAAATGTTTAAAGACGCCCTCTATTCAACAACAATGCCTGATGAAATAATAGAAGCGGCAGCTGCAAATCTCTCAATTCTCAAATCAGCAACAGTTCTTAGAACGCAAGACGGTTCATTCTACGGCTTTGAGGGATGTCATGAAAATGAGGGTTGCTGTGAGGGAACTTGTCAGCACGTGTGGAACTATGCATATGCTATGTGCTTTCTTTTCCCTGACCTTGAACGTTCCATAAGAGACCTTGAATTCAAGTACGCTCTTGATACAGACGGCAGAATGCCGTTTCGTATGACGATGCCTCCGGGCAGAGAAATGAGTGACCACAGAGCATGTGTTGACGGACAGATGGGCGCAGTAATAAAGAGCTATCGTGAATGGAAAATATCAGGTGATACAAATTGGCTCAAAAATAATTGGCAAAGCATCAAAAAAGCTCTTGAATATGCATGGAGTCCTGACAACTACGACAAATGGGATTTTGATAAGGACGGAGTGCTTGAAGGACGTCAGCATCATACTCTTGACATGGAACTGTTTGGCCCGTCATCATGGCTTCAGAGTATGTATCTCACAGCGCTCAAAGCAGCGGCTGAAATGGCAGAATTTCTGGGAGAAGCAGATAAAGCAAAAGAGTACATGGAAATATTCCAAAAAGGTTTTGAATGGACCAGATGTAATCTTTTTAACGGAAAGTACTTCATACAGCAAATTGACCTTTCCGACAAATCTGTTGTGGATAAGTTTGATGCTGCCGAGAGATATTGGAACGACGAACAAAACCAGATAAAATACCAGATTGCAGACGGTTCATCAATCGATCAGGTGCTTGGTCAATGGCATGCAGATATTCTCGGTCTGGGAGATGTGCTTGATGCCGACCAGCTTTCAGTAGCATTAGACAGTATGATGAATAATAACTATAAACAGTCAATGCGCGGCTTTGTAAATCCTTGGCGTTTGTTCTCACTCTATGACGATTCAGGAACAGTAATTTGTGACTATCCCGACGGAGCTGAAAAGCCAAAAATCCCCATACCGTACTGTGAGGAAACAATGACGGGATTTGAATACTCATTTGCAGGAATTCTTTGCTCAAGAGGCATGATTGACGAGGGTGTTAAGGTAACAAAGGCTGTACGTGACCGCTTCAAAGGCGATAAGCGAAACCCCTGGAACGAGTTTGAATGTGGCAGTAACTATGCACGTGCTATGGCAAGCTATGCAATGATTCCAATACTTTCAGGCTTCAGCTTTCATATGCCAAACCGACACATAGGCTTTAACCCCAGACTTAAGGAAAACTTATTCAGCACCGTATGGAGTCTTGAGGGCGCGTGGGGCGTGTTTGAAAAGTCAGCAGGTAAGTCAGTTCTTACAGTAAAAGAGGGAGCTTTGTCATTGAAATCCTTTGGCGCAAGCTTTGCAGAGAATATAACATCTTTAAAAATTGACGGACAAGCTATTGATTTTACGTTCAAAAATGGTATAATATACTTTGATGAAACAGCTATAAATCAGAGTATGGAGGTTGAATTTTGAAAACTATCAGAATAAGTATTTCAGAGCTTGCCGCAATTTGCAATGTATCACCGGGAACGGTGGACAGAGCCTTGAATAACCGTTCAGGTATCAATCCGCAGACAAAGGAGAAAATACTAAAGGTTGCAAAAGAGTACGGGTATCGTCCATGTGTTGGTGAAAGCACCGATAAAATAAAAGGCAGGATAGGTATTATAGTATTCAATCTGGAAAATGAGTATTTTTCAAAGCTTATTGAAGAAGTGGAGCAAATACTGTGTGAAGCAAATTACGCCACTACTATAATGCTCAGTCACTATGATAAGCAGCGTGAGATTGAATGTATCAGGAGCCTGTACAATATGGGTGTTGACGGAATAATACTATGCCCCGTAAACAGCGGCGAGGAATTTGAAAACTATCTGAAGCTGTTCCATATTCCCATTATCACTACGGGCAACAGAATAGGTTCAACCGCCTATATAGGTGTAGATGATTTTAATGCAATGAAGGAGTTTGCAGGAGAGCTTTTGCAAAAAGATTATGAGCAGATTATATATTTTTCTCCTGCTATAAACTATGAAACAGCCCATGCACAGAGGCTTCGCTACGAAGGCTTCATGGCGGCTTTAGAGGGCAGGGATTATTCAGTTGTTACGGATATTGAGGATATAGCGGAAAGCTACTCTCCCGAAACTCTTATTATCTGCTCAACGGACTACTATGCCCTTAAGGTTTATTTCAAGGCAAAAAATGCAACTATTGCGGGATTTGATAATATTGATATTCTTGATAAATATAAAATCAAAATCCATTCCGTGGGCTATTCACTAAAAGAAATAGCAAAAGACGCATTTGAAATGATACTCCAAAAAAATGTTCGGACAAAATTGATAGACCATTATACAGTATTCAGATAAAAAATGGGGCTGTTTATAAAGTCAGCTCGCAATCCTAAGGGGATGGTTAAAAATAGTGCAGAACGGATGAAACGAAGTATTGTGCGGTCTAAGCCGCACAATACCCTGCCCGAAGGCGTACGAAGGTACGTCGAGTGGTGAGTTAAATTCGTAGTTCAATGACATAAAAACACGAAAAAATCCGCAAGTTTGCGGATTTTCTCAATGATTTATAAGTTTTCTGAATTTTTGGAATGCTTATAATAACAGTTTCACGTCATTGATC
>JBGVIT010000009.1:0-99741 GCA_045128915.1 Clostridia bacterium
CCTCGGTGAGTATAGGGACATATCCCTATACTGCATCTGAACCTTTATACACGCTTTTTTGCGTTCTTTTTATTAAATTTTCACTGTTTCTAAAGGTGTACTTTTAAGGAATTGGTTATTGATAAATCATGACATTTATTAATCTAATATCTGCAATGTCAAATTTTACTGTATCATACGGGCCATAAACTGATAACTCTGCTGTATTGCCCGGAGAAATATTTTCAATAACACGATTTTCTGAACCTATTTGTATATTATTTTTATCATAAAATCTAAACAATACTACAATATTTGACGTTTGGTTAGTGTTGTTTTGCAAATAACCTGTTATATGTTTTCCAAAGATGCCGCTATCAGTTATTTTTAAATCATATGCATAATAGTTATTAAATGTATAAGATTGAACTGCCTGAGCTTCATATTCTCCGGTTTTTTCAGCTAAAACGTCATCAGCCATTCCGCACAATGTAACTGTTCCGGTGGATGTATAGACATTGTACATATCTGCGCTTCCCTCCCACGAGTCGCCAAGGTATGAAAAGCCAGCCATTACAAAATATGAGTTTTCCTCTTTGGTAGCATTAAATTTATCATAAGTTTCTGAAAAACCTTGTTCTTTCGCATATTTCTTAACTGCATCTATTGCATCCTGCTCACTTGTAATTGCATCTGTTATCGCTGCTGGTGTTGGCTCAGATGTTGCAATAACATCTTCTGTAGGTGATGGTGTTACAGCAGAATTATCCGTTGAAACATCTGTATCAACAAAAGCACCTCCTACAATCCATACAACAAAGCCTATCAAAACCAGCAAGAGAGCTTTTTTCTTTTTAGTCTTTTTTATAAATGAAACAACGAGCAGTATAATTCCAACTGTAAATAATATTAAGCCTAATCCTATAAGTAAATCATCCATAATTCAATCCTCCTTCGCTGTCTTTTTTATAATTCACCAAATAAGCGAGCAAACCATTCAGCACCTAGTGCATTGTATGTAATAATTCCAATTATAACAAGAATGATTATAGTAATAATAATTTTTTTCTTTGATTTCATTTTGTTTCCTCTTTTCGTAGTAATTCTTTTATCCAGCGTTCTGAATAACCGTAGGTTCTTGCTAATTTTTTAGCATTTGTTCCGTCATATTGCTTTTTAACCATTTCGCTTACACAATCAGGTTTGAAAAGCTTTATTGGGAAGGTAATTTGCTGTCCTTTGTAGTAAGTATAAAGTATCATAGTATTATCATAGCCTATGAGGTCAACCATTTCCTTATATACTTCATTCAGGGCATTAATTTCTTCTACACCAATCACAATCACCTCCAATACTGTTTTGACAATTATATACATTTTTCTATGTATTGTAAAATACATTATTCAATGTATTATTCCTTATATAATTCCAATCACTCCATACAATACAAATATTCTTCTACTTCTTCCGGGGTAAATCCATTTTGTAACAGACTATCAATCTCATCCGTTGAATAACCATGATAAGCTGCAACAGATTTCAAATCATCAACATAATCGTTGTTCAATGTATTGTAATCCCACCATTGGCAACGCGGGAAGATGCTGTAATCCGTGTAATCGAACTTATCTGATATTATAGAACCATCAGACAATATATTTAAAATATCACCTGTGTTTATTTCTATTTCCTCAAATGCTCCTGTTTTTATTTCGTCAAAAAGATTGGTTTCAACCAAGGCTCTATACAGGATTTTATCAGTCGAAGCATAAACATACAGTTTATACTTTGGAATATGTACCAAAAACAAAGGACTATCACCCCTGACAAGCCATAAGGTATTATCTGAATCGAGAATTGAAAATGCAAAACTGCCTTCCACATTTTCAGCCATAAATTTTATGCTTTCACTATTAAGTGTCTTTTTCTTTTCTATAACCTGCACAGCAACAAAGCTGTCCGTTTCAATCTTTGTATTTGGCAAATGCAGCTTTTTTCGCAGTTCAATATCATTAGTTAAAACCCCATTGTGTGCAAGTGCAAAGTTCGCATTTTTGCACCGTCCCGAAAACGGATGATTGTTATAGTTTTTATTCTTATTGCCTTGTGTTGAATGTCTTGTATGTCCCATGACGGAAACAGTATCATCAGGATGCTTAAAATCAACCTGAAAAGCTGACTTTGGTTCTTTATGAATAACAAGCCTGCCTTTATGATTATAGGCAATTCCTGTTGCATCTGTACCTCTTGCCGTTGCTTCTTCAGCAAGAGCATTTGTTAAACGGCTAATATTATGTATAGGCGTACCACTGTAATTATAAAATCCAAACAAGCAACACATTACATATCCTCCTCTCGTTCAACAGATTCGTTTATGTACAAGCGTTTAAATTTTAGGTATTCAATCAGCTCAGCCTTTTTAGGTAAAATTCTTGAAACAAAATCAGACCAAGACATATCCTCCATTTGCTTGTCCGTCAAATAAATTGCATGATAACATATTTCATCAACTAACTGTAAGGTTGCAATAAAAGTTTTATAGCAGAGTGTTCCACGAAACAGACGAAACTCAATGGTGTCACAATTCTCAAGATTTACTGCTACATATCTGCCCATACATTTATCTTTTGCCTTTTTATAGGTTTCTTCTGTTGTATTTGAGATAGTTGCATATTTAGCTGCCCATCTGTTAAGATTTTCAGGTGTTCGCCTTGAAAACTTAACAAGCTCATTCCAATGCTTTTCGACAAAGAATATTAATCTACCAATAGCCTTTTCTTGATGCTCATATTTTTTGCCGAAGGCGGAACGGGAGCAATGAATATGCAAACCGCAGGTTGATGTGTTGTGAGAGCGATAATCCATTTCAACCGCCTTTTCAAACACCTTATTCCAATTCATATTGTTTATGTGGTACTCAAGGCTCATTGGATGGGACACCATCTCAAATCCGTCGTTTATAGAGCCATCATGCTTACAATAAATTCTCTCGGTATTTTCATTTGCAATATCAAGTAATGCCTGAGCATTACAGGCATCTTCCCCGCCTTTGTCTATCTCCAATTCAACACCATAAAATAAATTACCCGAACCGTAGAACAACGGTTCGGGCTTATAACTATAATTTTTTATTGAATTTTCATTTATCTTTTCAAAGCAATCTCTGCAATATGGATAATCCTCACCATCCTCATACAGAGCATCGTCATTGTGTATGAGCCTACCACATTCCTCACATGTGGTATAACTATACTCATAACAATGAGGGCAAAGAGTATAGTTTGAATCTCCCTCTGCATTATCTCGCCAAATTGTTTCTCCGCAGTTATCACAAGTCGTTGTTCGTTCATCAAAACAATGCTCACACATTACTTGACCTTCAAAGCTTTTTGATGTTTCCTCTGTTAGTACTTTTCCACATACAGAGCATACTAATGTTTCCTTTGTTTTCATTAAAAATCCTCACTTTCATTTTTCTATAAACCGTAGCCTTACGGAATATGCATATAGCATATCATGAGTATAATATGTACCTAATAATTATGACTATAGCAAATAAAATGAAAAACTCTAAATTATTGTAAGTTAAATTAACAAATGTATTATTCGACAACTAATTATATATACAAAAACTATTATCACTCTACTATTAAACTTATTATTTACATGCGAAAATAGTAAATTTAATTATGAAAATGGTATTGAGAGTGCCAAAATTCTTAAACTATAATTTATATCAATATCCACTTATTTACTACATTACTACTATTATGTCGAAAAGTATTGTAATTAATCATAATTTGTGATATTATAATATAAAAACATAATCCTACTTATAAAGGTTTAAAAAACTTTTCAATGTAATACTTGTGGAATTATATGTTTTTTTGTTGATGTCTATAGATAAAGGAATTCTGTTTTTTCTTAATATTCGAATAAATTCTTGTTTTGTTTTTGCTGTAGATAATAAATAGAATAACTTTTGCGGCTTCATAAAACACTCCATTTAGAAAGGATGACTATAATTGAAAAAAAACATCGGCATTTTACATCTTTCGGATTTGCATGCTTCTATAGGGTCTAAATCAAAAATTAAAAATTTAGTAGATTTACTAAAAGATGATTTGGAACGCATACAGCTACAGTACAACACAAAAATCGATTTCGTGTGTATAAGTGGGGATTTAATAAATTCAGGTGACAAATCAGGTGAAGAACTTAATATTGTTCTCAATGATATTATCGAACCCTTGATGAACAAACTCACCCTTGATAAAAACAATTTTTTCGTTGTGCCAGGTAATCACGAAATAAAGAAAGATGCAATAGTGGATTATATCGAAAACGGATTAGCATCTATGCTAACAACTGAAACTGCTATTGAAGAATTTCTCTCTCGAGAAGATGGAGAAAGTTTACAACGAATAAATTATTTTAATGATTTTTCATCACAATTTGGTGGTGCTCCTATAATAAATAAGAATATGTTAAAATCATATTCTCTCACGATTGAAAATATAACCATTGGAATTGTTTGTATAAATTCTGCATGGAGATCCACAGGTGTAGGTCATAGTGAAAAAGGTAAAATGGTAGTAGGTCGTAAACTTATTATGGATGGTTTCGAATCTATTAATACGGCTGATGTAAAAATATGTATGATGCATCATCCTCTCGATTGGCTAGTCGAAGAGGATGAAATTGCTATACAAAAATGCATTAATCAATACGATCTCGTTCTAAATGGTCATATCCACGAAACAAGCACCAAGATATATACATCATATAATGGACAAACTTTATTTAACACTTGCGGTAAATTTGATAACTCTAGCGACATATATAATGGATATAGTGTAATTTCTATTAATCCTTACACAAAGGAAAGCAACGTGATACTTCGTCAATATTTCGATCACCCCAGAAACTGTTTCGATAAAGCTATTGGTCTGTGTTCTGAGGGTATATTTACTGTAAATTTAGGAAAAAAAGATGACTCCTTAGCACTTGCCTATAAAATATCACATTCAATATATCCAAAATTTCTTGAATATGCAAATAGTTTCTTTGTATCCAATTTATCCTCCGGAAAAACACTTAAAAGTTTTGAAGAATCTTTCATCGTTCCGACTTTTAGTAAATATTCTGAGTATGAAAAAGAAACAACTCTTGTTGAAGAAAAAGAAAACATTTTAGATTCAGAAAAAGAAGAACCTGTTACACTCTCACACCTATGCAATAGCAAGACAAACTTTTTATTGATTGGAAAAAAAGAAACAGGAAAAACAACTATATTGCACTATATAATAAGATACTGTATTTCTCATTTCAACATACTCAATTCGGTCCCTATCCTAATAGATTGCAAAAAAATAGACTTATCTGGCAAAAATGTAATACCTCGTGCAGCATTACACTACATAAATAATTTTTGTTCTGACGAAGATTCATTTTCACAAAATGATATTAACAAACTACTAGAAGCCGGGTTGTGTACAATTTTATTTGACAATTTTGACGCCATTAACCCAGGTAAATTGTTAAAAATAAACGATTTTTTAACTGAATTTAAAAACAATAAATTTATATTTTCCGAAACAGAGGCAACAGGTTCCATATCATTACGCAAGACTACAGTTGTACCTATTTGCGAATACGAAGAATTATACATTTGTCCTTTAAGCAAAGGACAAATTCGTTCAGTTGCCAAACAGTATATGCAAGAAAACGAATTCAAAGAATATTTGTCGCTCTTAGATAAAGTGATGCTGTGTTTCAAGAAAACTACTTTGCCTAAAACGCCATTTATATTGTCAATAATTTTGTCTTTGTGTAATAATTCTGATTTTACACCTATAAATGAAGCAGTTGTAATGGAACAATTCATGGAATCCCTTTTAGAAAAATCAGCTTTTAATGAAGCTGATTCGAGCAAATTTGACTTTAGAGCTAAAGAAGATTTCCTTATACATATCGTATCCTATATGAACAAGGAAAATAGATACTATTTAAGTGATGATGAGTTTGAAAACTTGGTTGCCAATTATCACTCTTATACAGGTTTTTCTACAAGTGAAACATATTTTGATAAATTGTTTTTTGAAAAAGGTGTATTAGTAAAATATAATAATACGATATCATTCAGATACGCATGTATGGTAGAATATTACATAGCAAAAAAGGCTGCACAAGAACCTGATTTTCTTAATCATATTATAAGCGATAAAAATTATCTCAATTACTCTAATGAAATTACTTATTACACAGGTTTATATCGTAGAGATAATAATATTTTAAATATACTACATTCTGATTTATTATATTATTATAGTATATTTCAACACAAATTAGATGAAATGAAGGATTATAAAATTGGTTTAGATATTGCTCTTCCTAGTGATATGTTGAAAAATCAATTAACCGAAACTAGGTTAAGTCAGGAAAAAAGCGATAAAATTAGCGATTCTATTAATACAACTGAAGAAGTATTCCCAGAAAATATTAATAAGAATAATAATTATGATGACATAAATTCTTTCTCTAGAACATTACTAATTTATGGAAACTGTATAAAAAATTTAGAACTAATATCAAAAAAAGAAAAAGACGATGCATATCATGTTTATTTAACAGGTCTTTGCATAATGTTATTAATTATGAAAGATACTACGGAAAAAGACTGTGAAAATACACTCAATGAGATGAAGAAAGAACCTGAAAATTATAGTGAGCAGGAAATAACTGAAACAAAAAATCTTTTCAATGATATTATAAGAATAACGCTTCCCATTTGGATTCAAAATGTTGCATTAGAAAACATAGGGACAATTAAGTTGCGCTCAATTCTTGAAGAAACAATAAAAAACAGTACAAAAGACAGCTTTGAAAAATTTTTTAGCGTTTTTATATATGCTGATTTACGTTTGTCAGGTTTGCAAAAAGTATTATCAAAATATGTAAATGAAATTGAAAATAAATCTTTACTAAAAATTATATTTTTTAAATTGCTTTATTATTATGAATTTAGGTATTTTAGTTCGTCACTTGATTCTTTCTTTGAAAATACTCTAGCTGATATAAACATTAAGCTTCAAAACACAACCAAACAATTAAAAAACTTTGTGGTAAATGAAATAAAATCTCACAGATCTATTAATTCGGAGACTGTTGAGCAGTAAACAAAACTTACAAATCATAAACCAATACTTATTTTATTACAGATATCCTAACGGGATCTAACTAGTTATTGCCCTAAATAAACTTGATGGATAAGCTTCAGGCAAAGGCGTGCGAAAAGAATAAGTTTTTTATTCATAAATGAGCAATAAACATCCCCTGTATAGCAGGGGATGTTTATTTTGTCACTTCAAAATTCAATCTTTCCTTTTCCTGATTCAGCTAAAATATTATTTCTTCTGATGAAAGCTTGCATAGCATTCCCGTATAATACCATACTTTGTATCATTTTTTTTGGGGGGGATATTATACGGGATGGGAATCATTGCTATGCATGGTTATGTACTTATTACATACATACTAGACATATTATTTATTTCAATCATTTTTGAATATGATTATTTAATCAAGCTTGTATGTCTCATTACCCTTCATCCATCCATAAAAGCGCTGCACCGATTATGCCAGCATCATTTCCAAGTGTCGCAATATTAACTTGTGTATGCTTATTGCCGAAACGAGCAAACGCTTTTGTTCTTATTGCGTCATTTAAAGGCTTAAGTATTATATCTCCGGCACCGGAAATTCCGCCGCCAATACTTATTACTTCAGGCTGAAATGCATTAACGATATTTACAATACCCTCAGTTAAATAACTTAAATATGTATCAATGACATTTTTAGAAACTTCATCATTTGCGTCAAACACTGTTTTTCCGTTTACGTTGTCAATATTTCCATCAGCAACATTCCACATTTCACTATCAGGATTTTCCTTCATAGCTAATTTTGTTTGATTTACAAGTGCTGTTGCTGATGCATAAGCTTCAAGGCATCCGTTTCTGCCGCAGGTACATTTTTCTCCGTTTGAAATAATAACCATATGACCGAGCTCTGCACCTGTGCCAAGCGAACCCCTAAACAAATGTCCGTCATTTATTATACCGCTTCCTACACCTGTTCCAAGCGTAATCAAAATCATACTTTTTGTGTTTTTACCACTTCCTGCAAGATACTCTCCCCATGCGGCAGAGTTTGCATCATTTTCTATGTAGATTTTTTTCTCAAGTTTTTGTTCCATGTATTCTACAATGGGCACATTATAAAAGTCAAGATTGTTTGAAAAATCCACATTGCCGTTATCTTTGTTTATAGCTCCGGGACAGCCTATGCCTATACTTTCTATACTATCCCACGAAATCCCGCTATTAACGGCTGATTCTTTTGCACACTCTGCCATATCATCAAATATTTCGCTGTATGAACGAGGCATATTTGTTTTTCTTTTGCTTCTTCCATATATGTTCCCAAATTCATCAACTACTGCGGCTACAATATTAGTTCCACCTAAATCTATTCCAACAAAATATTTAGGAGGATTTTCTGTAATTAAAACTTTGCCTTGACCTTTTAATGTATAATTTCCAAAGCCCGCAGGCAGTAAAACTGTTTCACCTGCATTTAATACCTCTTTGTCTTCACCTTTCAAAAGCTCAACGCTGCCATCTGCTACTAATAATGCCTGATAGCTTTGAGGGTGACATTCCATATATGCAATACCATTTACTATTAATTCTTTAACTGCAAAATACTCACATGAGCCTATCAATCTTGTGTTATCTGAGCAAAGGGGAATTTCTCTTTTTTCAGTCACTTCCGTAACAGAAGCCATAACCCCCTTTTCAATATGCAGCTCACGGGGATTACCAGCTTTATCACGTCTGTCATAGTCATAAAGACGGTATGTAACATTTGAATTCTGCTGAATTTCAGCAATAAGGTTACCTTTACCTATGGCATGAATTGTACCCGCTTCAACAAAGAAAACATCGCCCTTATTTGATTTCACACAATCCAAAACATCCATCACTGTATTATCTGATATTGCATTTTTCAATTGTTCTTTAGTAATACTTTTCTTGACGCCATAAACAATTTCTGCATCTTCTTCGGCATCAATTACATACCACATTTCTGTTTTGCCGTTTTGACCCTCCCACTGGTGCGCTTGTTCATCATTCGGATGAACCTGAACACTTAATTTATCTTCAGCATCAATTAACTTAATCAAAATTGGAAGCTCATCACATTTTCTGTTTGTTCCAAGCACCTCAGGATTTAATTTTATATATTCTGCAAGAGAAACACCGTCATATTCCCTACCTGAAATGATACTCATTCCATCAGGATGCACACTTAGTTCCCAACTTTCAGCGGTTTTTTCAAAACCACTATTTTTATTATATTTCTTATTTAATTTTGTGCCACCTCAGAAATAATCTTTAAAATCCGGACAAAGCCTTAATAATTGTTTTCTTGCATTTACAGAATACATTTAATCCCTCATATCCCCTTATACCATATTCCATGCATCATTAAGTCTTTTATATGTTTCTTCAACTGTATATTCTACAGACTTTCCGGGAAATGGCTGCATTTCCATAATCAAAGGTTTTCTGTTGTTTTCATCAAGATAACCTACTTCATAGAGCTTTTTAAGTATTCTTGTAAGCTCAGGAGTGTCAATTTCTCCACCCTCAAGTCCCATTGGCGGATGCATATCTCCATAAAGAGGATGTGTTGTATCTTTAAGTACACAGTTTCCAAGGTGGATTCTCTTAAGGTACGGAGCACATCTTTCAATTGAGCTTTCAAACTCTTCATACATAAGAGGAAGATGTGCCATATCAAGCTCGATACCAATATTGGTTATTCCCTCTTCGTGTAATTCTTTCATGAGCTTAACACAATCATCAATTGGACCATATAAAAACTTTTTATCAATTGTTCTGTCAAATGGCTCTAAAAGAGCATCTATACTATGCTTTTTAAGCTCTTTGCAGAACCAACGGCAAAATTCTTTAAAAGCCTCCTGAGCAGTAGGACGGTTATCAGGCACATCTGCACCGGATACAAAAACAAATCCTGTGGCACCAATTGCTGCTGCCATATCTATCTGGTCTTTTATTACAAGCTTTGTAAGTTCTTGTTCCTGAATATCAAGACTCGAAAGAGAGATTTTTCTTGCAGGAAACAAATGTAGTGCATAACCTACATCTTTTCCGCAGTTTTTTACCTTTTCGATAATTCCGCTATTTCTGTAACCCTCGCCGTATGGGATACAACAGTCAAGGGCTTCAATATCTTCCCTTTCCACAAACTTCGAAAGAGTTTCTATGTGGTCATCTCTGTCCACAGTACATTTAGGATAAAGAAGATGATGTACAAGACCAAGCTTTGCGTACTTCTCTATATTTTTCATACTTAAGCCTCCATTAAATATTGACAGCTAAGCTTTCTACTCCAGTATTCTGCATATGCTTCAAGAACGGTTTCACCCTCTATTGTAGAAATGTTATTTTCTGCCCCATAAAGTTTTTTATAAATATCTGTGTATCTTCCAGGCTTGAGTGTAAACTCTACTTTTGCCTTTCCAACATTATATGGCTTTGCATCAGGAGTTTTTTCTGCAACTGCTTTTGCTGCTTCATAAAGCTTTTTCTTTGTAACGTTCAAAGGATAGCAAAGTGCACCAAACTCAGAAAGAGATTCCTTAACACATACACCAACAGTGCTGGGAACAAGCTCTTTTGCTTCACGGATACCTTCACTGTCTGCTGTTATCATTACAAGTGGTACATTATATACTCCTGCAATAGCAGTTTCCATACCAACTTCACCTACTGATACGCCATTGATATCAATGTTTACAATATCAGGCTCATATGTATGATTTAAAAGTGCATTTTCTGTGCCTCTCTTTGAGTGGAAACCAAGAAGAATAAGTCCTGTAAAAGTTTCATCAAGACCGCCTGCCCAATCCTTTTGATACTGTGGCTTGCCATTTATGCAAAATACATTGTCAGGAAGATTATCTGTATCAATATTTCTTCCGTAATAGTGCTCATCATAAATCCAGATTTCATCAGCACCGCCGGCGTTAAGTCCTTCGATAACAGCCATTAAGTCTGCCATAAACATTCTTTTGCCGAATTCAAATTCACTCTTACCCGGCTCTGCCTGTTCATAGCTAACAACACCGCTTACTCCCTCGATATCACATCTTATCATATATTTTTTCATATCTAAAGTTCAGCTCCTATTTTTAAAATTTGCTTATTTTTTTAATTGCTTCTTTCATTGACATATCGCTTCTGTAAAGACCTGAAGTTCCAAGTACAAATACATTAGCTCCTGCATTACGCATTAACGGTATGTTTTCAAAGCTACAGTTACCATCTACCTCTATTTCAATATCCGAATAACCGTTATTGTCAAGATATTCTCTTATTCTTCTTATTTTGTCAATACTTTGTTTAACCAGTTTCTGTCCTGAATAACCTGGGTTTACTGTCATTATTAAAATCATATCCACATCACAAAGCACTTCCTTTATACACTCAAACGGTGTTGCAGGATTAATTGCTACAGCGGCAACTAAACCTTTTGCTTTGATTTGTGCAAGCACTCGTTGCAAGTGATTTGTGCTTTCGCTGTGAACACTTACGATATCACCTTCGTTAAGTTCTAGAGCATCGACAATCTTTTCTGGATTTTCAGCCATAATATGAACATCAAAGATAGCATCTGTGTGCTTTCTCATTCTGTTTATGTACTCCATAGGTATCATAAGATTAGGCACAAAATGCCCATCCATTATGTCCATATGGAAAAGCCCAACGCCCGCTTCTTCAAGTTCCTTAAAATCATGTCCCAAATTCATAATATCTGCACACATTATTGACGCTGAATATTTATCTTTTCTGCGTATTTCGTGAGGCAAAAGCGCAGCACCAATCATTGGCGCATTCTCCCCAAGTTCAGCTAATTTTATATCAGGCATTCTGCCACCCTCCGTAGTATAAATATTATTTTTTATGTACTCAATAAGTGGTTCAACATACAATGAATACTGTTTGCTTATTCCACCACTAAACAAAATACAATCCGGTGCAAAGTTATTATACAGTGATACAATCTCTTTTCCAAGATATATAACTGCTTCGTTTATTTTGTCTTTTGCTTCAACATTTCCATTTTCAGCGGCAGCAAACAAATCTTCCGATGTTGCACCCTCGCCAAACAATTCTTTTGAAGTTTCCTCAAGTCCAAGCCCTGCTGAATACATACCAAGGCAACCACTTTTTCCGCAATTGCAAGGTCTTCCGTCTGCAACGACGCAGTTATGACTAATTTCTCCGGCTGTTCCTGTTGCACCGTCAAAGATATTTCCATCTAAAACAATGCCCAGTCCTATACCTGTGCCAAGGGTTAAACAAATCACATTTTTACAACCTTGTCCGCCCCCTGCGCAGTATTCTGCCCAAGCACCTGCTCTTGAGTCTTGCACAAGACGTACAGGAATATGCAACTCTTTTTCTAAAATATCAGCTGCATTTGCATTATACACATTCAAATTTGGAAGTTTTACAGCGACTCTTCCGGTACTGTCAACAGTTCCAGGAACCCCAACTCCACAAAATTCAAAGTTATTTATATCATAATTTTCATCATGCAGATAATTTTTTATTTCTTCTGCAACAGATTTAAAGAATTCTTCGTTCTTGATATCTTTTATTTTTATTTTCTTACTGCATAGTAGTTCATTTTTTGACGAAAATATACCAATGTTTATTTTGGTACCACCTATATCAACACCAAGCTTATACATTATTGTTCCCTCTCGATTTCAGCAATCATATCAATACGGTTCTGATGTCTGCCGCCTTCATACTCGGCATTCAAAAACTCATCAACAATCATTTCCGCTACTGACTCTCCTACCACTCTTGCTCCAAATGCAATTATATTTGCATTATTGTGCTGTCTGGTAAGACGTGCGGAGTAAGGCTCAGAGCACACAGCCGCTCTTATACCTTTCACCTTATTTGCAGCAAGAGAAATACCGATACCCGTTCCGCAAATCAGTATTCCGAATTCACACTCACCTGATGCAACAAAGTCGGCTACCTTTTTTCCGTATATGGGATAATCTGTACGGTCTGCAGTATCTGTTCCAACATTTATAATCTCGTGGCCTTTTGCTTCAAGATATGACATTATATGATTTTTCATATCAACAGCTACATGATCATTTCCTATTGCAATTTTCATATTTCATTCTCTCCTAATCATTTATATCTCTGCAAGCAATGTAATTATCTCAAAATTGTGAACATTAAGCTTTACTCTGCTTGACTTAGAAATTTCTTCTATAGAATTTTCCATCATATCGCAAAGATGTACTTTCTTAACATCAAACCCAAAGTTTAATGTAGGTATGGATTTACCACCCCACGCATCATACAGTCGCACGATTATGCCGCTGCCGTTTTCTGCCTGCTTAACAGTTTCTATAATAATATTATCTGAGTCGCAGGAAACTAGGCTGTACTTTTCAGGAAGTGTTCCGCCGCCTGAGCATTTAATAGCCTGCATAGGTCTGTTAAGAAGATATGCTTCATTAACCGTTCCACCCTCTGCAAAGCTGTCCTTATGGGGATAGAGCGAATATGTGAATACATGCTCGCCCTGATCTGCTATTGGGTTTGGATATGTTCCTGACTTTATAAGGGTTATGGACATTTCATTTCCTGAAATAGCATGGCCATACTTACAGTCATTTAAAATACTTACGCCGTATCCGTTTTCAGATAAATCTATCCACTTTTGTGCACAAACTTCAAACTGGGCAGCATCCCATGAAGTATTTTCATGAGTTGTACGCTCTACATTACCGAACTGAACTTCATAGGTCGCCTTGTTGGAATGAATATCAACCGGGAACAAGGCTTTTAATACTTTATGATTTTCCTGCCAATCAATTTTGGTCTCAAAATCAATTCTGCGGCTACTACTATACACAATTATTCTCTGTTTTATGGTAGAATTGTCATAGCTTCGTACAATCTCAAATCCGCCATATCCATTGCCTAAAATCTCTTCTACACTAACAACAGAATTTATGTCCTCTGGCTTATCTTTGAAATAATTGCTTATTTCCCAATTGTCAAAATCCCATGGAAAATCTTCATAGCATCTCAAAACATTAGCTTTTGAATTTTTCTTAATAACCTCACGGCTGTATTCTTTATCATAAATTGATATGATGTTATAGTCTTCATCGAAAGTAATTATGTATAAATCACTTTCGATTTTGTGAGAAGATACATTAACACTCTCAAGCATTTCGCCTTTGTCAATTATCGTCCAACCCATTGGCGAGATATTGGAAACATATATTTTGTCGTTCTCATAATCTACATATCCTGACGCTTCAAAGGAGTTGGGATTATACACCATTATGCCTTCTTTTTGCTGATTAGCTGCAAGGGCTTTAATCTTTTCTCTATGTACCTCGCCAATCTCTGTGCGTACCTTTGCATAATCCTTGTCACTATCCTCATAAACCTCAAGTATAGAAGAACCGGGGATTATATCATGGAATTGATTAAGGAGCAAGAGCTTCCAGCTGTCATGGAATTTATCTGCCGGATATGTACCACCAAGAAGCAGCTTGTCCATAACAGAAAGACTCTCTGCACTCTGGCACAAGAACTCACATTCCCTGTTGTTTTTCTTGTTCTTTGCCATAGACGTATATGTGCCTCTATGGAATTCAAGATATAGCTCTCCTACCCACTTTGGTACACGCATACGGTTTTCCTGTGCTTTTTGGAGATTGTTTTCTACTTTATCCAAAAACTCTCCGGCAGTTGTCATTTGTGCTTTTGGAAGTCCGGGAAGTCCGTATTCAAGACGTTTTTCATACTCAAGCATTTCTTCTGTGGGACCACCGCCCCCATCACCAAAGCCGAAGCTGACTATGGTTTCATTATTCAATTCCTTTTGCTGATATCGCTCCCATGTACCCAAAGTCATAGCAGGGCTGCAGTTGCCGTTATATGTACAAATTGTACCCGGCTTTTTGCCTATCTCATGATTATGGGCTGTAAGAAAATACGTAAATATTTCTGTTCCGTCAATGCCCTGCCAGTAAAACGTATCATATGGCATACGATTACTTTCATTCCAGCTGATTTTTGATGTGACGAACTTATCCACGCCTGATTTTTTGAGAATTTGTGGCATTGCCGCACTATATCCAAACACGTCAGGGAGCCACAAAATTTTGCTGTCGACACCAAACTCATCTCTCATGAATTTTTTGCCGTGCAAAATCTGGCGGATTAAGCTTTCGCCTGATGAAAGGTTGCAATCAGCCTCAAGCCACATTGCACCTTCCACTTCCCATCTGCCTTCACGGACTTTTTCTTTTATTCTTTCATAAAGCTCCGGTGCTTCTTCCTTTACATACTCATATAGCTGTGGCTGAGAGGACATAAAGATATATTCAGGGTATCTTTCCATAAGTGCAAGAACAGTTGCAAAGCTATGCTGTGCTTTTTCCTTTGTTGTAGCCAGGGTCCAGAGCCATGCAACGTCTATATGAGTATGGCCTACATAGTTTACAACAGCGTCACTTGTTCCACATTCTTTTTGGAAATATTCCTTTTGAAGATACTCCTCTGCATTTTTTGCGCTTTCGTAAAATTCTTTGCTGCAGCTATTATCTGCTATGGCTTTTTCTACGAGCATACCGGTAACTGTTGCATTGGTTTTATCTCCCACAAGGTTATACTCATGGCTGAAATCAAGAAGATTGCATGCAAAGTCCAGATGCTTCATTGTCTTGATATACGCATAGTCAGTTTCTTCAAAGCATAGTGCTGCATCAAAGGGAACTTTCATATCGTAGTAAAGCTTTTGTATAAAAGTATCCCTAACCTTAATTTTAGCACGAACCTGTGTAGTTTCATTTTTTCTGCCCACATGAAAATACATATGGATTTTGTATTCGGTGTCAGGCTTTAAAACTACTTTTCTGTGGTTTATATCAAGTCCATGTGCTAATTCACCATTAAGGTACAAAATAGCCTGAGGATTGGTTGCCGACCATTCACCTTCGTGGCCTGTTGTTACCTCAAAAAACACTTCTTCATTTTCTGAGGCTAACGGAGTTTTAAGCTCAGTATAAAACCAGAAATGCTTGTCTCTTCCTGATATTTCGTCGTTATAGCAAAAATCCAACCAACTGCTATCCGGAACAGGAAGTGTTTTCTCTGTTTTATAATCACAGGTAATATACTTCCACTTTTCAATATTTTGTTCTGACTTTACAATAAGCCTGTCGATATTTTCAAGTGTGACTCTTACCTTATCCTTAATAAAAGTGTTCATTATATCAAATCCTTTATTCAAAAACTGCTGTTATTCTTTTACCAGTGATATTGTTTTTCTCGCTTCATTATCAATGAAGAGAATATCAGTGCCAAGGGCAAGGAATGTATATCCAAGCTCTATAGCTTCGTTTACGTTTTCTTTTGTAGCTTTGACAATATGCTGTCCTGCCACTTTATTGTGTCTTTTGCAAGCTTCAAGGACTTTGATTTTTGCTTCCTTGATAATGTCATGGTTTACCTGGCCTACTATGCCATAAGAGCCTGACAAATCGTATGGACCTATGAATACTCCGTCTATTCCGTCAACTGACAGAATTTCGTCTATATTGTCGACAGCTTCCTTTGTTTCAATCATGGCTATGACAGTTATCATATCATTAGCTTTTTCAGCATATTCATTAAACTCTACACCGTATTTATTCGGTCTTATCCATGCAAAGCCACGCTTTCCCTGTGGTGCGTACTTTGCAGCATCAACAACGGCTTTTGCCTGTTCTCCGCTATTTACCATAGGTACAATAACACCTTCAGCACCTAAATCAAGCATTCTTCGGATTGCCATTTCATCGCTGTTTGCAACTCTTGCAAAAGGAACAGTAAGTCCCTTTACGGCTCTTGCAAAATCAACAAAATCTCTTTCACTTATGCTTGTATGCTCAATATCTGCCGCAATGAAATCATAGCCGCACTCAGCCATAATTTCAGCCGTAACAGGGTCACCTGTCTGGAGCCATGTTCCTACAACTAATTCCTTATTGGTTATTTTATCTCTTAACATTGCTATCTCTCCCGTTTATAAGCATACTCCCTGAGCTGCAAGCTGCTCTCGTAATGCCTTTATATCAACATCTTTAACCGCTTTTACTCCTGACTTATTGCATATTGCTGCCGCTGTTCCCGCAGCTTCACCCATAACCATACATGCCGCTGTGGGTCTTGTACAGCCCGATGCTTCACGGGTTGCGGAAATCGGTCTTCCTGCTACGAGAATGTTTTCTACATCCTTTGCAACCATACATCTGTATGGAATGTTAAAGTACCATTCGTCAGGGACACCCGTTTCCTCAAGCTCTTTTGGTATAGGCTCAATGTCGATAGGATGACAGCTCTTGCCGATGGTATCCTCAAAATCCTTCTGCAGAAGAATGTCGAGAATATTAAGTTTATACTCGCCAACTATATGGCGAGTTTCACGGATACCCGTCCTTGGCATATCAAGAATATAGCAGTTTTCAAAGCCGGGTACATTCTCTCTCAAATAACGGATAAGCTCTTCGTTATATACAAACATACCATGTTCACACTGTGTAAGGTCATTTACCTCAAGTCCGTTTCTGCCGGCATCTTCATTATCCCACAGACCACCAAGACCTATCATTATATTCTTCCTTGGATAATTGTAAACTTGAAATGTTCTTCCACCAGGTACACAACCTCGCATAATTATAGCTTCTCCCAACTCATATGCTTTGAGAGTTTCTTCCAATGTATTGAGTCCAAACCTTTGGACCATAAAGTAATCAGGATTTTCTTTAATAAAACTTATATATCTATCAAAATCAACACCGCCGATACGGAACATATCTCCTATCATTTGGGTAAAGCCTATCTTTCTCTGCCCATTTAAGTAAACAGAGTCTTCAGGGCCAACACCGTGAATAAAAGGAACGCTAGAAAAAGCAGCTACATCACCGTCACCTGTTGCGTCTATAAAATATTTTCCAAGATATGCACGTCTGCCTGTTTTGGTTTGCGTTATAACACCGGTCACACGGTTATCTTCTTTAATAACATCACAAACAGATGAATGTAAAACAATCTTTACACCTGCTTCCCAAAGCATTTCAAAAAGTAGTATTTTGAACTCATTTTTGTCGGGATACACATAACAGCCTGCAGTTCCGGCTGTGCCTAACGCCGCCTTGCGCTCCATGAGCTTATGTACAAATTCAAGGGGTATTCCTCCGATTAGCTGTGCATCTGACGGATTTTTTCTCAGCTTATTCGTAATTTCGGTCTGAACATCCGCATCCTTACCGTGGAGCACATACTTTGTAAGTCCTGCATTACCCTCTGTGAGCATACCGCCAAGGAAAGGTGATGCCTCAATCAAAACAACACTTGCACCGTTACGTGCTGCAGAAAGAGCCGCAGTTACACCTGCTGTACCTCCGCCGCATACAACAACATCATATTCGCCTACCACTTCGGCAGGGATTTTTTTTGTTATTTTATCTCCTATTTTTAACATCTGTCCTGCCTCCTTAAAGAATTACACCGTTGTCAGAAAGCGTCTTACGAAGAAGTAAAACATCAACGTTGCCCACTGCAACGGCAGATTTTTCTGCCAATGCCGCCGCTGTGCCTGCTGCTTCGCCTATAACCATACAGGTAGCAGTAGGACGGATACAACCTGATGCTTCGCGGGTTGCGGAAATGCATCTTCCGGCAACGAGAAGATTATTCACATTCTTAGGAAGCAAGCTGCAATATGGAATTTCAAAGTAAAATTCATCTACAGGGGGTATTTCGTCAATTTCCTTAGGCAACGGATAAATATCTATGGGATGACTGCCCCTTCCTATTCCATCTTCAAAATGCTTTTGAGTTAAAATATCAACCACATTAAGCTTATACACGCCTTGTATATGACGGGTTTCACGAACTCCTGCTTTTGGAGTATCGAGAACATACGCCTCTTCAAATCCCGGAACAGATTCACGTATTTTAGCAACCTGCTCTCTCGCTGTTATCATCATATCATATTCTGCCCGTGTGAGTTCATCAACATCAAGTCCGTTTCGATTGCCCTCAATGTCAAGGCAGCCAACCATAATTCCCTTTTGAGGATAGTTGTAAACCTGGAACTTAAATCCGTCAGGAGTTAAAGCTCTGCAGATGATTGACTCACCCTTTTCATAAGCCGTCATAAACTGCTCATATGAAACAAGACCAAATTCCTGAACCACAAATGCTTCGGGATTTTGTTTCAGATATTTTATAAACTTCTCAAAGTCAACTCCTCCGACTCTGAACATTGCACCAATCATATGGATGTCGCCAAGCTGACTCAGACCTTGCTTATATGTAGCATCCTCAGGGCCCACACCAAATACGAAAGGTGCACCTGCAAGAGCAGAAACATCGCCGTCGCCTGTTGCATCTATGATAACTTTTCCAAGATAAATACGTCTGTCAATCTTTGTCTGAGTAATGACACCTGCAATATTATCACCCTCCATAACAACATCGCAAATAGGTGAGTGAAGAAACAGCTTTACCCCTGCCTCATTCATTTTATCAAAAAGCAGACTCTTGAAAGCGGTTTTGTCGGGATAAACATAGCAACCTGCAGTGCCTGCAGTATTTGTTGCGGCACCCCTCTTTTGCAAATCGCGTACAAGCTCCATGGGGATTCCGCCCACTACTTGAACACTCTCCCCTGCGCGGAGCTTATCAATAATTTTTGATTGCGCCTCTATATCCTTACCGTTTAAAATAAACTTAGTAAGACCTGCATTACCCTCTGTCATCATTCCGCCAAGGAAAGGTGAAGCTTCAATCAAAGCTACATTTGCACCGCCACGTGCCGCTGCAAGCGCAGCAACACAGCCGGCAGTTCCGCCGCCGCAGACAAGCACGTCATACTCGCCCACAACCTCGGCAGTAACCTCAGTTTGAATTATATCTCCTGTTTTTAACATTATACTGTCCTCATTTCTGCTATTTTTATATGAGAACGGTTTGCATTAACTACAAACCGTTCTCGCCAAAAGTTATTATTTATTTAATTCACAAAATCTTGCAAAAATTGCCGCAACCTGGCATCTTTCAGCAGAAGCCTTAGGCATCAGGTTATTACCGTCACCATTTATTATTCCATTTTTGCAAGCCCAAGCAAGTGCAGGGTATGCATATTCAGATATATCAAAAGCATCGTTGAAGCTTAAAATATTTGTATCCTCATAATTTGCATCATATCCTTTATGCTCTGCATATCGGTAAAGGATTGAAGCGAGCTGCTCACGGGTTACTTCATCATCTGTTCCGAAGCTTCCGTTTTCGTAGCCGTTTACAATTCCCTTTTCCTTTGCCCAAATAACTGCTTTTTCATAGTAGCTATCCTTTAAAACATCTGAAAACTCCTTCTGTGATAAAGTTTCAGGCTCGCCCTCTAATCGGTAGAGCATAGTTACAAGCATTGCTCTTGTAGTTGTATTGTGTGGAGCAAACTCTGTTTCACTCACACCGTTCATTATACCTTTTTCGAGAACAAATGCCACAGAACTGCTAAACCAATCAGTTTCAGAAACATCCGTAAAGGTCTTTTCTGAAGGCTCAGGCTCTGTCACCGGCTCATCCTCAATAACTTCCCATTTTGCATAAACAGTCATATCGTTTGTAAGAGTAATCTTTTCAACAGAGGTTTCAAAATCTGCATCCATGTACCAACCGACAAATTTAAATCCCTCTTTTTTGGGAACAAATCCGTTAACATTGATCTCAATGCCTTTTTGACGGCTTAAATCATTTACGCCCGTTCCACCGTTGGTTTCAAAGTGAAGCTTATATGTTACAGCTACTACGGCTCCACCACCGCCACCACTACTGCTACTACCTCCACTTGTCTGATAAACGCTCTTCCACTGTGCATATACTGTAGCATTTTCGTAGAATACGGTTGAGTTTTTAGCAATTTTTGTGCCTCCGGAAGCAGCAGTATACCAACCATTAAAACTCCATCCATTCCTTGTGGGCTGCGGTAAGTCAGAAGTGATTTTTCCGTCCGCTCCGGTAGTCACAGTATTTTCAGTAAGAGCAGATCCGCCATTAACATTGAAGGTAATCTCAACAGCAGATGCCGCCCTTGTGTTCAAGCAGCCTTCTCTGTTGCAATCAGCATCTAAGCTATCGGTATATAAATGGGATGGATGTGCAACACTTAAAATATATTCGCAATGTTCGCATATTTCTCCGACTGTACAATCATTCGCATTTCCGACCGATCCTGAGTGTTCTTCTAAAGCTGTACTATAATCACAGCTTAAATTTGCACACTCTTTCCAATGCCCTGTTTCGTCTTTACTCCAGTCATTAAACCAATGCGTAACATGAGGTAAGGTTATAACGTCCTTAACCTGCTGACCGTTTCTGCCTTCATACAAAACTATCATATAATCCTTGGGCTCTGCAATGGGTGTAAAATCATATGAGCTTTCAATTTGTGTCAAAGACTGCTCGAATATTACAACATCCATAGGATTAGACGGCACTGTATCCGCAGCATTATTGGTATAAAATGCTAATAACGTTCTGATTGGATACTCAATATTATTGCTGCTCAGATCTATGTATAAGGTGGAGTCCTCAACAAAAGCACCGGCATAAACACTTGTCCATTGTGCATATATTGTTGCATCATCATAGAAAACGGTTGTGGCTTTGTTAATCTTTGTCCCGCCTGTTGCGGCTGTGTACCAACCATTAAAGCTCCAACCGTTACGTGTGGGTGTAGGCAAATCATTTGCAAGCTTGCCGTCTGCATCTGTTGTAACAGTTGTCTGAGAAATGGTATTTCCGCCGTTTACATTAAATGTGATTTCAACTGCAGCTGCAGTCCTTGTGTTCAAGCACCCATCTCTGTTACAATCAGCATCTAAACAATCAGTATATAGATGTGCCTGATTTGAAGCACCTACAACGTAGCCGCAAATCCCACAATGAGTATTTGCAGTACAATCTGTCAGATCTCCTTCTAAGCTGCCATGAGGCTCAGGTTGAGTACTATAATCGCAGCTTGCATTTGCACACTCTTTCCAATGCCCTGTTTCGTCTTTACTCCAGTCATTAAACCAATGTGTAACATGAGGTAAGGTTATAACGTCCTTAACCTGCTGACCGTTTCTGCCTTCATACAAAACTATCATATAATCCTTGGGCTCTGCAATAGGAGTAAAATCATATGAGCTTTCAATTTGTGTCAAAGATTGCTCAAATATTACAACATCCATAGGATTAGACGGTACTGTATCCGCAGCATTATTGCTATAAAATGCTAATAAAGTTCTGATTGGATACTCAATATTATTGCTGCTCAGGTCTATGTATAAGGTGGAGTCCTCAACGTAAGTACCGGCTATATCCTCAGCTCCTGCAGGGATAACGCAGAGCTGCAAAACCATCACAAAACTGCAGCATAGTGCCATAAATCTGTTTGTGAGTATTTTTTTCATTAACAGTCCTCCTGTCGTTTTTATATCTCATATCACATTAATATGTGAAAATTATTTTCTAATTAACTAATATAATACGGGTTAAAGAGAGGGCATATCTGCATATTATGCAGAATATGCCCTCTTCACCTTTATATCATTCGTCAGGGCAAAATGATTTTACCGTATTTTCCGACATATTTTCCGCTGTCAATACCACTTGACCATCTGAGCAAACCTTGTCTGTTCTTTCCGTCACACTCATTTACCACAATACTTAACCTGAGCTCTCCTTTAGCATCTTCCAGCTTAAACGGATATAACTCAGTTAACGGAACAAATATTTTATATGTTATTTTGCCATCTTTTGCCGTTACTTGTGTATTTTTTGCGTTCATTTCTGAGCCTTGAGTTGACCAACCTGCGGGAATTGCACCATTAACATTTGCTGCCGCTCGCTTGTAAAGTGTCGGCTTACCGTCAAGTATACTGCAATCCATTTCCACTCTCATGTCGGAATATCCCATACCACTTACGTCTACAGCAAACTGAACACTATCACTGTTATACATGGTACTTGGTCCGTCAGTATCTTTAAACTCAAACACAGGATTGGGGTCATCTACCTCAACTAAAAGATAAAGTCCTTCTTCGTCTACAGAAACTGCCATTCTTGCATCATAGCCTTTCGGTCTTGTTCCTCCTTTATCGTTCCAGTTCCAATCGGTATCAATCCATGTTATATCTTTAGCAAGCGCAAAGGTGTTTTTATTAAATACAGGATTTGCATTCGCATAACCCACTTCGGTTGCGACCTGTTTTTCCTTCTTACGTGCGCTTGATGCAAGATAGCCTGTAGTCTGTTCATTAGCCTTGAATGCTTCAGGATTAACTCCTTTTACAAAATACATTGTATTTTCATGAAGTAAATCGTCTACACCTACAGGTCTGCCTTCCCAGTCGATAATTTCTGTTTTATCTGAAAGGCCTTTTTTCAATTCATCTGAAATTTTGAAATCACTTGATTCGTTCCAGATAAAAAGTATCTTTTCTCCGTCATTGTTAAACACCATGGCAGGTGTATCTCCACCGTCAAAGGTGTATTGAGAATCAAACTTAAATTCTTTACCAATCACATCGAAAAATGTGTGAAGAACCTTTGCCGGGAGCTTTGGCTCAGGAATAGGACGTCTTCGCCACAAACCATGACTAAGACCTCGCTGACCTGCAGCCTGGATTTCAGGAAGCTCCTCTTTATCTTTGTTTGTAGTTACCTGAAACAGCGCTACAAACTCACAGCCTACAGAGAAATCATGAAGATATCCTTTTAAAATCCTCATTGCATCATCGCGGTCTGTAAAGTCCATTCCGGTTCCGTATGTATTTGTTATATAATAATGAGCTTCATTATTATAATATGGTTTTTCTTCAAGACCTAACTCTTCGTATTTAGCCAAATAGCTATTATACTGAATATTGCTGCCATGAACAACCATTGCATCGGTATAATCGTAAATTCCGCCTTTTAAAAGCTCTGCCCAGTAATCGGGCGCACCACCAACAAGTCCACCCATGATTACCTCATCGCCGGGTTGGATTTCGTTTAGCTTTTCACGTGATACTTTAAGGAGCTCCACATATTCATCAACTGTACCATGCTCCCAAAATCTGGAGGCGGGGTTCATTTCGTTCCAGATTTCCCATCTGTCTATACAGTCGCCATATCGCTCTGCCAGTTCTTCAAGGTAGTCTGTATAATACTCAAGCCTTGTGGGAGGAGCTATTGCCCATTCATATATGTTAGACGTTGCAACCTTTGTAGTACCTACTGTTCCTTCTGTATCAGCATATGTAGATGCCCACTTGGGAGTATAGATTATCGTTGCCATAACATCAAATCCGTAACGTCTGACATCTTCATATATAGCGTCCCATTCATCCCAATAATAAATACCTTTTCCGGGGTTTACAGGCTTAGTTACTTTGAAGGATTCAATCTCCCATGGGAACCAGTTTCTAAGTCCTCTGAAGCCGATAACGTCATGCATTCTATATGCATCATCTCTAGGAATATCGTTAGCGGCACCTACTTTTTCATAAAAGCTTCCGTAGAGCATATCGTTTCGCTCTTCCATAGGCTTAGTCGGCGTTGCTACTACAAAGGAGCGCCGTGGTATTGTATAATAAAGCTTTAAAGCAACATATCTGCTTATAAGCTTATACGCCTCCCGAGGTGTGTATGCGATAAATTCCACCTCATAATAACCCACCTCATCAGTAGTATACTGCCAGCCCTTTTGAGCAAAATCTGCGGCTGTTACTTCGCCTGTGTAAACCACTTCATCGTAGGAATTATATACAGTTCCGATTACATTTGTGGTTTCTAAAGGCAATGCCTTCTGAGGCTTGAAAGTTACAGTTTCGCCTATTTCATACCAACAAATACTGTCGTCACACAAAACATCAAGCTCAAGCTCTTTAATATCATCAGTACGTACCAGTTTGAGGTTATCAAAGTAAATCATACCTTCCGCCGGCGTATTGTTTTTACTGCTGTACACCGTAAATAGCCTTATTTTTATGTTGTCAAAGGGTATACGGGGATACCAGCCTTTTTCTATACGGATTATATTATGTTTCCAGTCACCATTTTGAACTGTAAGCTTTTTTTCGTTACTTGACAAAAGCCTTTCACCATTATAAAACTCCACGCTAACCTTTGGAGTATTATTCTCATAATCAGAGCTGACTTTAACGTCCAGCTCCATATCAATGGTTCCTCCGGAGGCCTTCATTGGAATTTTGGGTGATAAAAAGCCTACCGAATTACGATTACTCGCCTGAACACAGAGTGATGCTTCACCCGAAGCCTTCTCTTCCGTATCAATGCCGGCAAGAAGGTCGGGTGTTGCAGGAACTCGTTTATCTGAATATGTCCATTCGATGGGTTTAAGCCGTCCGTCAAGCAACTGATTAGCAGCGCCAAGACCGACATCAAACTCTTCATTATACAACACAGTGCGAGCTGTTTCGACATCAGCATCAGCAGGTTCAGACACAGCAGAAACTCCTCCGCCAAGTAAACAGAGGACGACTATTAAACTTATGATTCTCAGCATCGGGTTATGTTTATTCATGGTCTTTCCCTTTCAAAATTATTTTACAATTACTGAGGAACAACAGGTGTTGTATAAGGTATTAATGTAGTCAAGCTGTTCCATAAAAACGCCTTAGCTGTATGTCCTTCGTCCACATCACATGTGAGGCTTATTTCAGCAGGAGCAGCGTCAAGTGCTTTGTTTCTAAGAACTGTACCTTCTGCAGTGTTTGCCCAGTTTACACCTGTAAGTTTACCTGTTGCATCATATGTTGCAACTATAAGAACAGGCAATGTTTCAACAGCAGTAGATTCGTTCTTTACTGCAACTGTAGCTGTATGTTTACCGCCAGCTGTTGTCAAAACAGGAGTTGATATAATATACTGCTCTCTTGTTGTATACCAGTTATCTACATATACCTTAGGTCTGTCTGTTCCGCTTAATACAAAACGAATATCTCTGAAGCCTGTAGTACCATTGGTAGTAGTTGCAAAGCCGTCACAATCAATAGTCAGTACAGATTCTGTTCCGCCTTTTTCTTTAATATCCAGCTTCCATGCTGTCTCAGGCACATTAACACTAAGACTGCAAGTATACCATGTATCAAAATTAAGTTTTGTGTTACTGCTAAGCGTAGCTGTAGGATAACCTGATTCACTTGCAGTTACAACCACGTAACCACCGTTCGCTGTTTTATGTTGAAATTTAACAGCACCAATTTTTTCGGCGGATTCATCATGTAAGTACATCATGGTAGCCTTATTATTTGCACTACCGGTATCATCAAGTAGCATATCAAAGGTAAGTGTACCTACTCCATAAATTGCCTGTACATATCCGTTAGCCTTATTTGCTGTGTCTTCAACAGCACTGCTGTCAGCACCACATGCAATTCCATGGCCTCCGCCTGTTGCCTGTGTTCCAATATAATAACACTTATTGGAGCTACCTGACGGATCATCTACCACAGCGGCTGTATTTACAGTGTCAACCTTTGTATTGTTTGGAGAACCAGATTTAAAGGTGTTAATGGATGAATTACATGTAACAGGTGTTGATGATATAGGTGTTATTATATCATAACTTACTGCTGCACTACAGGGCAGTGCTGTCAAAGCCACTGCGGAAAAAGTCAGGAATGTCATAATTTTTTTAGAGATTTTTCTCATTTTATTTTCCTCCTTATATGCTGAATATTGTCAGCAAAACAAAATTAATATATTTTATCAGAGCTTACTCTGAACTGTTGTGTTTAGTTTTCTGAATAGGGCTCTTCTGTCGACTCTACAAGTTCCAATCGGTTATCCAAAGCCCCAATGAGCATTGCTTTTGCTGTGATGCCGGGTTTGAACTTAGTTTGAATCTGCGTCTGAATTTCACTCTCAAGAGGTGAAGCATCTGTCCGTTCCGACAACAGCAAACGATTAGCTGAAACACCAATCATCGAACCATTTATGTCGTATACACACAATATAAGAACAGGACTGTATACTTCGCCTTTTACATTGTGAAATACAGTTGCTTTTGCATCAATCGTATCATCACCAAAGGTCACTTCAGGAGAGGTTGATGCATAGGTTGTATCATAAGAAATTTTTACGTTTTGCGGCTGTGTTGTTGCCCACTCGCCGGTGGATTCTCCTGTTTTATTTAACCACTTATTACCCCACCGCAAGTCGTGGCATAATACCATTGAAATATCATTTGCGACAGAATTTTTAAAGGCTTGATTTTCTGCACTGCCTATAACAGTGTCTGAATTTGTAACACTCCATGAGTGAGTTTTGTTTATCATATCAACTGCAATCCAAAAATGATATTCAGTTTGCGGCTGAAGAGTAATAGTTTCTCCACCTGATTTGAATGTCCATGCAGCGCCGGAAGCCGTTATTTCAGACGAATGCGCAATACCTTGTATATTGGTTCCTGCTGCGTTTTTACCCTGCCAGTTAAAATCCTGAGTGTATTTCGCACCGGAAGCAGGTGGCGGAAGCTGAGCATCGAACTCTACAATATACCTGCCGCCCCAGCCTGTGTCTTGAATTCGCATATCACTGTTGTGATATACAAAGCTCCCGTTTGAAACCGATATTTCTGTCGGTGACAAAAGAAAGTGGCTATCAGCAGCAGATACAACTGTTACAGACATCATCAAAACTATAACTGATAAGAATGTTGTAATTGTTTTCTTTATCATGTTCTCACCTTCCTCATTCCAAAATCAGCAATCCCACAACTGCGGCATTTTGTATCAAAGCTAAAACTTCTGTACACTCACCCTGAGTTTCTTCATAACAAACAATATTATCGATTGAGGAAGAAACCAAAGTTTGAGCTACTCTGTCGTACTTCCATACTCCTGCAGGCAGTGTGCCCAGTGAAAAACGGCGTGTGAGGCTTTCTTGTTCGGGTTCCAAATCACTAAAATCCAATCCGTTAAAAGCCGATGCATCTGAAGTCACACCTGTCATAACACCATCGTGAATAGAAATAACATCAAGATGTGCCAAGCCCCATGCTACATTAACCATTGGAGTTTTAGCAGCTGTAGCACTATTATCCGCCATTTCACGTCCGTTATTACGAACCACAAATGTATCTATTCCTGTATAAAGCGGGCGCGGAGTTCCTGCTGTAAGTGTATTGCAATCAAACACTACCTCTGCGTCGACAATTTTGTTTTCTAAAACAAAGTATCTTATCACTTCGCCTACATTAAACGGTCCTAAATCGTCCCACTTAATGGTGTAGGTGTATGATTTGGCATCTTTTAGTTTTGTAAGAGTAATACTTGTTACTACTTCTTGATTTTCATCAAGAACCAATTGACTGTCTGTAATTATACCTGTATCCATCATACTTGGGAATACCGAAGGCATAATAACATATCCCTTGGAGTTTTTGTTATCAGGGTCATACTTTGGAGCATACCTTACTATCATTGCCTCAGCAACAGGAGAATCTCCCTTAGTGGTATACATTTCTACATCGTAATATCTTGTGTTAGTGAAGTAAGACATAGTAAGTATTCTATAATCGTCATCTACATGGGGTCCTACAGGGATTCCGAAAACCTTGGTGTTATCATTAATCAACAAGCCCCCGTCAAACTGCTTGCTGCTGAGCATATAACGATACTTTCCTGCAAACAAGCCTGAGTTTGCATTTTCCATACTCTTTGGAGGCTCGATTTTTCTCAGGCTGTCGCGGGATTCTCTTGTTTCATATGTATCGAGCTTTACAAGGTTACCATCCATATCCAGTTTAAACCTGATCATGCAGGGCTCAAATTCAGTGCCTGAATAAAAAGATTCTACAATAGCATTAAATCCTGAATTCTTGACAGTTGCACCGTCTGCTGTAATTCGTTTTTCAGCGGAGCAGGTTATGATATGGCCTGATTCATCAAATATTTTTGCAAACAGCATATCATTATCATCAGTTGCTACCCATGCCTTTAATAGATATCCGTAGCGTTCTTCATACATGTCATAGGACCTGAAGCATGCAACATTTCCGTAAATATCTATGTAGTACCAGCCGAATACTCCTGCTTTAACTCCAGTAGTATCGGCATCATGAGTAAGTTTGTGCGGCACTCCTTTAATCACTATGGTTGTACCATTCTGATTTTGTATCGACTCAATAACACCATTGCTGCGGTCTGAGCTTACCTTAATATCCAAAAGCTCCCCGTCAAGGCTCTTAGCCACACTCAAAACATTGTATGTGACTATATCTGAACACTCAACAGTATCACCATATTTGTTACTAATCCAGACTGTTGTTCCTATATCATCAATATCAAAAGATATGTTCTTTGACGGACTATCAACATCTGTAAACATATATGTTCCATCATCTTCGTGAATTGCTTTTACTACACAGTTAAACTGTGATGTCACTGCGACAAGGTCATAATCTCTGTCTGCAGTTTTAATAAGTTTTAGTCCGCCTATCTTTGGATTAATCAGCTCTTTGGTAAACTCACCCTTCTTTAATGCCTTACCGTTATAAACGATATTGGCATTAGTTAAAAAGTTTTGATTTCTCACCCTCCCGTTTTCTGTCTCATACTGCACATTGCCCATAGTTGCAGATATGAGTTTTTCTGCAGGGATATAAAGTATACTGCGTTCGTCTGTAATATCACTGATATGCAAAAGAACATTGTGTTCGTCATAATATGCCTCTACTTCATGTCCCAGAAGCTCTTTAGCATCAACATTTCCTTTTTCATACACTGTGCTGCCAATCCTTATAAGATTATCTGAAATGGTAGATACTGATGAATAGGTAGTTAATCCGTTATCAGTTACTCTGCCTTCAGACATATAGATTTTCCGGTAGTAATTGAGTAATGTTGTGCCATTTTTTTCAAGCACCAATGCAGAACCAAGCCCGTCTGAGGTGGTTCCCTTAACAAGAATCATCTCCAGGTTCATCGCATTATGTATTAGCTTTGCGGCAATATCGAAGGTTAGCGACTGTTTACCATTTGCGGTAACACCTTTATATATACCTTCCTGCTTTGCCTTTACTATATCAACCGTTACGTAAGGTGAAAATTTGTCATGTCCCAGAGCTCTAAGCAGAATAATGCCCGCTTCTTCTGCTGTTACAGGCTCATCAGGTCTGAAATTAGTACCGTCGCCCTGCACCAGTTTTATTCCTGCTGCATAGGCTATTGCATTCATGTATTCATGACCTTCAGGTACATCACCGAAGTTTACTGTTGCTGCTATGGTCTCTCCCGAGTAACCACACAACGCAGCAACACTTGCAACAAATTCCGCTCTTGTAACGGTTTGAGTATAGTCCTCTGTTTCCATTATACCTAAAGCCTTCAGTACCGACGCTTCTTTTTCGTACTTGATTTCAGGTATAATCTCCGGTTCTTCTGCCGGAAGCTCCGGCACATCTGTAATCTCAGCATCACCGGCTACATCTATCGGTATGTCAATTATATCTGTATCTACAACTGTCGAATCATCTGACACAGGTTCTTCATACAACACATCTTCCATGAGATTTTCGTCTGCTTCTGATTCATCAACAAATTCTTCTGCATATATACAGGGAGATATACAAAAACACATAAGAACAAGAGATAATATAATGCTTAATATCTTTTTCATTGTCGAACACCTCCTGTTTATGCTTCAATATGCATCAGCAAGCCATAGAATAACTTTGCTGCCTGAGCTCTTGTAAGATTACCTTTCGGCATAAAGCTTCCATCGCCCATGCCGGCTATTATACCGCTGTTACTCAAAATTCCTACTGCTTCCTTTGCATAGTCCGAAATATCGTCATTATCTGAAAATTCAGGCTCAGCAGCTTCGCCAAAGCTTTCACTGCCGAAGGCTCTGAGAAGGATAACTGCCGCATCCTCACGGGTTACGTTTTTGCCTATTCCGAAGGTATTGTCTTCATAGCCCGTAACAACACCCTTCGAAGCCGCACCCGATATGGCTCTGTAGTACCATGCTTCCTTGTCTGCATCAGCAAAATCGCTGTCTGCTGCTTCCTTTGAATACCCAAAGAAATTGTCAAGCATTTTAACCAGCTCTTCCCTCGCCATATATCGGTTCGGTTCAAATCTGCCGTCACCCACGCCGGAAAGAATTTGTTTTTCGGCAAGATACTCTATAGCTTCTATTGCCCACTCAACATTCTCAATATCACTAAACACAGGCTCTGCCGGTGCCTGAGGCTCCGCAGGCTCTGTCGGTTCAGGAGTAACGATCGGGGTAGGAAGCGGAGTTACTGCAGGGATTCCCACAGACCAGCTACCACCATCGCCGCCGCCCGGTCTTGAAGGTCTCGGTGTATAAACAGGCGTATTCTCAGCGGAATACTGCGCCGACACAAGCGTGTCAAACAAACTGATTATTTCAGCTGAAGTATTAAGATTTTGTCCCTGAGTATGAAGTGCGTTTACAACTCCATCTTTGTTATTAAGAGTTCCGAATGTTGCAAGAGAAGCACTGTTAAATCCGAAGATGTTGTTTTCCTCTTCGATTAAGTTATATGCATCCTTCCAGTAATCTGTGGATTTAATGTAAACTATACAAAGGTTATCCTTAATAAGCTGAACAAAGCTATCGAGGCTGTTGCAATACACATTATCAAGTACGTTAGTATACAACACTGTTTTCTGTGTATCAGAAAACTCATCAACCGCAAAATCAATCAACTCGTGGCTAAAGTTTGCATTATCCTCAGCATTCTTTTCATCCACCATTAATGAAACCGCTGAAAGGTTTGTTCTATTTTCATTAACAAACGCCCACAGAACATTTTTGTCCCATTGCTGCGGAAAATTTGTTGCGTTGTAATCCTCAGCAAAGGATTTGAGATCTGCACACACGGCATCTTTATCAGTAATACCAGCATACTCGGTCAAATCTACACCCAGAGAAAAAGCCTCTGTTTCCACAAAGCTTTTGAACCTTTCCGTTGCACCGTCAGAAGTATCATCCTTCAAAGCTTTAAGTTCGTCCCACAGTGTATTTTCAAAATCAATGTTAGTTTCGTAGGTGCTATCAAGAGCTTTACTGTCTATCAACACCACATAGCTGCCGCTTTCACCTATCATCTTAAAGCTAAAGTTAAAGCTGCCGTCCGCTTCTATAGGCTTTCGGGAGAGATAACCCAAAACAGTACTAATATCCATTGGGTCAGCATTCTCAAAAGCATCTTTTGTTACATCCTTTTTGAGAACTGTTAGAATAACGCTCTCATTCTGATGGCTCGTGGAAATGCTGCCGCTTACTGTAACAACTCTGTTTGCATCATCGCATTCACTGATTGTAATATTTGCGGGATTTTCTGCAAAAGCTGTACCTATACTAACCACCATAATTACGACAGCGAAAAATATAACTTCTTTTAAGCGTTTCATAATTCATCTCCTTTTCATCATCCCTTTACCGCACCGGCTGCTATACCTGCTATAAAGAATTTATTTGCAAAAGCATATGCTATAAGCACCGGAACAAGTGCAATTGCGGAGCCTGCAAGCATCAGGTTCCAGTTTGTTGCCGCACCGTCGGAATTTTTAAGTGCCATTATACCAACTATTAAGGTTTGCTGGTCAGGCTTTGTCATTGTGAATATGGACGGCATAAGATAGTCGTTCCATGATGACTGAAATGATAAAAGTGCAACCGTTGCAACAATCGGCTTGATTATCGGAAGTACAATTTTGAAGAATACTCCAATAAAGCTACAGCCGTCTATTATCGCTGCTTCGTCAATCTCAGGCGATATAGTTTTTATATAACTTCTCACCAGATAAATATTTACTATGGGTATCGCAAAGCATTTTACCACCATTAATCCATATAGTGATTGATTAAGCTTTATCACTTTAAGAATTTCAAAAAGCGGATAAACCGTTATACTTCCCAATTGTATAAACATAAGAGATGAGAACACGGCAAATATCGCTTTTTTTCCCTTAAAATCGCCTCTGGCAAATACATATGCTGCAGTAGTTGAAATAAACACATTAAAGAACATACAAAACAGAGTATACAACAGGCTGTTACCCGTCATTTTAGCTATGTTGAGCACATCTGAATTCCATGCAGTTATATAGTTATCAAAGGTTAGATTTGTAGGAAACATGCTTCCAGGATTTGTCATAATTTCCATATTTGATTTAAATGATGCAAGAACTGTATATACCAGAGGGATTAAAGTTATAACAGCCACAATGCTCAAAATCAGATATGTAACGGAGTCCAATATAATTTTTTGTTTTTTCATATTCAGCACCACCTCAATAAATATTGGACAGCTTTTTACTAAGCTTGTTATAGCCTAAGGCAATAGCGCCCATTATAATAGCAGTAATAACTGCAAGGCAACAGCCATAACCTATATTCGCACCAACACTGCCAAATCCAGGAACGAACTTGCCTACAAGATAGGACATAACAGTATATGTATCTCCACCCGGTCCACCGTTTGTAGTTGCTATAATATAGTCATTAGTATAGAGTGTTCCGTTTATGGAAAGGAGCAAAATTGTCTGAAGTACAGGTCCCATCATAGGAACTGTAATTTTTCTGAATTTTGTCCAAGCTGTCGCACCATCGATTGATGCTGCTTCGTAAAGCTCTTCTGGAATATTATTAAGAGCTGCCATAAAATACAATACATTTATACCAAAGCTCTGCCATGTACTTCCGGCAACAAGCACGGTCATAGCTTTCCATTTTGTAGAAAACCACTCCACATTTTCGGACAAGATACCAAGCTTTGTAAACCAGTTATTAATAAGCCCGAAATAATCAAACATATTTGTAAAAATAAGACCTATAATAGCTATACTGATTATATGAGGCATAAAGAATACTGAACGAAAAAATCCTGCACCCTTAATCTTTCTGTGGAGCAAAATAGCAAGCAGAAGTGCCAGAGGCAGTTCTATCGGCATTTTACACACCGCAAATTGCAGTGTTGTAATCCATGTTTTCCAGTATGTTACATCTCTGAATGCAGAAATGAAATTGTTCAAACCTACAAAATGAGTTGATGATACTGCACCGTCATAATAATAGAACGCATATCTTATTGCCCAACAAAGGGGATACAAGGTAAACACAAAAAAACCAATGAGGGGCAAAGCAAGAAGCAGGTATGCCTGCTTCTCAAATGCCTTTTTATATGGAGCTCTTGAAAGTGTATGTTTAGATGTCATGCTCAGTTTCAATGTTTTCAATCCTTTCTTGTGACATCCCAATCAGCTTTAATGTAAACATCGTCATTAAAGCCCGGATGATTATCTTTATATCTTGCAACTGCATCAGCAGATGCTTTGTTCATATAATCAATAGCTTTATCTATATCCCACTTTTCTGTCCAGATATAATCGGGAACAACTCTTCCGTGCTGAATATCTTCGCCGTAATCTCTCGGCATTTCTGCAGGTGAATGAACACTGATTTCCAAAAGGTTACCATAGCCTATCCACTGTTCGGGAGCTTCAATTTCTTCAGGCTTTATGTCCTTTATTGTTTCGTAAGTTACGGGAATCATATAACCGCTCTTATACATATCCTGCATAACCTCGTCACTTATGAACCACTTATAAACCTCAAGGATTTTTTCTGCGCCTTTTTCTTCAACAGATTTTGCATTAATGCACGCAAACTGATTTACCTGTGCATCCTGCATATATTTTTCATTTTCATTTACAAACGGAAGCGGTGCTACTCCCCAATCACACTTTGCCGGGAACTGGTCTGTAAGAACTGCAACGTCATATGACAAAGAGAACTTCATACCAATATTACCTTCTGCAAAACGCGCACGGGCCGGGTCATTATCAAGTGAATCTGCACCCGGGAGATAACTACCATCCGCTTTAATCTGGTAATACATCTCGGCTAACGGCTTGAGGCATGAATAATCATATGTACCTGTTTTGGGATCATAGCCTCTTGAGCCTGTACTGTTCATCAATGCGCCGAACCATTCATTAGCCCAGCCTCCCCACTTTGCGGGGATAACTATGCCATACTCGTTCTTATCTTTATTTGTAAGCTTCTTTGCATACTCTACAACCTCAGCATATGTAGTAGGCGGTGTTGGCTCGCCATTTTCGTCAACAATGCCTGCCGCCTTAAACATATCCTTGTTATAGATGAGTGCTCTTGTATTTACATTATAAGGTACTCTGTAGGTCTTGTCGTCAAAGCCGTTGGGGGCGATGTAATCCTTATACTTATCAATAATCTCCTGACCGCCGTCGATATCGTCAAGAGCAACAATCTGTCCAAGCTCTGCAGCCTTTTGTACTCCCACTGCATTTAGCTCCATAACAATATCGGGAGCTGTTTCGTTTGCAAGAGCAAGCTCCATCTGCTTATTAAGGTCTGTCTTACATTCATATTCAATCTTTATGCCCTTTTTCTTACCTGTTGTTTCGTTATACTCAAGAACCTTTTTCTCAAAATACTTTTTGGTATGAGTATTCGGATGCCAGATGCTGATGGTTGTAACCTCTGTATTTTCTGCAGTTTCGTTGCCGCCGCAGCCTGCAAGCATGCCTGCCACTGCCACCAATGAAAGCACTGACGCAATAAGTTTTGTTTTCTTCATTTTATTTACCTCCGTTTTATGTGACAACGCACTTATTTTATTGTATACATTATAACTCTCAACCTCCCTTTAGCATAGTCGTATTTTCCTTAAACATGCGCTTATATTTTATAAGCACATATTGAAAATCCCGCAACTGTGTGCTATTATATACTCACACGGGAGAGTGAGTTTTTATGATTATTACTGCCATTATCATTCTTATATTTGCAATACTGATACTACTTCTGAGCCGAAAAAACAGGTTTCTTCTTTTATTCGGGATTCAGGCTTTTTGCACTGTGGTAATGATTTTTACAAGCATACTTATTGTTGCTAAGCTCGCAAACTACCATTCCGCCTTCAAGGCTGACCTGATGCTCTATCTTCAGCTGTATAAGCTGAACATCTCACTCGAAAATATAATCAGGATTTACAATGCAGCCTGTGCCGTGTTTATGAGTGTTTGTTATCTGCAGTCAAGGGCATTTTACAAAAGCACAAAGCTAAAAACCTTGTTGTTCCTGATACCGGCTGTGCTTACTCTTTTTATCAACGACCCCGGTCTGCGATATAAAATTTTTATAGCATTCCCTACAGATGCAACAGGATTATCCTTTCATTGGATATACATAATAATCTACCTGCTTACCCTCATTACCACCGTTTCCTACTGCACCCTACCTGTCACCGCCCTCTTTAACGCCCTAAAAAAAGCAAAAATCCGCGCAAATAAACGACGGATTCTGTCTTTATTTTTCGGGCTTGCTGCGGTTATATCTTTTTTTGTTTTTGATTTTGTAATTGGTCCAAATTCGTTTATGTACTTTATATCTACGGTGTATTTCCCCGACAACATACCAGATTGGAGCTCTTATATATACACTCCTCTGATACTTGTGGTCTTTCTTACATGGTATATGCTTGTGATTTACAGATACAACGCAATATTTATGCCGTTTAAAAAGAAAGTCACCTATACCAACGATGCGGATTCCATAAAAATGCTTTTCCATAACTACAAAAATGCATTTTTCATAATCGAACGACTGGCAAAACAGATTTCAAACAACGTATCCGAGAAGCCCCTGCGCGTCACACACGATGCATCTATGATTGAAGAAATAGCCCGCGACAACTCTGTTGCAATCACAAAAATAATAGAATCGTTTAAAAATGATTTTCTTTTTAATCCCAATAAGATTAATTTATCAGAGTGTGTAAAAAAAGCAGTTTTAAAATCCAACATTCCAGAAAATATTGTAATCACCGAATATTACGAAAGTGATAATATTACTATTTACGGGAATGAAGACTCTCTTTGCAACGGTATTATAAATATCATCAACAATGCCGCTGATTCCGTAAACTCAAATACTGCCGAAAAAAGCATATCTATTTCTGTTTTCACAGAAGAGGCATTATGTTGCATAGAAGTAACAGACAATGGAAAAGGAATTTCAAAAAAAGATGCAAAAAAAATATTTTCACCATTTTATTCTACAAAGCACGGTGGAAAAAACAACGGCATAGGACTTACTTATACTAAAAAAATCATTTCTGAACATCAGGGTAAAATTGATTTTGAAAGCATCACCGACAAATACACATCATTCCAGATTGTTTTGCCGATAAATAAAAAATAAAACAACTGCTTATCTTTTTTAAGCATTCTAATTACAATATTTACAATTGACTTTAAAAATAAAAAAATGTATAATGTAATTAATACTGAGGATGACAGGAGGGAAACGGATCGTGAAAAAAATACGAACAATGCTTTGCGACGACTACAAGTATATATGTGAATATTTCAAAAGCTCTCTTTCGGAATACGACGATATTGACGTTGTTGCAGTGGCTAATTCCTCGGAGGAAGCTATGCAGATGGTAGCCGTTCATAAGCCTGACGTAGCCATTCTCGATATTCAGATTGAAAGCGAACGTTCGGGGATTGAGCTTATTCCCCAGATTGAAGCACTCTCTCCTGAAACAAAGATTATAATTTTCTCTATTCACGAAGAGCCTAAACTTATATATGAAGCAATAGTTCTCGGTGCAAACGGATATTTCCTCAAATCAATTGAGGTTGACGAAATGGCAGAAAATATCCGAAGCATTTATAACGGAAAAAATGTATTCCCACCATTTATATTGGAAAAGTTCATAGACGAAAGTCGTTCATCATACTTGCAGCGGGATTCGCTTCTTTATACAGTTTCGCTTTTAAAAAACCTCTCTGCTTCGGAGTTTGAAATTTTAAAACTTGCCTCTCAGGGCAAAAGCAGTAAGGAAATAGCGGCACAAAGATTTGTGGAGCAATCAACCATTCGCTGTCAGATTACAAATATACTTAAAAAGACAAAGCAAAAAAACCTTAAGGAATTTATTGCTACCCTCAATAAACTTCATGTTTTAGAGCTTTTTGAAAAAATCGATTAATTCTCCGGAAAACAATATGTTTTTATATCAAACACCAAAAGCCGCAAACCCTTATTATGCAAGGGCTTGCGGCTTTTTCCTTAAATTACTAATTTCGGTGAAGCATTAAATAAGCTTCAGGCTAAAGCTTGCGAGAAAAACAAATTTTATATAAGCAAATAACTTAAAAGGACTGTTTCAAAGCGAAACAGTCCTTATTTTGTTGTTTTATAATTAATAGATATATTTTCTCTTAGCTTTTTTAAACAAATGTCTACATTTTGCTTGGTCATATCGTCAAAAAGACCAAAGGAATTGTAATACAGGATAGCAAATGGGATACTACAGCAAGACCTGCTGCCACGGTTGTATCTTTACCAACAGCGCTTGGAATTACTATTGTATTTAGTCCAAATGGCATTGCCAATATACAAAGAGAACAGATATACACCGTTGAAGGTAATTTTACAAAATATGTAATACCAATAAAAATAAATGGCATTATAATTAGTTTAACAATGGATATTAAATAAATTTTTATGTTAGTAAATGTATCCTTCAGCGATATAAACGATATTGCAACGCCTGTCAAAAGCATAGCAATCGGAGACATGCAACCCCCAGAAACTGAAATGATTGATTCAATCCACCCCGGCAAGGGAATCTGAAACAATCCGATTATCATGCCGATAATCATGGATACAAGCATGGGGTTGAGAAAGGATTTCATTCTTTCTTTAATTGTTTGTTTTCTATCAGAATCAAAAAGCAGAAGCCCCGGTACTCCCCATAAATAAATGAGTATCCATAAAGCCAACGTAAATATCAAATATTCAAAAAAGATATCCCCAAACAAACTACTTACTATAGCATTACCCATAAATGAAAAGTTTGAAAAAGTCAGTCCATATGTATAAATCTTTTGAATATATGTATCCTTTGACGATAATTTTGAAACTAAAATTGAAAATGGTATGATAATTAAAGCAAGCGCAAAGCTACATGCCAATAGCTTCCATGCAACACTAATACGCTCAACTGTAAAATTTTCAATAAAAGTTTTCATAACAAGAGCCGGAATGAAAACATTATTTTCCAGTTTCGACAAAACCGAAGCAGAGTTTTCTGGTAATACTTTTATTTTTACTAAAATGTAGCCTATTACAATCAGTCCAAACAAGAAAGAGGTCTGATTTAATGTAGTCGAAAAAATATTCATGTCTTATTCCTTTTTCATATAATTATTTATCCATAAATGTAAATTTAAGGTGGAACGTCCTGCTTTCGCCCTGTTTCAATATATCGAGCATTCCGTTTTCACGCATAACTTTTCTTCCATCCGGAAGACAGTTTCCCGGTTCCAATCCCATAACATAGTCAGTTTCGCCCATCATTTTCCACTGTGTAAAATATTTTAATTCCTTAGTATCATAAGACATTGTTAATCCTATTTTAATCTTGGAATTGAATATTGAAACCTCTGATTGCCCGGATAATGTATGATAAAAACACATTTCTTCATATCCGTTTTGTGGGCTTTCAACCTTAAGGCAATCTTCAAGACCCGCCGCTGCATGTTCGTTTCTAGGCACAACTTTGCTTGATGGAATGGATATTTCAGCATGTTCATCAAGCAACGGATAACCCATATTGCAGTGATACAAAATCTCCAACGGACTGTCCTTGCTGCCGATATTCTTTACCACATCACACAAATTAATTTCATTCTTCTCGAGAGAAATTATATATTCGCGTTCTAAAATCAATTTATAGCTAAATATTTCCGCATCACGAATAATTGCTTTTATGTGTATGCCGTCTGTATCTGTCCAATGCGCAACATTTTCACAAGGTATGTTAGAAATATTTCCGTGAAGCGGTACCTCTTCTCCATTATCAACACAAGGTGTTCCAACACCTCTCATTCCACAGGTTGTAATAAATCCTGCTGTAAATGATTTTAAAAATCCCGATTCCTTATCATCATAATATTGATGTGAAACATATCCACACGGTGCAAAATAACCAAAGTTATATCCTTTAAATGAAAGTCTGGATATATCTGCACATCTGTCTACTGATATCCAAAAATCAAGACCATTGCCGTTTCGAACATAAAGCATACGCATTCCATCGCCTTTGCCGCCGCAAAGGCGCATTTCCTCAACTCCAAAAGTCTGATTAGGATGTCCTGTATATTTATTCATAATCTTTCTCCTATTTAGTTATTTAATGTATTAATCCCTGATTCAATATTCAATTGCCAGTTGGTTCATATATTAAAGATTAATGAAAATATTTTCAAGTTTTTTATTTTTTGCATATTACGATTTTAAAAAACTTGGTTATTTTATAAAAAACTCGACTAGCCCTCAGCTGTTGCTTCATCCATTGTAATTGTCTTTGCAACAGTATCAACATAAAATTGGTCTGGCGCTCTTGTTGAATTATTCATAAAGAAAAATTCCGTGAGTTGATCAACACCCGCACGGAATGTAAATTTTCTGGCAACAACAGCTGTCTTATCACAGACAAACTGAAGTTGATTAGCATCAGTATCTATTATAATCTGTAAATTATGCCACTCTCCGTCGTCCAAATCGACATTATTAACAGGAATTGTGTGGTCATCTCCATGATATGTAAGAATCTGATCCTTCTTAATTTGAATTGTGCCAAAATTCTATTGGCTAGATAAAGAGAAAGATTTCCTAAACCCACGTTTTATTAGGGTTTACCGGTATTTGTTTGAAACAGTAGCTTTGGCGAAGCCCTTGACAGATTGCAGGCTAAGGCTTGTGAGAGGAATAAGGTTTATTTGAGCAAATAAGTTTAAAGGACTGTTTCAAAACCGAAACAGTCCTTTTACTTAATATACACAAAACATTATAGTTCTTCTACTTTAAATGCAGTATAACCTTCATAGTGATAGCTGTTGTCGATGCCTTTCATATAAACATCTCTATCGTTTATCCTATCAGTTAAAGCATTTTTCAGAATATACTTTATCTCTATATCCCTGATAGGACTACGCTCCATTGCAAGAAGATAATCTTCTTTATCAACTAAGCTCCAATCTATAACTTTACCCAGTTCCTTCTTTAAGATAAGGTCAAGCCAAATACGTGTTGAACGTCCATTCCCTTCCCTGAAAGGATGACAGATGTTCATTTCCACATACTTCTCAATGATTTCATCAAAAGTAGTCTGTGGCATATTGCTGACATTTTCTAATGCTGAATTAAGATACATCACAGGAGCAAACCTGAATCCACCCTTAGCAATGTTAACATCACGAACCTCCCCTGCAAATTCGTAAAGCTCATCGAATAAGTATTTATGGATAAAAACAAGAGCTGAAAACTTGCCTACTTCAAGACCGTCAAGTAAACCATTATCGTAAAGTTTCACAGCTTTCTTTTTGCTGATTCTTTCTTCTTCACGAGCAAGCTCAGCCGAGTCTGTTATTTTGAGTTTATTTTCTAAAGCCATGATAAAACCTCCTTACTTATTGTCGGTGAAGACTATTTTCATCATATCAGAAATGCCACTAAAACCATAAAATCAAACACTAATATTATATCACAAAACTCATAAAATGTCAAGAAATCCAATTAGAACTCTACACTGTTTCGAAACCGAAACAGTCCTTACTACATATATAGTTTCAAGCTTAGATTCTGGAACATTAAGTGAACACAATTTTGCCAGATCGCGGGCTACCTTTTCCCACGCACCGGTATTGAACTCATCATTCTTTGATGGAAACTTGGCAATCCAAAGCTCTCCGTTTGTATCCTGAATTGTCGCCTTTGGTCTTGCACCTCCCAAAGAAGAGCCGGGTTTTAATAACTTATTCAGCCATTTTTCATTGAGCATATTTTCTTCATTTTCGAAGTTTCTTGATGCTTCTTCAAGTGTTCTGAGTGTTGCCCAAGGCGGAGCAGCAGTTTCTTTATCATCAGACAAAAATGGTCCATTCTCATCTTCTTTAAATCGGATTGCACCCATTCGGGTTTCGTCATATACGCCGAGCAGATAATCACCATCGGTCAATTTTCTTGGTTTGCGACCTTCTTTATCTGCAAAATTCTTTCACGGCGTTGCATCAGAACACGCCCCCAACGGTCGGGAGACGAATCTGAAAATATTCCAAAAACACTTTTATTTATAGGAAACTGTCTGCCTGAATATAACTGCAACTCAGGATCAATTGTTATTCCTTTATTGTGTTTCGAAAGCCACTCCGAATCAAATTCAAAAGAAAAGTTATCAGAACCTTTTCCTTCGCCAACATATAATCTTCCCATTAAGTTTGATTCGTCTGAGTTAAAGCTTTCATAAACATAAATCGTTTTCATACTATTCCTCCTTTCAAGGTGCACGCTTACGAACTGTCAAATTCAAGTCCTGAATAGTTCTACCCAATGTATCATCTTTTGCAACGAGCAATAAATCCTTATCCATACCATTCAGTGCATGAAGAACCGCAGCATATATTCCAACAGCAACAGTTTTGTCGCCTTTTTCTACTTTCCATAATGTAGCACGACTTATGTCTGCTCTTTCCGCCACAAGTTCTACAGATAAATTTCTTCTGAGTCTTGCAAGTTTTATCTGCTCACCCATAGTATTTAGTATATCCTGCGTTGCAGGTAATATATCAACAGTCTTTTTAGCCACACAAATCACTCTTTATGTATATTATTATATACCATAATGTTGATTTTGTAAACCTAAATAAACGTTATTTGCAAATTCATTACTTTTTGCTCATCCATCCTATTAAAGGCTAAGGTTTGTGAGAAGAATACGATTTATTTGAGCAAATAAGTATAAAGGACTGTTTCGGCTGAAACAGTCCTTACTTACGTTATACATCAAATAGTATAGCATCCCCGTATAATACAAATAATGGGGGGATTATACGGGGTGGGAATCTGCTATACATAGTTATGTAAAAAAATTACGGATAGCCACTAACGCATTATAATTTTATTATGCTTTCCTTTTTTCTTAAAAATTCAGCAAATTCCACTTCTGTTGGTTTTCTTTTGGTTTTTGAACAGATTGCAGCTATTATCCCTGCGGCAAAGCCTGTTTCTACTGCATTTCCTGTAAGTCTGAATGTTGAATGTGCATACATATCACCACTTATACATCTGCCTGCCATTATTATTGAATCATTATCCTTTGCTATAAGAGCCCGAAGAGGTATCTGATAGGGTTTACTCTTTCTTCCCACCTCTACCACTCCACCTCCAATATCTTTAGACTGCGAATGAATATCAACAAGATTCTGAACATTACAAATTCCATCGTCAAATGTGCTTCCCTCAAAAACGTCTTCTTCAGTTATTGAGTATACACCCTCTATCTGACGCCCCTCACGTACACCTATCTGTTCCCCGGTAGCAACAAGATGAATATTCTCCCAAGGACCTCCTAGCTTTTTTAGAGCCTTTACAGTTTTGTAAAGCTCATCCCTTGCATTTATGACAGAATCGGATATACCATATGCATCATCCGCTTTTACCCCATATTCGTGGTTTGACATAAGTGCAAACACTCCGTCGTCGCTGAGCTGCATAAGGGTCGGCTGAGTATAGCTTGGGTTAATCCCTGCTCGATTCATTTCGAGCAGCAAATTCTTTTTAGGGTTGTTTTCGGGAATAGTCAAACTGTTATTCATAAGCCTGACTTTATCAACATCTATTCCTGTCAGCAACGCTATCAGGCTCATTGGCTGAGTTTTACCATCACTGTCACCCACACGGAAACTGCAGCCTGCCATAGCACCCAAATCCCCATCGCCTGTTGCATCAATATACATATCAGCGCTAAAATATTCTATTCCCGACTTGGAGTTCACAGCTATGTACTTTACCTTTCTGCTTTCGGTTTTTACACCGCAAAGTGTTGCGCCCAGGAAAACACTTATACTCTCGGCAATGCATTTTTGTTCAAGATAATGCTTCATCTCTTCTACATCACAAGAAAATTTGACGCCATTTGTTATAAAACGACCTGCTCCTATTTCGGAAAGCTCAGTAAAAATCTCTTTTAAAATGCCTTTATCTGACTTATTCTTTATATCAAGAATCCAAGTTAAAAGTCCTGCAGTCCATATACCGCCAAGGCAACTGTTCCGCTCTATAACAAGCACATCAGCACCTGCACGAGCTGCACTTATAGCAGCAGAAAAGCCTGCCGGTCCGCATCCGCATACTATTACATCATATTTTTTTATATTTTCACGGTTGCCTAAGCATTGAAAATCAAGCATTACTGATCAATCTCCTTTTTTTCAACAGTTCTCGATTTTACATCTAAAGATACTGAATATGTTTTAGATTGCAGGATTACACGGATATTATATGTTCTGTCAATATATGTATTATTCTCCGCCGTAATATAAATAACCCCGTTTTTCACTTTACAGGTAAAGTTATTTGTTATCCCCGGTGCCTCTGTAAGACTGAGTTTTGCTTCCGTTTCTGCATACAAATCAACTGAAAGCTCACAGGGTATCTGGTTTGAAAGATACATTGTGTCAGGCTGATATGCAACACCGCCACCCTGTCTTACAAATATAGGCAAGCCCTCTTTTTCGGTAAGCGGACAATCTACTGTTATTGTTACGCCACCACCGAGAAATTCATCCGTCCAAAGGTTATACCATCCGCCTTGAGGAAGATCAACTTTTCTTGAAACTGCGTCTTTTTCAATAACAGGAGCAATAAAGATGTCATTGCCGAGGTAGAAAGAATCTTCAGCATCATAAAGATTTATGTTTTTAAAATCGGTATAATACAAAGGTCTTATAACAGGCTCACCTGTTTCACATGCCTTGAGTGCATATGAATAAATATTAGGAATAAACCTGTATCTGAATTTAAGGCATTCTCTGTAGAGTTCGCGACTTTCTTCCGGGCAATTCCACGGCCACTTAGGCACGGCTTTATCACCATTATGCATTCTCGGCATAGGACAGAATATAAGGCTCTGACACATACGACGGCAGATGTTGTCTATCTGGAACTGCTCTTCATTTGCATCGCCTTCCTGTTTGTTCTTTCTCATAAATCCGCCAAGGTCATAGCCACACATAGAGAATCCCGACATAGAGGCGTTAATTATGTACCATATGTCTTCTTTAAATCTGTGTATACCAAATTCTGTATCACCAGCCCAGGGCATAGCATACCTTTGACTTCCGATACCACCGCCTCGGGACAGTGACATATGATTTTTAACACCGTTCTCAGCCATAGTTTCGGATATAACACGATTCCACAGAACTCCGAAAAGATTTCTTGACGGAATACCTGCCAAAACCTCACCGCTAACACGATCGGAATGGTCTGTCCACCACTGCTTAACACCATCTTTAATTCTTGGAACAAGGAATTCTTTGTAATATTCTATTCCCTCTTTTGTAGCAACATCGGGAACTGTTTCTGAACCTACCTGACGAAGCTTGCCTTTGGCAATTCCAGGGATTGCTGTTTCAGGTTTAAAAGAGCAGGAATTAATATGAAGAACGGTTTTAATTCCATCATTTTCAAGTGTTTTTATCATTCCCGGTCCATCGCCAAAGTCCTCATGCCAATTATAATCATCAGATGGATAACCCCAGCCCGAGCTATAGCTTGTTATAAAGTTTTTGCCACCTCGCCAGGGGCCGTCAATTACTATTGCATCACAAGGATATCCCTCATTTCGCATACGAGTCATATCCTCTATTGCATTTTCACCCGAATTAAACCTTACACTGCTACACCAATATCCCATAAGCCATTTATCAGGTGGAGCGTTTCTGCCGGTAATTGAAGTGTATGTACGAAGTATGTCGCCTACTGTATCATCTGCAAACACAAACAAATCATAATCTCCACCCGGTGCATGAATAAACCATTCATCAGCTTGTGATTTAGCCATGTCGAAATACACGTGGGGCCAAGGATTATTAAAAAATACACCATAGCCTTCTGAGCTTGTAAAATAGGGAACCGGAAAACCGCCGTAATCTCCTACATGAGTTCCTCCCTTTTCAGAAAATATATCAGCGCTTGAGCCGGTTCTGTCAGGATTGAACATACGTCCGCCAAAGCCTGCAAATTTCTCATTATCTTTACATGAGAAGATTGTAAGAGTTTTCATTCCTGAGTATTCAGCAGCATCCTTGTAAAAACGCACACCGCCTTTTGTTGCAAACAGTAGTTTGCCTTTTTTATCGGAAAATTCATATTCACCCGTTTCAAAATCAAGGGCAAACACCATTTTCTTATTTGAAAATACTACTTTATTGTTACGGATAGAATAGTCAAACTCATTCTTTTCCCATGCAGTATTTATTAGTCCGAGACGTTCTGTTGTGGTGGGCTGTAAAGTGCTTCCCGATTTTGTAATGCGAAATCTTATTGTATTGTCAAAACAGCTTTCCAACACGAAACAATGACCTGAAACTGTTAAAATTATAAGCCCTGTTTCTGTTTTCATTTCACCTTTATATTCAGGTATAAATGTTGAATAATCATCTGTTTCAATTATATAGTCCTCATAATCTCGGTCATATAAAACATCAGGATGCAATGCCAAAATTTTCTCCATTTTTATAATAACTCCCTTCGATAATGTATGTTACTTATACAAATAACACGACTGTACCTTTCCGTCTGCTGAAACCAACACAACTTCTGAATCAGGCATTAATTCTGTGTAATCAGAAAAATAAATTGTGTTATCGGTCTTATCATATACACAAACAGGTGTTGTTTTTATATTATATACGTTAGTTGCTACACCTTCAAACTGTATTTTCACAATTCCGTCGGAACCATTAACCACACGACCGCACGATACATTAAATGCATTGAAGTAGTCAGAAATCAATTCTTTAGTATCAGAGCTGTCTTTCTGAGTATTGCTGTTTGAATCCTTAGTTGTATTTCTGTCAGGATCAAGCTGAGTATAATGTATAGAATTGGGAGTGAACACAGACTCTCTTTTGAAAACACGTTCAAGTCTAAGTGTAATATTTGAGTTCTGCATTATATTTGAACACTTAACAATGTCACCAGGCTTTAAATCAGTAGGAGAAATTTCTGATGAATATTGAGTGATTTCTCTGATTTTGCCGTCTGTAACAGATTTTGTGACTGACATATCCGCAACAACAGATGACTCGTCAGCGAGGAAAATTGTTGTATATGTAGTTCCATTATAGCCTGCAACTTCATATCCCAGCTCTTCTCCCACCAATGTCCTTGTAACAGACTGAACCATCATATTTTTAAATGTTTCACTGCTAATAATACCTGTTTTTGTTACCGGAGTATAGTAGTAAATTATAATGGGTGCTTCGCCATTATCCTTCATGTTGTAGGATTCAACAATATACTTGGTGGAGTTTGTTGCAAATGAAGTTCTGAAATAGATGAATTCCTCGAGTGTTTTGTTCCCTATATAACTTCTGTTGCTGCCTGCAAATGTCTGATTTGCATTTTTAGATGCAGTTGCCACGGGAACTGCAAGGATTATTGTGTTTTCTCCAACAGCTATTTTACCATCGAAAATACTATTAGTGTATTTCCCTTTTGCTTGGTTTTCATCAAATACAAGGCTGGAATCCGGATTTTCTACATTGGACACATAGTCTGTATCAATAAAAGAAATATTACCATTCTCATCTGTTTTATAAATAACAAGCCTTGATGCAAAATCAACCGTAGAATCACCGCTGTACTGGACCTTTAACGCCGCAAGCTGCTCAGCAACCGTTTTATATCTCTTGCCGTCTATTGTAATATTTTCCGCACTGTACATGAGCTTTGTATCTTTCAGTCGGAAATCAAACATTTTTAAGAGTAATGTTTCGTTACCATTTGTCTGCTCAAAAGATTTTATTTCAACTAAGTATCCGTACATTCCGCCAGGGATTAATGCATAATCATTTAAAATTCCGGCGATCTCGCCGAAAGCATCAAGCAAGAATACAGCTGTTTGTCCTACCATGAGATTTGATGCCTGGCCTTTGCTCACAGCATATTCATAGCCTTTTGATACGGTATATGCATCATTGTTTATGAACACATTTTCAGAATTCAACCCATTTAATGTGCCCTCTGTTTTCTCATCACATACAAGTATTTCAAGCACCTGAGAAGCTGTATCAACAAGAGGATATGTTCCGTCATATATAACCTTATCTGCAGCTATAAGCAACACATCATCAATGTTTATTTCTGAAAATTCAATTTTGATACCATTCTTATAAATATTTAATTTTTTTACATCATCAAGAATCAATGATGTTTTATTATATACATCTTTAATTCTGAGTCTGTCATAATCTACTGCATCAACAACATACGTTGTATAGCTTTTGATATATACTACATCAAATATGCCGTCATCATCTGAATCATAAAGCTCAACGTTGCCGGATTCTGGCATAAAATCATTCGTCTGGGGCACTTTATATACTCCGTTGAAAATCACATCGGCAACCGGCAATACATTAACGTTCTTCGGATATTTTCTGTCCCCTCTTGCTTCATAGTAAGAAAATACATTGCCTATATATGAAACTATGTCCTCTGCATTTACACAGATGCTTTCTTTGTCCCTTAATACATAGTAGGCAATTATTAATTCGCCGTCTTGTGATTCTTTATAATACACATCTGCTATGCGCCCTACATGGTCTGCAATTTTTGTGCCGCCCACGTTGTAAATAGTATTTTCAATTTTTACATATCCATTTAAAACAGTACTGCCGCCCGTAAGACCTGTTATATCATTGGCAGTAATCTGCCCTCTTATTTTATTCATATCAAAGTATTCCGAAAGAAGCGTTCTTTCGGAATTTGCTTCATAAGTGGGATATATTCCTGAAACCTCAGTTCCAAGAAGTGGCTCATTAAGTGCATTGCATATCATACGGGCAAATGCACCTCTCGTAATCGGCTCGTTTGCATTACCGGAAACTCCGTCATAAAGGTTTCTTGCGATTATTATACTTGTATAATCTTTATGTCCGTCAGAATCTTTTTCTGCAATGATACTATAACCCATGGAATTAAGAAGCATTACAGCAGCCTGATATTTTGTTACTTTGCTGTCGGGAGAAAATACTCCCTCTTCTACTCCTGAAACTATACCCGCCTGCGCCGCAGCTTCTATATAAGCTTTTGCCCAATGTGATGCAGGCACATCATTGAAATTATTTTTAGTGGAGTCGGGTAAAATTCCAACCATCGACGAAACGGTAATTACAGCCTCACTTCTGGTCAAATTCCCTTCCGGTCTGAACTGACCGTCTTCATAGCCGCGCATTATACCGAAAGAGCATACCATATCAATGTATTTGCCATAATTTTCGGCAGCTTGTGCAACTGCAGGAGCGGCTGAAAATGCTATTAATAGTATTGTTATTAAGATTTTTTTAATCTTCAAATTCACGCCCTCCTTAAATTAGTCTTTTGTTAATAAGATTGTATATAAGCTGTGCAGCTTGCGCTCTTGTAGAATTTTGCATAGGTGCAAAGCTACCGTCGTCCATACCGTTGACAATACCTTTTTCCATTAACACACCAACAGCATTTTGAGCATAGTCTGATATTTCGTCCCAATCGGTTGATTTAACTGTTTTTGTTTCGCCATCATAAAAAGCACGATAAAGTATTAATGCAAGGTCCTGACGCTTAAGCTTCTGACCTGTACCAAATCTTCCATCACCAACACCAAGTATTATACCTTTTTCAACTGCAGCAGTTACGCACGACGCATAATATGATCCAGGTGTCACATCTTCAAATTCAATTATATCAGCTTCAGGCTGAAGCTTTGCTGCACGTGCAAACATTGTAACAAAATCTTCTCTTGTTAATTCGCCTGATGGGTTAAACTCTTTGTCCGAAACACCATTTATTATTCCGTTTGCACAAAGATATTCAATAGCTTCTTTCGCCCATTGTGCCTCGTTCAAATCAATAAAACGGCTGTCAGTTGTCTGCGGTTGCTGCGGCTCGCCATTTACAACCTCAGGTTCTACCGGCTGAACATAAAATGCTCCGCCACCACCGCCACCACCTTGAGTAGTGGTATTCTGACTTGCATTGGATTTTGCTTGTGCTACCTGCGCGATTGAGGTTGTATAAGATGCTTCAATGTCACTTACCTGAGCGAAAGTATTTCTTAAAAGGAACATTTTTTTATAAACCTCAGCCGTTTCAACATCATTGAATGTTGATAAAGTACGCGCCTGTGCATCAGTTAATGAAAACATACCAAATGCCGTATTATAGGTTGAAATAAAACCTGAATATGAATTCCATGCAGAAGCATTTTTGAACTCATCTGTTATATATGCTTCTTTTGTTTTAAGCTGTGTACTTGATGATGCAATATACTGACCTCCACAGCTAACATATGCATATACTGTCTGTGTTATTTCAGGCTCATTTGAATTATATCCTACGCTAATGTTCATTGCTCTACCTGTTACTTCTTGCTGAACAAAGGAAATAATACTTGACTGTGCAGATTCCATATTAACAAAATCAGTCATAGGTCTTCTTGATAAGATGATAGTTATTCCGGTAGCAGAATCAGGTGCAGACACACTAATATCAATACAGTCTGTTTGTATGTTTTGAATGCATTTGGTGATAGCTACATTGCCTTCAGCATGTGCCGAAAACCCAAGCAGAATTAAAGCCATCATCAAAATACTAAGTAGTTTTTTCATACATTTAATCCCTTTCATTTATTAATGGTATTACCAACAAGAAAACCAATTATTTTAATCCTGTTACCAAGCGACATTTCTGACTTCTTATCAGAAACTGTAATTTTAAGAGTATGCTCTCCAGCTGCAAGATTGCGTTCAAAAATAGAGTAATAAGGTTTTGCGGCTCTTACACCAAATCTGTCAAAAGCATAGAAAGTACCCTTATAAACACCATCTATTTCTACATCAACTGCGCCCGTATCTATTCCCGTTTCCCACATAACTCCAACAGAATTTCCGCTGAATTTAAACTCAAGACTGTCGCCTATGTTTCCTGAAAGATATCCTGCTGAGTTATCAAATGTACAGATTTCTGCTTTATCCACTCCTACAAAACAACCATCAGTTGTTACAGAATGTACTGCATTATTTTTAAAGGTGGGTTTTGACGGAGTATTTAAAGCACTATCCATAAAGTCTATTACAGCATCGGCATAAAAACTATGACCTGAATCATTAGGGAACCACAAATAGCGCATGTAATCTTTCTGTGTTTTTTTGTTTTTTATAATTTCGTCGTTTAGCTTCAATCCAATATCAATCAAAGGCAAAGAATACTTTTGCGCAATATAATCATACGCTTCAAAAACAGTCGGTACATTTCCGTTTGAATAACTATCAGAAGAAGTTTCTGTATAGCCTGCAATGAGTACAATATCCGTTGCAGAACTGTTTGCTTTGATTTTAGAAACTATACTCTCAAGATTATATACAATATCTTCATATTCCCTTTCGCTGTCTTCCGCAGCAAAATCAATAAGTACCACCTGCGGCTTGCACGCTATCAACTCATTAATTTTATACACAGCAAGCTCCGAATCGGAATACCAATGGGTGTAATTTAATTCTTCTATTGTACAATCATTAAATTTATTATTAAGCCATTTCATTATAAGCTTACGATAGGATGTTTCGTTAATCCATCCTGCGCCTCTTCCGTAAGCCGCACCGCCGCCAAGAAAAGCAACAGATGCTTTTTTGCTGTTAATAAGACTATCAGCAAAATTTGAAAAGGCATTGCTTTCTTTCTTAGTTGTTATGCTTACAGCACCTGAAATCACAGAAGCATCAGCCTTAACTGCTCTCGAAACAGTTTGTACATCTGCATATACTGAGCCGTTTAATTCATACAGCTCCCTAACAGGCAGAAGTTTTCCGTTAAGTGATGCTGTCTTGTTCTCTACATCTAAAACGAGCTTATCAAAGCCTTTTGTTAGTACACCATTTGAATATTCAGCTCCAAGAAGTGAAGCTAAATCCTTTACGTCTGCCACAGCATATCCGTTTTTAACAGTCAGCCACGACGGACTTCCTTTGTAAACTCCGTCAACTGTAACACCGCTTAGAGCTTGTGTATCATAGTCAACAGACTGAATGTTTCCTGCTTTTAACACAGAAATCTCATCTATAAGGAATGTATTACCATTCTCAATATGCGGCGCAATTCCAAAAATTAATTCCTTAGCTGCACCACGATGTATATATTCCCCTTCGATTTTTGTCCATTTGTCAAAGGCTTCTCCTTTTCCAACGGACAAGTATGCTCTTTCACTTGATGACTGCTGTGTATAATCTCTAATATATCCGGTTTCAACCACCATATCATTATCAGGGAAAATAATAGCAGTATCAGCTTTTATTGAGCCGCTTTCAGCCTTAATATATGCTGAAATTTTATACTTGGTATCAGGCTCTGCAACAAGCTTCTGTCCTACAAAAGCTGAACCTGACTTTGATTGAATTCTGGCACCGGATGCAGTATTGTTTACTCCGCCGATAACCGTATTAATTTCTGCACCTTCTACAACATATCCCTCTGTACCGTTTTCAAATCCAAAGTTTGAAACAAGCTCCGATTCATTGATTTGGGTTAAATCATAATTATCTTTTGAATCTGACCTCTTCTGAATCAGAAAATCATCCATATAATAGGTTAATGGTTCCAGAGCACCGCCCACACGAACGTAAATCTGCGCTTCGCCTGTACCCTCACCGTTCCATACATATTCTCCGGTAAGCTTTGCCCACTCATTTGAAACTACAACATTTTTTACTGCAGAAAGTATTAAGGATTTATCACCAAAGCTTCTATGGTCGATAATAAGATTGGCTGTATTTCTTCCTTCGTCCAACCTTACCTTAACCGAAACAAGATATTTTACGTTTCTTTCAAACTTGAACTTGTACATAGCTCTGCCATAGGCTGCATTCATAACTACCTTAGCGCAGGATTCATAGCCGTTATTTTCAATAGTATAATCAGCATTTACAGTAGTCCAATCGGATAATTTCTCTGAAAAGCTATCATTTACCATGGTTGTATCAGCAGCTATTGAGGTCATATGTACTCCTGATAATAATGTAAGAATAAGCAAGATTGAAACAATTTTACGCATATCTTTGTTTCCTTTCCGAAATTAAGTATAGTTTGTACAGGAGAGGAACGCCTCTCCTGTACAAAGCCTAAAATCAGTTTGTAACGGGATTAATTACTTCGCAAACGGGTTCCATTGAGAATGTATTTCCGTCGTATCCCTTCCAAACAAACACATTGAATGTTCCACCGCCATTAACGTTGGTTGCGGGTAAAATCACATTAAGTTCATAATCTTCATTTAAACCGTTAGTAATAGTTTTTTCAACCAAATCACAGCTAAGCATTCTGCCGCCTTCATAGTATGCTGCAATTACAACGATTTTCTGTGGTTCATCTGTATTGTTTGCAACATTTACACCAAGACTTACTGTGTTACCTGCTGTAAATGAAGAAGATGAAACAGATGAATGAGTAGCAACATAGCTACCGCTTACTGTGCAAACCTGTGATGTTACAGCCACACCTATTGTTCCTTCTGAGTTTACAGGAACAACTGTTAGTGTAAGCTCGCCTGTATCTCCAGCAGGCTCGGGAGCAGTAATCGCAGGAATTGTATCATTTACAGCAAAGCCTGAACCAACATTTTTGCCGTCGAGCTTATAGCAGTAAATATATCCTACGCCATCGCCGTCATCAAATACCGCCTCTGCACTTCCCTGCACAGAATTTCCTTGAACCACTGCAGCAGGAATTGAAGCTGTTGCAGCTTCAGGAGCAGTATATTTTAAGTCTTTTATAAGACTTGCATTAGTAACAGACATATCTGCATTTGTAAATGCTACACATGATGCAATTACATCAGGTAAATTTTTAGTGGATAAGTCAATGGTCTTTTCAAAAGCCACACCACCGTCTGAAATTGTAACATTCTCGTATTTAGCACCGCTATGAGCACCATAAACTGTACATTTATCATCAGATGATGCATCTGTTGCTTTCAAGTTTGCAGTAAGAGTATAAGTTGAATTTTTATCAAGAACAACATACTGAGCAATACAGTTATTTATACCATTAGTATTACTCACCTTTACTCCATCTGTTACTACTTCAGCAGTGGCTTCGCCACGAATATACCAACCGCCAACTTCTGCACCATCATTTTCACCCATAACTCTTATGTCATCAGATGAAATAAGAAGGTTTTCCGCAGGTGTAAGTGTAAACTCATCAATATAGCAGTCTCCGCTTACTGTAAGAGTGAGTACAGGTGAAACGGTTTCCGCCGCACCATTTTGATATGAACCCTTAAATCTCAGAACATTGCCGGTAAGCTTTGTCCACGCACCTACAGATACTGTTTCTGAAAATACAGTATGTGTAAGCTTGCTTCCAAAATCGGCTACCAGAGAAACCTCAACATCACCTGATACAGGTTTTACATAAAGCTCTGCATCATACAATTCGTTATAATATATTGTAGGATTAATTGTTACTGAACCGTTACCTGCAAGCTTAGCAGAAGTAAAAGAAGTATTGGTTGCTGTTTCATTTATTTCTTTTGTAATTTCAAGCCCTGAAAGAGTCCATGTGGGCAATGCGTTTTCAAATGTACCATTAATGATTTTGTTTTCAAGTACTTCATCAAGTCCTGATACACCATTGTTTGTTGGCTTAGGTGGAGTATATGTATATGTAGCAGTATCAGTCTTTGTTTCACCGTATGTTCCTTCGCTATTCACAGGTGTTACTTCTAATTTTACTGTTCCCGAAAACTCTGATGCTATTTGGTCATATTCAGGAATAGTTGAACCAAATCCTGACAGAGCTACTACATCGTTAACAAGATACTTATAAACATAATAGTGACCTGTTGTATAAGAAGGTGTTACCTTCCCATCACCTTTTGAAATACTGAGGTCGATAGCAGGTGCTGCTGCTTTAGCATTTGTATCTTTTATTACACTTACGTTTCTTACAGAATATGTAGTATTAAAAGTTGCTCCAATGGTAAAATACAATCCCGCCATATCGCCATCAGAACCGCTAGTTGGATAAATATTAGTAAATTCTGAAGTAATAGTAGCCCAACCAGTGGATTCATCAACATCCATATCGCTGTATTTTAATTTTTTTATTGTACCACTTTGATCAGACCAATAAATTTTTAAAATTTCGGTATTTTGGTTTGATGCTGTGGGTGGATGAGTCGTCATAAGCACTTCCGCTGTCATTTTGTATTTACAATTATATTCAAGTGCCATATATTGAACTGCTTGGGCATTTTTCGTATTAGTGAATGTTATAACATCATTTGTTGAATCATAGGATACAACATCTGTATCTGTACCAATTACAGTCCAACCATCCTGCGCATTAAGAATTTTTTCCTCTGATTCCTTCAAAATAACATCATCAATATAACAAGGTGCTGTAACCGTTATTGACAAAGTACACTCAACTTCTTTAAGTTTTGTTCCTTTTTTTAAAAGTGAGTTTGGATTAAGTACTCTTACTTTCTCTGCAAATGCCGTTGCTGTTGAAACCTGCTGTCCGTTAATAACAGTTATATCCCCAACTGTCGGATCAGTAATCTTTACAGTTACAGTAGCATCCCCGCTTACAGGCTTCAACCAAATGCTAAAGTCATAAAGCTCCTGTCTGTAAAGGGTTACCGATGTAGTTACGGTGCCTGAAATCTTTGCAGACTTTGCTGATTTTACATTGGTATTTTGGGTGTCAAGCACAATAGATGAATCTTCTGAAATTTCCCACTCATCTGTGGTTTCTTTTTCAAATGTACCGTTTGCAAGTTCATTCCCAATAAGTTCATCGAGTGTTTTGGTGTCATTCGCATACGAAACCATTGGTACTACTGACAAAAGCATTGAAAATGAAATTAATAATGCAAATAGTTTTTTCATTTTTGACCATTCCTCCTATTAATATTTTAAAAGCCTTTTTATTACTGCAGCAACCTCGGCTCTTGTGATGCTGCTTTTAGGATTGAAGTTACCAAAATCATCGCCTACCATCAATCCCTCTGCTGTTACGGATGCAACAGAGCTTCTTGACCATTCAGAAATGTTTGCGCTGTCTGCATAAAGGTCAATATCTGCATACTCTGTAACAGTATTTTTATATTCAGTCAACGAATTGGCAAGCATTGCTGCAACTTCTTCTCGTGTTATGTACTTTTGTGGGTAAATACTACCATTTTTAGTCATTTGAGCAGGAATAATACCTGCATCAAGAACTGCGTACATATAATCTGCATACCATTCATTTCCCAAAATATCATTAAATGAATTGTAATATTGTTTTTTACCAATACCAAGAGCTTCGGACAGCACTTTTGCAAACTCAGCTCTTGTTATATATCCGTCAGGAATAAAGCTTCCATCAGGATAACCACTTAGTATCTTCTTGCCGGCAAGGAATGCAATATCAGTTATCCCCCAATGCGTAAGAGTGTCTTTGAAATACACCGAGCCTGATACTTTCATCTTTGCCTGCTCAATTCTTGCAGCATCCTCTGACGGTGCGGAAAGGTCCATGCTTCCCGCCCATACAACTACTCCGAAGTGTCCCTCGTTCTTGATGGCATCCGGTGAATTATCAAAAAATTCAAATACTACCTGATCATCGCAGGTTAGTGAAAGCACTACACCATCCTGATAATTAACAGCGCCAAACTTAAGGTTGTATGTATTTCCGTGAGTCATTAAAATATTATCACGCTCACCGCCAAGTGCTGAATTGTTTGTTAGTTTGCCATAAAGCATGTAGCTTTTGCCTTTGATAACTCTCTGAAGCTCAATACTGTCAGGTTTAACCACTACAAGATAGCATCCCGATCCATCTAACTTGCTGAGTGGTCCTTCCTTAGCTCCCTGAGTCCTTAGTGCAAGCATACAGTATCCGCTGATACCGTTATACTTATAGTTCATGTCAAATACTTCATTGAGGTATTTTTCGCCCGTATAAATCCCGAAGCCCGAACCGGGAGTTTTAAACTTTGCAGAGGAATCAGAAATTACCATTCTTTCGTTCTCTGCATTGTTAGCATAAAAATACCAACCATCAGTATTTGAAATCATATGGTCAATGGGCATAATGTTATATCCCATGTTTTTAAATGAACCTGAAGCGTAAACCGTTACAGGAATTTCCCTTGTGAAGCTATCGTCAGGTGTTGATGCTGTAACATACAAAGTTGCAGTACCTTCACTAATTCCTATTAGAAAATCTTCCGCATCAACTGTCATAATTTCAGGATTTGATGTAGAGTAAGAAATAGTTACATTCTCAACTGTATCATCTTTAAACTTCGTAGAAAATCCTGCATTGAGCTTGAATTTATTTCCAACAAACAAGTTTTTAGGAGTATATTCAAGCAAAATTTCATGAAGCGCATCGTCAACAAACAATTCTACATCAGCAGATTTTGACACACCATTATACTCTGCAGTTACAGTAATAGTTGTACGACCTGATGCTTTAGCAGAGATGATACCGTCTGTAACATCAGCAACAGAGTCATCTGCTACATTATAGCTTATCGTTGCAGTATTAATTATTTTACCGTCTGTTCTAAGAGGTGTTATCTGCATTGCAAGCCTTTCGCCTGATTTAAGCTTTATCTTTTTGTCTGTAATTATTTTATCAACTACATCTCTCTCAATACCGCCAAGCTTTTCTCTCCATTTTGGCTCCAATCCTGCATTGTCTATAATTTCGAGAGCTTCTTGAGGCCATTTACTGTCAAGATATATATGCGGCGGCTCAAGCTCAATATCAGTTGCCTCATCATGAATTCTGCTTACGTCAGGTACATTTATATAGTTGTTGTATATTCTATGTCCATGAGCATCTACATTTGAGAAGTTCCAATAAAGCTTTCCATCACCACTATGTCCTTTGGGATAGCTATATTGATCAACTACATTATCATGAACATTACAATAGGTTGAGCCGTTATCGAGATAAATGTCTGCATAAACATCGTTCTGGTCTTTCAGGTAGTTTCCTGAAATCTCTATCATATTATTTTCATCGCCGCCTGAAGCACCCAAAACATAGATAGAACCACCGTCAAATATTTCATCATTCATGGTGTTCTGGACAAAATTGTTATTTATCTTAACATTCCTGAACACCGTTCCCTCTTCAAAGCTGAAGGTCTGGAAACCATAGCAAATATGAAATCCGCTGTATGGCACATCTGTAATTTCATTATGGCATACTTCGGAGTCAATAAAGAAACCGATTGATACAGCCGCAGACGACATATAATCAAGACCTACATTATGAATGTAATTGTTATTTACTTTATTCCTTATCATATAGAGTCTTGTATCTGTGGGATTCCATCTTGGGTTTTCCTTATCCTGACACGTAATATCGCCCATTACAATTCCATGAGCTGCGCCTGAATAAATGTGATTGCCCTCAACCGTGCATGAGTCAATACCTTCAATCATTTTAAGCGATACTGCACCTGCATACGCAAATTCACAGCCTACAACATTAACATTTTTCGCACGTTCAACCTCTACCATTGCAGGCGGGAACAGATCTCTTGGTCCGTCAAGAGTATCACGGATTGTTGCATTCTGATTATCTGCAAAACCCTTTTCATGTCCGGGCCTTAGCCATGTAGTATGCATGAAAGTTATTCCCTCAAAAGTTATGTCATGAATAAAGCTGTCAAGAGATGAACCCTTTGCTTTGATTAAGGATTCGCTGCACGGTGCAATTACCGTTGCTTTGTTGATATCCTCTCCCTGACGGGGAATGTAATAAAATTTATCAGCCGCCAGGTCAAGATAAAACTCTCCCTGCTCGTCAAGAAGCTCGTATGCATTTTCTATATACCACGGATAAGTAACAGAAAGCTTTCCTGTTTTCCCCACCCGAACACTTTTCCACGCAGGCTGCTGCATGGTGATTAATACTTTTCCGCCGGATTCGGTAATGCTTTTAACAGGGCATCTTGAATTTGTCCATTCATTTTTGTAAACAAACTCAATGTTGTTCTGATTTTTCCAGTTAACCATATCGGTGTAGGAACAGGTGTAGCCCACTACACCATTATCGTATTCCGCATCAGAGGGAAGGATATTTCTGTCACTTCTTGCTCTTTGAGCACGAACTCCGTTTACTATAAGCTGACGAGTTTCTATGCCCAAAGCATTCGCAGAATAAATGTTTTTTTCTTCATCATATAAACTCCAGCCGCTTATTGCTCTGCCTCCGCTTATAACGGGCTTTTCATCCTTGTATGCAGTCCATTTTACGGAATGTCCGTTAAATCCGGAATCATTTTCATCAAACTCCAGAGCATTGTCAACATAATAGGTGCCTCCTCGGAGGTAAACTGTTATGCTGTCTTTCATTGATTTATTAGTTGCTCTTACTGCTTTTTGTGCCTGCTGTATAGTTTTAAACGGTTTTTCAAAGCTTCCATCACCGGAGTCTTTACCATTTACACCATCAACATATATTGCACTATCTGCCGCAACCGCCTGTGCGGCAGATATACAAAGCAATAAACTGAGCAAAGTAAGAATCTTTCGCAAAATCTTACCTCCTCTTATTCAGCCATCCATTCCTTTATCTGTTTTGACTGTTCTGCTATTATGTTATCCACTCCTGAAGCCTTAAGCTTTGCTCTAAAGTCTGCAAGCTTTGTTTCGTAGTCGACTGCACCTGTGCCGAGAGCAGGCATATACTCTGCAACTACTGCACTACACTGTGCAATTTCACTCTTTACATTAGCACTGTCAAAACAGAAGCCCATAAGGTTTGAAACTCTTGCAGATTCGTTAAGTGCCTTTGTTTCTTCCCAAACATTGTCGTCCTGGTCAGGAAGGAGATATGCGTTGAACTGGCAACCCCACATCCATGCAGAATTAGGATTATAACCTGAATCCGGTATAAGCTCTACTCTGTTTTCACCGACCTTGTTGTAGTGCTTACCTTCTATACCGAAGCAAAGAAGATTATAAAGATACTTGTCTGTGTTAAGAAGCTCTATAAACTTCATTGCCTTTACAGGGTCCTTACAGTTCTTACCGATAACTGTGAGAGTTGCAGCAGCAAAGTCTGTATTTGCAAAGGCATCTGCTGTTACAACCTGAATTACTTCTTTACCACCCATACGCGTGGATGCCGCAGTTTGTCCGCCCGGCTTAATATTGTTATAGATAGCACCGGTTTTACCCATCTGCAAAACATCAACTGCATTTGTTATTGTTGCAGCATCCTTCTTTATGTATCCTTTTTTATAGAACTCACTCATTGTTTTGCAGTAGTTCTTGAATTCCTCAGTTTCAAACTGATTAAACACTGTGTTTGTAGGATCGTCAATTTTTACAATACCGGGTGTTGTTGTTGAAATTATAGGGTCGAAACCGATTTGTGTGAGCATTGCTGCCCAAAATCCTTGATTGAGTGCACCGAATGCAATCCATTCAGGTCCCTCATTAGCCTTGATAGCCGCAAGATACGGCTCAATGTCTTCAAGTGTTTTTGCGTTTTCTGCATCAAATCCGTATTTTTCTACTAATGCCTTATCGTACACAAAACCATGCTTTCTTCCGATAATCTGATAGTTCATTGTTCCGTAAATCTTACCATCAACCTTAGCAGCTTCCCAAAGTGCTTCCGGAACCAATGCATATGTTTCGGGAGCATGCTCTGCCATAAGCTCATCCAAAGGCATAAGCGCACCATTTCTGGCATGCTCTACATAGCCGTGTCCTATTGCATCATACATAAGGTCAAACTGTTCGTTTGATGCAAGCATTGTTTTCAGCTTCTGATTGTATGAACCGCTGTCTACTCTTACAAACTCAATTTCAGCTCCGATTTTATCACGGATATAATCGTTAACTGCTGCTTCAACCTCTGGAAGGTCTTTTTGAGAATTAAGCTTTATTACATATTTAAGCTTTACAATTCCGTCCTCTGTTTTTTCTGCTTTCTTTGCACAGCCGCAAGCTGATACGAGCATAATACCGCCAAGTAACGCTGCTGTTATTCTCATAATTTTTTTCATCTTTTTTTCCTCCTTATAATTATCCTTTAACCGCACCGACAGTCATACCTTTTGCAAAGTATTTCTGGAAGAACGGAAAAACACAAAGCATCGGGCCTGCAGCCACAACCGCCATAGCCATTCTTGCAGGCTCTGTTGGGAACTCGTCCGCACCAAGCCCCAACCCCTCCATCATCTGACGTTGCATTTCCGAGATGTTATTCATAAGCCTGTAGAGCATATACTGAAGAGGCACAAGATTGTCCTGCTCAATATACAAAAGACCCAGCCACCAGTCGTTCCAGTACTTAAGAACCTGAAGAAGAGCTATAGTTGCAATTGCAGGCTTACTCATAGGAAGAACTATTGTGAAGAATATTCTGTATTCTCCGCAGCCGTCTACCGTTGCAGCCTCAAATATTTCCTCAGGCAACCCCTGAAAAAAGGTTCTTACCATCATAACATTCCATCCGCTGATAAGATACGGAAGAATGAGGGACCATATGGTATTTTTAAGCTGAAGCATATTCGTCATAAGCATATATGACGGAACAAGACCTCCGTTAAAGAGCATTGTAAAGAATATTATAAATGTTATCTGCTTTTTATATCGGAAGCTCCGCTTCGACATGGGATATGCTATAAGCGCAGTGAGTAGCACGCTCACAAAACCCCCGACAAGTACAACTCTTATAGAAACCCAATAAGATGTTAGAATCTGTCCCATATCCTTGAATATGTATTCATACGCTTTAAAATTAAATCCACGCGGCAAAAACGTATACCCCGATTCGTATATGGCATCCATAGACGAAAGGGATATTGATATAACCAACAATGCAGGAAGAATACATGCCAGAGCAAAAAGTATAAGAATGATGTTTATTATAATGCCTGATATTCTTCCACGTCCGCTTTTATTTCCAACCATCGTAGCACCTCCTTAAAACATAGCATTTTCTTCGCTGCATTTTTTAACAAGCCAGTTAGAGAACAACACAAGGCATAGTCCTACTACTGACTGATAAAAACCAATGGCAACAGTCATTCCCGTATCGCCTCCGGTTATTAGCGCACGGTACACATAAGTATCAATAACATCGGTTGCCGAATACAGGGAACCTGCATTAAGAGGAACTATGTAGAACAGGCCGAAGTCCGAATGAAAAATCTTACCCACTTTGAGGAGTGCCATCATAACAATAAGTGCCATTATCTGCGGAACCATAATTCTCTTTGCAATCTGGAACTTGCTTGCTCCATCAATAGCCGCTGCTTCATATAATGTAGGATCTATACCAATAATACCTGCGTAAAAAACTATTGTGTTATAACCTATAGTTTTCCAGAGATTGAGAACAGGAATTATAAATCTCCAGTATTCAGGCTCTGAATACCACAGTATAGACTCTATGCCAAGCTTTTCTGCAATATTGTTAAGAATACCATAGTCATATTCCATAAATGAGAAAACTATAAACGATACGACAGACCAAGAAAGAAAGTACGGGAAGAAATACATGGTCTGGTATGTTTTTAAAAGTTTTTTACTGCGTATCTCATTAAGTAAAACTGCTATTACTAATGCACAAACGAGAGTGGTTACAATAAATACCAGATTATATCCGATGGTATTTACAGTCACCCTGAATGCATCCTGGCTTTTAAAAAAGAATTCAAAGTTTTTCAAACCAACCCAGTCGCTCCCGAAAACGCCTTTACTGTAATCATAATTTTTGAAAGCCAACACTAATCCGCCCATAGGTATGTAATTAAAAATCAGAACCAGAATCAACGCAGGCAGGCACATTGAAAGCAAAACAAATGTTCGTTTGTTTTCATATCTGCTGTGCCGGATTTTGTTGGTTTTCTTTACCGTCATTAGCTTACTCATTTAAAACAAATACTCCTTTGCATATTATTGTGTTAATAGTATACCATAGTTTCCAACTCGTCTCAACTGTTAATATAAGACATTTATGTGATTTTAAGCACTATTGCAATTATAAACAAAAAAAAGCCGCCCGTAGCAATGCTTTGGACGGCTTTTTTTAATCCGCACTGTAATTTATAAATCCCGAACTGTCGGAATTAAGACTTCTGAATTCCTTTGGAGTCATACCTGTATAGGTTTTAAATTTTTTGTAGAATGTACTCTCATTATCATAACCAACCATTTCCATAACTCTTTTTATGGTGTAGTTAGTGCTTGATAAAATTCGTTCAGCTTCATCTATACGGATTTTATTAATATAATCTGACACGGTCATCCCTGTGTGCTGTCTGAAAAGCTTGCCGATATATCCTGCTGAAAGCTTCATCTCATCAGCAATTGCCGCAACACATAAAAGAGAATTGTCGTAGCTATTATCAATAATCATTTTCATAGCATTCACAAGCCGCTCTGTTTTGACTTGCTGAGAAGCGGTTTCTTTGGTGCTGTCTGTCCGAATACGATTGAACTCAACAAGCTCTGAAAAAACTTCATTGAATATACTTACTATTTCTTCACGTGACTCCGCTTCAAAAATCTTTTTAGACATATATCCTGAGCGGATAGGGCTTTCAGCTGATGCCCCTTCAAAGGCAGAGATCATAAGCTTTGTAAGAGCAACAAGATAGTTGTTAAGAGAATTTACAGAGATTTCATCAAGGAATGCCTCAAATGCAAGCTGTGCCAGTTCCAAATCAAAATTTCTGACAGCCTCAACCACTCTATCCGCCTTTTCGGAAGGATAAACAAATTCATCCGAATTGGAAATATTTTTATTTACAACCACGTCAGAAAGCTCTGTTCCCTTTGCAAATACCACTCTGTACGAAGCATTTGTTTCCAATCTCTTAAAAACTTCACTCGCATCATCATCCGGAGTAATCACTTTGGATACACATATTGCCGAAACAAAGTTGTTGCTGCGCAGCCTATCAACCGCAATTTGGATATCTTCACTGTACTCAGCCACAATTACCATTGTTCTGCCACGTTCTATTACAACCGCTTCGTTAGAAAACGCATCAAACTCACTTTTTATAGCGGATGTCTGTTCCGACTTTATATAAATAAGCACAAGCTTTTCAGATAATTTAAGATTTTCAGACAACAGAATTGCTTTTTTAAACGTATACTTCTCGGTTTCTCCGTTAAGGAAAACTTCTTTGAATACAACCGAACAATTTACCCTGTCAAGGTTGCTTTCGGAATCAAAAACCTCATTAAGGTAGTCAAATTCATCATTACCGCTGTTTTTAAATCCGAAAACCTCTTCTGCCTTGATAGCGATCATTCTGAGTGGATTATAAATTCTTTTACCTACAAAGAACACCATAGCTATTCCGAATATCCCAAACAAAGCTGTTATCGCTGCAGCAGTACGTGCTAATCGGTTAAGCCCACCAAACATAACGTCGTATAAAGTAACCGACATAAACAACCATTCACTATCTTGTATTCTTCGATATACAACAGCATAGTTTTCGCCGTTTTCGCCCTTAAATTTAATGTTTCCGTGTTCCTTATTAAAATGCTTCAACAATTTTTCGGGGATTTCCCTGCTATAATGGTTGTTTCTTCCACTCGCAAGTACTGTGCCGTCAGAGCTGACTATCATATGAAAATAACCCTCATGACCTTCGTTTTTAAGGTCCGCCTCAAGCCAATTGTTTTTCACATTCACAAGCACAAATCCGTCTGTACCAAATGGTCCGTACATAACGTATGTAAGAACAGGTTCATCATTATAATAAGAATCAGCAGGCAAAATTCTCCACACTGGAGATGTTACGGTAATCTCTTTATTCCTTACCTTTTGTGCAAAAGAGTCGTTTGTATAGTTCTCATCCCACGAAAAGAGTTTTTCGTCAACACTGTTATAAACAATAGTCGAGTGAATAATACCATAAGACTCCGACATATTTCTCAGCCACGAAAGAGTCTGTATTCTTTCAAAGTTATCGTAATTTTTATCTGAACTATACAAAAGCATATTCATCCTGTCGTCATTAATTATTGTGGTGTAATATTTATTTACGACATCATTCATATATTGTATATTCTTGCTCAGTTTTTCCACAACAAGCTGATTCAGACCCTCTATTTCCTGTTGAGAGATATAGCGGCTCACAGAAAAAGTCGATACCGCAAAAACAATCAACAATGTTTCAAAGCTCAAAAGCAAAATAAGAAGTATTCTTCTGTACGCCCCGGAATTAATGAACCGCAAAACCATCCCTCCTTCAAACACTTTTCATCATTATACCAAATTTATACACCGAGGTCAACTGTAAAAATTTAAAATTTTTGCTAAAACTCAGACACAATTCCATTTTAAAGTATGAATCAAGCAAAACATTTCATTATATTCACAGTAAAAACTCAAAACAACAGTAGAAATTACTGTAACTGTATATTATAATATAAGCAAGAAACAACGAATAACAGGAGGTTTTAAAATGAATACAATCAGTACATTTCACTCAAAGCCCCCACGCCCTGAAAAAATTATTCAGTTTGGAGAGGGCGGATTTTTAAGAGGCTTTGCAGACTGGATGGTTCAAAAAATGAACGATAAAGGTCTTACAAATGCAGGTATAGTAGTAGTACAACCCATCGAAAAAGGTATGTGCGATACACTTTTGGAGCAAAACTGCATATATACCCATCTTATACGAGGTGTAGAAGGTGTAGAAAAAACCATTGTTGACTCAATCACAAGATGTGTTCAGCCCTGCAAGGATTACAATGAATTTCTTAAGCTTGCAGAAAATCCCGACTTCAGGTTTGTTATTTCAAACACCACGGAATCAGGAATTGCATATACTTCGGGAGATTCTTCGGACGACACTCCTCCCTCTTCGTTCCCGGGAAAGGTTACAGCATTACTTTACAGGCGATTTGAACTCGGATTGGATGGTTTTGTATTTATGCCCTGTGAGCTTATTGACAAAAACGGCGAAAGGTTAAAGGAAGTCATCCTCAGATATGCTGAGGAATGGGAGCTGGGCGATGATTTTGCAAAATGGATTAATGACAAAAACACATTCTGTAATACACTTGTAGACCGCATAAATACTGGTTATCCGATGAATGAAAGTATAAATATAGGATATAAAGACCGAATGCTTAACACTTCTGAATATTTTCATTTATGGGTAATTGAGGGTCCAAAAAATGCTTTTAAGGAGTTGCCCTTTGAACAGGCAGGTCTTAACGTTATAATCTGCAACAACCTTGAGATGTACAGAACAAGAAAAGTTCGAATTTTAAACGGAGCTCACACCTCCTTTGTACCCTACGGGCTTTTGGAAGGGTTTGATACTGTAAAAAGCTGTATTGATAATGAAAAAATGCTTGGATTTATAAAGGCGTGCATTTTTGACGAAATCATCCCCACACTGGACCTTCCCGTGGAAGAACTCAAAGCTTACGCAAACAGTGTTATCGAGCGCTTTTCCAATCCCTATATAGAGCATTTTTTACAATCCATCGCATTAAACAGCATAAGCAAATTCAAGGTACGAGTTCTCCCGTCAATTCTCGAATACATAAAAAGATTTAACAAAATACCTGAGCATCTTATTTTCTCTTTTGCGAGGCTTATAGAATTTTATAAAACCGGAACACCTGACGATGATGCCGATGTTATAAAATATATAAAAACTCACACAATACCTGAGATACTTGCAAATAAAGATTTTTGGGATGCTGACCTTAGTTTTCTAAGCGATGAGGTTGAAAAAGTATGATAATTAACAAGCTTGATAATGTAGAAGTAAACCTTGATAATGGCCACAAATATGCCATACGTGATATAAATAAAGGTGAAAATATAATAAAATACGGAAATCCTATCGGTTATGCAACCGAAGACATAAAAAAAGGTGACCATATACATAGCCATAACCTTAAAACAAACCTTGGCGGCAGGCTCAAATACACATATCTGCCATACACGTCTGAGCTGCCTGAAATCAAAACAAAAAAGGAATTTCAAGGGTTTATTCGAGAAAACGGCGACATAGGGATACGTAATGAAATATGGATAATAAACACCGTAGGGTGTGTAAACAAAATTTCAAAGCGCCTTGCCGAGCTTACAGGTGCTATCTCCTTTGAGCATCCGTTTGGTTGCTCTCAACTCGGTGATGACCACAAAACTACACAGTTGATACTCAAAGGACTGATAAACCATCCAAACGCAGGCGGTGTATTGGTTCTTGGTCTTGGCTGCGAAAATAACAATATATCCGCTTTCAAAAAAGTCCTTGGTCAATACAATCCCCAACGAGTTAAATTTTTAAACTGCCAGGATTCAAACGATGAAATTGCAGAGGGGATTGAGCTTATAAATGAGTTGAAAGCGTACGCCGACACCTTTAAACGGACTGCTGTTCCCATATCAAAGCTCAGAATAGGTCTTAAATGCGGCGGAAGTGACGGTCTTTCGGGAATTACTGCAAATCCATTGGTTGGCAGACTCTCAGACAGCCTGATTTCATACGGTGGAAGCTGCGTACTCACAGAAGTTCCCGAAATGTTCGGAGCTGAGCATTTACTTATGGCGCGCAGCTCAAATGAAGAAGTTTTCAATAAAACCGTTATGCTTATTAATAATTTTAAACAATATTTTGAAAGCCATAATCAGGTGATTTACGAAAACCCTTCACCAGGCAATAAAGACGGCGGAATTACAACCCTTGAAGAAAAGTCATTAGGCTGTGTTCAGAAAGGCGGATGCGGGACTGTTGTCGATGTCCTTGATTATGGTGATACAATCACAAAAACAGGTCTTTCTCTACTTAACGGACCTGGTAATGATATCGTTGCCATTACAAATCTGACCGCTGCCGGAGTTCATCTGATACTTTTTACCACGGGCAGAGGAACTCCGGTTGGAGCACCTGTTCCCACAGTTAAAATTTCAACAAACAAAGCTTTGTTTGAAAAGAAAAATAACTGGATGGATTTTGACGCTTCATCCTTACCGAAAAACGACCAACTGCACAAGGATCTGCTTGAATACGTTATTTCGGTCGCATCCGGTGAACAAACAAAAAATGAAGTTAACGGTTACAGAGAAATCTCTATTTTTAAAGATGGGATAATGCTGTAATTACGAAAGGAGCTACTTTATAAATGTGCATAATTAATGACAGCTTTATGCTGAAAAACAATACTGCTAAACAAATTTATAACGATTATGCAAAGAATCTGCCGATTATTGACTATCACTGTCACCTTTCTCCAAAAATGATTGCAGAAAATTACAGATTCACAAATGCATACGATTTATTTCTTGGCGGCGACCATTATAAATGGCGACAAATGCGTTCAAATGGCATTGATGAGGAATATATTACAGGTAAAGCTGATGAATTTGAAAAGTGGATGGCATTCGCACGTACATTTCCGCTTCTTATAGGAAACCCGATATATCATTGGACAAGCCTGGAGCTTAAAAGATATTTTAATATTGACATCCCTCTTTGTCAAAATAATGCAAAAGAAATATGGGATATATGCAATGAACTTTTGAAAAAGGATGAATATTCGGCGCAAGCGCTGATAAAACGTTCTAATGTTGAAATCATATGTACAACAGATGACCCTGCAGACGACCTTAAATATCATATTCAATTGAAAAACAACAATTTTTCTGCAACCGTTCTCCCCACTTTCAGACCGGACAAAGCGGTAAACATCGAAAAAGAAGATTTTATTGAATATCTTTCACAAAATAAAATCGGTTCGTATGATGAGCTTATCGCATGGATTAAGGACCGCATAGCTTACTTCCACGCAAACGGTTGCCGCTTGTCAGACCACGCACTTGAATATGTACCTTTCGAAACCGGTGATGCACGGATTATTTTCGAAAAAAAATTATCCCAATACAGCCTTACCGAAAAAGAGATAAACATTTTCAAAACAGAATTATTGTCTGTGTGTGCAAATGAATACTCAAAGCTCGACTGGACAATGCAGCTTCACATCGGAGCACTCAGAAACAATAATTCAAAAATGTTTGCAAAACTTGGACCTGATACAGGCTTTGATTCAATAAATGACCTTTGTATTGCAGAAAAACTTTCTGCTTTTATGAACCATTTAGAAACAAATGACAGTTTGCCTAAAACTATTCTTTACACACTTAATCCAAAAGACAATTACGTACTCGGAACAATGCTTGGAAATTTCCAGAAAGCACCATACCCCGGCAAAATCCAGTTTGGCTCCGGATGGTGGTTCAACGACAACCGTGACGGTATGGAAGAGCAAATGAAAGCCCTTGCTAATCTCGGTTGCCTTGGCAACTTTGTAGGAATGCTGACCGATTCAAGAAGCTTCGTTTCCTATCCGAGGCATGAGTATTTCAGACGTATTCTTTGCAATTTAATAGGCAAATGGGTTGAAGAAGGAGAATATCCGAAGGATGATGCTTCCATAAAGCTCATAATCGAAAAAATTTGTTATAAAAACGCAAAATCATACTTTAATTTTTAAAAGATGGAGGAAATATAATGCTTACAAAAACAAAGATTAAATTAGCTTATATCGGCGGAGGTTCACGAGGCTGGGCATGGAGCTTTATGTCAGACCTGGCGGCTCAGAATGACTTATATGGAGATATATATCTTTATGATATAGACTTTAAAGCTGCAAAGTATAATGAAAAAATCGGAAATTCAATAACCGAAAGCATTGATAAATGGAGATATCACGCTTCAGACAGCATCGGAGAAGCTTTATCAGATGCAGATTTTGTTATTATTTCAATTCTTCCCGGAACTTTCAGGGAAATGGAATCAGATGTACATCTCCCCGAAGAGTATGGTATATATCAGTCAGTGGGCGACACATCAGGCCCCGGAGGTATAGTAAGGGCGCTTCGCACAATACCTATGTATGAGAAAATAGGAAAAGCAATCAAGGAATTCTGCCCCAATGCATGGGTTATCAATTACACCAATCCCATGACCGTATGCGTAGATACACTTTACAAAGTATTCCCAAAAATCAAAGCTTTTGGCTGTTGCCACGAAGTATTCGGAACACAAGTGCTTCTTTCAAAAATGCTTGAGGTTATGAAAGGAATTGAAAAAGTAGACCGACACGACATCAAAGTAAATGTTGTGGGAGTTAACCACTTCACCTGGATTACAGATGCATATTACAAGAATCTCAATCTTTTTGAAATGTATAAGGAGTTTGCCGATACATACTATATTGAAGGAATAAGTACAAAGCAGGGCGAAAAGCATATAAACAACGCTTTCACTTGTCTTCAGCGAGTAAAATTTGACTTATTCAAGCGTTTTGGGTACATTGCAGCTGCCGGAGACAGACACCTTGCAGAATTTTGTCCCGGTGATTGGTATTTAAATAATCCGCAGCAGGTTGAAGATTGGAAATTTGGACTGACTACCGTTCAATGGAGAAAAGATGACCTTATTAAAAGAATAGAAAGAAGCGAACGACTGTACAGTGGCGAAGAAAAATTTGAGCTTCATGAAACAGGCGAAGAGGGCATCAATCAAATCAGAGCTATCATGGGATATGGGGACCTTGTTACAAACGTTAATATTATCAACAAAGGTCAGATTCCTAACCTGCCCATAGGATCTGTTGTAGAAACAAATGCAGTATTTACATCAGGCACGGTAACTCCAGTGTTCTCCGGAGAGGTACCAAAGGAAATACACCCCTTAATCAGCAGAGTTTGTGCAAATCAGCAGGTGATTACAGAAGCTGCAATGAATCGTGATTTAAATCTCGCATTTACCGCATTCATAAATGATCCGTTAGTACGCTTGCCAATAGACAAGGCAAAAGAATTGTACATACGAATGCTTAATAATACTTCAAAATATCTTACAGAGTATGATTTATCAAGCATAAAATAAAGGTGATGTTTAAAAATGCACAGACCGTTCAATGACGTGTAACTGTCATTATAAGCATTCCAAAAATTCGGAAACCTTATAAATCATTGAGAAAATCCGCAAATTTGCGGATTTTTTTCGTGTTTTATGTCATAGAAAGCAATGGTATTGTGCGGCTTAGACCGCACAATACTTCGTTTCATCCGTTCTGCACTATTTTTAACCATCCCCTTGGGATTGCGGACTAACTTTATAAACAGCGCCTTATATAAAAGCCTCTTCTATATTCTTATGGTTAAGCACCATTTCTGCTGCTATTTTACCTGCAGCTTCACCTGTTAGCGCACATGTGGGAATTACCCTTGCTACCTCCCATCCGTCACCCTCAGGGGCGGAAATAATTCTGCCTGCAGCAAGCAAATTAGGAAATTCAGGATTATATAATGCACCTTTTGGGATTTGATAATGCTTGCCTTTACCAAATGGTCTGAAATCACCGCAATTTCCGATAGAATCAGCAAATTCCTCACCGTCAACAGCATTAAAATCTGCTTTGCCAACTATTCTTCTGATAGTTCGAAACTGCGGCATTGTAGGAATTGACATTACATCATAAGAATTTTTATCCATTTTGGAAATTCTGCTGAGAAGCTTCAGTTTGCCGGAAATAACATAATCAGTTATATCATCTGCCGTATCGCCTTTAAGCTTTCTCATACCTTCGGGATGACCATCACCAAACATATCACTTCCCACATTCATCCATTTCCTAAACGAACAAGTATCTCCATCGCTTGCAAGCTTATTAACCATAGGCAAATCATAATAATGCACAATGTACGTCATGAAATTCTCGCCAACAACCGTAGGTACACCTGCTCTGTGCATTATTGAAGCATCACCTGTGGCGTCAATTACAACGTCAGCACCAAAAAATTCCCTGCCATCTGCACTTTCAACTATTACACCCTCACAAATATTTTTATTCATAACAGGATATGTTGCAAGGCTGTCAAACCTTATAGATACTCCGCTATCAAGTACAAACTTATCAAGAGCAGCGGCAAATACTGTGGGTGAATAATAAGTGGAATATCGTTGGTTTTTAGGTTTGTTTCTTTCTTCTCCACCCCATCTGTCCGGAAGATTATCGAAACTGTACTTTGCAGAAAGCTTGATAAGATCTTCCGCAATTCCATATATCATCTGGTTTCCATCACCGTCACATAACGGTTCATACCAGGATATAAGACCGCCCGTTGCAAGTCCGCCAAGATTAACCTGTTTTTCAATAAGAAGCACCTTAGCGCCCTTTCTGGAAGCAGAAACGCTTGCCGAGATACCGGCTATTCCGCCGCCGACAACTATAACATCATACTTTTCTTTGATTTTCGGTTTTATATCTACGTAATTCATATATCAATCCGTTTCCCTTCAACTCTTGATCTCTCAGCAGCAAATACGGCTTTATGAGATTTAAAAACCCATTTATCAGGGGTTAAATTATTTTCCAATGATTTTGCAAAATACTCCATCAGTCCACCGTCGCCGCCGCAATGCTTTGTGCCGTCATGAGTAATTTCTATCTTGGTCTTTGAACCGTCAAGAAATTTCTTAAGAACTATGACTCCGTCTTCCATACAGCCGCCAATTTCACCTTTAGTTCCCATTATTTTAAGTGTTCTGGTATTTTCAAGAGAAAACGCTGAAACGGTGAATACAGCAGTTGCCCCGTTTTCAAATTCCATGCTTGCAACCTGATGGTCACAAACATTATTATCACACCGATAAACACATCTACCGTAGGGATTATGCTTTAGAGCATTGATTATGTCCTCGTTGTTGTCACCACACTCAAACTTATGTACAAAATATCTGCCTTCTCCTGATGTGTATGACTTAACAGCATCATACGGACACGACTTGGAATATTCGCAAACATCGGTACACCTTAGAGGAACGTCGCCCGGCGCATTTTCCTTGGTAAAATACGTATTTCTTCCATATGAAGACACACTTTTGCAATCACAGCCCATAAGATACATTATCAAATCAAAATCATGGCATGATTTTGCTACAATCAACGGTGATGAGGTATCAGCATTGCTCCATTCACCTCGAACATAGCTATGAGCATGGTGCCAATAACCTTCGTTCTCATTGTGCTGCATTGTAATGATATCGCCAATTTCTCCGTTGTCTATAAGCTCTTTAATTTTTATTACAAATGGAGTGTAACGAAGCACAAATCCGGTTATAAACAGCTTATCGTAGCCGGAAATTACCTTTTCAAGCTCCTCAACCTCTTCAACAGTAGGCGCTATGGGCTTTTCAAGAAGAATATTATATCCACATTTCACAGCCATTTTGGTCGGTTCTAAGTGCATTCTGTCCTGAGTGCATATTATAACCGAATCTGCAAGCTTTCCAAGAGAAAATAAATCACGATAATCAGAAAAACACATATCATCAGATATATCATAATCTTTTTTAAAGCTCATGCGTTTATTTTCATCAGGCTCTGCAACACCAACTATTTTCATTATACCTGTTTTTTTGATATACGGAGCATAAGAATCCTTTCCTCTGCCGCCGGCACCTACAATAATGCATGTTTTCATATTACATTCCTTCTATAAATCTATTAACAACAAGCTGTCGGAATTGGGGTGAAAGGCTTGCAAAATACGCTGTAAATCCCGTTACTCTCACTACTAAATCAGGATGAGTTTCGGGATTCTCGTGAGCTTCCAAAAGCTTTTGTTTATCAAGAATATTTATATTTATTAACGTTCCGCCCTGACTAAAATGCCCCGTTATAAATTTCTGTATTATATTAACGCCCTCTTCATCACATTTAACATTTGGATCAAATTCAATCTGCAATGGTGCAGTATTTCCAAAGTTGCATTGAACTGCAGCTATACCATTGGATTGTGCTGTGGCAGCACCATCAGTACGAAAATGCGCATTGGGATTAGCACCATGAGAAATAGGCTCGCCAGCTCTTCTTCCGTTAGGCGTCGCTCCTACCTTTGAACCATATTCAATAGTTCTTGACCAGGAAAACCATCCGGGGATAAGGCATCTGCCCTCGGGCATTTCCTGACCTTTAACCATTGATACCCAACTATCAGTCAAGCTCTTTGCCCATTTATCGCCAAGAGCGTTTCCCTGACAATATTTTTCAGATGAATTGAGCATAAGTCTTATTCTCTCGTCCTCAAAGTTGTTTTCAAGAGCTTCGTACATCTGCTCCCATGTAATAAGATTCTCTTTTTCTATTCTTTGCTCAAGCGCTGCAAAGGAATCTGCAACAACAGCGAGACCGGCACCGTCAATACCAACTGTGTAAAGCTCTGCAACCTGCGATATATCCTCGCCCTTTTCAATAGTATTTTCCATCATAAGATTCATAACAAGTTCAGGAGTAACCTCCCATGCATGATCGATATGATGATTTATGCCGGCAGCAGTTGTTTCAACCGCCAACTTCAAATGACCTTCATATATTTCAAAAAGCTTGGCTGTACTTTTATCATTATGGTTTCTCATGTCTTTCAAGGCTTCTTCAAGCACTTTAGCTACATTAATCTTAACAGTATCATTCATAGGGAACTCTTTGCCGGGAACACACATCCAATTACAGCCCACTGCAATTCTGCTTCTTGCTGTTTTTTTGTCGATTCCGTTTCGCATATATCCTTCTGCAAGAGCTTTATCATTGCAAAATCTTGGCCAACCGTTTTTATTCTTCAAAAGATAATAAACAGCTTTTTTCAGAAATTCGCCGTCACAATTTTCATGAACGCGCACAGTAAGATTACATGCTATATTTATACTGTCAGCAGCATCAAGTATCAGATATGACAAATGATTAGTCATGTCCTTATCGTTTTCATCAACACCTGAAAGCTGATAGTAGTGAGGATCAATCAACAACAGATTTGCAATGAGAAACTTAGCTGTTTCATCATCAAGAATTCCGTTTCTAACATCATTTTCGTAATACGGAAAAAGTAATCCATCAAGCTGGAAGCCTGCACCGTCACGGGTATAAATTCTCGATGCACAATTAAAGAACGCAGTCCACTGACAAGCTTCTCTGAAGGTTTTGGGCGGATTATATTTAATATTTTCGCAGGTTTCTTTCATTACCTCAAAACTCTGCTTAACAAGCGGATTTTCTTCTGTTTTGATTAAATCTGAAAGCTCATCAATATGTCGCTGTATAAAATCAATTATTGCCAATACTACTCTTTCCTCAGCATCATAAAATGCTTTTTTATCAGGATTTATGCTTCGATACTTTTGAATTTTCTTAAGAAACCCACCAAAACCAAGCTCAAATCCAATTCGATAATCACACGCAAAATGAGCATCTGCGTCAATTCCTGTTGTAATATTATACTTTTCCTGAAGCGGTTTTAAGTGGTCATAAGGAAATCTTTGCTCATCCCAGCGCTTACTCCATTGGTTTGTTGCACCGTTTTTGATAAATTCAAGGTTTTTAAGGTTGTTTTTAAGCCAATCAGGCATATAGTGAAGGTCGCCTCGATAATTTACAAGCATATCACGCCATCTGCCGCACAGCATTTCGTTCTTGTCAATATACGGAACATGAGCGTTTATAACTCTTACAAAATTCTCACACATGCCATCATAACCATAAAAGCTCCCGTTGGTACTGTTGTACCAGGGTTCAACACAGTAGCCCTCCGAAATAGGCACTGTGCCGAAATCGTCAAGGTCAGTATATCCGTTCTGCTTTTTCTTTTCCAACGTGTGACGAATTTTGGTTTCTCGCATAGCTTTAAGTCTATTTTCGTACGAATACATATTTTTCAAGCTCCTTCATGTATTCCTTTTCAGGAATTTTAAATTCTTTTTGATATATGTTCAACGCTTTTGCTTTTTGGATACCCAAAGGATGATATTGCAAAAGCTCATATTTTACTACATTATTAAGACTTTTCAAAAAGTTTGAAATTTCAGGTATTCCCTGATTAATTTCTGTTATAACAGGTGTTCTTGCGATAATTGGTATCCCAAGTCCATCAAGTCGTTTGAAGTTTTCTTTTATTTTAATATTATCTACACCGGTATATTGTTTGTGAATGTCATTATCCCATATTTTCATGTCAGCCATCACAAAATCAAGCTTTTCAAAAATCTCTGTATCATATATTACCATTGATGTTTCAACGGCGCAGCTTATACCTTCTTTTTTGCACAAATCAATTATTTCAAGTAAAAATTCACGCTGAGCCATAGGTTCACCGCCTGAAAACGTAACTCCGCCATCATTTGCATAGTATGGCTTATCCTGGATTATCTCGCTCAAAAGCGCCTCAGCTGTATATTCCCTGCCACAAGCAATCTTTGCACCGCAATAGCATCCTTCATCACATTTGCCGCAACCTATACATTTATGCGGATATGATAGCATTTGTTTTTCAAAGGAAATACATTCCGGATTATGACACCAGGCACAAGAAAGAGGACAACCTTTAAAGAAAACAGTTGTCCTAATTCCGTAGCCATCATGAAAAGATGCTCTTTGAATATCGGCTATCAATCCTTTATTCAACAATTCCTACCTCTTTTCCATTTTGGCGGCTTTTAACTGCCGCGTCCAGAACAGCCATAATTTCGATGTTCTTATCCAATGTAAGCATTTCGAAAACCTCTGTGCCGGATTCTTTACAATACGCAAGATGTTCAGGCATATTCTTATACTCATCGCCTACGCTGATTTCAGGTATCGAAATTTCATTGCCGTAAATATCATACGCTACCACATCAGGAGCGTTTTCCGCACCACCGGTACACATAACAACACCATCCGTACACAAAACCATAGGTCCTGACGGTATTACTGCTCTGGGAGTGGTCCACGTACCCTCAATAACAGACATTTTATTGTCTTCATACTTCACAACTGCAGCAAAATTGTCATCCGTGTCACCAAAAGAAGTGTTGAGGTTTGCGCCATGAGCAAAAATACTTTTTTCACCGTTACCCATAAGCCATTTTGCAAAATAACAGCCATAGCAGCATATATCAAGAAAAACTCCGCCACCGTGTGCTTCCTGATGCCACCATGTTTTTGAACGCTGTTCATCGGTCATCTCCTCAGCATTTGCTGATACACCTCGATGCTTTGCGCCTTTTCCCAAAGGCCCTGTATGACCATTGATATATCGAAGCTTAATGGGCGTGCCTATTATACCGCTATCAAGTACTGCTTTCATTCTGTATAAATATGTACGCCATGCAACCGGCCAATTAACAACCGCATTTATACCATACTTTTCTACACTTGCTTTTATTTTCTTTGCATCGTCAAGAGTAACAGCAACAGGTTTTTCGATTGACACATCAATACCTCGCTTAGCACACTCTTCAACTATTTCAACCTTTTGACTGTTTTCCGAAAGTATAAATGCAATATCAGGCTTAAGCTCATCAAGCATTACTTTGTAATCGTCATAGATATTGGAACAATAGTTTTCTTTAACATTTAAAAGATTCCACTTCGGTGTATAGCGAAGTGCAGGAATATCCTCAACTGTTGAAGGCACATCAGCCGCACCTACAAGCTCAAAGCTCTTTTGCTCGCTTATATACAACGCTACCTCATTAACGTGCATATGAGAAAAACCGATTATAACTGCTTTAATCATTTTACTAACTCCCTGACATTTATTTCACGATTAAGCTCTGCTGACTTATAGAAACATTCAATAGCTTTTGTAACTTCCATATTCTGATGCTTCTTAATAAGGTATTCTTCCTTACCTGCAAGTGTATTCATAATATTTCTGTACATATATCTGTGCTGTTCAAATGGAACGCCGGCAAATTCGCCGTTATCAAACCACTTCATATCACATTCGGTCTGGTATCTGCCTATGTTCTTATAAAGCTTCTGCTTATTTACAGAAAGTCCGCCCTTGTCGCCGCAAATTACCATATCAAGATTTGTTGTAGGAAGATTCAATGCCCATGAGAATTTGAAATTAACACTCATGCCGCCTTCAAGACGCATAAATCCTGTTGCAAATTCTTCAACATTGAACTCTCTGTAGTCATATTTTCTGGGAGAAAAGGTTCCGGTATATGCACCGCTTTCCGCAATGCTGAGAAGTACATCTTCACCTTTGTTAGCAATCTTTGTGTATGTGCTTCCGGATACTGTTTCAACCTTTTTGTCGCCAACAACCCACAAAAGTGAATCTATAAGATGAACACCAAGGTCACAGAACGGGCCACCGAAATTATGCTCTTTCATATGGAAATATCCCCAAGTAGGAACGCCAATTCGTCTGATAAATTCGATGTCTGAGAAATACACGTCACCAAGCTCACCACTTGAAACAAGCTCTTTTGACTGCTGCATATAGTTTCTCCAGCGCATACATTGACAGGGGAACAAAATTTTTCCACAATCTTTAGCGGTCTGCCACATTTCTTCAGCATCTGCCACAGTAAGCGCAAGAGGTTTTTCGCACGCTACATGTGCACCTGCTTTAAGGGCTTTAATTGTCCATTCCTTGTGATACATATTGGGAGTACAAACAGCCACAAAATCCGGTTTAAGCTCATCGAGCATCTTCTGAGGATCTTTGTAATAGTTTGGAACATCGTGTCTTTTAGCTGTTTCTGCCGCAATTTCTTCTCTTATATCGGCAACACCAACAACCTCTACAACACCCTCTTTTCTAAGCATATTAAGTGCAGGAAAATGTGCACTGTTTGCTATCATACCTGTACCTATAACTGCAACTCTTATTTTTTTCATAATATTCATTCCTTCCTTAATTATATTTGAAACGGTTCTATAATAGGTTCTGATTTCCCTGTTTCGCACGAGCGTCTGCCTGCATCAAAAGCCGCCATCGCCTTCATATTGAATTCAGGTGTAACAAGTTCAAACAAAGGCGTACCTTTTTTAATAAAATCTATGGTATTACGTGCTATGTTATCGTTGCACTCTTCAACGGCTACTACTTCATTTGGTTCAGGTGACGGAACATAGGGTATCAAATCCTTATAGACTTTTACCTCAGTTGACCATCTGTCTGAAACAATAACACCTTCGCTTCCATAAATAACCGGACCTGTAGGGATTTCGCCATTGTTCATCGTGGACCATGAGCCTTCGACCAGACCTACACAATCACCAAAATCAATAACAAAGCTTGCGTAATCCTCGACATCGGAGAACGGGAGATAAAAATTCTTTTTTATACCATAAACACTTTTCGCAATCTTACCTGACATCCATGTTGTGAGCACACATCCATATCCTGCATAATCACAAATTGAGCCTCCTCCTCTGTCGCTTTGATACCACCAAAGCTTCGAAAGCTCTTCAGGTGTATTCTCGTTAAGCTTATAAGGTCCGCGCGTTGCAGGGCTTCTGTACTGAACTCTGAGCACATCACCCACGATTCCGCTATCTGCAAGCTCTTTAGCCTTGCGAAAAGCGGAAAACCAGGCAACCGGCCAATTTATAATAAGTTGCGCTGTGCTCTTTTTGTATGCACGATACATTTTTTTAGCATCCTCCATATCAAGAGCCATTGGCTTCTCTACAACTGTATGTATTCCCATAGCAAGGGTTTCGCAAACGATGTCTGCATGACCTTTAATATCGGTACAAATTATTGCAATGTCTATATCGGCTTTTAAAAGCTCTTTATAATCATCCCAAAGCTTTAATTCGACATCATCGGGAATGTTGAGCTTAAGCTTTGTTTCCAATTCCTCCTGAGTAAACGGTGGCACATCTGCCATACCAACGATTTCCAGTTCTGATGGGTACCGGTTAAAATCACGGGAAAGGGTAATAACGTGAATATGCGACAGACCGATTATAGCGGCGCGTAATTTTTTTTCCATAGAATATTCTCCTTATTTTATCAGAATACAGTTTCGAGAGATACTGTTTTACCGCTTTCAATCGCCTCGGGAATTTTACACATAATTTCCAGAACGTGACGAGCGTGTTCAGCAGATAAAACAGGATTTTTGCCATTTTCCTCTGCATCTATCAAATCCGCAAGACAGCAACACTGACTAATCATTTTTTTCGGGGGTGCAGCTCCGGGCTCAGGTGTTAGCCAGCCTCTGTAGCCCTTATCTGCCGAATCTACATAAACCTCAGGAATGGGATTGGTTAAATATGGCTTTGTAAACACAATCGTTCCGCAATCTCCGAATATTTCAACCAAAGGCGCTTTCGAAGCCTTCTGTGAGAAGCCCGTATCCACAAGTGCCATTTTTTCATCACCAAAATCAAGCATTATTACATACTGATCGGGGATTTTATCAGTTTTAATCATTTTACCGTCAAAGCTACCCGAACGCACCTGACGCTGAGGAGTTGTAACCTTTGCCATACAGGAAACTCTTTTTGCAGGTCCGAAAAGAGATGTTACAAACTGAAGCCCGTGCACTCCCATATCAACAAGAGCACCTGCACCCGGATCAAAAAACCATGAAGGGTCAGAATCTCTGTACTGAAAATACTCAGGACCGCCATGGGACATATTACACTTTACGTAGTAGGCATTGCCAATAGCACCGTCATTAATCATCTGCTTTGCAATGTTCAGATCATACCTCATAGGGTGAACGGGAACACACACAAACTGTACGCCCTTTTCCTTTGCAAGCTCAATCTGCTGAGTGAGGCTTTCAACATCAGGTGCTGCGGGCTTTTGGGATATAAGATGCTTGCCTGCACCAAGAACTGCCATATTAATCTCATGATGAGCCTGAATTGAAGCTGCATCAATAGCAATATCAAAATCGCACTTTTCAATTAATTCATATACGCTTGAATACCAATTGGGAATATTGTAATCCTCACAGGCTTTCTTAGCTCTTTCAGGAATTATATCAACTGCCGCAACACATTCGGCATTTGCCTCCTTTGAAATGTAAGGAAAATACTGCCAATTTGCAAAGCTGCCGCTTCCGATTACGGCAACCTTCCACTTCTTCTTATCCATTAAAATCACCTCGAATTTTTTTTTAAAATTTATATTTACATTTTATATTTTTATGATATAATAGTAAATACACAATATGACTTATTCTGTATATTATATTATCATATCAGGAGATTTTAATATGTATCACAAATTCAGATTTACCAATTTACCCATTATAAACAGGTTCTATTCTGTTACAAGAAACAACATTTGGCAGTTTGCAGAAAAAGACCATATTTTAATTGTAATTACAAAGGGATCATGCAATATTTCAACTATGGGCGAAAGCTTTACTTTAAACGAAAATGATATTGTATACATACCCTCGAACCAATTCTATACACGCACACCTGTCAACTCAGAGTTTTGCTCAATGACTTACATTCACTTTACAATGTGCTATGATGCGGAGGAGCTTAGCCTGTCCGAGCTGCGCAAAAATATTATTGAAGCAAAAAATATTATTGACTACGAAATACTAAACGGTGAAAATTCTTTTTCATATCCCGATACTGTATATTTGCAAACAAAAACCTCACCAACTGATGACAATGTAAAAAAACACATAAAACAAATCAATCTCCATTCAACAAACAGACCTCTTCTTTGCAATCTTCAATCCTCTGTAGCTTTGTGTAATATTTTACTGAATATGTCAAACATAACAATAAACAATGCAGTTGAAAATATCAGACTGCGTGATGTGCCGATAATTCCTCCCAAGCTGAAAAAAGCTATCAGTTATATAACAAAAAACTATTCCAGACAAATTACCCTTGAAGAAATTTCTGAGCATTGCAATATCTCGAAGCCGCAAATCATTCGATACTTTAAGCATTCATTAAACACAACACCTCTTGCTTATATCAACAGCTACAAAATCTCAAAGGCTAAAGAGCTTATAAATACAAATTCTCAGCTTACCTTAAAGGAAATCGCATATGAGCTGGGATTTGATAATCAACACTATTTTTCAAGAGTGTTCAAATCAATTTCGGGAGAGTCACCTTCCGAATATAAACAAAGAACAGAGCTTATGCGAAAGTGATTTTTCTGTATGGTTAAATAAAAAAAGCGCAGCTTGCTATCGGGGCTGTACTATGTGTCAATTACATAGTATTTCCTTCGCAGCTCTGCGCTTTTTTTGTTTACAGCTTCTTAAAATCCGCACTATTCTCAGGTGCAAGGTCTTTTCTTACAAGCTTATCATCAAAATGAATTAACACATTCTGTCGGGAAAGAATTTCCTGAAGTCGGCATATATCAATATCATACACAGACACTCCTGAATCTATCGCTATGGAAGCGGCAACTCCTGCAGCCTGACCGGTAATTATTGCAGGAGGGATTACACGAAGCAAATCCCAACCGTATCCATCACCCGATGTAATTCTTCCTGCTGCAAGCAAATTTGGAAATCCCTTTTTATACATAACTCTATACGGGATTTCATAAAGGAAATGACGATGATCAAAATCATTCATTGCACTGATTGAATCATCAAAATGCTTATAAACGTCTTTAACGGTAAGCGTATATTCTCCATCTATACGCCTTGTGGTACGAAATTGTGCCATATAAGGCAATTCGGATATATCTCTTTCATTTTTATTGTCTTTTGTTAATTTGCTCAGCATTTCAATATGATTTTCAACAACATACTCTGTGATACTCTCAGCTCTGGTACCGTCCCAGAACGGCTTGCCGGGGGGATGACCGTTTCCGCACAAATCAGCGGCTCCGCCTGTTAATACCTTTGAATATATTTTCTTTATATCCTGTTCTTCATATGCTTGCCTGCAGCTTTCCAGATCGGTCAGCTTTGCAACAAAGGTATGGTAATTTTTACCCTGAACAGTAGGCACTCCTGCTCTGTGCAGCACATCAGCATCGCCTGTTGCATCAATTACAATCTCCGCTTCATAAACCTGAGTTCCTGTTTTGTTTTCAACAACAAGACCTGTACATATTCCGTCTTCCATAACAGGCATAGTTACAACGGTATCGTATAAAATTTCAACCTTCTCATCTTTAAGAAGCCTGGTAAGCTCAAGAATGAAAATATTTACAGAAAAATTTGTAACAAACTGTTTATCTTCACCCTCCCCGGGAGTTCTTCCATCCTTCCATTCATCAGGCACAGAATCATAGCCGTGCTTAATCGCAAGACTAAACAACTCATCCGACATTCCGCGTACTATTTTGGTCCCTCTGCCGTTACAAGAAGGAACGAACCAATTTATAAGCCCTATGGTCGCTAAACCTCCAAGAGTTATGGTTTTTTCGATAAGCAGAACCCTTTTCCCATCCTGGAAGCAGAAACCGCCGCGGCTACTCCCGCAACACCACCACCGGCAACGATTACATCATATTTATCGACCACATCAAGCTGCCGTTCAAGCTTAATCTGTTTCATAAAATAATCCTCCTAAATCAGATGTTAAGCTCAGGGTTTTCTGCAAAATGCTTAAGCATTACGATAGGCTCTGTGGAGGAAGTATTTGTAATGGTAATTCCTTCTTTTGCCGCATTTTCAGTTACAAAAAATTCGTCGTTTGTAAGCTCGCCGTAACGAATCAAAGTAGGTGTTTCAAGCTCCCATTCACCAAACTTACCTCTTCCCTGCAACAGAATAAAGCCGTAAGCCGCAGCATCTTTTATAATGCAAGTCTGCCCCGGATAAACTGTCAGGCGCTTTGCAGAAACCTCTTTGCATTTATAACAAATCCATTCTTCGGTATATTGCTCATTCGATGTGATAACCTGTGGTTTCATAAAACGATTTTTGCTGAATTCAGGGTCTACATTCTTTTCCCAATCAATAACATCCATAAGATAATCATAGTTGCCTTTTTCCTCTTCGGGACAGTTTTTCCACAAAAGGTCTTCAGACACACAATGACCGCCATAAAGAACAGACTGGTACATTGCGTAAACATCGCTTGCAAACTGCGGCTCGTATGTACACATACTCGCAGGTGCATGAAGCACACCTGGAGGCACATCCCAACCTGTATCAAGTGTTATTTTATAAGCTTGCGACAAGTCTAAAAGATGGTTATCACCTTTTGAAAATTCCATAAGACTCTTTTTAACCTCTTCCTTTGTTGTTTCGGGTCGAAGTCCAAAAAATGTGTAACCAAACTCACCCTCGTAGTTATTACACTGCGAAGGGAAGAAATACATTTCAGGCTTTCCTGCCTCGCCAACTCTTGCTGCATGCTCATCTCTGTGGTGTATATGATGAGGAAGTGGTCCCAAGTTATCAAAAAACTTTGAAAACATAGGCCATTTCTTATACTTATTCCAGAGAGCTTCGCCAATAATTTCACCTTTTAATTCGTCTATTGCATCTTTAAGAAGTATTCTTTCCTTACCATCTTTTGAAACGATATAGCTTAGTCCTTCATCCTCAGGCGTACCCGGTCCGTTATCGGCATGAGTCGTTGATGCAAACCATCTTTCATCAATGCCGCCTCTTTCCTGTCCAAGCACATAGTAGTCATCAGGATGAAGCTTAATTCTTTTTGCAGGACGACAGAATGCTCTGGGAACCCATGCAGGTGCAAGACGATAAACGCCTTTACCTTCCTCAAGTAATTTTTTTGCGATTGACATATAAATAACCTCCGTTCTACCGTATAGTGCGGTATTAATGATAGCATTTTTATTTTTTTCGAAAAACTATCTGTTAGTATTGATTATATCACATTTATATGGTATAATTAAACTATATTATAATCTTAAAAATAGCATTTTAAGCTCAAAGTGAGGTTGAAAATATGTTTTCAGTTTCCATTGAAGATCTCAAAAAAATATTTTGTGATTTTTACAATATCACCAATTTTATGATAGTTCTTTATAGCGCTGACCGCAAGGTACTATACCGTTATCCTGAAGAAATGTGTTCCTTATGCAAAGCTATACGTTCAAACAGTCAATTACTGGAAAAATGCCTGGACTGTGACAATAATGGCTTTGATATATGCGACAGCACTCGCAAGCCCTATATATATGAGTGCCATATGTCTTTGATAGAAGCAATCGCACCAATTTATGCAAACGAGATGAATATAGGTTATTTAATGTTTGGTCAAATCACAACGAATAACAAAGAAAAAGTGTTGTCAAACGCAAACAAAATCTCGAATGTATACGGAATAGAGCTCACCGATAAAATGGTAGATGAAATGACTGTGGCAGATATGGACTATATAAACTCTGCAGTAAATATGATGACGATGTGTGCAAACTACCTTTACACCAACGAAATAATACGCAATAATCCTGATATTCTATCATATCAGTTGAAGGAATATGTCAAAGAGAACTTAGGTTCTGATTTGTCTGTAGCAAGCATAAGCAAGCAATTCTACATATCCCGAACCAAGCTTTACAAGCTATCAGTTTCAAGCTTTAATATGGGAATATCAGACTACATAAGATATCAACGCATAAAAAAGTCAAAAAAGCTTCTCTCTACTACAAATCATCCCATATCTGCAATAGCAGAAGCTGTAGGAATACGTGACACAAACTACTTCATCCGAATGTTTAAAGCATCAGAGCAAATTACACCTTTGCAATACAGGAAAAAATACCATGATATTTGAAGCTATATGAAATAAACAAAATTCTTTACCGCAAGACCCTTCATAGTATTTTACAAAGCCTCTTTTCTTTTCTTGTTTCTTGCCCCATCACCCAACTCAATATCTGCCTTAGCATAAAAAAACCACCTATTCCACGCCACATGAGACTATAACCAGACATAATGCATTGCCAAAAATGTACGTCCTCAATGCCCCCCATTTCAGATAGTAAATAAATTTTATCATTGTTTGCCTCTTACTTTTCAAGACTCTTTTCATCCATAAGAAAATCGTAAATATTCATAGTAAGTATTCCGTTTTCATCGTAATAAGCCGGAACAATATCTTTTGTTATAACAATTTTCTTGAACGAATCGTCAATTTTCTTAAACGGTCTGATTTCCTAGGCTCTTTTTTCTTCATCAGGAATAGAGAATGCAGACTGAATATAATACTTCATTGAACCAAGATTGCATATAAAGTCAACTTCAAGCTGCTTTCTGACGGTTTTGCCTTCTTTATTTTTCTCTGTGACCGGAGCAACACCCACATCAACTCTGTAGCCGCGCATCCTGAGTTCATTATAGATTACATTTTCCATTGCGTGAGTCTGTTCAAACTGCCTGAAATTTATGCGTGCATTACGAAGGCCATATCTGAAAAATAATACTTTTTGGGAGTTTCTATATAAGCCTTGCCCTTGATGTCATATCTCTGTGCCGACTCAAGCAGGGATGAATCCTCAAGATAATCCAAATATTTTTTATTGTTGTTGAGGTGATTTTCGAATTTTTGACAGATTTGAATGTGTTTTTCTACTTCTATAATGCTTTCACCAATCAAACTCAAATCATCACCGGAATCAAATGCAAAACGGATAATATGTTTTTCATCTACACCACTTTCCAAAAGATGATTGTAAAAGATATCATTCAAAAGATAAGACTTTCCACATCTTCTGATTCCGGTTATTACTTTTATTAAACCGTTATGCTTCAAGCTAATCAGCTTATTTAAATATAAATCACGTTTAATTTCCATATTCCTCACCCCTCCAAAAGAGATTTTTGCACCTTTTTGCATTTTTCTTTTGTGAAAATACAAAAAAACAGTCAAAAACCTCGAAAAACACAAAACCGCAAACCTATGGCATTTTAAGGGTTTGCGGCGCGTTTCTAAAATTACCGATTTCGGTGAAGCCACGGGCAGATTGCAGGCTAAGGCTTGTGAGAAGAATAAGGTTTATATGAGCAAATAAGTTTAAAGGACTGTTTCAAGCGAAACAGTCCTTACTACATATATATTTTTCACACATCAAAAGTGGTCACCAGAACCGTCCCTATGACACCCCTATGACACCCATAATTCAAACGAATACTTAGATTTTGTAGAGGGAAGGAATCCACAACCCCTTATAAATATTTTAAGAGAGGAAGAATATAGAGTAGGATTAGCAAGAAAACTATTGAAAGCGGATGAATCATTTGATACAAACTATGGTTCAACAGCTGTACATCATGTTGAATTATCCACTAAATTAGAAGAGCTTTATAACGCATTATTTATTGAAACATATGATAAGCAGATATATGAAAGAACAATTGGATCGCTATCGTTTGACAGGCGAACAAAAAAACTGTTAGATAAAGCTGCAAATTTATTATCTTCGTATGCTATTTTTGACTATATATGATAAACTGCTCTAATAATTTGTGAAATAATATTACAGATATATTGATTTACCACTTATGATATGATATGATATAATCCAAAGTAATACATCTAAGAAGACAAAACGAGGTAACTAACAATGAATGATGAAATGACATTATATAGCCAAGAAGCTATTATAATTAAAGAGGATGATAAATTAAAATTATTTCATACAGCTTTCTCTTATATTCGTGATGACATTAGAGATAATCCATATATAGAAGAAACACTTAAGGTTTTGCCCGTAGGCGGTTATCGAAGTGCAATTGGTTCATTTTGGAATGCAGTTGTTGATGATTTAAGAAATAAAATTATGTTCCGTAGTCTTTCTTTATTTAATAAGGAGATGAGACCCTCAAAACAAATCGCAAAATATGAAGATTTTCAAGACAATGTAAATGATGAAATGCTAATTGACGGGGCATATAAATTTGGTGTTATCGGCTGGGAAGCACATAAAATTCTTAAACAAGCTAAAGAAACTAGGCATATTTTTGATGGGCATCCCAAAAGCTCCAATCCGGGTGTCTTAAAAGCACTATCAATGATGGAAGATTGCATAAAATATGTACTTAGTCAAGAATATCCCCCTCAAATTATTGATATAGATGATTATATCGATAATATGGGTACTAATGATTTTGACAGAAATGAATTTAGTATATCCGATGCCATTTCAGATTTACCAGATATATACAAGAATGAATTAATTAATCGTTTGTTTAGTTCATATGTCAATGATGCCTGTTCAACTATATTACGTTCTAATATTGAGGTTGTTGCACCAATTCTTTGGAGGGTGTTGCCCAAGGAGAATATGATTCAAATTTGTCATAGGGTTGATTCTGAAATCGCAAAAGGAAATGCTACTTCTACAGAGTATGCTTTCTCATTTATTGGGATAGTCAATGCCAAAAAATACCTAACTACAAGGGCGAGAAAATACAAATTATCTCCAATAATAAAAAAGTTGCTTGAAAATGTAGATATATTTGCAACAGAAAATGAATGTGTTGGTGAACTAAGTAAGTATGCAGGATATATACCGAGGGAATTATTATTCAGTTATGTAAATGGATTAACTCAAACATATGTTGGTCATATTGGAGGAAGTGCAACTTATTCGAGAACTGATTTCTACGCAGATGGTGCTGCATTAAAAATACCACAAATGTTTGAAAAATTTGATGATGAATCTGCACATGCTTTTGTAGATACAATAAAATCCAACGAAATATTAAAACAACGCATTAAAAACAGAGTAAAGTTAAATAGGTTACGAACTTTAGGAGAAATTGTAAACAGAAGAATTTCAGAAAATTTTGATGAAGCTGATTTTCTGAATATGCTTATAGATGAGAAAAGAGAAAAAGATTTCTTTGATACTTTACATTAAAAAATAAGGTTTTAAATTCTAACAAGTTACTTGTAAACCCATATATTACAATGGTTTACGGCTATTTGTTTGAAACAGTAGCTTCGGCGAAGCACTTAACAGGTTACAGGCAAAGGCTTGTGAGAAAAATAAATTTTATTTCAATAAGTAATTCAAAAAAAGGTGATAATATTAATTTGAACTGCACCATTTTGTGCAGACAGTACAAAAAAGGCTACTACGGTAGCAATTATTAAAATTTAAGCAACATACTGACTTCGTTTTTCGAGCGGAGTCAGTTTTGTTTTTAGCTGTATTCTTTCGTTATTATAAAAATAAATGTATTCGTTTATGAGCAAACGAGCATCTTCATAAGTTTGCAGGTTAGAGCGGTAAATACATTCTGTTTTTAGAATGGAGAAAAAATTCTCGGCTAAAGCGTTGTCGTATGGGTTTCCTTTTCTTGACATTGACGGCGTAATGTTGTATGATTTAGTTAGCTTGAAATACTGATGGGATGTGTATTGAAAGCCTTGGTCACTGTGGAGTTGCAGCTCTGCAGTGACTTTTTCCTTTTTCTTTGCTTCTCTGATGGTAGAAAGGACAAGATTAATGTTTTGCTCTGTTCCGGTTTTGTAAGCAACAATACTATTATCAAACAAATCTCTAATAACAGATAAATACAATGTTCCTTGCTTTGTTTTGATATATGAGATATCAGTAACCCATTTTTGATTTGGTCTTTGAGCATTAAAATCTCTATTTAGTAAATTAGGATAACGGTGCAGATGCTCTCCGTAATTACGATATTTCTTTCTTCTTACAACAGATAACAAGTTGTATTTTTGCATTACTCGGAGTATGGTCTTGGGGTTATGATATATTCCTTGTCGGTTGAGCCATATATGTACCCTACGGTATCCGTAAGTTTTCCCGCATTTTTCTTGACATTCTTGTATTTTTTCTGCCAATGGCAAATCTTTTGCCGGCATGTCCATTCGTGACACATAGTCATAATATCCACTTCTTGATACTTTGAAAAACCTACACATCTCACTAATTGAATACTTGTCTTAGTGACGGTAGATAACCATATATTTTACACTTATTCTCACTTCCTTTCTGTGAGCGAGAGAAAATCCCGTATTAATTCGTTTTCCATTTCTAATGATCTAATTTTTGCATCTTTGCGAGCAAGTATATATTTGAGTTCTGCTACTTTATCTTGTTCACTTACAACATAATCCTTTGGTGGTCTACCTTTCCGTTTAATAGCTACTCCAGCAGCAATTTTTCTTTGTTCTACATTATGACGATAAAAGTAATTTCGCATTTGTTTGTAGCTAAAACCAAATTTGATGCCAATTTCTCTACTTGAATACCCTTCTTTTCTAAGTTCTTCAATTTCTTTTTCGTAATCCTTTATATGTCTATATTCTCTGGGCATAACAAAACCTCCTATGGTAGTTTATTTTATTCTACCATAGGAGGCCTTTTTTGTCATTGTCCGTTTTTACTGGACTTGTTCAAATTTGTTATAACCTTTTATAATTTAGTTTGTTTTATTACCTTGACAGAGTTATTTAAATAATTTATAATAATATCATAATAAACAGAAAGAAGAATTATAATGAAATATACTGTTGGTTATCAGGTAAATTCCGATAATGATTATATTGAATACTTAGCTAATAATAAGGAGCATATTTATGAAATGTATTTCTCATGGGGCGATATGCCTAATGGAAGAAACAGTATGCTTTTAAATTCTAATCTGCTGCCCTGGCAAGCTCAGGAAAAGCAGATTAACGATTTAAAATATATTTCCGGCAGCGGTATAAATCTTAATTTACTATTAAATGCTAACTGCTACGGAAAACACAGTCAATCAAAAAGTTTTTTTATGCAAATAGGTCAACTAATCGACTATTTAGGTACAGAATTCGGGTTATCATCTGTAACTACTACTTCCCCTCTGATTGCAAAATTTATACATGATAATTTTGAAAGCATCGATGTTAGAGCTTCAGTAAATATGAAAATTGGTTCGATACCGGCAATGGAATATGTAATTGATTACTTTGACAGTTTTTATCTACAAAGAGAACTTAACAGAAATATTATAAAAATCAAAGAAATTAAATCTTGGTGCGATAAAAACAATAAAGGTCTTTTCATGCTTGCAAACAGCGGTTGCCTTAACGATTGCTCAGCGCACACCTTTCACGACAACCTTGTAGCACACGAAAACGAAATTGCAGCAATGGATAATGGTTATAATTTTGAAGGTATATGTCGCAATCATTTAAAAAATAACAGGCTATCAATAATTCAAAACTCTAATTTTGTCAGACCTGAGGATATTCATTTGTATGATGAATACTTCATTGCAGCCAAGCTTGCAACAAGAGTTAGCAAAAATCCTATTAATATACTTAAAGCATACATCAATCAAACTTATTCGGGAAGTATTACAAGTTTATTAGAACCAAATCATACAGCTTTATTTTATCCTGATGTTATTGAGAATAAGAAAATCCCCGCAGATTTCGGGGCAAAAGTCATGAATTGCGATAAAAATTGCTCTGATTGTAACTATTGCAGCAAAGTATTAACAGGCGCTACCGTAACATTAACTCAATAATAAAAAGCCGCAATTTCTGCGGCTTTTTAAATTATTTATCAAGTAATTTCCAATCAAACACAACACCCATATAGCTTGAACGGTTTTTCTGAAGATCAGCATATACCTTAGGAGCATCAGCTGGCGAGAATGTATGTGAAAGCAAATGTGTGAAATTAAGTCTTTTTTTCTGTAGATATTTTACAGTTAAAGCATGTGTCCATTCGTTTAACTCATACATGTTTGCAAAACCAACTGCCTGATAATACGGAGTATCTTCAGGTTTATGTGCAGTTCCGCCACATCCTATGATTGTTGAACCTTTTTCTATAAGCGCCTTACCAACAACTTGCTGTGAAGGATTTGCAGCGTCTCCAACAACGGCAATTTTACCTCCACCACGTACTAAAAGCGCAGCCTGAGCTAAGGCAGCAGGATGACCTGTTGTATCAATAACGATGTCAACAAACTTACCGTTTGTTATTTTTGTTACATCCTCAAGTGCAGCTTCTGCAGTGCAAGAAAGAACATAATCTGCACCGCTTAGCTTTGCGGCTTCTGCTCTTTCTTTCGCCGGATCAATAGAAATTATTTCATATGCACCACATGTACGTGCAAATTGTATCGCAAACTGACCTACCGGACCTTGTCCGATAATAGCAACAGTATCTCCCATTTTAATCTCACACTTGCGAATGCATTTCTGCGAAACACCAGCAAGAGGAACCATAGCTGCTGATGCTGAATCAACTTCATCCGGTACTATATTGAGGTCTCCCTCTTTTGCAAGAAAATATTGACGATGGTGCCATCCGCTTCTTACTCTATCACCGGGTTTGAATTTAGTAACATTCTTACCTACCTTTTCGACAATTCCAACATTAGAATAACCGGGATGGAACGGATACTTAACCCAATTATCCCAATGAGAACCTTTATCAAAGGTTGCATTATAGCAATGTGATTCAGTACCGATACTTATGTAGGTTATGTCAGAACGGCAAAGAATCTGGTAATCAGACATTTCAGGCAAGTCTTCCTGAACAAATTCACATTGTTGCGGTCCTGTAAAAATAATATTCCATGATTTCATAATTATTTCCTCCTATTAAAACTCAACTGCTTTTCCGGTTTCTGCTGATTTATATACAGCGTCAATAATTTGCATCAACTTCACACCATGTTCAGGTTTTACTATACATTCAGCTTTTCCTAAACAACAATCAACAAAATGATTAATCTGTTGATCAAACATTACAACATCTGACGTAATAACAGGTTTTGATTCTGTAAGATAATTATTAACAAGTCCAATATGTTGAATTTCACCTGACGGGCTAAAATAAATACCACCTTTATCGCCAGAAAGCCACATACCGTTCTTACTGTTTGCAACAAACATTACATGTCCAGACTTAATCTGCAAGCATGCATTATTATCAAATACAACCAATGCACTTTCTACACTTTCAACAGTACGTTCGTAATCTCTGCTATCACACGAAATCCAACCTATACCTCTTCCCTTAATTTTCGAGGGCAAATCACTGTTTACATAGTTTGTGTACCCGAGTACACTCTTGATTTTTGGATATCCCATAAGATGCATAACCGGATACAATAAGTGTATGGTAGAATCAATCAGAGCCCCGCCACCTGAAAGTTCTTTATTTACAAACCAGCTTCTGAGTGTAGAACAAGGATCAGTTGATACAATTTCTGCGTGATATATCTCTCCTGCATGACCTGCATCAATATATTCTTTTATATAATTGAACTCTTTACTAAACAACCATACAAAAGCCCACATCAACAGTTTTCCTTCTTCTTTTGCAACGTCAACACATTCCTGTGCTTCCGCAGCAGAAAGACATGGCGGTTTTTCACATAATACATGCTTACCTGCTCTAAGTGCTTCTATTACCACATTCTTATGAGTAAATACAGGTGTAAGAATACTTACTGCATCTATTGATTTATCATTAAGTATGTCATGGTAATCGGTGTAAACGGTTTTAACTCCGAATGTTTCTGCACGTTGCTTAGCAAGCTCCTCATTAATATCAGACATAGCAACAACTTCGACCTCACTATTTCGATTATATCCGAAAAGATGTGCTCGAGAAATGTTACCTGCACCAATTAAACCAACTCTTAACATAATTGTCCTCCTTGAGTTAAAATTAGCTATAAGCTTAACTCAAGTATAGCAAAATAAAATTATCAAAACAAGAAAATATGTCACTATTTCAGGAAAATTTGTTATGAAATGTTCACGCTCCGCTAAAAAAAGACATCCGAAGATGTCTTTTTTTGGTATGCCCGATGCGATTCGAACGCACGGCCTTCAGAGTCGGAGTCTGACACTCTATCCAACTGAGCTACGGGCACATATCTATAGTATTTTAACACAAATATAATTAAAAGTCAACTTAAAAGGGAATGTTTAAAAATGCACAGACCGTTCAATGACATTAAACTGCAAATATAAGAATTCCGAAACATCAGAAAACTTATAAATTTTTTTGTATCTTTATGTCATTGAACATATGAATTCAACTCACCACTCGACGTACACACGTACGCTCTCGGGCAGGGTATTGTGCGGCTTAAACCGCACAATACTTCGTTTCATCCATTCTGCACTATTTTTAACCATCCCCTTGGGATTGAGGACTGTCTTTATAAACAGCCACTTTACTTGTTAATATTCTTCGTTAAGAAATTTTTCCAAACGGTCTAATCCTTCTTTGCAATTTTCCATACTTGTAGCATAGCTCCATCTTACGTATTCAGGAGCTTCAAAGCCTGTACCGGGAACGACTGCAACCTTTGCTTTGTCAAGGAATAAATCAGCGAACTCATCAGCTGAGTTTATCTTAACACCATAAAGCGTTTTTCCGATTATAGCTTTTATATTCATCATAATATAAAATGCTCCATTGGGGTTGAGACAAGAAACACCATTAATAGTGTTAATACGTTCAACCATGTAATTCTTACGCTTTACAAATTCAATTTTCATTTTTTCTACACAGTCTAATCCGCCATTTAATGCAGCAATAGCAGCTTCTTGTGCAATAGAGTTAGGGTTTGAAGTAGCATGAGATTGGATGCTTGACATAGCTTTTGCAATTTGTGAGTTTGATGCGGTAAAGCCAATTCTCCAACCTGTCATAGCATATGTCTTAGAAACACCATTTACTATAATTGTAAGGTCTTTGATTTTCTCGCCAAAAGATGCTATACTTGTATGCTTTCCATCGTAAATCAAATGTTCATATATTTCGTCAGATACAACATATAAATTATGCTTTACAGCAACATCAGCAATAGCTTTGAGTTCATCAGCTGTATATACCATACCCGTAGGATTTGAAGGTGAATTAAGAATAATAGCTCTTGTTTTTGGTGTTATAGCAGCTTCAAATTCTTCTGCTGTTGCTTTGAAATTATTCTCCTCTTTTGTCGGTAAAGTAACGGGTACACCATCTGCTAATTTTACCATTTCAGGATAGCTTACCCAATACGGAGATGGTATTATAACCTCGTCACCAGGGTTGCAGATAACCATAAATATATTAACAAGACTGTGTTTTGCACCATTTGATACAACAATTTGAGCCGGCTCGTATTCTAACCCGTTTTCTCTCAAAAATTTATCGCATACAGCCTGTCGAACAGCTAAAGTTCCGGCTGCAGGTGTATATCTTGTTTTTCCCTCGCTAATAGCTTTGATTGCCGCATCGCAAATATGCTTTGGAGTATCAAAATCAGGTTCTCCTGCTCCAAATCCGACAACATCTACACCTTCCGCTTTCATCTGCTTGAATTTTGTATCAATAGCCAATGTCGGTGACGGTGAAATAGATAATGCTTTTTTTGATATCACAATTAATCATCCTTCCCATATACTATCAGTAAAAATGAAAGAACATTTTAATCTTCATTCATTTTATAGAATATGCAAAAATTTATAAAATGTTTGAAAATCGCTTTAAATCAAGATTTATTGCAAAATTCAACACTTCTATATAATACTACAAAATCGGTCAAAATGCAAGATTCTTTTTAAAAAAATTCAAAATAAAAAAATTGCAATATTTTCTGATTTTATGTGCAATATTATCAAAAAGCATCTTTTATGTGATTAATTTCAGTAATAACACCATTATTATGATAAATTTCAATAACATCAAAACGCATATCTACATCATCTTTTTTGAGATAATACATTGCTGCACGTTTGATTTTCAGCTGTTTTCTGTAATCAACAAATTCTGCAGCACTGCCATAATTTTTGTTTTTTCGGGTTTTTACCTCTACAAAAACCGTACATCCGTTTTTTAAAGCTATTATATCTATCTCGCCGGTTTTACATTTGAAATTACGCTGAATTATATCATAACCCTTTTCAATCAGATGTTTGCATGCAGTGTTTTCGCCCAAATTACCAATTATCAAATTTTCAGCCATATCATTTCTCCAGAATTTTCTTTAAAAAAGTTTTACGATGTATTTCGCACGGCCCGTATTTTAATATAGCATCAACATGTGCTTTTGTGCCATACCCCTTATGTGCATCAAAACCGTATTGAGGATATTTTTCTGCAATTTCCGTTATGTAATTATCTCTTGACACTTTTGCAAGTATTGATGCTGCTGCTATATTGATACTCTTAGCATCACCCTTAACTACAGTAGTACAAGGGTGCTTCATATCTTTTATACGATTTCCATCAACCAGAACATATTCAGGCACAGTTTTGAGATTGTCAACAGCGCCATTCATTGCTAAAAAAGTTGCATTTAAAATATTAATTGAATCAATAGTTTTCTCATCAACACTAAAGACGCTCCATGAAATTGCCTTATCTATTATAATATCATACAGCATTTTTCTTTTGGTTTCGCTTAGCTTTTTTGAATCATTTAACCCCTCAATATAACAGCCTTCCGGTAAAATAACTGAAGCTGCATAGACAGGTCCTGCAAGCGGACCTCTTCCCGCCTCATCTACACCTGCAATTCGGGTAATTCCAAGCTTTAATCTTAAATCTCTTTCGATTGATTCCATTTGATACAAACGTTCTTTTTCTTCTTCTGGTGTTCTTTTCATTATATTTCCTTTCTGTTATCTTATTTTTAGAAATCTATTGATTTTTTTATCGGTCTATGATAGAATTTATATGATATTTTATCCATGGAGTGACAATAATGGTATATAATCGAGAAATAAACGATGATGCTAAAATCCAATGTATAATACTTTATACCCTTTCAGTAAGCGGACGTGCTTTAAGATATGACGATTTAATTAATCTAATATTTGAAAACTGCAACATTAACTATGTAGAATTTCAGATTGCATTAAGCCATTTATCAGAAATTAATCATATAAGTAAAAGTTTAGATAGCAGCGGATGTGATGTTTTTGAATTAACGCCCGCCGGCAAAGAAGCTATTAAGTATCTTGAAAACACCATCCCTGCATATATTAAAGCACCTATAAAGAAATTTATAAATCCATATTTTAAAAATGAAGTTGCAAAGCAAAAAATTAAAGCCTGTATAGAAATTGCAAGAGGCGATGATGAATATAATTCTGTTTTAGGCATATATGACGATGATGACCTTCCCCTGCTTGAAATTAATTTGTATTCCGGAATAAGAAGTGAAGCGCAAAGAATTTCTCAAAATTTCAGCAAAAATGCGGAAGATATATATCAAAAAATATTAGCTATACTCTCTAATGATGAAGACTATGATTAAAGTATATCAAATATAACAAATAAAGTCAATACAACATGCAAAAAGCTCAGTTAAACTGAGCTTTTTTTATTTCAAATAACCGCAATCAACGCACAGACAACAAAAATACATCCACCTATCAAAGCATACCATAAACAGCTATGATTTTTCTTTTTTGCATTTTGCTTCATGGTGTATATTTTTGTTTTATCAAAGTCTATATATCCATTTTTCTTCAAATACTCATTAACAACCTTTTCTGCATCGTTAATCACTTTATTTTCGTTTTCAGGTTTATAGTCATTAAGCACAATAATAGCTTGATGAACATAAGGCGAAGTTAAATTTTCAAGTATTACTACTTTTCTGGTGGAATTTTTCATAACATAACACTCCTGACATTAACTGTTAAATAGATTTTGTCCTGTTTTTTACATTTTTATACAATATACAGTGACTAATCATGGATTTTTTCATAGTATATATATGTGACAATTATTATTTTAAGGAGATGACAGCTATGGCTGACATACTTGCAGTAACCGGATCAATAACTACTTCTACGAGATTAGCAAGGGAGCTTGAACGCCTGGGCTGTCTTAAAGCACGAGTAGTACACACCCCTTCCGCAATAAGCTCCGGAGGATGCTCGTATTGTGTTAGAATTCCGGAAGAATGTATAACAGAATTACTTGCATTAAGAAAGAAACGAAGCATGAAAATAAAAAAATTATACAGAGAATTATCAGACGGCGAGGAGCGTGTATATGATGATATATCTTGACAATGCCGCTACAAGCTTCAAAAAACCTTGGTGTGTTTTCGCAAAGCTTTTTTATGAATCAATTCTCACAAGTGTAAATGCAGGCAGAGGAGCACATAGGAAAAGTATGCGTGCCCTCGAAGGAATTAATGCAACAGCAGAAGCACTTGCAACACTGTTTAATATTGATAATCCGTCTGATATAGCATTCCTGCCAAATGCATCATATGCATTAAACTTAGCTATGCTTGGAATATTAAAAGATGATGACCATGTAATTGTAACTTCGATGGACCATAACAGCGTTCTAAGACCAGCGGCATTATGGGGAAACTTTACTATAGTTGAAGCAGATGCCAGCGGATATGTGGAACCTGAGGATATAGAAAATGCAATTAAACCAGAAACAAATTTAATTGTATGCTCACATGCATCTAATGTATGCGGTGCTATACAACCGGTTTCACAAATAGGTAAAATTGCAAAAAAATATGGCATACATTTTCTTCTGGATGCCGCTCAAAGTGCAGGATGTATGGATATAAATATTAAAGAAATCGGAGCTGATATGTTAGCGTTCTCAGGTCACAAAGGGCTTCTTGGGCCATTGGGAACAGGCGGGCTATATGTAAATCCTGATGTTTCTTTAAACCCAATCATTTCAGGCGGTACAGGAAGCATGTCAGAGAGCCTTATACAACCGGCATTTATGCCTGACATGCTACAAGTAGGAACACTAAACACTCCAGCTATTATGGCTCTCGGCACAGCAGTTAAGTGTATTGACAGTCCGGAAGAAACACTATTCAGGGAAAAAAGACTTGCCGAAAAATTCATTGAGGATTTATCAAACTTTGATTGTATTAAAATCTATGGTCCTTTAAAAGGAGAACGAAACGGAACCGTGGCTTTTAACATCGGAAATTATGATCCGTCAGAAGTGGAAGAATATCTCGACAGAGAGAAAGGTATTATAGTCAGAAGTGGGTATCACTGTTCGCCACTTGCGCATAAAACTTTAGGAAGTCATCAATCCGGAGCTGTGCGTGTTTCATTTGGTTATTACAGTACTGATTATGAAAGATATGCTTTACTTGATGCTATAAATGATTTTATAAAATTGCACAGACAGTAGCTATTTAAATGGAAAATATTTAGAAAAAAGTATTGACAAACCATAGTTTGTTTGATATAATCAGTATTGTTGTTGCTGACATAGCTCAGCTGGTAGAGTGACGCCTTGGTAAGGCGTAGGTCGGCGGTTCAAGTCCGCTTGTCAGCTCCAGAAAAAAGACATTTTTCGATAATGAAAAATGTCTTTTTTCAGCTAAATTCGCTAACGCGAGCTAAATTGAACAAGTTCAGCTAAAATGTTCTACATCTATTATGTAGCAGAAAGCCAAAAAGGGGGCTGTTTATAAAGTCAGCTCGCAATCCTAAGGGGATGGTTAAAAATAGTGCAGAACGGATGAAACGAAGTATTGTGCGGTCTAAGCCGCACAATACCCTGCCCGAAGGCGTACGATGGTACGTCGAGTGGTGAGTTAAATTCGTAGTTCAATGACATAAAAACACGAAAAAATCCGCAAGTTTGCGGATTTTCTCAATGATTTATAAGTTTTCTGAATTTTTGGAATGCTTATAATAACAGTTTCACGTCATTGATC
>JBGVIT010000010.1:0-16624 GCA_045128915.1 Clostridia bacterium
TTCATGTGCTAGCTTTACTGCCTGAACCTTATACTCTTTATTATATGCCCTCTGCTTTCCCATGTTTTTTTGACCTCCTGGTTCTTTTTCTTTTATTTTAATCCTTGAGATCAAAATGTCAACTTTTATTATACGGCATCACTCTTATACCGATAATTCTTTTATCGTCTATGGTGGGCATTAGCTTTGAATGAAAATTTTTATATTCAATATCCTGCATTTCAAGAAGCTTTTTTTGAATGCTATTCAAAATAACCTCCGCCTTTCAGGTTTATTTTTATAAAATCCAGAGCTTCAATGGTGTCCGGTGTAACAAAACAGTTTAATGCATGAATTTTTACGCCGTAATCGTTTGCTTTTATAAGCGCATCAGCAAACTCACTGTGCGTTCTTCTGTTTGGCACAAACAAATCTACATCTTTCATCTGGATTATGAAAAACACATACGCTTCATATCCCGAATCAATACATTTACAAAGCTCATTTAAATGCTTAACTCCTCTTTGAGTCGGAGCATCGGGGAAAGCTGATACTCCGTATTCTTCAAGGGTTACACCTTTTATTTCAACAAATATTTTTCTATGGTCTTCCGTTTCTATATAAAAATCAAATCGGGAATTTTCAAAAAAACATTCAGGCTTAAGTTTTGATATACTACCAAAATATCCGCTTTTTATTACCCATTGAGCAAACACTTTGTTTGGCACCTGACTGTCCATGTTTATCAGCTTTTTATCTTTTACAACGCAAATCAAATCAAACTTAGTTTTTCTATTGGAATTATTGAATTGCTGAACAAAAACCTCTGCATCAGGAACAAGCAATTCCCTGCATCTTCCCGTATTCTTTACGTGGCAGATTTCAGTCTTTCCGTCTATAAGTATATTTGCAATAAATCTATTTGGACGTGAAATAAATTTTGCCGGTTTAATATTTTTGTATTCCATGCTTTAAAAACTCCGGTTATATCTTGTGATTAAGTGTCCAGCCGCAATCGCCATGATAAATCATCTGCTTTGTCATTCCACCGTCTATACATATATTTTCACCGGTAATAAATCCTGACATATCACAGCACAGATAAAGCACCATATTTGCAACATCATGAGGGTTACCTACCCTTCCTGAAGGCTGCTGAAGTGCATCTGCGCCCATGTATTCGTTACCGTTTGTATCAATCCAGCCCGGTGATATGGAATTGACTCTTACCTTTCCTGCAAAGCTAACCGCCATTGCATGAGTAAGAGCCGAAATTGCTCCTTTTGCCGCTGTATAGCTTTCCGTCTGTGGCTGACTCATTCTGTCCCTTGAGGAAGATATGTTCACAATAGCTGCACCCTCTGTAAAATATGGTGCAAACAGCTTTGAAAGATAAAACGGTGCTGTAACTCCAACCTTTAATGCATATTCAAAATCATCATATGTTCCATTATCTATGCCGCACATTTTGGGTGGAGCATTATTTATAAGAAAGTCGATTTTTCCGTAGTCGCCTATAACCTTTTCCACAAAATTTTCAAGTGTTTTTTTATCTGCAACATCTCCTACGAAGTATTCGTTTTCATTAATGTCTATAACGCATACTTTTGCTCCGGACATTTTAAACTGTTCACTAATACACTTACCTATACCGCCTGCGCCACCGGTCACAACAACAATCTTATCTTTAAAATCAAACATATCTATCTCTCCCAATCAAAAAAGCCGCAGATTTACTCTACGGCTTATATGATACCAAATCAACAGTAATTTGTCAAGAATACTTATTTTATTCTTTTGAGAACCTCAAGCATGTATTCCCACACTCTTTGAACAGATGATATGCTCATTCTCTCAGCAGGAGTATGAATATCCTGAATATCAGGGCCTATTGAAACACATTCAAGACCTGGGATTTTACCGCTTAGGATACCACATTCTATCCCTGCATGAATAGCTTCAATAATTGGCTCACGATTGTACATATCCACAAAAGTATCTTTCATTATATCTCTAAGCTTCGAATTGCGAAGGTACTCCCAAGGGGGATAATCGCCCTCTGTTTCTACCTCGCCGCCAAGCTGTTTGGTAAGCAGTACAAGTCTGTCAACAAGGGCTTGCTTTTCGGAAAGAACAGAGCTTCTTACGCAAAAATGTGCCACTACAGATAACTCGTTTGTTTTTAGGATGCCAAGATTCAAGGATGTTTTAACAAGATTATCAATTTCAAGACTCATGCTTTGTATTCCATTGGGATAACAGCAAAGAGCGGTGATAATTCTGCTTGTTGAATCCATATCCATTGGAAGCATACTACTGTTAACTGATTTGCACGCTGCACAGATAGATTTTTCTGCAACAACGTACTCATTTTCAAATGTTTTCTGCATTTGCTCTACAACTGCTGACGGATTATAATCACATATAATCAAAGCTTCTGATGCTGTAGGAATTGCATTATCTTTCAAGCCACCGTTTACAGAAATTATCCGTATCTGTCCTGATTCGGAAATTTTGCTCAAAAGTCTGCCAAGGAGCATATCAGCGTTGGCTCTGCCTTTATTAATCTCAGCTCCTGAATGACCGCCGGTAAGTCCAGATATTTCAATACTATAACATTCACCCTTGAATTCTTCACGTTTTATGGGCAGGGTACATATAGCAACTAATCCACCTGCACAGCTTACTGTAAACACACCCTCATCTTCGGAATCAAGGTTTATAAGGTACTTTCCTCTCATACCTGATGCATCAAGAGCAGTTGCTCCTATCATCCCTATTTCTTCATCAACTGTAAACAACGCTTCGAGTTCAGGATGCTCAAGGTTTTTATCTTCCAAAATCGCAAGCATCATAGCAACAGCTATGCCGTCATCTCCTCCAAGAGTTGTGCCCTCAGCGTATATGTCATCACCCGACACCTTAAGAGACAGGCCTTCAGTTGCCATGTCTATTGTGCAGGATTTAGTTTTTTCGCACACCATGTCAAGATGCCCCTGCAATATAACAACAGGTGCATTTTCATAGCCCTTATATGCCTTTTTTCTTATTATGCAGTTTCCTAATTGGTCCTGAATGAATTCAAGACCATTCTCCTCTGCAAAATTTTTGCACATCTGTGTAGCCTTTGATGTGTTTCCTGAGCCATGAGGAATACTGCAAAGCTTTTCAAAATAGTACATTACTCTTTCAGGCTTAATATTATCTAAAACTCCCAATCAGAACACACGTCCTTTCAAACTGTTATTACATACAATTATATTCTGAATTTAAAATAATATTCGTATATCAACAACGGACTGCTGAAATATTTCAGCAATCCGCTTTATTTTATCAGAAAAGTGAAAATTTCACTACTATTGCCGCAAACACAATAGACACCATGCTAAGCAGCTTAATAAGAATATTTACACTCGGGCCTGCTGTATCCTTAAACGGATCACCAACGGTATCGCCAACAACAGCAGCCTTATGGTTTTCGGAGCCTTTGCCGTTATAGTTTCCGGCTTCAATGAACTTCTTGGCATTATCCCAGCTTCCGCCTGCATTTGACATCATAATTGCAAGAACGAAGCCTGATACCAATGCACCGCCAAGCATACCAACAACACCATTTACTCCAAGAACAAGTCCTACTACAATAGGAGCTAAAATACCAAGCGCTGCGGGCAAAATCATTTCCTTCAATGAAGAACGTGTACATATATCAACACATGATTCATAATCCGCATCTGTCTTACCTTCCATAAGACCTTTAATCTCTTTAAACTGACGTCTGACTTCTACTACTATTTTCTGAGCTGCTCGTCCTACCGCCTGCATAGTCAGCGCGCTGAACAAGAACGGAAGCATTGCTCCTACAAACAAACCTACGAGAACTGTGGGGTTAGTGAGGCTAAGATCAAGCTTTCCTCCAAGGCTTGTAATTTTATCGGTATATGAAACAATGAGAGCAAGTGCCGTAAGCGCTGCTGAACCTATCGCAAAACCTTTTCCCGTTGCGGCAGTTGTATTACCCAATGAGTCGAGAGCATCTGTACGTTCTCTTACCTTAGCTTCAAGACCGGACATCTGTGCAATGCCGCCAGCATTATCAGCAACAGGGCCATATGCATCAGTAGCAAGAGTAATCCCAAGCGTTGAGAGCATGCCAACAGCCGAAATGCCAACTCCGTAAAGTCCCAATGAAAACGCATTCTCTGCTCCTGAAAAGCCGCCTGCAACAGCAAAGCTTATGATTACTGAAATACCGATTATTATAACGGGAATTGCAGTTGAAAGCATACCAAGCGCCATACCGTCGATTATGATTGTCGCTGTGCCTGTTTCTGATGATTTTGCAAGCTTCTGAGTTGGCTTGTATGAATCTGATGTATAATATTCTGTGAAGAAACCGATAAGTACACCTGCAACAAGTCCTGAAACTACCGCCCAGAATATACCTTTATGGTCAGGCATAGTTGTGTAAATCAACAACGCTGCCGCTATGGCTGATAAAGCTGAGCTTATGTAGGTTCCGCGTCTTAATGAACCGAGAAGCATCTTTTGGGTTGCTCCCTCTTTTGTGCTTACAAAATATGTTCCTATTATAGAAGCAATTATACCGATAGCTGCAATGAGCATTGGAACAACAGCACCCATAAGCCCAAGTCCTGCCGCAACGGCTAAAGCGCCTGCAGAAATTATTGAACCTACATATGATTCATACAAATCAGCACCCATGCCTGCAACGTCACCAACATTATCACCTACATTATCAGCAATACATGCAGGGTTTCTCGGATCGTCTTCCGGGATACCTGCTTCAACCTTACCCACCAAATCAGCACCAACGTCTGCAGCTTTGGTGAAGATACCACCGCCGACACGTGCGAAAAGTGCCATTGAGCTTGCGCCCATACCAAAGGTGAGCATTGCACCCATGATACTTGATATATCACTTCCGAAATAAGATTTCAGAATCAAAAACCATACACCAATATCCAACAGACCAAGACCTACAACAGTCAGGCCCATAACAGAACCTGAAGCAAAGGCAATCTTCAGTCCCTTATTAAGACTCTCTCTTGCTCCGTTAGCTGTTCTTGTATTTGCATATGTAGCGATTTTCATACCCACGAAGCCTGAAAGTCCTGAGAAAAATCCGCCAGATAAAAATGCGAATGGTACGAACCATGTCAAAAATCCCGTTGACGCAAGAACACAAAGCAGAACAAACATCACAGCGAAGAAAATGCCTACTGTTTTATATTGTCTTTTAAGATATGCCATCGCACCTTTTCTTATTTTGCATGCAATCTGAGACATCGTCTCTGTCCCTTCAGGCTTGCTTTTAACGGAATAAAACTGAATTCCAGAAAAAACAAGTGCCGCAAGGGCACATACTAAAACAATAATTGGCGCCATATCAAAAAATTTATCCATTAGAATAACCTCCCTGAATGCTACAACCATCCAATAAATTTTGTAACATACATTTTACACCAAAATATTAAAGGTGTCAATAATTTTGAAGCTTGAAACACACAGATTGTCAGTTTTTTATCAAATTACATAACCCAACCTTAAGTTTAATGATAAAACCATACAAATATACAATTTACAAGAAATATTACAAATCGACAATCTTATAGCAAGTTGCGCAAAAAGCAAATAAAGCTGACGAATACAGAGTCGTTTTTTTCTGTAAACATCAGCTTTGTAAACTCAACCTTCCATATGCTTTCCAAGGAACACTGCCGCACTTTCCGCAAGCTTTAATTCCACCTCGCCGCTTTTCTGTCCACCCTTTGATACAAACACAACAGAACCAATGGTATCTCCCTCGGATATAATCGGGAAAGCTATTACAACACTATAATCCGAAGCAGTTTCAACAAGGTATATTTTCTTACTGTCAACATTTGAGTTGTATGGAGTTTTATTATTCATAACCTCTTCAAGCTCACCGGTTACAGGTTTTTCCAAAAACTCTTTTTTAGGCACTCCGCACACAGCTATGACATTATCACGGTCAGTTATACAAATTCCGAAACCGCTCGTCTTTGATAAAGTTTCTGCATATGCACTTGCAAAATCTCCAAGTTCACCTATGGGAGAATACTTTCTGAAAATAACTTCTCCCTCTGATGTGGTATATATTTCAAGTGGATCGCCTTCGCGTATTCTGAGAGTGCGTCGAAGCTCCTTAGGGATTACAACTCTCCCCAAATCATCAATTCTTCTTACAATTCCTGTTGCTTTCATATAGAACTTGCTCCTTTAACACTTTTCGCAGAGGCGAATTACCACATCCGTACAAAATTAGGCTATAATACCATGCAGTTATCGCCGCCTGCAAATTTGATTTACAACTCTATTCTGTGCAATGGCAAAATTTTTATTCAGGAAAATGGTGGTATTGACTTTTCATAACATATATGATATAATCAGGAAAATTTTCAGAGGTTAGTAATATGAATACAAAAAACGAAACACTATTCTGGAAAAAGAAAGAATTTGTATCATTTATATCAAGCATTCTCGTACTATTTATACATTCATATTTTGCTCAGGATATTACGAGCGACAGTTTTATATCCGTTGTTAATCACAAATTCTCTTTCTTTTTCTCACGCTCCATTACTCAATTTGCAGTTCCTGTGTTCTTTATGTTATCAGGAATATCTTTTTTTAAAGATTATAACAACAAAAAATACTTAAAAAAAATCAAATCCAGAATACACACTCTTGTTATACCGTATTTACTATGGAATACTGTTTGGATGCTTTGGGAATTTTTTTGTTCATACTCTTTTATTTCTAAACTTTCAGAACCGGGCGAAATATACCCTCTCACATTCATAAGTATATTAAAGGGTATTTTTTTTCACAGATGTAATATGCCGTTCTGGTTTTTGTTTGATATAATTATATTTTCATTTGCAGCACCTTTAGTATTTTTAGCTATCCGAAATAAATATATAGGTATAGGTACTGTTATTTGTTTATCCGTAGTATCTATATTCGGAATACATTTACCAATGGATTTATTCTATTATCCCATGTCTATTGTTTTTTATTTGATAGGTGCTATTATAGGATATCACTTTTTTGATTTTATTTCTCAAAAATCATCAAAACCGTTGCAAATTATTTCTCTTGCGGTTTTCTCCATATATATCCTTGCTAAAAACATCGTTCCTCAGGACTTACATATAAGAAATTATCTAACAGAAACTATTGTATATACCATTGCTGCATTTTCCCTATGGAACATTGTAGATATTTTTATTGAACGAATTAAACCACGGGCAATTTATCGTCGCTCTTTTGCAATTTACGCAATGCATCTTAACGTATCAATAATCATTCTGAAAATACTTGCTTTTTGCACACCACAAAATGAGTGGCTGGAAATTCCCAAATTCATAATTATGATTATTTCAACGCTTATAATCATTAATTGCGCATGTGCTTTTCTTGAGAAATTTTTTCCGAAGATTTATGCGATATTTATGGGCAACCGGTTAAAATAGCGCCAATAAAACAACAAAAAACCACACGCCAGGTAGAGCCTACCTCACGTGTGGTTTTTTAATAAATAATCTGTTAATTCATAAACATTGCCGCCAAAGCTACACACAAAAATACACCAAGTGCAACAAAATCACTTTTTCCTACATGGCTTTCATTCATTTTTGTCCTACCCTCTCCGCCTTTGTAGCATCTCGCTTCCATAGCAGTAGCAAGCTCGTCGGCTCTTCTGAATGCGCTGACAAACAATGGAACAAGAATAGGTATCATTGCTTTCGCTCTCTTTAATATACCGCCCGTTTCAAAATCTGCACCTCTTGCTGCCTGAGCTTTCATAATTTTATCTGTTTCATCCGCAAGAGTGGGAATAAACCTTAAAGCTATTGTCATCATCATTGCAATTTCATGAGATGGTACTTTTATTACATTCAGCGATCTTAAAAGTCTTTCTATACCGTCTGTCAGCTTAAGAGGCGTTGTAGTAAGAGTTAGCACCGACGTTCCCATAAGGAGATATAGAAGTCTTATAACCATCAATATTGCATTTCTTACGCCCTGAGCAGATATTGAAAATTCAAAAAGTCCGAATACATCTGCTGTAAACAGTGCTTCACCAGGTGTCATAAACAAATTCATCACCGCTGTAAACGCCAATATAAACAGCATAGGTTTAAGACCTTTTAAAATAAGCTTAAGAGGTACTCCGCAAATAAGTACAATAAACAGGGTAAATATTGAAACAACAATATACGCAGGTATGCTTTGTATGAGAAATAACAAAACCATATAAAGTACGGCAATGATTATTTTCATTTTTGGATCCATACGATGAATAAATGAATTTCCTTCAACATACTGACCTATTATTACGTCTTTAAACATTTCTCATACCTCCTTTTGAAAGAAGGTCGGAAATGGCTTTTATACCATCATCAAGAGTATAGATGTGCTGTGGCAATGTGTAGCCTCTTTTTCTAAGTTCATCACATACTTTTGTTATTTCAGGAACTGCAAGTCCCATTCCATTTAATTCCTCGCCTCTTGAGAAAATCTCCGAAACAGTTCCGTCCATGCTGACAGTTCCTTTGTTCATTACGATTATTCTCTCTGCTGCTCCTGCAATATCCTCCATAGAATGAGATACAAGGATAATTGTCATATTATTTCTTTGCGCCCGAAGATTGCGAAGCATTGAGAGCATCTTCTCTCTCCCCTTTGGATCAAGTCCTGCTACGGGCTCGTCAAGTACCAGCACCGACGGTTCCATTGACAAAACTCCCGCTATGGCAACACGTCTTTTCTGACCGCCTGACAAATCAAATGGTGATTTTTGCATAACACTTTCTTTGATTTCCATAATTTCGCATGCCGCATATACTCTGCGGCGCACTTCATCAGGGGCAAGTCCTAAGTTCTTGGGGCCAAAAGCAATATCCTCGTAAACTGTTTCTTCAAAAAGCTGATATTCAGGATATTGAAATACCAAACCAACACGTTTTCTTATTTGTGATTTTGGTGTTGCTTTTACCGAAGTGTCAAGTCCGTCAACAATAACCGAGCCTGAAGTTGGAATGTTAAGAGCGTTGAAATGCTGAATAAGCGTAGATTTTCCCGAACCCGTATGACCAATCAATGCAACAAATTCACCTTTTTTTATATGAAGATTTATATTTTCAAGAGCTTGACTGCTGCCGGGTAGGTCAGGAGCATAAGTATATGAAAGATTTTTGGTTATTATCATCACTGTACCTCCAAAGCCCTGCAAATAGCTGCCACACATTCGTCTGTATTGAGCACATGAGGGACATCAAACCCTGCTTTTCTAAGCTCATATGCAAGCTCAGTTACCTGCGGGACATCAAGACCTATTTCCTTAAGCATACTAATATTTTTAAAGACTTCACGAGCTGTATTGTCAAGCACTAATTTGCCCTTATCAATCACCACAACTCTGTCCGCTTGCGCCGCCTCTTCCATATAGTGAGTAATAAGCACCACCGTAACTCCCTGCTGACGATTAAGCTTTTTTACAGTAGATATAACCTCTTCTCTGCCTTTTGGATCGAGCATTGCAGTTGGCTCGTCAAGAATTATATACTTTGGTTGCATGGCAAGAACAGAGGCTATCGCAACGCGCTGCTTCTGTCCGCCTGAAAGTCTTGACGGCTGATGACGCCTGAATTCGTACATACCTACCGTCTTAAGACATTCGTCAACTCTTTTTCTGATTTCAGCCGGCTCTACACCAAGATTTTCAGGAGCAAATGCAACATCGTCTTCCACTACCGCCGCAACCATCTGATTATCGGGGTTCTGGAAAACCATTCCCACACGTGACCTGATTTCCATAAGCTTATTCTGGTCTTTAGTGTTAATACCATCGACTGTGCAATCTCCTGATGTAGGAGTCAAAATACCATTCAACAGTTTTGCGAGGGTTGATTTACCTGAACCATTATGCCCAAGCACAGCTATAAACTCCCCTTCTTTTATGGAAAGGTTTATACCGCTAAGCACAACATTTTCCTCTTGTAAGCCGTCAATGTCTTCTGTTTTATATGAAAATGATAAATCTTTTATTTCTATCATATATAACATCCTTTGTTAAGATTAGAATAATTTGATTTTATCACAATAAAATAAAAAAATAAATAGCTGTTTGTATTTTATGTGTATGTTTACAAAAAAACAATTTGAAACCGTTGGAATTTTATATAAATCAATTTTCTCTGAACTTTAAAAGTTCTTTACATTGTACAAAAAAACATTGACTTTTTTCTTCGTATGTGATACTATCAGTTGTAATATTTAATACTATTAAGGGGTGTTGTTAATGAAAGTTAAGTATCAACCGCTTACAAATCCTCCTGTACTCAACAATTTTAAGGATTTGATTGATTTCAGAACAAAATCTGATAATAAAATTGCATATAAGTACAGACTAAAAAAAGAAGTAATAGAAATTACCGCCGAGCAGTTCAAAGCTCATATTGAGGCGCTTGGCACATATTTGTACAGCATGGGCTTAAAGGATAGCAAGATTGCACTTATAGGCGAAAACAGCTATGAATGGATTGTGTCATATTTTGCTATTGTCAACGGCGGCAACGTTGTTGTTCCTCTTGACAAGGAGCTTCCCGCTTCTGACCTTAAGGAGCTTATGGACAGAAGTAATACTGCAGCGCTCATATATGCTGATTCATACAGCGATATTGCAGAGATTAAGCCTGAAATCAAAACTTTGTGCATGACTGATTTTAATAAGTTTTACGAAGAAGGTCAAAAAATTATTGAAAACGGAAACACCGAGTATGTTGATTTTATTCCCGACGGACATAAAATGTGCTCGATTATTTTCACATCAGGCACAACCGGCAAGCCCAAGGGTGTTATGCTCACACCAAGAAATATGATTTCGGATATTATTGCTGCAGGAAGCATATCATCATTGGCAGGCGATACATTACTTACACTACCATTACACCATACATTTGCATTCTCAACAAGCGTTATTGCAAACATCATATTTGAAGGAACTACATCAATCAACTCAAGTCTCAGAAACTTCAAAAGAGACCTTGCTGAATTTAAGCCAAGAAATATCTGTGTTGTTCCCCTTTATCTTGAATCATTATACAAAAATATCTGGAACGGCGCAAAGGAACAAAAAAAGGACAAAGCACTTAAAGTCTTAATTTCTGTTAGCAACGTACTGCTCAAATTGGGAATTGACTTAAGAAGAAAGCTGTTTAAAACAATACTTGACCAATTAGGCGGAAATCTTGACCTATTGGTTGCCGGCGGTGCGCCAATCAGCGATGTATATACAAAAGGCTTTGCAGACTTTGGCATTACCGTCCTAAACGGCTACGGAATCACAGAATGTTCACCGGTTGTATCAGTTAACCGCTATACAAAGCCTGTTCTCGGAAGTGTTGGCCCCGTATGCGGATGCTGCGATGTAAAAATCAAAGACGGCGAAATTCTCGTTAAGGGCGAAAACGTAATGCTTGGTTATTTTCAGGACGAAAAAGCTACTGCGGATGCCTTTGAAGACGGTTGGTTCAAGACCGGAGATTTGGGATATATGAAGGATGATTGCCTTTATATTACGGGAAGAATTAAAAACCTTATAATATTAAGCAACGGCAAAAACGTTTCTCCCGAAGAACTTGAGGACCTTATACTAACAAGTACTAACGCTGACGAAGTAATAGTTGCTGCAGAAGGTGATTATATTACAGCTGAAGTATATGCACAAAACCCCGAAGGCGTTGAAGAAGCTATAATGAGTCTTAACAAAAACCTTCCATCATACAAACAAATCAAGAAGGTTAAGTTCAGAGATACAGAATTTGAAAAAACCACAACCAAGAAAATCAAAAGAAAATACCAATAATGAAAGGATGAATGTTATGTTTGAAAAAGTAAAAGAAATTCTCGGAGAGTTTGCAGATACGGATGTAATAACCCCTGATGCATCACTTACAGCCGACCTTGGACTTACATCATTTGACGTCATATCTATTATCATGGCTTTTGAAGATGAATTTGATATTGAAATCCCTGACCGTGATGTTCATAAAATGCTCACTGTAAACGATGTTGTTGAATACGTTGAATCAAAAATATGATATTAAAGATATATTCAGCAAAAAGCAACGTTCCATTAACACATGACGAAGCTTGCTTTTTAAAACAATTTGCAGATGCTGAAAAAAGTATATCAAACATAAAACAAAATGCCGATAACACACTTATCGGCATTTGTCTTACCACGAAAGCTGTCCATGATGCATTTGAAATCCCCTTAAAAGATATTCATGTCAAGTATAAAGAAAATGGAAAGCCATATATTTCAGGAAGAGATGATATTTTTATCAGCATTTCACACTCTGATAATTTTATTGTATGCGCAGTAAGCGACTCACCCGTTGGTATAGATACAGAAAAAATACGACAATACAATCCAAAGCTTGCAAATAAATATTTTACCGAAGAAGATATTGCATATATCTCAAACTCGGACAAAGCCTTTACTGAAATATGGACAAAAAAAGAAGCCGCTTTAAAAATCAGCGGCGAGGGCATTAAAGGAATAAAAAATCCTGAATTGTTTAAAGGTGTCGAGTATGAAACTATAATATTTGAGGATTATGTAATATCATGGGCAATTAAATGAAGTATCTGCATTTGCGAATCACATTTTGTTGCCGCAGGCAAATTTCATTAAAAAGAAGTTCTTTCTAAAAAACAGTAATAACAAAGTCGGAAAAATCCTATTGATTTATCCGACTTTGTTTTTTTGTTAATTTGAAATCTTATATAGCATACATGGTCTGCCGCCGGTTCCGTAGTTCATATCGGCAATTACAATACCCGTTTCTGAAAGATGCGTCATATATCTTCTTACGGTAACTCCCGTCAACCCGACCTTCTCTGCAATTTCATCGCCTGTAAGCCATTTGCTTTTGTTTTCTTTTAAATGTTCAATAATAGTTTGCAAAGTCTTTTCCTGTATGCCTTTTGGATAAAGTTCATTAGTTGTTTTTCTTGATTTATCAATAAGAAAATCAATATTTTTCTGATTGACTTTATCAAGGTCTTTTAGTGCTTCAGTCTGGGCAATAAATTTATCAAGCGCCACCTTAAAGCGTTCAAAGGTAAAAGGCTTTACCAAATAATCTACTACGCCAAGGTGTAATCCTTCTTTCAGTTGCTCTCTTTCATTTGCTGCTGTTACCATGATGACATCAACAGAAATTTGCTTTTTTCGTATCTGCCTTAGAGTTTCAAAGCCATCCAGATATGGCATATATACATCAAGAATAATTAAATCAACCTCATTTATATCAAGGTATTCGAGAGCACTCTTTCCGTCACTTAATTTGTGTACGACCTCAAAGTCTTTATGTCGGCTTACAAATTGCTCATTTATCATAGCGACCATAGGATCATCTTCTACAATTAAAACTTTATACATAATACACCTCCAATAAATTATTTTGAAAAACTAACAGTAAAAGACGTGCCCACATTTTCTTGTGACTCCACCGTTATCCTGCCGCCTACTGCTTCAAGCATTTCCTTTACCTGATATAATCCGGTGCCACGACCTTCACCCTTGGTTGAGAAGCCGTTGTCAAATATATGTTCAAGGTTGTCATTACTTATTCCGATTCCCGTATCATCAACAGTTATAAGAAGTGCATTTTCATGGGAATAGATACCAAAATTCAGTTCCTTTTGTCTTTCAATATCCTTTATATTCATTGCATCAAATGCGTTATCTATAAGGTTGCCGATAACTGTAACCATTAGCTCGGATGGAAGATATAAATCTGTTTTTGAATAGTGGCTTTCTTCGCTCAATATAAACTTTATATTAAGCTCGGAAGCTCTTGCACTTTTTCCTATTAAAAGCGCCGCTATGCTTGGTTCATCAACCACTGACATAATTTTACTGATAGTTTCCCTCTGGACAATAGAGATGTTTTCAATATATGATACCGCCTCGTCATACATTTCCATTTGTATCAATCCCATTATAACATGAAGCTTATTTGTAAAATCGTGATTATTAGCTCTCATAGAATCCACAAGGTATTGTGTTCCTGCAAGGTCTTCCATCAACTTTGTATATTCTTCACGGTTATGAAGGATTGCAACTGCACCGATAATGTCCATTCCTTCTCTAATAGGTATGCAGTCAATCAAAACATTACTGTTATAAATACTTTGCTCTTGAATATTAAACTCCGGGTCTCCCGTACTGATGACATTTTTTATAAAGCCATCATTACAACAATCTGTAAAAAGTCTGTTTATAAGCTCTGTTGCTTTTTTCTTGCCAAGCATTTTGGCAGCAGAACGATTTGCAAACTGCACAATTCCGCTTTTATCTACAGCAAGTACACCTTCATTTAATGATTCCAAAATGTTATCACGAATCCGGAACATTGCAGAGAACACATTGGGTTCGTATCCATGCAGGCTCTTTTTGATAGAGTTTGAAAGCTCGGCAGATATAAGCAACTCCATCAAAATTGCTAAAATAGTAATGAGCGCAAAGATAAAAAGTATCTGCAAGGTTTCTGCTTTAATGTTTTTAAGAAGCATAATTGTCATAACAAATCCGGTATAATTTCCGTCTTTATCATAGACTGCCGCATACGCGCGGCGCTGCGAACCGGAAGGACCGGTTTCATTTGCAGTATAATATTCCTTCGACACTTTTTCAAATTCAGGTATGGTTCCGTCATATTCCGTACCGATTAAATCGTGATTGGAATGATATAGACGAACATTACTACGGCTTACAAAGGATATAACATCAATATTGTCAAGAGTTGTTTTAAGACTGTCAAGATACTCATTTAACAGCTCAGTTGTTTTTTTATCATCAGGATTTTCTATTTTGTCATCCACAAGCGGAGAATTTGCTACAGCCTCGGCAATATTTTGTAGATTCTGGTCCCTTTTGTCAATTTCGAAATGAATATTTATTAAAGTTCCCGAAATGCCCAAAAACAAGGCAAGGGTTATAATAAGTATAAGCTCTGTGGTGAAGATTTTTCTATGTATGTTTTTTATTGAAATCGGCTTTTGCGGATTTATCTTCATAATAAATGACTTCCTTTTGCTTTTCTTACATAAATTATAGCATATAAGACACAAAATTTCAATTTATTAACTTATTTTATGTCTTTTGAAAGTAAAATAAATTTTATAAAATAATAAAATATGTTTATATTTTACATTAAATTGTCAGCGTTTCAATGTTGTGGTAGGATTTAATACGAAATTTAAAACAAAGGAGTTTTGTATTATGAGTTCTATTTTTGAAACAATTATGTTGGTATGTTTTGGTCTGTCTTGGCCTATAAATGTTATTAAGGCATATAAGGCAAGAACAGCAAAAGCAACAAGCCTGCCGTTCATCCTTCTAATCTTTATGGGGTACATATCAGGAATAAGTTCAAAAATTATATCAGGACAGATGAATTATGTATTGATTGTTTATCTGCTTAACCTCGCAATAGTTTCCCTGAATATTGTGGTATATTTCAGAAATACGGCTTTAGACAATAAATCAAGATAAGAGGTGCATAAGATGAGAGAACAAGAAATAAAAAAGTATAAATCATTAAATAACCTTGCAGAGCAAGAAGGCATTGTTATCTTTGGCGGAACAAAGGATATTTCAATTCCGCTTTGTGAATTAAAGCAGGCTTTTGGCATAAAAGAAAATTGCTATAACCGGAGTTTTGAAAATTTTACAATCAGCGAGGCTTGCAAAATTTATGAAGATTGTATTGCAAAGCTTTCTCCCGAAACAGTACTTTTACATATAGAAGATGTAAAAGCCTTCAAATCATCGTCTGATAAATTTACAGATGAATTGCGCAAATTGATTGCACTAATAAAAAAAGATAATATAAAGCGCAGAGTCTCAATTATCTCTGCCAAAAATTACGATAACAACAGTAGCTTTTCAGAATATAATAAACAGTTAAAATACATAGCTGATTCCGAAAAATGTGAGTTCTGCGACATTTCCCAAATAAGACTGTGTAATCTGCAGCAGACCAAAAAAGTAGTATCATTTGTGTATAATATCGGGTTTGTACATCCGCTGGAAAATAAAGTTCCGCTTAATGATTTGGTGAAAATTTTATTTTGTATGGAAAACTGACAAAGAAAATTTTTTGGGAATAGTGAATAGGTAAGAAGTAAAATCGACATTCCTCTATCGAAGAATGTCGATTTTTGGCTCTCGCAGCCCAGCTTGAACCAACATCCGGCTTGCAAGCATCAGTTCATTTTCGCCGTGTTTACGACTCAATTCACTGTGTTGCGGCGCATCCTCGCTTTCCCTTCTTCTGCCACCGGCAGCGGTCAGGCTCGGCTCCCTCTGATTAACAGTCTAAGTTAGCATCTGTTTGTTAATCAAAGTGTCGGATTGAAGTCAATAATGAGAGCCAAAAAAAGAACAATAAAGATGCAAATTAGTTTTTAGTGAAATAATTTACTTCGTAAATTTTGAAATGGGAAACTATTGTTTTCTGTGAAATAAAATAAATTCTTTATCACATGCCGCAGGCGTATTTCACATTACAAAGCGATATTT
>JBGVIT010000011.1:0-17829 GCA_045128915.1 Clostridia bacterium
ACGGATGACGCTTTGTCTACCGAACGCGAAGTTCAAAGAAAAGCTCGTCAGTCCATTGCTCTCTTATTATAACAAAAATAAGCATAGCTGACTATACCGTTTTGCTCAGTATAGGGCTACGCTTATATTGTACCAAAGAAAAGGCTTTTATATTCAATTCAACGCACCATAAAATCAGACAAAAAATATCCGTCAACTAAACTCACTCTTGACAATTTAGCGCATAGATGTTATAATGTGTTCCATTCACACATATTACAGGAGGATATACTTTGTTAGATTTTATTGAAAATTTTGCTACGGCTTTAGGCGTGGGTTATTATGTGCTTGTTTATGGCGTTGGTTTAATTGCGATGGCTCTTTCTATTATAGCGTTTCAATTCCAAAAAAGAGTCACGATAATACTCAGTAGCTTTTTCGGACAATCGTGTTGGGTTTTATATTTTTTATTGCAAGGCGATGCTATGAGTGCTATTGCGTGTGCTTTAAGTGCTATTATGCTTGCTATATTCGCTAAAAAAGACAAGTGGAAATGGTCAACGAGCACCATAAGCATAATAACTTTTGTCGTTATTTTTACAGTCTTTTCTGTGTTTACATTTGAAGTGTGGAGCGATATTTTCCCTCTCTTGGCAGGTATTTTTGCTGTACTTGCTAACAGCAGAACGAGTGAAAAGCGTTTGCGTCAGCTTTCTGTACTTTGGTGTATGTTTTGGCTATTAAACAGTACATTCAAAATGTATCCGGTGGCATTTGCAAACGACTTCCTATGCACAGTATCCACTATTGTTTCTCTAATACGTTACAGAGAAAAACGCACCACAAAAGAGCCCAAAACTCCAGTCAAATAATATTAAGTTAAAATTACAAGGGGTTTGGTTAAAAAAAAGAAGGTTAAAACAGAGCACAAGTTGTAAAATAAATATAGACTTGTAAATCTTACCGAGGTTAAAGCATGGAAAATATTTACCTTACAGACAACATAATTGAATTAAACAGAGATATGGAACCCTTTGTTATACAGGGTGCGGCAAGCCGCCCTGTACCGTTTAAGGACAAGTACGTGCCATTGCAATTTGTTCATTTTACAGACGCGCACGACAAGCTGAAGCCATGGAACAGAATGGTGGAGTACATAAACTATTATGAAAAATATATAGCATTTGCACTTCATACAGGCGACTATTGCGGCTCGTCACAGCTTAAATATACCGATTTTTACAATGATGGAATACCTTGTAAAAAGGTTATATACAACTGTGTTGGTAATCACGATACCGAAGTTAATGAAGATTGGACAAAGGGCAAACCCTGCCGTTCTTCCAAAGAGGGCGTATACAAACTTCTTTTTAATCGCACAGAAAACTGGGATGTGCAATTTATGCCGGGAGAGTATTCAATGACCTATTATAAGGATTTTCCCGAGACTAATGTGCGTCTGGTTGTGCTTGATTACTACTATGATATTGAGCAGCAAAAAAACTGGCTTGCGGATGTATTGAACGACGCGAGAGAAAAGGGCGTGCACGTTATCACCGCAGCTCACGATATTACCGATTTTATTTGTTCTCCTGTAGATACGCCTTTCCACACCATAAATGATTACGCATCTATATGCGGCGAAGAAAAACGCTCGCCCTTTGAGAAAATTATTGAGGAGTTCATTCTTGACGGAGGCATTCACGTAATCCATTTGGCGGGACACACTCATCACGATCGTTTTGGATTTACTAAAGCAGGAATACTTAACTGTACCGTTGAGTGTGCCACTTTTTGGAACGGTTGGTGTGACGGAAACAGAGTATCGGGTACAAGAACATGCGACGCTTTTAATGTTGTCAGCGTAGATGTTAATGTCGGTGTAATTACTCTTGCGCGCATAGGAGATAACGTAGATCATTATCTTAGATACAAGCGAAGCTTATGTTTTGACTATATAAATAAAAAACTTATATACACTTGATTGGAAAAAATTTGAACTTGCGCTTTGCAAGCACGTAAGGAGTGATTATTTATGAGCCGTATGATCGGCACAGTTTCCCGCGGTATTCGCGCGCCAATAATCAGTAACGGTGACAACATAGTAGAAATTGTTGTAAACTCCGTTCTTGAGGCATCTTCCAATGAGGACTTTGAAATTCGAAACCGAGATATAGTAGCTATTACCGAATCGATAGTTGCCCGTGCGCAGGGCAACTATGCAACTGTAGACAATATTGCAGATGATGTAAAAGCTAAGCTTGGCGGAGAGACAGTAGGAGTTATTTTCCCTATTCTCAGCCGCAACCGTTTTGCCATATGCCTTAGAGGCATTGCAAAAGGTGCAAAGAAAATAGTGCTTATGCTCTCATACCCATCTGATGAGGTAGGAAACCATCTTGTAAGTCTTGATACTATTGACGAAAAAGGGGTTAATCCGTATAGCGATGTGCTTAATCTCAAAACTTATCGCGACCTTTTTGGATATGAGAAACACCCTTTTACCGGTGTTGATTACGTTGAATATTATCAATCTATCATTGAAGAATGCGGAGCAGAGGCGGAAATATTGTTTGCCAATGATCCTCGTGTAATTCTCTCATACACTAAGAATGTATTAAACTGTGACATCCATACTCGTGTACGTACAAAGCGACTTCTTAATGCTGCCGGTGCTGAACGAGTAGTAGGGCTTGACGAAATACTTAATGCGTCCATAAATGGATGTGGATACAATGAAAAGTACGGTTTGATAGGATCAAACAAATCGACAGAAGATCAAGTGAAGCTTTTCCCCAGGAACTGCCAGCCTGTTGTAGATGCTATCCAAAAAGAGCTTTACGACAAAACAGGAAAGAAAGTAGAAGTAATGGTATACGGAGACGGGGCGTTCAAGGATCCTGTAGGGAAGATATGGGAACTTGCCGATCCGGTAGTATCTCCAGCTTATACAGAAGGACTCGAAGGAACACCGAATGAGCTTAAGCTTAAGTATCTTGCTGACAACAACTTTGCTGACCTTTCAGGGGATGAACTAAAAGAGGCAATCAAGAGTAAAATACAAGAAAAAGACAAGGATCTTTTTGGCAAAATGGCATCTGAAGGAACTACCCCGAGACGTCTTACAGATCTTATAGGTTCCTTGTGCGATCTTACTTCAGGTTCCGGTGACAAAGGAACTCCGTTCGTTTATATTCAAGGATATTTTGATAACTACACAAACGAATAATCAAGCGGTTTAGACTTTTAACAAACAAGCGGTTGCTTTTCTCCTTAAATGGTGAAGCAACCGCTTGTTTTTGTTTGAAAATATTAAAAGTGGTATTGCTACAAAGCAATAAAATAATTTTTAGTTTGTGGGGTTTTACCTGTTCTTAATTCGGATGGCGTAATTCCATAAGCCTTTTTAAAACGTGTGGTAAAATGATTACTGTCATTGAAGCCACACTCATATGATATTTCTAAAATTGACTTTTCAGGGTGTTGCTTTAACATAGTTTCTGCTTGTCTCAGACGATAAAGCGTAAGATATTCTTTGAAGGTAAAGCCTGTTTCGCTCTTAAATGAACGTGAAAGGTATACGCTGCTTACAGCTACGTGTTTAGCCACATCATCTAAAGTTATAGTGTTTGAATAATTGTTTTTAATGAATAGGATGGCAGAATAAATAAACGGCTGTTTGCTTTTTATCTCGGTTGTGCGGTAAACTCCTTGAGAGCGAAAAATCAAAGCTAAAAGAGAACCCAAATATCCTTTTATGATATCTTTTGAGTATTCATCCGGATGTTCATTTTCATAGCTTATTTTGCTAAGCAAATCTTCGGCGGTAACATATGAATTTGAAAGATTAGTAACACAGTAATCAAAGGTTTGCAAAAATTTTTGTATTGATTCAGGCACAAATGAATAATCACAGTAAATCAGAAATCGAGAGCAAATGCATGGCTGATCAAAGCTTGTCTTGTGCAAAATATGCGGGGCAGTCAAAACCAGATCACCATCCTTAAGAGTATATGTCTTATTGTCTACAAAATATTTGCACTCCCCCTCGGTTACCATATACAGCTCAAATTCAGAATGAAAATGAAGCAAAGTTCCTTTGCCGTCTATTTGTCCTTGGTTAAAGTAAAATGTTTTGTTTGTATCCCAAAACCAAGCTTTTTCGGGTTCATTACTATTGTTTTTAGGAATCATAAAAATTCTCCTGATTATTTCAGCTTTGCCAAATTATATAGTGTTATTATTTGCAATTATTGTAACACTTTTTTTCAAAAAAATCAAGTCCCATAGATACTATAATCACAAACAGGTTAAAATTACAAGGGTATTGGTTAAAAATAGGAAGGTATTATAAAAACTAAAATTGTAAAATTAAAATGTAAAATAACATACCATATTTAACAAAAGAAAATACCACACTAAAAAGCAAGGAGAATTTATGAAAAAAATACTTGTAGCTTTACTAATTGTATTACTGTTGCTTAATGGGTGCGGAGCTTCCGGTGAATTCGCGGAAACAACGGATAATCCGATTTCAGAAACGAATTCACAGGAAACCGCTTCTCCAGCTACCGTAGAACGATTTGATCACGTTATTTCTATCCTTGAGGATACATACGTGTTTAACAAGGATTCAGAAAACCATTCGGATGAAAATTTTGGTGTTGCGGATGAGATTCATCTAAAAAACGGAGGAAATTCGTATCACAGAAACGGATATCTTAAATTTGATATATCAAATCTTGCTGGCGATAACGATTTTACATCTATAGAACTTGATCTTACCCTTGTGGCAAGACAATACAACTCCGGAGACCCTAAGTACGCTACAGTTGCAGTTTATGGATGCGATACAAATTGGGATGAGACAGAAGTAACCTTTAATAAACAACCGGTCGTATTTTCGTTTATAACTAAACTTTCAGATGTGTCAAACGAAAAAATCACACGTTCATACCAAGTCACTGATTACATACGTAAGGCTCTTGCTAACGGCGATAAAGAAGTAGCTTTTATGCTTTGTGATGAAACTCCGGAAACAGGGCTTCACATACGATTTGCTGCCAAGGAGTCAGGAACAAATGCGCCACAGCTTTCGGTATATTACGGAACCAAGACCGATGATGGCAAATATGAAGGTTTGACCTCTGTTCCGAAGCCTGTTGTTTCGGATAAGGGACTCGATTCAATACTCGGGCATTCAAAAGTAACGGAAATGTCATTGGCTGTTTTAGAGGATACATTTATACAAGGTGGAGCTGATGCAAACGTTAATTTCGGTGATTCCGATATGCTTGACTTTAAATATATAAACAGTGAGTCACCCACGAAATATCACAGATCCATATTGCTTAAATTTGACATTTCCCAACTGCAAAACGACAAGTTGACACGTGCTGAGATTTCTCTTAATTGTTTCAGTTCAGAGGAATCCAGTAAACAACGAGAATTAAACGTATATTCTTGTGACCCTTATTCATGGGAAGAAATGACGGTAACTATGAATACGGCTCCGCAAAAAGAAGATTTGCTGACGTCTGTAATGGGCGGGAAAGAGGGCGTTATCAGACTAAACGTTACAGAATATGTAAAGCAAGCTTTAGCAAACGGCGACAAAGCCATTTCATTTTTCATAGAAGGATCACCCGAAACATCATTGCGCTTAAGCTTTGATTCGTCTGAAAAAGCTTTGGGTATTGCGCCAACACTTGAGCTCAAATACGGTGAGCTTTCGTTTAACACGTATCTTGAATACTATGGTGTGAACCCTTGGGATAAAGCAATGCAGGATGTAAGCGCATGGCTTTACAGATGGGATGAAATAAAGAGTTCTTCCAGAGAAACTGCTTCCGAAATCGCCAAAGATAATAGTGAATATTCGATTATGGTAGGCGGTGCACTTTCAAGCAACACCAATGGCGCAAACACGGTATATACTCAATATCCCACAAGGCTCGTATCTACTCTTAATGGCTTTAGAAATTCAAGCGCCGAAAAAGAGCTTTATGATATCTACGGTGGCTATACCGGTAACGGGAAATACGGTGAGGCAACAGGCTTCTTTTATACTAAGAAAGTTGGGAATAGATTGTGGACTATAGACCCGCTTGGATATCCATTCTATCGTGTTGCGTGTGTTGAAATTGAACACGGTTCATCCCCCAATCAAAAAGAAACTTCCCTTGCCCAATATGGGAATGTAGGAAATTGGGCAAAAGCAACTACAGATAGAATTCGTGAGCTTGGATTCAATTCTACAGGCGGATGGTCTGATATTGATAACTTAAGCAAGGTTGAACAACCACTGGCTCAGACTAAGATTCTTTCAGTATTGGCGCATTTTGCTTCTTCTAAAGGTCTTAATGTATCACACAGTGGCGGAACAGATCTTCTTTATGAAGTACTTCCGGTATTCGACCCCGATTTTGAGAGCTTTGCCAATGAAAGAGTAAAGAGCGAAACCGCAAACTTTGTTAATGACGGCTATATATACGGTTGGATGAGTGATAACGAGCTTCCCTACAGTTGGAGTATGCTTGATAATTCACTTGCGCTTGATTATGAAGACAATAGGTTCATTTACTCCTACGCTACGGCATGGACGTTTATGTACTTAAAAACAGGAAAAACAGATGTTTCCACTGCCGACGTAACAGATGTTCTTCGTGATGAGTACAGAGCTATGGTATATGACAAGTATTTTGAAATTGTTAAAAAAGCTCTTGATAAGTATGCTCCTAACCATCAGTACATAGGATGCAGAATGTCAGGAATCGCATACAGAACAGAAAGTCTGATACGTGTAGCAGGTTATTGGTGTGACGTTATTTCCTTTAATTATTACGGTAAATGGACACCTGAAACCGAACTTTTGCGAAACATAGAAAACTGGGGCGGAAAGCCGTTTATTGTTACCGAATGGTATGCAAGAGGAATGGATGCTTGGGAAGCAGATAACCGAATGACAAACAATTCGGGTGCCGGTTGGACTGTGAAAAACCAGTCAGACAGAGGTAAATTCTATCAGAATTTTGCCCTTGGGCTTATGGAGTGTAAGGCTTGCGTAGGCTTTGACTGGTTTAAGTATTGGGACAATGACCCCGACAATCTTTCTGCTGATTTATCAAACCGAGACAGTAATAAGGGTATATATAGCAATCAAGGAAAAGAATATACAGATTTGACCGACTATATGTCAGAACTGAACAATCAAAAATACGCGATTATAAATTTCTTTGACAAAAGATAATTATAAAAATTATATTTTGCAATCGGAGGATACTATGAAAAAAACGAAAACTTTATTAGCAATCATACTTGTTCTCGTTACTTTTTTAGGTTCAATATCTGTTTCAGCTTATGATAGCGTAGGCGAAATAATTGATAACTATGACGAGTACGGCAGATACGTTTATTTTGATTTTGAGAATTATGGTTCCTCATCTAATCACCTCGTTTATATGAGGAATGATGAATCTACCAATAAGGATGGTTCGATTTGTGATCCATTTGGCTTTGTAAACAGTAGCGGTTCTGCTCCCGGAACCGGAAAAATAGTTGAAGAAAAGACCGATGACGGAAAACACCTTAACTATTATTACAGTTATACCCAAAAAGGTACAAGCAACTACGACACAATGGGGTCATTTTCATTGCAAACAGCCGATGGAAAAAATGTAGCTGTCGGAGATGCTGTTGAGCTTAGTTTTCGTTTGAGGCTTTCCTCTGAACAAACTATGGCTGCAAGCGGACGAATGGGCTTAATAACTCTTCGTCGCGGTAGTAAAACAAGATGTGCTGTATTGGCTGATATTTACGGAAACATATATGCCCGCGGTGCGGATAGCGGAACAACATCCAGATGTGTTTATACAAACGGCGACGGAAAAACAGTTGGCGGTGACGGCACGTTTATGGACATTACATTCAAATGGTACGATGTGACCAATACATACAGCTTGTATATTAACGGAACCCCTGTTGTGGAAGCTTGGCCAAGCTTTACGGATGATTTCAGAGACTCCTCGTTTGTCACAAATACATTCAATGACGATTTTGGAGTTGAAAGCAGAGCTTTGGCGGGGACCGAATTAAGAACCATAGAACTTCTTCGTGTTTTTGAGACGACAGATACATACAGCTTTGACATTGATGATATCAAGATTCAAAGGTACGAAACAGCTCAGCAAGGTGCATATTACTATGAAAACTGTTTCACTTCCAATTGGGATGCTTTGAGCAGAAGAATAACAGATAAGAATACCTACCGCTTTTCAAGCGGTGTATCGTCCTCTAACATAAAGAGAGTAACCGATTCGGAAACAAATAGCAGCTGTTTATATGTGGCTAACGGATATTCTTGGGGGCTGGCGGATGATAGCTATCAGCAGTTTACCCAAGGCTCTTACGTTATAGACTTCGATATAAAGGCGAATGCTACTCATGCAATAAGCACCAAAAATCCACTTGTGGCAATGATAGACAATGATTTAGATGAAGACGTCAATTACCTCAATATGCTTTGGGTAGACGGTGCCGGACAGTTATATTTGGAAAACGACAGCAGAACTCTTATTCCCGGTTATAAATTGGACGGTACAAAATGGCTTCACATTGCTATTATCGCTACAAAATATGAGCAGGACTCAGGAAAGTTCGGGTCTTTTGGAAAATCAGTTCTTGACAAAAACGGAAAAGCAAAATCATCTTCGAATCAAACCTATGTGTATTCATATTTTATCAATGGTGAATTCGTAGGAACAGCCCTTGCACAAGAATTTTACGAGTGGAAAATTTTTTCTACCGCAGATGGTGTATCGACAGGAGAAACTTCATCTAATAAGACTATAACTGTGACTCACACCGAGGGGGTACTTTCCCTTGACAATTTGATCGTTGTTGATAAAAATACGACTGCCAACCATACTATTTATAAAAATGCCGACGGAACTGTTTATTATGACGTTGAATATGACACCGACGGAACAACACAGCTTCGTTATTCTACAATGACTTTAAGTACTCCGTCTGCAGCCCGTAAGGATACGCTCGCGTTTTTCCCATCACAAAGCTTTGAGGGGTATTTTGATAACATCAAAATTTATGAAGGAACAATGCCAAACGAAGCATTTGAGGCTGTAAACTCTGTTGACGGAGGCATTCTCTTCAATGTGGATTTTGGTCATATGGGATTCCCCACAGGCAGTACAAGAGCATATGTCAAATCCTCCGGAGCATATAATCAAGGAACATTTCTTAACTCATTCCAAACCGCAGCTCACGTTACTCATAAAACCGCTGACGGTACGAAAATTGAAGTAACAACTTCCGAAACTGAAGGCAATGTGGAAAATTCAAATTACGCAACGTTAAATTTACGTGACTGGATGGATTTCTTCGTTCCCGTTGCAAAACTAATTGACGGAAATCAAACTACGGTTTACAGTTTTGAAACTACAATTAAGAAAGTCAATACCGTAGAACCTCTTTGCTTTTTCAGTTCCAGATTTGAAAATCACAATCAATCGGGTTCAAAATCAAGCGATTATCTTTTCTCAATAGATTCACTGGGAAATCTGTGGGGAGGCGAAACCTCATTTAAGCTTTGTGATAAAGACGGTAATCAAATAATTTTGAAAACGGACGATTGGAATACAATAAGAGTCGATCTTTCAATCTCCAAAAACGGAAATGAGGCAGCAACAGTTTACGTATCATACTTCTATGATGGTAATTTGCTTTATCTTGAAGATGGCTCTCCTGCATTAAAATTATCCAACAGTGCTCTTGTAAGTGTAATAAGAACCTGGTACGGAGATCCAAACTACAGACTTAGATTTACCGATAAACCCGGAGATAACGCAGTTACATTTGATATCAAGTCTGCAAAAATAAGCGTCAAGGCATTGCCGTCATATGTTTCTGCAGATAATACAAATGACAGTATCAATAATAAAGTCACAGTATTTGAATTTAACATTCCTAACTACAACAACAATGATGCCGTAGGACGATATGACGTTGTTTCTCTTAAGAAACAAGCATCGGGAGTTGAACATATACTTCCTTTTATTTCAGCAGATTTCTTAACAGATAACCTTTTCATCGGGTATGCGAGTAATTATTATGAGTTGTACGATGCATCGGGTATTCCATTAACTTTGAACTCAACAACCACACCTATAGCGATTGTTTACGATGATATTAATGGATTGGCAAGATATTATGTTGACGGAAAAATCGCCTATATCTTTGTGAACGGGGAGTTTATTCCCGCGGTAGATCTTGTTGTCTATGATTATAACTTTGTAAATCTTAAGGCTGTAAGCTCTACGGGATATGTAATCTTTGAGGGTCATGGTACAAACGATAATGCTGCCCTTAAACTCGATGATTACAATATCAATATAACTCATATAAACTCCGATGATACCTCAAAGTTAATTGGTTTCCAGGAAAACGGAATAACTAATGGAATCAGACTGATAGCTGGTGTGGATTCGCTTTATTACGGAAAAGTTGGATTTGAATTTGAAACTTTTACCAACGGTGTATCTAACGGTGTAAAAAATTTAACAGATAATGTTGTATTTAGCAGTGTAGTTGCAAATGATAAAAATCTTACAGCAAAATCTCAAGGATATGAATATCTCTCAGCTGTCATAATTACTAATCTTCCGGATAAAATAGATGAAAACAGTTACATTATGGCTCGCTCTTATACCGAAATCGGAGGCATAAAGCACTATGATGATTTAATCAAAATAAATTTGACAAATGACGGTTATTATTTCGATAACAATGGTTTCATATACCAAAATAATTTTGATGGTCTGACAAGCGTCCCTTCCGAATTGAAATGTGAATTTGGGGAAGGTGCTACAGGAACTGCCACCATAACTGACGATGGTAAATTGTTTATTGAAAATCCGGATAATATCAAATATTTTATCTATCTGGATCAATATATCGGTAACGAATATGTGGTACAAGCTGACGTAACAATCAAAGAAATCTCGTCTTCGGGCACTCCCGAATTATCCATAATGTTTGGATATCAGGATCCTACGCATTATAGTTACGCTTACTTCAAGAAAGACGGTAACGGAAAAATTCAAACTAACATAAACGCAAGCTGGAGTAATACAACTCCGTCAACTGCATATAACCTTCCTAATCTTGAAATTGATAAAACCTATATGTTGTCTATAGTATGTACAGACGGCAAAAACGTAACATTCTTTATGGATGGAACACCTATTGCTGAAGGTGCACTTGACAAGGGTTATCAAAAAGGCAAAGTTGGTATAACAGTACGTGGAATGGATATTCTTATTGACAACTTTGTTGTCAGAACCGCAGAGGATGCCAAGGGAAACTATTTACTGTATAATCAGAATTTCAGTAATCTTACAGCCGTTCCTTCCGAATGGAATCGCAACAATGCTGCTTCAGCAGAAACCAATAGCTTTTTGGCAGAAATAAATAACGAAGCTTTAGTATTGACAGATACATCCTCTGATTTAACTGTTGTAGAATTAAATCAAGCACGTGATTTCGATAGATTTATTCTTGAGGCTGATTTAACAATGCTTTCTCAAGGAGACAATACAGATAATTGCTTTATGGGACTTGCATTTGGAATACAAAATGATGGAAACTTTGGAATGCTGAGTGTCAATGCTCCAAGCGGCGCATATGACATTAAGAGTAAAGATTCAACCGGAATCTGGAAATTTTTTGCGAACGGTTCTTACGAAAAAGTATCAATTGGTTCAACGTATTCTTTCAAACTTGTTTGCGCTGATGGTTTGTTGACCGCATATATTAATGGTGTTAAACAAATTGATTGTTCGGTTGACAGCGAACTGCTTGGCAACCAAGTAGGAATTGTGTTCTCCAATTCTCAAATCAAAGTTGATAATGTAAAATTAACTAAAACAATAAAGCATTTTGAAATTGAAGACATAAAAGAGACATCTACACAAATTAGGGTTGCATCTTTTAATATAGGTGATTTCAGCACTGGAAGCGATAGTGCGGAAGGAAGTGTATCCGGTGGTGCGGGAACTGAAATTACCAAAGCCGAATATCGCGCACTGTTTGAAAAGGTAGGGGCTGATTTGTGGGGGCTTCAAGAGGATTCAAAAACCTTTAACAGCACAACAAATGAAACCCCTTATGATGCTATTTATAGCACCGTTCTTCCAAACTACAAAAGAAATTATACCCATTCGTATAACGGCAAGGCGTTCCTTTCAAGCTATGAAATTTACGATACCGAGGCAATATATTATCCGGCTGTAAAAACGTCATACGCACCCGAAGGAACAACCGACTATGATCACGCTTGGTTTTGGACAGGAAAAATTAAAGTTGATAATAAAGAAATTTCTGTCGTCACACTTCATTTTGACTGGAAATGCAAGGAGCGCCGTAATCAGCAGATAAAGAGCGTTATTGAGTTCGCAAAATCCCAAGAATACTGTATTATTACCGGCGACTTCAATCCCGAGAACTGTATTAACGGGGTCAGACAGTACGATGGAGACAGTATAGATGAAACCACAAAAAATATGTATCCCATAGATTGGAAAAAGTTTACGGACGAAGGATTTGTTCCGGCAAACGGAGGAAAGTTCGGGGTATTCCCAACACTTGCTGAAAATGGAATCCCCGAAAGCCCTTATCCTTGGGATAACATTTGGATTTCCCCAAATATGAAATTCATAAACGTTGAAGTGGTTTTCGAATCTTGGATGAATGACCAAGCTATAGTGGTTGCAGATATTGTAATTGATTAAGTACAAAATTCCAACCTTACGTAATATAAAAGCTGTATAAGCAATCAGCTTATATAGGTGCAATTGTAGTCGTTCTTTTCATAAAATCCCCCAAGGGAGTGGTTTTCGAACCGCTTCCAAGGGGATTTTTTAGAATATGCGACAGATTAAAAAGAATTATATGAAAAAAGCAAAGAAAAAACGTCGAATAAAAAATATAAAAGATAAAGATCCCCGAAAACGCGAATTTATACGTTCGGTTTGACAGGGGGCTTTTTGCTTTATATAAAAAGCTTTTTATGATTCGTGCTCCACCCTTCAATTTTGGATCAAACGAAATTCAAAATTGAAAGGAAAAGGAACATGAAAACTATTAAAATTTCAAAAATAACAGGTTACAAGAAATGGACAGTGGTTGAAGTGATTGAGGGTTCTGAAGAACATAAGCAAATTATTCATTCCAACAAAATAATGAACTATCAAAACTATCAGGACCGAAAAGAATTCAAGAGACAAAGCGAAGCGGAAGAAAACGAGGTATCGGCAGACCAACTCTTTGAAGAGGAGGGATTCGAATTTGTTGACACAGATTTAACGCCCGAGGAATATGCTTTGGAACAATTCAAGAACAACAAATTATGGGAAGCGGTACAAAGTCTTCCGCCTCATCAAAGAGAGATTGTGATATTGAAATTTTATCGCAATCTCTCTCTTCGCAATATCGCAAAGAGACAAGGAACACATCATTCTAATATATCTAAAAGTCTGCAATCGGCACTTAAAAAACTTCGGAATGTGTTAAATGAAAAGGATTTTTTCTAAAAATTCCCTTCCATGGGTGTTCACTTGTATAAAATTTTTACTTTATATATAGTGATGGCGTATTCGAATTTTTGCGAGGGTAAGCAAAAATTACAAGAACAAGGTTATAGCTTTACAAAGCGTAACTCAAACAAGAGTGCCGAGCTTTTCCCGGTGCTCTTTTGCCGTTTTTTATTAAATCAAGGAGGGGTTTTATTGAACGAACGCAATCAAAAAAGAGAGATACTCGGTGATTATTTTCCTATGCCTAACGCGGTATTTCGTCTCAATCTTAACGCAGGGGAAATCGCGGTTTACGCATTCCTTTTGTACTGCGAGGACAGGAAAACTTACCAATGCCACCCAAGCTATTCCACCATCGGTCGGGCGGTTAAAATGAGCGTGAACACGGTAAAAAAATACGTGTCAAGTCTTGAAAAGAAAGGGCTGATATTCACCGAACATACAACCGTCAAAACCCGTGACGGGCGAACTCACAACGGCAGCTTACGATATACGTTAAAACCGATCAAACCAATTGAGGAAGCGTATTTCCAAAAGAAAATCCGTGAAGCCGAGGCAAGGTTAAATTTCAAAAGGGCTATAAACAAGCGGATAAATCGCAAAAAAACGAGTTAAAAATCTGCTTCGATTTACAAGCAGGAGAAAGGGTCTGGGTCGGTAAACCGCCCGCCCCGCCTCACAGCTGACGGCAGAGCCGACAGCACAAGGGGGGGAGGCTTTTGGAACAAAAAATTACTGTGGGTCAATTTTCGACCTATGGGGTCAATGCTGTGGGTCAAGTCAGCTACAAACTCAACAAATACAATAAATTGTCGTGGGTCAGACTTGACCCACAATTTCTATTTGATAACAAACTGATAACTTTTCACCACAGGGCTGGATATATGAGGAGTTTTGTGGTATTGTTGGTGGTAAAACAGAAAGGAGAGTGAATATATGGCAACAAGAAAGCTATTAACTAACGGTAACGCATTCAAGCGTACAGACGGGCGTTGGGGCGGTACGGTATGGTTTATGGACGAAAGCGGAGAGCGAAAACGCAAGAGCTTTTCGGGTACTACCAAGCAAGAGGTCAATAAGAAAATGACGGCGTATATTGAGAATTTTAACAATGAGGTTGAAACCTCGATTGAAGCCAATAAAACACTTAAGGAAAGCATGACAAATTGGCTTAAAGTCTTCAAATTCCCTTCCGTAGAGAGAACAACTTATGACAGATATGAGTGTACAATTACCAATCAAATATATCCCTTAATCGGGAATAAAATTGTTGGGAACATCACCGCCGCCGACATCAAAAAAGTCCTCAATCATTGGATGAATGAGGGCTACGCTTACACTACGGTTAAAAAGGTACATGTGATACTGGGTGAATATTTCAAATATCTTACACAGCAAGAGCTGATACAAAGAAATCCGATGAACTCCGCACCTATGATAAAGAAAAGCAACTTCTATGCAATACAAGAAAAAGAGGAACTGCCAACAAGCGAAACAATAACTGTATTTACCTCTGAAGAAATCGAAAAACTCAAATCGGAAGCGTCAAAGGCATACGGCACAGGTAAGAAATTATACCGTCAAGCAGGGGCGTATATCCTTATGCTGAATACGGGATTAAGAACAGGCGAGATACTCGGAATACTCAACAGCGACATAGACCTTGAGAACAGAGTGATACATCTTCAACGTGGTGTTAAGGTAGTAAACAAACGCAACGGCACGGAGTTGCTTGACGGCAAAACCGAAATCAAGATAGGCAAGCTGAAAAGCACCACCAGTAAGCGCGACGTTCCGCTGAATGACACGGCTGTGCAGATGATAGAACAGTTGAGAGCCGAGTACTACTTTGGCGAAAACAGCCCCCTTGTGTGCGACGAGAATGGCAACTACACCAAGCCCGAGGTGTTCCGCAGAAGATACCACCGCTTACTCGAAGGCGCAGGGATAGAAAGCAAGGGCTTGCACAGTCTGAGACATACGTTTGCCACAAACTTGGTAAATGGCATAAAGCAACCAGACGGCTCAATAAAATCTCTGACAGTAAAGCAAGTAGCCGACTTGCTCGGGCACTCAACCACGCAAGTAACCGAGATGTACTATGTGAAGAAAGACGCAAGTATGCTAAACGGAATAACAAACGACTTCTGTCTATAATTAAGTTTACCTTCTCGCTTATAATCACTCAAAAAATAAGCGGGAAGGTATACCTCACTGAGAATTTTCAAAAAAATTTGCAAAAATCATTGACATTATGTCGGTATGCCGTTATAATAATAGTGAGGTGATAATATGAAGATCGATTACATCATGAAACAAAAAGGTATAACAAAATACCAACTTGCCAAAAGGAGTAATATTCCGTATACAACACTTAATGATATTTTGAGCAAGAAAACTCAAATCACAAAATGTTCAGCAGAAACAATATATAAACTTTCGCAAACGCTACAAATCTCCATGGAATCTTTAATTGAAGATGAAATAAAAAGTTTTGAACAGCAACAAGAAAGAGAACGATCATACGAGTACGGTCTCCCCGATTATCTCCAGCACGATTTGGACATGTTCAAAAAAGCCTTAAACGAAAAATCATCTCTCCTTGATTGTCTGTGGGGCGAATTGTACGGAAGTATAAATATGGCAGAGGTAAGTGAAAATTCAATTTCAGCGGAACACGCGGATTATTTAAGACAAAAATATTTATGGAGATAATAAATGATAGATTTTACAAATTGTAAAAGAATTTTAAGTAAAGCCTATAACGGAGCAAACGGCAAAAAAATTGCCATTGAGTATAACGGAACACAGTATATGTTGAAATTTCCGCCGTCCGGAATAAACAAATTAACCCAATTATCTTATATAAACAGTTGTGTAAGCGAGCACATCGGTAGTAATATCTTCAATATGCTTGGAATTGAGGCACAAGAAACTCTTCTCGGAACATTTGACGTTAACGGCAAATCGAAATTAGTCTGTGCTTGTAAAGATTTCACCGCCCACGGAAAAGAATTTTATGACTTCTGTTCGATAAAGAATACAGTTATAGATTCAGGACACGAAGGAACAGGAACAGAACTCGAAGACATCTTAGAATCATTAGAAAAACAACGGTATGTAGACCCGATTGAAACTACCGAATATTTTTGGGATATGTTCGTTATTGATGCTCTTCTTGGAAACTTTGACAGACATAACGGAAACTGGGGATTTTTAATAGACCGAATCACAAATGAAGCAGAGCTGGCACCGATTTTTGACTGCGGAAGCTGCTTGCTCCCACAAGCAGATGAAACCATTATGAAAAAAGTTCTTTCAAATGATGATGACATGAACGCGCGCATCTATCAATTTCCAACATCAGCTATAAAGTTAAACGGTAAAAAAATCAACTATTATGATTTTCTCATGTCAGGTGAATACGTTGGTTGTAATTACGCACTTTTGAGAATCACCCCAAGAATTGATATCGAACAAATAGCAGCCTTTATCGATGAAATACCCTGCTTATCCGAATTACAAAAGGATTTCTATGTAGAGTATCTTAACGCAAGGTATCAAAAAATCATCGTTCCGGCATTTGAGCAGATTATGATGGAAGATGAAGGAATGTTCTTAACAATGTAAATTTGCTTTAGTTAAACACACAAAAACTGATACGCAGTAGACAAACCTGCTAAGAAAAGTCAATAGGTTTTACGAAAAAAGTTGAGAAAAATCTTGAGGAATTTCGAGTTAACAGGAGAAGCACGAAAAGGGCGAAAAGGAGTGAATTTTTTCGCCCGAAAGATATTCAGTTGTATGTATTTAAGCCTCTAATTCACGGTACAACTCGGTGACCTTGCCGTAGTAAATACGCAGGAATTTGTTAATACCGGCAACCATGGCCTCTTTGCCACATTTACCTTCCGATCGTTTCTTTTGGATAAACTCGTAGACCGGATCGCCATCGGGCTTCAGACGAAGCTTGCACTGCATGATCTCAAAGCCAACATGTCGAAGATACCCATTCCCGCGCTTTGAGATATGCCGTTCAGTTCCGTTAAATCCGCCGGATTGGTAGGGCGGCGCATCGATCCCTGCATAAGCAATCAGAGCGTGCTTGGAGTGAAAGTTCCGAACGTCGCCGATCTCTGCAATAACCAGCGGAGTCAGCGTATCTCCAACACAAGCCATCTCACGAATTAAAAAATATTCGGGAAGGGACTTGGCAAACGCCTGCATTTGTGTTAAAATAGAG
>JBGVIT010000012.1:0-10555 GCA_045128915.1 Clostridia bacterium
ACCTGAAGCACAAGCGGAATAAGATGGCTTTCAGGATTGTGTGCCTCTCCGATTTGCCCGGTCGCATCTGCACCGCAAGCATTGAAATATCGAAGTGATACATAGCTTAATCCGTGAGCCTTTGATGCCCAGTGGAACATCTTTTCCATTGCAAGCTTGGTTTCTCCGTATGGATTGGTAGGACAGGTTCTGTCGGTTTCCAATATCGGAATGTTTTCCGGCTCTCCGTAAGTGGCAGCTGTAGATGAGAAAACAATCTTCTTAATATCATTTTTAATCATTGCATCAAGAAGTACTTTTGTTCCGTAGAGGTTATTGTCGTAATACTTGAGAGGATTTGTAACACTCTCACCGACAAGGGAAAACGCTGCAAAGTGAATTACCGCATCAATTTTTTCTTTCTTAAATAAATCGTCAAGAAAATCAAAATCCCTGATATCTCCTTGGTAAAAAGTTGCTTTTTCAGGAACAGCTTTTACATAACCCGTTACGAGATTGTCAACAACCACAACCTCATGGCCTTTTTTGATAAGCTCAAGTGCGGTGTGTGAACCGATGTAACCTGCTCCGCCTAATACCAATAGTCTCATTTTTGTTCCTCCTTTCTTTTTAGATTTCTATACCGCCAACCGGTCGAATATTAAGTTCAAGACAAGAATCCTTGCCAAATATTTCTTCAATTGATGTTTTATACTGCTTAACTAATTCATTCGGTACAAAAGCTTGTATTGTCCCTGCAAAGCCACCGCCATGAACTCTGACAGCACCTTTTCCTTTGAGTATCTTCTTGCTCATTGCAATTGCAAGTGGTATTTCCTGATTCAAAGGATTTTTGTTTGAATATAGATTCTGAAGTAGTTCGCAGGATGAATTTCCTGATTCATTTACTAATGAAAGAAACTCTTCGATATCATTATTTTTAAGAGCTTCGGCTTCAAGTTTTGCTCGTTTTGTTTCGTCAAAGAAGTGAATAGCCCTCAGTATTGCTCTGTCAGGACAAATTTCTCTGAGCTTTGGAATGCTACTGTAAAACTCATCTACATTAACATCATTTAACACGTTGCAGTTAAAAAAGTTAGCTACAGACCTCATTTCATCTGTGATAGCATCATAATCATCAGTAAGGTTCTCGTGGCTGCTTTTTGTGTCTGTGATGCAGAGCGAATAACCATATTTATTAAAGTCAAAACTTATCTTTTCAATAATCGGTTTATCACTGTCGCTGAAATCTATTGAAACAAGTCCTCCAAATGCAGAAACAGTCTGATCTAAAAGACCGCACTTTTTACCGAAGTAAACATTTTCTGCAAACCATCCAATCTGTGCAATTTCAAAAGCCTGGCTTTTGTTCTCGTTGTAGTGACTGTTTATTATTGTACAGATAAGAGTTTCAAAGGATGCGGAGGATGATATTCCGCCGCCACTGATAACATCAGATGTACAATACATATCAAAGCCTTCGGTTTTAATTCCTTTTTCAGCGTATTTAGCAATTACGCCTTTTATAATGGAAGCTGTTCCTGAATCATCAGGGTTAACACTTAAGTTATCAAGTGATGTTTCAAAGGGTTCGTAGCCTTCTGATTTAACTCTTACAATATTATCTGAGTGGAAGGATACTACAGCAATTACATCTAAGTTTACCGCACCTGCAAGAACAACACCGTGCTGATGGTCTGTGTGATTGCCGCCAATTTCCGTTCTGCCCGAAGCAGAATACATTTTAACATCGTCTCTATTGGGAAAAAAGGAGCTGAAACTTTTTAGTGCATTTATATATCTTTCTTTTTGTTTTGAAATGATTTTATCATTTTCACCATAGAGAGTAGAAAGTAATTCATTATACTTATTACCTGAAATATTCTGTATAAATTCGCTTATTTTCATATTAATCACCTTATCTCCCAAACAGATTCTCTGTTTCATGTTAACTGTATTTTATCACAATGTTAACTTTATTTCAATAAACATAATTCGAAAAAAAGTGCACAAAATTAAATTAAACTATTGAAAAATATACTTTTTTACTGTATAATATTTACTAAAGAGGAATTTTGATTGTTGAAAGAAAAGGAGGCGACTTTAATAATGTACACAAATATAGCATATTTGGGCGGCGTTCACGAAGATATTGTTGATAAAAGTGTACCTCTTCTTGTTACTGCAGCCGGATACTACAAAGTGCACTCACTTCGTGTTTTTGAAACAGAACGTCCTGACGGCAGAGGTGATTATCAGCTTTTATATGTAGCAGCAGGAAAAGTAAGATTTTATTTCGACGGTGTTGAGAGAATTATTTCCAAAGGTAATATGGTTCTTTTTCGTCCGGGAGATGTTCAGATGTATTATCAGTATGCTGAAGATAAGCCTGAAATATATTGGGTGCATTTTACAGGCTCCGATGTTGGACTCCTTCTTAATTATTATCAGATGCCAAGAAATGAGAATGTCTTTTTCACTGGTACTTCTCCGGATTATCAATGGATGTACAGACAGATGATTCAGGAGCTTCAGCTCAAGCGTTCAAATTATCAGGATATGCTTGGTATGCATCTAAGAATGATTTTTCTCGTTATAAACAGATATCTTAAAGAAGGAAATCAGATCGGAACGGAAATGCTTGATGAAATAGAAAGAGCCACACATTATTTTCGTGAAAACTATAACCAGAATATAGTTATTGAACAGTATGCAGAGGAACATCTTATGACTCCGTGTTGGTTTATTCAGAATTTCAAGCAGGTAACCAAGGTTACGCCGATGCAGTATATTATGTCTTTAAGAATCAATAATGCAATGAATATGCTTGACACTACTAAATATAACGTGACTCAGATTGCGATGGCTGTGGGATATGATAATTCTCATTATTTCAGCAGACTGTTTAAAAAATATACGGGTATGACTCCTCTTGAATACAGAAACAGAAACAAAGAGCAGGACGAAGCAAAATAAAAGAAGAGATGCAGGGTTGCATCTCTTCCCAAAAAATATATTATTCGAAGCAAAAGATCATTCGTGAAAGGTCATAGATTGGACGCTTGCACTGTACAGGCTGTACAAATCCTAAGTTATGTATAAAGGAAGAAATTTCCCTTACACGTTTAGGATTACAGGGTATCTGATTTGTAATGTCGCAGTATTCGCAACGCTCAGAATTAGCGAGATATTTAAGCTGTTTGTTCATTGCACAGGTAACATCACTGTCGCCTGCTAAAGAAACGATTGCGATTCTGCATGTTTTATTATCTTTTCTGATTTGATTAATAAGCTTACGATATTCACTTACGAAGTTATCAGAGGAAACGGTAAATTGCTCAACATCTGCTTGTCCGATATGCAAAAATATAGTTTCGGGTTTAAGTTCTGATATGCATTCCCTATATACTTCTGATGCGTCTTGTGCAGAGAGGTTTTCAATGCTGCGATTATAATAGTTTTCGTTTAATCCGTAGGCTTGTTTTAACTCGCAAAGGGGAATATTAATATCGCTTGTGCCTCCAAAAATTACTGTACCGCCTGCCTCAGCAAGCTTGTTTAATGATTTGAATTGATTGATAAAATCTTTTTTCATAGTTAAGCACTCCTATCTTGCAGCTTTATCGATAGCTACATTTCTGAAATATACTAAAATATTTAATGTTACTATTGCAATATTGATTAGATATACAATAAATACATAATTCATTTGACCGGAAATGACCTTTGCACTTATTCCGGCGATGTATCCTACAAAAATTAATAGGATAAATGGAAGGCTTGTTGCCTTTGCGGTTCTTGCCTTATATGCTTTAATCACATTTATCGGCCATGACAAACCAAAACACACTAACATTACAGTTTCAAAAATACAACTCATACAAAAAACTCCTTTGATTTATTTTTCGTTTTAGAGTCTATCACGAAAATAAAGGGAGCGCAATTTTATGAAACATATAAAAATAAATTTAAATTTTTCACCATTTATTTTACTTTCAAAAGGTGTTATTTAAGTAAATAAATTGAAGTGCGAATCTATTTGATGTATAATTAGGTTATAAATTATGAAAGGATTTTGATTATGGAAAATGTAAAAAAAGAAATTAAGTGCGGTATTGAGATATACGACTATACAGGTAAAGATTATCAGACAGCAATGCGATTCGGAAGCTGGCGCGTTGCATACCTTAATCATGCTGACAGGTTTGATAAGGCAAATTTTGAAAAAGTAGAACGCCATAACGAAAGTGATGAGGTTTTTGTTCTTCTTACAGGTAAGGCTACACTAATTATCGGGGAAGAACTTCATGAAATCGAGATGGAACCGCATAAATTATATAATGTTCCAAAAGGTGTATGGCATCATATTTTCACACAAGAAGATACCAGTGTGCTTATTGTTGAAAATGAAGATACCGGTGACGATAATTCCGAATTTTTATATATAAGTACATTGTCAAAATAAAAATCTTTTTGAAGGAAGAAATCCGATGAAGAAAAATAAAAATACATCAATTAAAAATATTCACAAAAAGATATTTACCATACAGCTTGTGCTGATACTTACCTTGGCACTGTTCTTAGGAATAACGGGAACTTTAGTTAATTTACAATTTGAAATTCAGAAAAGGGATCAGAATTTGCAAAATATCGCAGAGGTAATTGCAAATTCACCGCTAGTAGATAATAAGATATCAAATCCTGATGATAAAGCAACTTCTGAAACACTTATGGAATATCTTGATTCACTAAAAACAACATTGACAAATATCGATGTTATCTCTTTTGTCAGCAAAGATAATGTCAGACTTTATCATTCTAATCACGATTTAATAGGAACAATATATGATGGAACAAAACCTGAGTTTTTGAATAACTCTAATGAAATATATACGGCAAATGAAACAGGACCATCGGGTTCACAAAGACGAGCATATGCTGCCATATATGACGAGGAAGGAAACTACACAGGTTTTATTATGGCAATTATGCTTCTTGAAAACATTAAAGCAGAGACAGTACATACACTTCTTATCTATGCAATCATAACTCTTGTGGCCATAATGATAGAACTTCTTATTTCACATGAAATGTCGTCATCTATCAAAAAAAGCCTACACGGTTATGAACCAAATGTATTCTCTGCAATGTTCCAGATAAGACATAACATCCTTGAATCTCTAAATGAAGGGTTAATAGCTGTAAACAAAAAGGGTATAATTCAGTTTGCAAATAAATCGGCAGCTAAAATGCTTGAAAAGCCGGATGTAAAACAACTGATAGGATCTCCTTTTTCGGAATGTTGTAACGATTCATTTGTGAAAAACACGATTGAAACAGGAGATAAGGAATTCAGCATCCGTGCCGACAGTTTTAAAAATTCAAATATTTTATTTGACAGCATTCCCATAAAGGAAAATAACGAAATAGTTGGTGCTGCAATTATTCTTCACAACAGAGAAGAATATACAAAGCTTATGGAGGATTTGTCGGGGACACGTTATCTTGTAGATTCAATGAGAGCCAATAACCATGACTTTACTAATAAGCTTCATGTAATAATGGGACTTATCCAGATGGAAATGTATGATGAGGCTGTGTCTTATATAGAAAATATTTCTATTGTTCAGCGTCAGACGATCAGCAAAATAATGTCCGTTGTTGATGAGCCGGCCGTTGCTGCTCTATTAATCGGTAAAAGTGCAAGAGCTTCAGAACTTAATATCAAATTTACATTAAACGATGGAAGTAATTATTCAAAGAATGATCTTATGTTACCGCCTGAACTTATGGTAACGGTAATAGGAAATCTTATTGATAATGCATACGACTCGATGAATGTAAAAGGGAATAAGGATACAGCTCATAATGAACTTCATATAGGAATTTATTCAAAAAAAGATAGTGTTCTTATAACAGTTGAGGATACCGGTGCAGGAATAAGCGAAGATAATAAAGAACATATATTTGAGAATGGCTTCTCTACCAAAGGTGAGGGAAGAGGAACAGGTCTTTATCACGTCAAGGAACTAATAGACAGTGTTGGAGGGAAAATAACGGTGGAATCTCAGGAAAAAGTAGGAACTTCATTTACAGTATTATTTTCCAAAGAAGAGAAGGTGATTTAAGATGTATACTGTTTTAATAGTTGAAGACGATCCAATGGTTGCTATGATTAATGAACAATTTGTCAGCAGACATAAGGATTTTAAAGTGATAGAAAAATGCGCAGATGGTGAAAGCGCACTTCAATATCTTGAAAAAAACAAAGTCGATTTAGTTATAATGGATGTTTATATGCCGATTATGGATGGCTTTGAAACTTTAAGACAAATCAGAAAGAAACAGATAGAAGTAGATGTAATTATGGTTACAGCTGCAAACGAAGCAGAATCTCTTAAACAAGGGTTACATCTCGGAGTTGTGGATTATCTGGTAAAGCCATTTACATTTGAAAGATTTAAAATCGCATTAGACAAGTTTTTAGCGCAAGCAGAGGCACTCAAGGATTTGGGAAAGGTGAATCAGAAAAATATAGATTTCCTTATTGATAACACCAGGAAAACTGTTGATGACCTGCATCCGAAAGGAATTCAGGAAAAGACAATGCGAATGATACTTGATCATTTGAGGGAAAACACAAATAAATGGCTTACAGGTGATGAAATAGCTGAAAAAGTAGGCCTTACAGGTGTTACTGTCCGCAGATATATGACACATCTTACTGAAACAGGCTTGGTTATGGGAGATATGAATTACGAAACGGGCGGAAGACCGTGTATGCTGTATAAGATTTCAAAATAAAAACCATTATTTGCAATAAAACTGAGGTAAATCTTTTATCCGGTTTTATGATAAATTAAATAGCCGCAAGTCAACACTTTACATAAATGCATTTGTGCTGACATTTTAGCGACAGAATGGAGGCATTAAAAAATGAAGAAACAGACAATTACGACAGTAGCAGTCGCATTAGGTTGCTTTGTAGCTGTTTTGACGTTGGGAGGTATAGGACATTTGCTATGGACAAGAAGAAAAGAACAATAGGAATAGTTGTATTTGCAATAGTTTCGCTTGCTTTAATGATTGGCACAATTGTCGTAAAATCACCGGGAAGCCACGAATCAATAAGAGAGTTAATGCGTGATGCAGTTCTTCATGAATCGAATAAGATAAGTCTTTTTGGATTCATGGATGTTAATCCGGGACTTATTTCTGCAATTACAGTTACAGGAATAGTTTTTGTATTTGCATTACTCATTAGGGTTTTTGCGATTCCAAGGTTTAAAATGGTTCCCGGAAAGTTTCAACTTGTGCTCGAAATGTTGGTTAGCTTCTTTGATGACCTTGCAAAAACAAACAGTCCGCACCGCAACAAATTTTTGGGAGGATATATTTTTGCTGCAGGTGTGTATATCTTTATAGGAACTATACTTGAACTGTTTGGTATTCAGGTGATAACAACGCAAGGTACATCAATGGCTTTGCCTGCACCTCTTGCTGATATCAACGGAGCAATAATGATTGGATGTCTTTCTTACCTCGTTATTTTATCAGGAGGTATTGCAGAGAACAAATTAAAAGGCATTGGAAAAACATTAAAAGAGTTTTCACTGCCGGTATCAATGAGCTTCAGATTGTTTGGTGCATTGTTAAGCGGTGCACTTGTAACCGAGCTTGTATATCATTATATTCATTTGAGCTACGGATTACCTGTGTTGGTGGGAGTATTGTTTACACTGCTTCATGCTGTTATACAGGCTTACGTACTTACAATGCTTACTTCTTTGTTCTACGGAGAAGTATCGGAACCGGAACATAAGATTAAATAAGTTAAATTTGGAGGTTTATGACATGAAAAATATAAAAAGAATTATTACATTAGCTATTTCAATTGCAATACTGTTTGTGCTTGCAATGCCTGTATTTGCAGCAGGTGAAGATGTAGCAGTTGCTGCTGCAAACAGTGTACTTGGAGATAAAGCACTTGCTGCTGCGATTGCGGTAGGACTAGCTGCCGCTGCAGGTGCTGTAGGTATGGGAATAGCTGTAGCAAAAGCAACAGAAGCGATTTCTCGTCAGCCTGAAGCTGAAAACAAAATCAGAACAACATTAATGCTTGGTCTTGTTTTTGTTGAAACAGCTATTATTTACGCACTTGTTATTGCAATATTGATTATATTCGTATTGTAAGGGAGGAGGAAAATCAATGAATGTACCATTGAATATAGATTGGCAACAGATTCTTCTGCATTTATTGAATTTTGTTCTTTTGTTTGCAATACTTTATTTTCTTCTTTATGCTCCTATAAAAAAGTTTATGGAAAAAAGATGTGAATATTATAAAAACATCGATGAGGATGCGAAAGATAAATTGCACCAGGCAGAGGAACTGAAAAACGAATATGCAGAGAAACTACGCTTAGCAGATAATGAAATAGAAGAAAAGATGCAAGCTGCAAGTAAAAGCATATCCGAAAAGAATGCTCAAGGTTTAGCTTTGGCAAAACAAGAAGCAGATAAGATTATTGCAGATGCACATGAAAAAGCGGAACAAACTCGCAAGAAAATGATAGAGAGTGCACAGGAAGAAATAACAACTATGGCTGTTAAAGCTGCAGAAAAAATTGTCGCAAATACAAGTACTTCTGATGCATTTGACAGTTTCTTAAGTTCTGCACAAAGGAGCGAGGCTGATGAATGATAAATTAAACAAACAGCCTGCTATCTTATACTCCAATACCCCTCCGAGTAAAGAACAGGAAGAAAGATTTATAGACTTTCTGCAAAAAAAATATAATGATAACATATCTCTTATCTGGAAAAAAACGGACATTCCTGAAGGCGGTTTTAAGTTAAAGATTGGTTCTGAAATTTTTAATTGGAATGTTGAAGAACATTTATCACAGTTTAAAGAAACGTTGTCTGAAATCAAAACCAAAGACGAAAATATCATTCCCTTAATCCGTGAAACAATAGATAATTGGACTCCTAAAGCAATAGCGCATGAAATCGGAGAAGTTTTAACTGTAGGTGACGGAATTGCTACAGTCGGAGGACTTGAAAATGCAACCTATGGAGAAATCTTACTCTTTGAGTCAGGAGTGAGAGGAATGGTTCAGGATTTAAGGGATGATGAAATAGGATGCATCCTTTTTGGCAACGATGATGAAATCACGGAAGGAAGCTCTGTAAAAAGAACAGGCAAAACAGCAGGACTTCCGGTTGGTGATGAGTTCATAGGAAGAGTTATAAATGCTCTTGGTATCCCGATTGATGGAAAAGGCGAAATTCATTCCGATGATTACAGACCGCTTGAAAATCCTGCACCGGGAATTATCGACAGACAACCTGTTTCTGCACCAATGGAAACCGGTATTCTTGCAATAGACTCAATGTTCCCGATAGGAAGAGGACAGCGTGAGCTTATTATCGGTGACCGTCAGACTGGCAAAACTGCCATTGCCGTAGATACAATCCTGAATCAAAAAGGAAAGGATGTTATTTGTATCTATGTAGCCATAGGACAGAAAGCAAGCTCTGTCGCTCAGCTTGTGCAGAATTTAAAAACAAGAGGTGCAATGGACTATACGATTGTTATTAATGCTTCTGCAAGTGATTCTGCACCTCTTCAATATATTGCGCCTTATGCAGGGTGTACGTTGGGCGAATATTTTATGAATAAGGGAAAAGATGTATTGATTGTATATGATGATTTGTCTAAACATGCTATCGCATATCGTTCATTAAGCTTGTTATTAGAGCGTGCTCCGGGACGAGAAGCATATCCCGGTGATGTATTCTACCTTCATTCAAGACTTTTGGAAAGAAGTGCACACTTGAGCGAAGAAAAAGGCGGAGGCAGTATGACTGCTTTGCCTATTGTCGAAACACAGGCGGGGGACGTTTCTGCCTATATTCCGACAAATATAATTTCAATCACGGATGGTCAGATTTTCCTTGAAAGCGATTTATTCTTTGCAGGTCAGCGTCCTGCAGTAAATGTCGGTCTTTCTGTTTCTCGTGTAGGTGGCGATGCACAAACAAAAGCAATGAAAAAGGCCGCCGGAGCTATTCGTCTTGATTTGGCACAGTATCGTGAAATGGAAGTATTTACACAGTTTGCAAGTGATCTTGATGAAACAACAAAGTCTTTGCTTAATTATGGTCAAGGACTTATGCAGATTTTGAAGCAGGAACAATATAAACCGTATAAACACCATGAACAAGTTATCATCCTGGTTGTTGTATTGAATCATCTTATGCAGAATGTTGAATTAAAAAATGTATCATCAACTATGCATGATTTGCTTTGTTACTTTAATGAAAAACATTTTGAGATAGCTGATGAAATAAATCAGAGCGGAAAGCTTGAAGATGAGTGCCGCGAGAGAATTATCCGCATAGCAAAAGAATTTTTGCAGGGACGGTGATAAAATGGCAACCATAAAGGAAATTAAAAACCGAATCAAGAGTGTAAAGGATACGCAGAAAATCACTAATGCAATGTATCTGATTGCATCTACCAAGCTAAGAAAAGCAAAAAGCGAGCTTGATAAAACAAGACCTTATTTTA
>JBGVIT010000013.1:0-95205 GCA_045128915.1 Clostridia bacterium
CGTTTTTGAGTCCTCAACAGTTATCTCATAATCAACCGCAGAATCGTCCGACCTTGAAAGAACGATATTATCCTTTGTCAGTGTTGACTCATCCATCTCTTTGTCAAACGAAATTGTTATCAGTCCGTTTGTGTCATCACCAACATTGGTTACGCCAGTTTTCCCATCCGTATCGCAAGCGATGTTAACTGCCGGATCTTCTGCATAAACTGCGCTCCAAGAAACCGAACATGCCAACATAGCTGCAGCAACGACTGTGACAAAAGCTCTTTTTGCATACAATAAAGATTTTACCATTTTTATCTCCTCCTAAACATTTTAAAATATACTTTCACATATATCCTATAAGCTCATTTTATCACAGTGTTTTTTTTTATTCAATTTAAAAATGTTTGTACTCAAATTTCAAAACAAAGGAACAATCGCTGCGATGGGTCATTCCGACAGTTGTATTACTCTTTATGCTCTTTTAAATACTTTAATTTTATCCGTCAATCCCGAAAAAATTGATTCTTTTTCAAACTCAAGAGTTTTTTCGTGGTAGGGACCCTTGAGCTTCTGAGGATATTCCGAAAAGTCCGCAGCACACATTGCATTTGCCCCCGTGTTTGAAACAGCAATCTCCAGAATGTTTTTTTCTCCGACAAACTCACCCTTTGCCGCAACACGATACGGCGGCATTATGCACTCCCCGATATTGTGTCCGTTCAGGCGAAGCTCGCAACTGCCGTGAATGTATCCACAATCAATCACAACATCCTCGCCGGCAACCGCATCAAATTCCGCAGTATACACCGCCGTTCCTGAAAAGCTTTCTTCCCATTCACAATTCTTCATTTCCGCATTATCGGGTACAATGCTCCATGCACCGTGTTCAAAGAAATGCCGCACGGATTTGGTCAAGCTGACAATTTCCGCAGTTGAGATCTCATTGCCGCATTTTATCTCTTCATGGCACTTAAGTTCTGAATCTGTGTCAAGGACAACCATTTCACCCCCGCTCGGCAGAAAACAGTCTTTTTCGCCGAACACATAGATTTCTCCGTTCACAGGATTCAATATGTAGAGATTCTTAAATTTCTTGTCAAATTCTACCTTGAAGTGCTCACTTTCGGTACTTTCGTTAAAAAGAATATATAAAGATCCGTCATCGCAAATTCTGCGCATTGCACGAATATTTTTATTATTGCACCGAACAATGCCGCATTTTCTTTCAGAGCTTTCTGTCCATTTTTCAGAAAATTCAATGCTGCCGTCATCAAGCTCAAGCACGCTTCCGCCTGTTTTTGCAAATGCTCCGAGTTTTTCTCGGCTTTCACACTTCATCCACGAGTTCGGCGGAACAAAAACCGTCTCATATTTTGCCGTTCCGAGTCCGTCCGACGTGATTTCCGACTCGCATATATAGCTATCATCAATTATATCAAAATATATTTGGTTTTCCTCTAGCCTTTTTCCAAGCTCATAAAACCGTTTCTCTGCCTCGGTATTATCCGCCCATACGTCACGAATCGGCATATAAAGAGCCGCCTTTGCATCAATTTTGCCAACGCTTGTGAGATACATCATTCTTGAGAGATATTGATTGAAATATTTCATATGCTTTGCTCCCGGAAGCTCCGGCACAAAATGAGGTCTGCACTGAACCGACAGAAAACCGTCCCTGCCCGATGTCACACTCATCGGGTTAATTATGTTTATCCCACGGACAAACTGATAGCCGCAAACATAGCGCATCAAATCATATGTCAAGCCCGCCCCGTAAACTGCAAACGACTCAGAAACCGCATGGTTTGAACCAATCTGGTGCGCTGCTGAAGATGCAAGACGTGGAAAAAAGTTGTTCTCCTTATTTCCGGGATATATTTGCCTCCAGATTACGTCAACTCCCGGAATATCCATGTGTCTTAAATGATGCAAAGCATTTCCTGATTGGTATATGTAGCCTGAAAGCACATCATCACCGTTCATGTGTCCCGTGAATAAGATTCCGTTTTTTCTACACCAACTGTGCAGCGCCTCAACATAGATTTCGGCAAAGCTCTCGCAGCAAAATTCTATGTATTCCGCCTTAAATCGCTTTCCGTCATTGCCGTGCCATTCCTTAAACAACGCAGGAATCATTTTCGCAAAGCTCCACCCGTATTTTTCTTCAAACTCATCAATACAGTCAACATAAAACGGCGCATACATAATCGCCTCATCGGTGAACATCGCAAATGTTTTTTTGCCAAACAAATCGCCCATATGCTTTAGATATGCATCATACGTCGAACGTATGAATTCATCAACCGCTTTTTTGCTCTGCAAATGCGGCTCACGCGTTTGCATCGTTTCGATGTAATATATTTCGGCGTCTGCATCTCTTGTGGCAATCACATCCTCATCCACACAAACTCTGCCGCCGCACAGCACCGATATAAATTCGTTCTCCCAACTCAGTGTTTCTCCCGCTTTCAGTTTCAGGTTCTTGACTGCCAGCCGTTTTGCCCTCACCTCGGGATATTTTTCCGTCACCTTTCCGCATGCGCTGCCCGACGGCCAACCTCCCTCATCATACAGCCATGTTATCATACCTTTTTTTTGGGCATATTCTATTGCATGACGAACAAGCGCAAAAAATTCTTCAGACAAATACGGCGGTGTCATTTGAGTTTCCATATATCCACTGCGAAACTCAGGCGGCTCAGGAATTATGTAGAATGCACGCATCCCCTGCACTGCCATCTCATCAATTTCTTTTTCCACCGTTTCCGTTGTCATCGGGCTGTTCCAAATCCATGAATAGATAGGAGAATTGACGCTTGGCGGATTTTCAAAGTTCTCTGCTGAAAAAGTAGTTTTTTCGGTGTAGTTTGTCATTGTTACAACTCCTTTTTTGTTTTCAGACTGCCGAAGCCGTTAATATTTTTATACTATTATTATATTCGGCTTGTCGCATTTGTCAAGTAAAATTTTTTTCTCTCACTTTACATTTTCTTGCAATTTTTCGGCGACACCCCATATAACTTTTTAAATTTGACGGAAAAATAATTGCTGTCATTGAAGCCGCACTTATATGCCACTTCAGCAACCGACTTGTTTCCGCTTTGCAGCAGTATTCTGGCTCTGTCAAGTCGAACAATGTTAAGATATTCGCAAAAACCAAATCCCGTTTCTGCCTTGAACATTCTCGAAAGATGCTCGGTGCTGACTCCAATCATTCCCGCGGCTTCGCCCAGAGTGATTTCCGATGAATAGTTCTCGTGAATGTGTCTTTTTACCTTTTCAATATCCTCGTTCAATGCTTTTACACCCTCATAACATTGGCAGTTTCTTGCAAACACAAGGAAAAGCAAACTCATATAATTTCTGATTATCTCACCGGAAAAGCTGTCATTCCTTGTGAATTCATCGTACATAGCCTCCATCAGCTTATGAATCATCTCGGCTGTCTCAGGGTTGCGATACAAAATTACACCGCATTTGATGAATGGCAAAACCGCAGACGGAATGTATTTATTTGAAAAATGTATTGCAATGCGTGTGTGTCTGCGACTTCTGTAGGAATTTTTATGAAGCACCCCAGACGGAATCAATATGACATCTCCGCTTTTAACCTCATATATTCTTCCTCCGATATAGTAATCGCATTCACCGTCTATCATGTAGTAGATTTCTATCAAATCATGCACATCTCGTTTTGCCCCGTCAAAAGTCGAATCCCTATGCTTTTCGATGAAAAAAGCACCCCGGTCCGAAAGTCTTTTGTTCATTTTTACACCTCGTTTCACGCTCTCTTATGTTGAGTATAATAACTTGTTTTATCAAAAATGTCAAGATTTTTTCTGAATTGCGTCAAAAAAATTAATGAATATATAATCGCTAAATTGTATAATAGACTTGTCGACAAGATGTTTTGCGGCAAATTTTTTTGGAGGATGAATTTTATGCGATACGAAAACAACAAAGCTGTTGATTTAAAAATTGCCTATATCGGCGGAGGTTCAAGAGGCTGGGCATGGGGGCTTATGAGTGATCTTGCGCAAGCCGATGATATTTCGGGAGATGTATTTCTCTATGACATCGACTTTGAGGCGGCACAGCACAACGAAATTATCGGTAATAAAATCAAGGATCTTGACGAGTGTAAATCGAGCTGGAATTACAAAGCTGTTGAAACCATCGGTGAGGCACTGACAGGCGCGGATTTTGTTATAATTTCCATACTTCCCGGCACATTTGACGAAATGGAAAGCGACGTACACACTCCCGAAAAATACGGAATTTATCAATCGGTTGGGGACACATCCGGTCCCGGCGGTATTGTCAGAGCTTTACGCACAATTCCCATGATGCAGGAAATTGCACTTGCAATTAAAGAATTTTCACCCGATGCATGGGTTATAAACTACACAAACCCTATGACTGTTTCCATTAAAACTCTCTATAGCGTATTTCCTGACATCAAGGCTTTCGGTTGCTGTCATGAGGTTTTCGGAACTCAGAAGGTTCTCGCAAAGGCATTGAAATATATCTGCGGAATTGATGATGTTTCAAGAGATGAAATTAAGGTTAATGTTGTCGGCGTAAATCATTTCACATGGTTCACAAAAGCAGAATATAAAAATATTAATCTTTTTGATGTGTATAAAAGGTTTTCCGATAAATACTCCGCAACGGGCTTTAACGAAAAGAGCGATGAAAACTGGATGAATCACTCTTTCCAATATTCCGAAAGAGTGAAACTTGACCTATTCAACAGATACGGCTATATTGCAGCAGCAGGCGACAGACATCTTGCGGAGTTCTGCCCCGGCCACTGGTATCTTGAGAGCCCTGATCAGGTGAGTGCATGGAAATTTGCCCTCACGCCCGTAAGTTGGAGAAAAAAGGATTTGCAGGCACGCCTTGAGAAGAGCGCAAAGCTTGTATCGGGAGAACAGAAGTTTGAAATAAACGAAACCGGCGAAGAGGGTGTTAATCAGATAAGAGCGCTCTTAGGCTTGTGCGATCTTGTCACGAACGTAAACATTCCGAACAGAGGTCAGATTCCTAATTTGCCCATTGGTGCAGTTGTTGAAACAAACGCCGTTTTCCGTTCAGATTCGCTGAATCCCGTCTTTTCGGATGAAATACCGAAGGAAATCTATCCGCTTATCACCAGGATTTCCGGCGAACAGGAGCTAATTACTCAGGCAGGACTGAATCACGATCTTGACATGGCATTCCGCGCATTTGTCAATGACCCTCTTGTGACAACAAATCTTGAGGATTCAAGGAAGCTATTCCGTGAAATGCTTGACAACACCAAGAATTATCTCACCATGTATGATCTCGAATCATTTTAATTCTGCAGCCTTTCTTTGATGGATGAGAAGTTCTTGGGAATCAATAAATATGACGGAATATATTTTCAAGATACTATCCGTTATATACTCATATATACTCAATATTTAAAAATATGGTAGTTGATTATGAGAGAAAGGAAGTGAGTATAAAGGCGGTGCCCCGCAAGATACTCAACCATATGACACGTATGGAAGCAAATGTTCTAAATGCTTGTCAGACGAGGAATACACTTGTTTATCTTAAATGATCACCGTGTTGGTTAAACACCGTAAACTTAATATTAGGACCATAAGATATTGCTAAATATTAAATGAAAGGAAATATAATTATGATTACGAAGATTAAAGAATATAAAAAAGTTATGTTAATGGGTGATTCGACAGCTCAACTCTTTGAGGAAAAAAATAAAGAGTTTAATCTTGGACCAAATCAAGTATTGGTTAAAGTAGCATATTCAGCTGTAAGTTCCGGAACAGAGTATGCAAACCTGACAGGAGATATAAACATACTCGCAACAACTAAGGCTGAAGACACAGTTTTAATTTGGCCGCGCGAAGTCGGTTATAGCAGTTCGGGTACGGTTTTGGAAGTAGGAAGCGACATTGATGATTTGAAAGTCGGAGATAGGGTTGTTTTGCGGGCTTGCGGACATGCAAGTCATCATCTGGTAAACCGTGATTGGGTGTTTAAACTCCCGTATGACGAGATAGGTCTGGACGAAATTTCCATGGCATTTATATCAAGCTTTTCTATTTCGGGAGCAAGAAAGTTGCGTATAGAAATAGGAGAATCAGCGGCAGTTATGGGATGCGGAATACTTGGGCTTTTTGCGGTACAATTCTGTGCAGCAATGGGAGCAACTCCGGTTATTGCTGTTGACCCGGTAAAGGAGAAACGAGAAAAAGCTCTTGAACTTGGAGCAGATTATGCTGTTGATCCGTTTGCAGATGATTTTGTGGAAACAATGTATAAATTGACTGACGGCAGAGGCGTAAATGCTGCAGTTGAGGTTACCGGTACGGGAAAGGCCCTTGACCAAATACTTGATTGTATGGCGCATCATGGCAGAATTTCACTTCTCGGATGTACTCGTGATTCAAATTTTACCATAGACTATTACAGAAAAATACATTGGCCGGGTGTTGAACTTATTGGTGCTCATACAAATACCCGCCCAGATAATGATTCTCGTCCGGGATTTTGGACATATGATGATGATTACCATGCAATATTCAGACTTATTCATTTGGGCAAAGTGAATTACAAAAAGATGATAAGTGAGATACACCCTGTTTCAGAATGCTCACAGGTGTACTCACGTCTCGCAAATGATTATAAAAACTTTCCGCCGGGATTACTGTTTGATTGGCAAAATGTATAAGTAGGATATGTTTAAGGAGCATAAGCATGAAAAAGATAAATGTAGTACAAGTGGGAACAAGTCATCCGCATGCGTCCGGCATTTTTAAGTGCATTAAAGAACTTCCCGAAGTTTTTGAAATTGCAGGGGTCTGTGAACCGAATGAACAGCACAGAAAAAATTTAAGAACAGAATTGTATAAAGATACTCAGGAATTGTCGATAGACGATATATTGAATTCGAGCAATATTGACGGAGTAATTGTGGAAACAGAAGAAAAGAATTCGACAAGATATGCACAGATAATGGCAGATGCAGGTTTTAATATACATATGGATAAACCTGGCGGCACTGACTTTTATGAGTATGAAAAATTGGTAAAAACCGCAAAAAACAAGGGATTAGTGTTTCACACAGGATATATGTACAGATTTAATCCGGCAGTGAAAAAATCCATCGAACTTGTAAAAAGCGGAAAATTAGGTGATATATATTCGGTTGATGCACAAATGTGTATTCGATTAAGCGAAGAAGTAATAAAGGATTTGATAAAATTTAACGGTGGTATGATGGAATTTCTGGGTTGTCATATGCTTGATGTGGTGTTGTCTGTTCTGGGCGCACCCGATAAGGTATTGCCTATGTGCTATTCAACACATACATATGACACAAATGCACTTGATTACGGTATGACGGTTCTTAAATACAAAAATGCGGCGGCCGTGGTTCGCTCAAGTGCGGCAGATGTAAACGGGTTTATTCGCCGTCAGTTTGTAATAAACGGCACATTAGGAAGCATAGAAATCAAGCCTATGGAGATATTTGATGTTGAAAACACAGATTATCTTACGACTGATATGAATGTTACATATAACAGCAATAATATCAATCCTTGTTTTGATGGTTCGAAAAAGCTTAAATTTAATCCATACAAAAGATATGATGATATGATGATTGATTTCGCCGAAATAATATGTGGCATGCATACAAATGAATATTCATATGAGCATGAGATAAACTTAAAAAGGCTTATTTGTCAAGCCGGACAAACAGGAGAATATTACGAAAGCATATTTGAATAATAAACAGCTTGAAATTTTTAAAATGATAGTATAACCCTGCGCCGTATATATGGCACAGGGTTGTCAAGTTGGCTCATTACAGTGGAAGATGGATATAATTGCAACGTTGCATATTCTACGTTGAAAAGCGAAGTTATGAACGGACTCACAAAATCGCTTGCACTGTACGGTGTGAAATATAATATACATGGGTGCTGTATTTCGCTGAGGCTGTTCTTACGTGCCTGGTCATGGCAGGAGTGAAAACACTTATGAGAGGCTCTGTCGAATCGCAGGAAATAGTTGACTTGATTGTGTTTTTGGCATCGGACAAGGCTGTGTTTATAATATAAATTAATGCTCTTGCAGATGGCGGAAGAAACATTATGATGTATAAAAACTGACATAGGAGGAGTGTAAAATGAAAGCAATATTAGTAAATGATGACAGAAGTTTGAGATGGGATAACGTGCCTGATCCGATAATGAAAGATGGGGAAGTATTGGTTAAGATTGAATATGCCGCATTAAACCGCGCAGATTTAATGCAGCGTGAGGGAGATTATCCTTCCCCTGAGGGATGCCGGACTGGATGGGACTTGAAATTTCGGGAGAAATAGTGGAATTGTCAGATGGTGCAAAGGAAAAGTCAGAATGGAAAATTGGAGATAAGGTATGTGCGCTTTTGGGCGGCGGCGGATATGCGGAGTACGTTACGGTAAAATATGATATGCTCATGCCTGTTCCTCAAAATTGTACAATGGCAGAAGCGGCGGCAATTCCCGAAGCGTTTGCAACGGCATATTTAAACCTGTTTTGGGAGGGTAAAATCAAAGAAGGCAACACTCTTTTGATGAATGCTGAAGCAAGCGGATTGGCAAGCGTGGTAATCCCTATGGCAAAAGCGTTTGGCGTACGCGTTATAACGACTGTTTTATCCGATAAAATCGCGCAGTCAATAAATCATTTGAATTCGGATGTTGTTGTAAACACCTCGAAAGAAGATATTACGGAGGTTTTGAAACAGGAGCTGCAAAACGGACATGGTGTTGATGTTGCAATTGATTGCCTGGGCGGAGAAATTATGGGTAAATGCATACATTATCTGACGCATGGTGCAAGATGGATTATAATCGCGGCTTTGGCAGGGCAGAAAACGGAAATTGATTTGAAGAACATATATGTAAGAAATGTAAGAATTATTGGCAGTACGCTACGCTCAAAAACACCGAAGGTAAAGGCACAGATTTCGGCGGCGCTTGTAAAGGATGTATTCCCTAAGATTTCAGAGGGATTGGTTAAGCCGACTATATATAAAATTTTGCCGATAACAGAAGCGGAAGTGGCACATGATATTCTGTATAACGGACAGAATGTCGGCAAGGTTGTACTTAAGGTAAATTAGGCTAAAAATTACAAGAGGTTTTGGTTAAAAATGGAGAGTGGCAGACATAGTCTTGGATTAGCAGCATAAAACAGTCCAAGAATATGTCCGCACCCCCCCTCTCAAAAAACAGTCCAAGAATATATCCGCACCCCCTATAACAGATGTAAAACACGATATGATAAGATTAACTAATGACTGCTGAATAAATAAAAATTGGCTAAAGTATTGGCTTTTTGAGCAATTTGTTGTATAATAAGTGCAAGGGAAAATGCTGAAAACAGCAAAAAACCTTGCACTTTTGTTTTATGGGAGTTATAAAAATGAATAAATATAGAAGCAAACAAATCAGTTTCACAGATTTCAATACGCCTATCGGAATGAAACTCAATCCTAATAATCGTTGGGTAAAGAAAGCCGAAATGATTCCGTGGGATGAAATAGAGCAGCGTTATGCAAAGCTTTTTACTAATCGCAAGGGAAATGTTGCAAAACCACTTCGTCTTGCACTTAGAGCATGTATTATACAAGCTGAATACGGTTATTCCGATGAAGAGGTTGCATTGCAAATTCAGGAAACGGCATATCTCCAATTTTTCTGTGGTTATACGGAATACAATGATGAAAAGCCTCCGTTTGATCCGTCATTAATGGTGTATTTCAGAAAAAGACTTACGCCTGAAATACTGGGTGAAATCAACGAAATGATTATCCGTAATTCTGAAACTGAAGAAAAATCTGACAACGATGACGAATCTAATCCACCGTCTAACAGCGGTACAATGATAGTTGATGCAACGTGTGCACCGTCACAAATCAAGTATCCGCAGGATACAGAGCTTTTGAATGAAGCTCGCGAAATAACAGAAGAAGTCATTGATGAACTTCATATTCCGGGAAACGGCAAAAAACCTCGTACATACCGCAAAAAAGCAAGGAAACAATATCTTCACATAGCCCGTTCAAAGAAAAGAACGGCGAAAAAAGTACGCAAGGCTATAGGTCAGCAGCTTTCATATATCAAAAGAAATTTAAAAACAATTGAAAATTTACCGGTAAAAACAGATAACTTGCCTAAACAGCTTAGAGCAAAACTTGAAACAGTAAAAAAGTTATACGATCAACAAAAGTACATGTATGATAATCATACTCATAGTGTGTCGGACAGAATTGTCAGCATTAGTCAACCATGGCTAAGACCAATTGTCAGAGGTAAATCAAAAGCCCCTGTTGAATTCGGAGCGAAGCTTGATATCAGTGTTGTAAACGGATTTACACGGCTTGAATATCATAGCTTTGACGCATATAACGAAGCGCTGAAGCTTTCTGACATGATTGAACGGTACAAAGAACGAACCGGGTGCTATCCGGAGAGGATATTAGCTGATAAAATTTACAGAAACCGTGAAAATTTATCATATTGTGCAGAGCGAAAAATTCGTCTTTCAGGACCGGCACTCGGCAGACCTAAGAAAGACGAAATTTGTGATAAAAAACAAGATTACATTGATGAATCGGAACGTGTTGAGGTTGAACGGAAATTCAGCCTTGCAAAACGCAAATGCGGAATAGGACTTATTGTGACAAGATTGAAAGAAACGACTTGCCACTGCCTTGCTATGTCCGTATTACTACTGAACCTACGAAAATCGGTAAGGTTCTTTTTACAATTTTTTCGTTGTGGTTTCAAAAGCTGTTAAAAATTTACAATGATTCAAAAATGGCAATTGTTCAGTAGACATTAACTAAATCTATTGACATTATATTGATAGAAGGTTGTATATATACTGCTAATATCAAACTATTAGAACGCAGTTTTGGCTATAGAACAGTTATAATAAATTCTGCAAAGCCAGCTGTTGATTTTATAAAATCCAACGATATTGTATCTGACATTGAAAAATTAGAAAAATATCTTTATGCCCCCAACCGACTTAACAAACTAAAAAAAATGATGCAAGCTGACCCTAAAATATTGTCTATGAGAAAAGAAGATCTTTTTTCTGCGATTAAAGCTCACAGAATTTACAAACATCTGTTACAAATAGAAGACGATAGAATCCTAATAAAAAAGCATAATGATATTGATAATTTAAGACAATTATTATCGGGCAGTGTCCTTACATCTGAGATAACAAATGATGATTATAGTGTTGATGTCAAGGAAAAATATTCAAATACAATTACTGCGTAATTTTATTATATCGGCAGGAGCAAAGCGGGCACAGAAATGCCAACAAAAAAATCAGCCTAATGCCCGCTTAATCCATTATCATAATAATTTGATATTTTTTCCATTTAGTGTATATTCTGCCGATTTGTTCGAATATTGATTTCATCGTAAAATTCTCCAAAAATTCATTTTCTACAATATTATATCAATCCAATTTTTTTATCAATCCTCCGCTCCATCTGAAAATGCAAGCCATTTTGCGCCATAGCTATCCAAAGAAAAACGGTTGCCGCATTCGTTTTCAATAGCATGGTGCTTTACACGATAAAATCCTCTCAGCTCTTCCCTTAAACTGCTATCAGCAGAGATTGGTTCCACCCATATTTGTAACCCGTATTGTAATTCATTTCTTGAAAGCGGCTCTGAGTTCGGCGCACGATTTTCAGCAAATTCGGGCGGAATTATAAACAATTCCGTTGCTTGTTCAAAAGGAACGGTAATATTACATCCTATCAAACAAGATTTTGCGTAGTCAACAAGCATCCAACCATGCTTTGCGGACCACACAGGTTTTTCATGCAAAATTGGCAGCAGTTTTTTATTAAGGCTAACCATGTCGTCAAAGCAATGTTCGCTGTCTGTGCGTCCGAGTAAGAAGTCAGTCGTAACACCATAGAGGTCTGCCATCTTCTCTAAGCTCTCAACGGATGGCGCTTTATTTCCCGTTTCCCATGCGCTTAGTGTTGGCTGAGAAATCTCCAACAATTCGGCTGCCTCAATAACTTTTAATTTTTTTAATTGTCTCGCTGCTCTGAATTTATTTTTCATATAAATCACCTAATTCCACGATTGTTCTCTCATTCTCTTTCCCATAAATTATATCACAAAGCTATGTTTTTATCAAGAGTTACCGATTTATTGGCTATCAAGAAAATAAAAAGTTGCAAAATCAATCTCGGTTTCGTGTAATTAAGCAAAGGGATAAAAGAGTCCCTGAGAAGGAGGTTTTTATCATGAAGAAAACAATTAAAATTTTTACATTTGTTCTCAGTCTGACACTTTTGATTACGGCGTCTGTTTCCGTTCAGGCGGAAGAAATCCCCAGATCCTTTGCCCCTCAAAACGCAACAGAGGAAAGTATTCTCATAACAGAAAATTTAATAAGCGAAATACTTGATGAGGTGTCGCAGGGACTCGGATATCTTGAGGCGAGAAGCAAAGCAAATAATTTGATTTACAATGCTGTTCTTTCGGGACAGGCGGGCGGATACGGTTATGGTCTTCTCTCTCCGATTGCGTGCAATGCAATTTTTGAGTATAGGGATATCTATCTCAGACCGGATTTTTATGTCGCTGCAGAAGCGGATGTAAAAAACTTGCTTGCTGACTTAATAGCAAAAGTTGAAACAGGAATGGACTACGAAGAAGCACGGAAGGAAGCCTACACCAGAATTTAGAGGACAGTTGATCCGAATTTTGATCCGTCTGAGCGTGAAATGACTGATTTCTGTTATTGGGATACTCTGGCAGTCGATTCTGCAATGTTTAACAGGGCAAGAAAGGTTCTGCTTGAGGCAGAAACAAAGTATAAAACGCAGCTTAATGCGCAATAATGAAAGTTCTTTTATAAAAACACTTGAAATTATTTTGGAAATCTGCTATAATAACAATATAAGTTTCAAGGTTTCAAAAAAGAAATCATAGTTTATCAGAGTATTCACAGTGTCTAAGGATTTAATCTTTAGGCACTTTTTTTATTACAATGGGAAATTGCGTAAGCAATTGCATGTAACAACAAAATTTACCTTATAAAACGTGAGCATAGCGAACATATATAATCAATTTTGTTATTTCTGCTGCCTCTTTTAATAAGAGGCACAAATACCGAAAGCTGCAGGGTCATTCCCTACGGTTTTAACACGAGTTTTTTTACTCACAATGCACTCAAAGAAAGTTTTCTTTCGATGAGTGCATTTTTATATATACAGAAACAGCCTTAGCGGCTCAAAGCTCGATATATTCCGAGAAGCCGCAAGGCCCTCGTTATATATAAAAATTTATTTAGATGATTGTAAAATTAACAAAAATTAAGCAACAAAACAATCTTCTAAGAGAAAGAGGTCAGTTATGGAAAGAAAAACATAAAGTCAGGCAGCAAAATAAGGCGGTAACAAGACCCGCTGAAAAATTTAATATGAGAATATTACGCTACTTGTTTGACAAGCTTACGAACACTCTTAAAAAGCTTTAACTCATGGATTGATTTAGCTAATATAACGCCGATCAGCTGTGTGATTGCGGCAAGATAGATATCAGCTTTAATCGTAGTGGTGTTTTGTGTGCGAAGTGTATTGAGACCAAAACAATCCTTAAGCAGAAAAATTGTTCTCTCAATATACACTCTGTGATTGTAGAGATTATCCCAATGTTCGGTATTTCTCGGAACACCGGGATACATTCTGAAATCTCTGTCGGGGTATGTATATGTACATTTCCCGTATGGTGACTCGGTACATGGGGTTTGGCAAGTACAGATGCGTGTTGAACCGGATTGAACAGATTTATGACACACCCATTTGAAACGCTGTGAACGATTTTTGCCGCTGCTTTTGCCGAGAAAGATAAACGGAGTCTTGTCCAATGGGCACAGCGGAGTTCCGTATTCATCAAAATCAATGCCGTTGGGTTTGGTGTTGCGTCGGTTCAGAGGAATGCAAACGCGATTAAAATGAAAATCATTTTTAAGCATTGTATAGTTATCATATGAATCAAAAGCGCTGTCACCCAAGAATGTAGAAAAAGACATATTGGGGTGAATTGCAAAGAAATCCGATAATACAGGTTTAAGTGCGTGAGAATCACTGATTTCCTTATCAATATCCAGATTATCGCTTTTCTTGGATACCAAATCGGGATGCAGTTTTTTAAAGCTGTCATCAAAGAATGAGATATCACGAATGATACCAATGCCATTGGTCATAACGCCCATTTTATGAGCATAACAATAATGCCCGTTGATATACTGCTGTTTAACCTCCGCATTAGCTTTGGATATATCCGGCAGCATAGAATACATGCCTATATATGGATTGTATTCAGGATGAGTTTTTGAAAGCTTTTTAGCTTCTTTGAGCTTGGTATTTAAGAATTTAGGATTGTTTTCAGCAACATATGGTTCGATGCCGGTTGTATCAAAGATTAAGTAATCAGCTTTCTGAGAGTCAATTTCACGGCAAATCGGTTCTGTAATATCAACGAGCCTATGAAACATATCGACAAGATAATCGCAGTATTTTTGTTTGAACCTTGTGAAATATGAGCCGTCGGGAACTTTGTCAAAACCGCAAAAATCACGAAGAGTATTGGAGTTTTTCAAAACAAGAATAAGCTGAGAATCCAAATTGAAAGCAAAAAGCTTTTGAATAATCAAAGCTTTAATAAAACTTTCAAGGTGATATTTATGTTTTCTGCCGATATTGCTGTAAAAGGCATGGTGGAATTCATATGAAATCAAGGAAGAGAAATCTATGTGTTTTTCCAATAAGGATACAAGCTCAGATTTCTTTTCAGTAAAGGATGTGTTTACATCCTCGTAAATGTCAAGCAGTGATATTTGCGAAAATTTATTATTAGGCATGATTTTTTCTCCGTTTCTGTGTGTAAATGATTTATTTTACAACTTAATTATACCATAAAAGCGGAGAAAAATCATCATATATTAACAATTAAAAGCCGCTTAAAACCTGACTCCTAAGAGTTTTACAATCGGCTATTATTTTGATTAGTAATAAGGAGATAATTTATATGGTTGCTGATAACAGAAGAAAAAAAATACTTGAGATGTTAGATAAAAATGGAAGTGTACGTGTTACAGAACTAAGTAACTTTTTTTCCACTTCTGAGGTAACAATCAGAACAGACCTTGCCGATATGGAAAGCAAAGGACTATTAACACGCACACACGGAGGTGCAGTAAGTTCGTATAAACCGTATTACAACATGAGTCTTAATCAGCGTATGTCTACCAATCAAGAATACAAAGAAATAATTGCAAAAAAGATTGCTGATATGATTGAAAACAATGATACAATTATGCTTAATTCGGGAACTACAACACTACTTGTCTTCCGTGCAATCCCTCGAGAACTCAATTTAAGTATTGTTACAAATTCAATATCCATCGCTCTTGAAGGTACAACAAATCCTAATTTTAATATTATACTTTTGGGAGGTATGGTTAACCCCAAATATCAATTCACATTCGGATCAGATGCGATTCGACAATTGAAATCTTATCATGCAGATAAACTTATTTTATCGGTTGACGGAATAGATTCAGAACACGGTTTTTCTACTTATTATGACAAAGAAGCTGAAATCGATCGAATTATGCTTGAGCAGTCGAGCGTAAACATTGTTGCAGCGGACCATTCAAAATTCAATAGATGTGCCTTTACAAAAATAGCAGACGTTTCTATTGCCGACTACATTATAACCGACACGGATGTTCCAAACTCACTGAAAAGCAAATTAAAAAAACATCCTGCTAAAACCGCCAATTAAACTTCTTGCAATCAAATAACACACAACCCGATAGAAAAATTAGAGTGCTATTATATTATACAGCAAACAAGCCTGTTGATATTCAACGAATATCAACAGGCTTGTTTGTCAATTATTTATTACCCACATCCTTAGGTTCAGTTTATAACAACACCTTTTTGCAACATTATATTTGCATAAATTGCTGTTTCTCCGGTTGCAATAACGGCATATGCGTTTTTGGCTTTTTCGTAAAATTCAAAGCGTTCAACCTCTACAAAGGCATTACCTGCCCTGTCATCCACCTCAGAAACAAGTTTTCTATATACCTCCCAAATAGGCGTTTCGACATTATCTCCGGGAACCACCTGCATAAGAGATACCGGTTTTTCAACATATGTATCAAGCGGGAACACCTTTAAAATAGCTTCAAGTATCTCAGGTACCCCATGACCGTCCGCACGAATAACAATTGCATCCTTTCCTATTGTTTCTGCTGGAAAATTACCGTCAGCAATAACTATTGTGTCGCTATGTCCCATTTCACACAAAACTTTAAGAAGTTCAGGCGACAAAACACTTGGAATTCCTTTAAGCATAATATTCTTCTCCTTTATCTAATACTTTATATTGGGAATTATATCATATTGAGTCAAACAAATCAATAGTATACGAACCATAGCTGTTTTTTTATAACCATTCATTATAAACCATTTTAGCGAGTAATGAATGCAGCAACATCGCCATTATTAGTTCTTCTGTTAACGACTTTGCGATTTTTTCAGAGAACAGTACAGGTTATAGTCTTTCTCACTCATTAACCCATCACATCCCGGAAGATTAATGCCACGTTTTTTGCAAGTATATTCATCTCTATAATATTCTTAGGCTTTGTACATTCCTCAAGAGTGTATTTTTATTTAATAATATCACTTTTGAAATATTTTATCAAGGACTTTTATAAAAACTTGAAGAACTGTATCCAAAGAGACAGCTTTAAATCGTCCATGTTATTTTTTACTATTCTCAGGGACGACATCGAGCACAAGATTTGTATCCTTGCCGTATTACATATTCTCTTAACGTGCTAAAGTATTCTTTATTCGACTCTTTCATTTGTGTCACACTGTTGCAATGCGGATAATGAAACTTCTTTGTGTTCTTGTTTCCTATGTACGTTATTTCTGAGGCATCATTATTCTGCACAGAATTAGTTATAGTTGCAGAGCTTCCATACGGAAGCGAACCATCTTCCGCTTCACTTTCACCTGTTACATAATTTATCATTATTCCGGGCTGAACATTATAGCAATAAACATTGTAACATATCCCTGCCCCATCATCTTCTACAGAATAGCCCTCCATCAATACACCTGATGCAAGCAGGTTATCATTCTCAAATATAGGTGTTACTCTGTACAAAACGTGATTATTTGTTTCTTTAACATAATCCGCAACCATATTCTCAAACGGCAACATACCTTCTGTGTTTAGGTATCTTGTCCCTGTAATCAAATTGGATATATTGGCATTCTCTGCCGATAGCTGATAACCTATTAAATGGCATCTGTTATATAAATATTTTCCATCAACATTTTCATACCGTATAGTATGCCATCCTGAAGGCTTGACCATTCCAATTGAGCCTCTTTCTTCATTAGGCATGATATCCGTTCCAATATTAGCATAAACAACTCCGCATCTGCCAAGTCGGTCCAATTGACTATATCTTTCAAATGATTTTGATGTTAAATCCTTCTTTGTAAAGTATGGTTTGTTATTATTTACAACTATAAATGCTTTTCCGTTATATTCAGGGATATTTAAACTGTCAATTGAAATATCCGTCATTTCTGATATTTCGTCTATTTCTGTTTCCGGTGTATGCTCTTCATTGCCCGTATATGTATTTACAGTTTGATATTCTACTTTTGCAACATCAGTTATTTTTTTTGATTTTTGAACTGATGCACATCCTGAAAACACAACGATTAATCCTAATAATAGTGATATAATTGTGCTCTTCTTTATCATCTCTCATAAACCTCCATTGTAATCCTATTCTGCAAATTACTTTTAAAAACTTCAGTATATTTCAAATTTCTTTTTGATAAGTCTTCCACTATATTCATTTTTTATTATATTAGCCGATGTTCATATTTATTAACTGCATTGAATATCTTTTTCTATTATACCACATCAATATTGATTTTTAAACCCTAAAAGTAACATTCGTTGAATATTTTTTATAATTTTTCAAGTTTGCACTTGTTCAATCAGTTGCATATATCGGTTATAATATTATCAGGCTTATATTTGCCTAATAATGTATGACCGAGGAAAGTTTTATGAATATTGATTTAGATTTTAAAGTAATTGGATTGAGAATACAACAACGTCGATGCGAGAAGAAAATGACTCAGGCAGAGCTTGCTGAACTTATTGATACCAACCAGAAACACCTTTCACGAATAGAAGGTGGGTATCATCGATGTACACTTGATTTGATTGTAGCAATCGCCAAAGCTCTTGATGTATCTGTTGATTATCTGATTGCAGATTTTAATGATAGTTTGAATCCAAGCACTCTGCAGGTTATAATTGACGAAATCAAAGGTATGACTTCCCAACAACTTGAAATGCTTCTTGAAAATATTAAAACAATTAAAAAGTTTAACTAAAAATGCACTCCCATAGAAAAAAATGGGAGTGCTATTATATTATACAACAAACATCATTCATTATTATACTAATTCGACGAAGTAGTGCTGCAACAATTATTTAATGCTTTCATAAGCATATGACCGAACTCTTCCTCCGGTATATTGCTCGCCTTTGATACAGTTTCTACGGCCTGGAGAAAATTTGTCATTATATCCGACTTATCTTCAATGATAGACATGTTATTCAATATCATTCTGCAGTTCCGTTCCTGAATATCTCCGTCAAGATCAACCATTATAGCATCTGTTGCTACATCCTGAAGCTGTTTACTGAACGAATCGGGCAGACCATATACAAGGACATCCTTTCTCCGTTTATGATTAAGGTATTTGACTACCGACTGAAAGTGACCATCACCTGTGAAAAGAATATATGTATCTACATCCTTATGGTTTTCTGTTGCCTGATAAATATAATCAAGCATAACAAAGTCGGTCATATCTTTTTTTTGTTTTGTGAAGGTATTCCCTGTTTCAATGATTGTATTTGTTATCCGTCTGATCTTAGGCAATTCTCCGGCTATGTTCTCATGCGAAAAATCCCCGAAAATCATTATATCCTTTACATCATACCTTTTCTCAATTTCTTTCTTCCATTTTGAAATGTTCGGTGCAATACTGAACTTCTCCTTACACGAATAAAACCAATATTCGTAATCGACAAAGGCTATTGCCTTTTTCTTTTTATTTCTCAAAAATTTTATCACTTTTATCTCCTCCAAATTTTTAAAATAATTAAAGATGCATATCACACTGCTGTCAGCAGTATGCCCTGCACCTTTGACCAACACCCACTTTGATGAATGATGATTGATATAAAACAAATTTAATTTTTTCAGGGTTATTGGAAACAAAAACGAATATACTTTTACTCATTTATCTATAAATATATAAAAAATATTTCTTATTGCAATATCCCCTAATTAATTTTAGTCTTCTTATGGGTTCGTGATGAACCGAGGTAGGTTCACGAAAAGGACAGACGGGTAGCGTTTTCAATAATAATAGTTTTTTACTCACCTAAAATATACAGATTACTGCTATTTGAACCGTCCTGACGATACCTTCGTTCCTTATCAATGAAACCTGCTCTTTCCAAATCACATATTGCTCTTTTTACAGTGCTTCTCGACAATTTGGTTTCTCTGCATATAGTTGAAATTGCAGGGAAGCACGAGTCCTTGTTATAGCATTTATGAAACAAATAATAATATACCAAACAAGCTCTCGGAGGCACATCAGCCAAATACAATTCTTTAACTCGGTCTTGTTTTGTGTTTGATAGCATAGACTTCATACTCTCCTCTCTTTTCTTTTATTACATCGTCCGGAATTTCCTCTATCTCAGTTTCTGCTTCGTTTTTCGTGATTTTTTGATCTATATCCTCAACGATGTCGTTTTTTGCTGTTTTAACAGGAGTCATATTCTGACCGCCTGTTGTGCTTCTTGATGCTTTAGAGGTTAGTTCCTTTGCTACCCTTCTGCCCTCTCTGAGTTCAATTTCAAGCATAAGCCCGTCTTTTCCTGCGTAGTGAACCTTTCGCACTTCTTTCTTCTCAACCTCATATTCTATATTTAATTCAATACCCCAATTAAAGAACAAATCGAGTTTAGTCCTCATCGGATGGCATCCTGTTTTAGTTATAATAAAATGAAATCTTGGCAATGTTTTAAGTTCATCAACCGTCATAAGAGGCCTGGACATCATCTGTAAGCTTCGTGAGCCATCACCTTTCGATTGTGTAACCGAACCGGACATTATCGTCTGTTCACCAAGGTTCTTACTCATAACCTCGGCTGTTTCAGAGTTTGGAGCAAACCCACCGAATACAGTCAACTGACAGTTATCCCATATGATTTCAGCGCCTTCTTTGCCGTAGTTTTTCTCAAGCTGTGCCTTTGACTGAATGATAGCTATGATGCTGATTCTACGAGAACGACCTGCAGAGAACATCATTTCTGCGGAATCGATTTTAGGTATTGTACCAATCTCATCGAGATAGAACATAACTCTGTTTTTCAGTTTACCATTTGATTCATCTGCTATTGCAAGCATTTCACGGTATAACTGCTGAACGATAAGCGAAATAAGGAAGTATTTTGTTGTGTCCTCCTCTGGCATGATAAGGAACAGTGCGGACTTCGTATTACAGAATTTCTCTGCATCAATAGCTGTATCAAAGCACAGAATCTGCTCCATTTCAGAATCCAGGAACGCATTAAGTCTTGACAGTGCAGTTGATAAAACAGACTGCATTGCCTGTTCAGATGTATTAAGAGCTGCTCCTGCAAACCATTTCGCTTTATGTGTATCGGGAAGCTTTGTCATAAGGATTTGAAACTGTGTCAGTTTCTTACTGTTCTTTGCATCGGTAGTACTTGGTGCAAGCAGATCCTGTATCATCTTAAACACAGATATAATATGTCGTTCTTCAGGCTTACAGTATTCAGCTACAAGCAGTATTACCGACGTCAAAAGACCTTCGGCAGCATCGTAGAAGAATGCATTTTGTCCATAGCTCGCCGCATCACCTTCGCCCGAATAGATAATTGTCTTTGCAGTAATCTTTGCATATTTTTCTGCTTTTGCCTTATCTGAAAGTTCTTTGCTCTTTTGATACGCATCCATGTATTTGTTTACCATTGATAGCATATTGAAGGTATCACTTTGCACAGGATTTCGCAAATCAATTACTGCTACATTGTATCCATACTGCTTACATACATCACCATAGTTTCTTGCAAGGTCACCCTTAGTATCAGTTGACAAGAAGCTCATTCCCGATGCACAGGCATACTCAAGGTTTGGATACAGAAAGCACGCTGTTTTACCAACACCGGCAGCACCGATCATCATAGTATGTACATCGCCGGGATCTACGACCGCACAGAGTTGGCCGTTTCGTCTTCTCATACCTACAACTGTTCCTTGAGGCAAGTTATCGCCGCCTTGATTTTTCCTCCATTTTTTCGGTTCATATGGCACAAGTTTGTAGATGTTTCTTATTTCTTTTTCGGTAGCAAATCTTGCATTACCATGCTGACCGTGACCTACCCTTTTGCTCTTAATAGTATTCAAACTATAGATATTTGAAACCACTGTTAATGTTCCAATCAACGCAAACATAATTACTCCAACAATTAGCAGTGTTGTTATTGAGCTATTCAATATATCAACTCCCTTCACATTGTCATTCTAAAATTTTCAGTCTGTTCTTTTTCGCTTACCAAGTCTTCATTCCAATCTTTGTTGTCGGGAAGAATTCTCTCCCACTTATAATTCATTTCATCAAGTTCTTGTCCGATTCTGCGTACTGTTTTATCACCTGCTTCATCTTTGTCTACACAAAGATATACATTGGTTATGTTATCGTTTATATTCAGAACATTTTTAAGAGCGTCTATAGCCACACCGCCGAGACAAACATAACTGCTTTCTTGCCAATTATTTTTGTTAAGTGTTATGTATGAAAGCATATCAATGGGTGCTTCGAATACATACACGTTTTCGTCTGTGCCGATGTGCCTGAAATAGTATTGTTTATCACTGCCATCGATGTCGAGAAAAAATCTGTTTCCGGGGATTGTACTTCTAAGATGCATCTGTTTCATTTGACCGCCTTCATCGTATCCGCAAAACGCAATATTGTGATGTTCTTCTGTTTCTAAAATCTTTTTTTCATTTACAAAATATTGAACAACATCTGCATCAATTTTTCTGGTTTTAATCAGATATGCAAATGAACGATGCATATTTTTTGAGAGCTTTGGCTGAATAAATTCAGGTCTTTCTTCAGGCTCTCTGCTCGTCTGAACAAACTCCGCACCTTCTTCTCCGTTGAGCAAATATTTTACTGCACTTACGAAGTCCATATTGTGAAAATGTTGCATAAACTGAATCGGTCCGCCGCCTATTTCACGGCTGTGTCTGTACCATCGATTTCTATCAATAACTGTGCTGTCATATCTCATCCATCGATATACTCTACCTTGTTTTTTAAGCTTTTCACCTTGGCTTTGAAGCATCCTGACCAAATCAATGCTACTTGCTCTTTGGAGTTGTTCATCAGTAAACTTTCTCTTAACCAATTCATCACCCCATTTTGATGCCGAGGCTCTGTTTCTTTTTGATGATACGTTTTCTCTCTTTAGAGTCGACAATTGTTTTATTAAATCCTTCGGTTTTTTTATCCGTATCCTTTTCAATTATACTTGCAAGTCTGCAAAATAACTGCGCCGTTGATTCTATAATTGTTTGCTGATAATACTGATTCTGATATACTTTTACATTTTCATACCATTCTCTTGCATGCTCATTTCCATGCTCCTCTGCGAGTTCAATAAACTTTAGGCATTCTTCTTCATTACCTTCTCTATAATTTATTCTTGCCATTGCAAACTCCGCATCGGCATTGTTATCTCTGCAAGCTGATAGGTAATATTTTTTTGCCTTATTTATATCTGCATCAGTTCCCCATCCTTTTTCATACAAACGACCAATCCTATAGTCGCTCCGTGAATCTCTTTTATCTAGATTAAAAGAATAGAACTTTAACATTTCTGCATACCATCTTCCTGCTAATCTGACATCGACATCGCATCCCAAACCTTTTCTGTACATTTCTGCAAGTCGGTAATATGAATGAGTACAACCTTTCTTTGCACTCTTGTTATAAAATTCAAAAGCTTTCCTTATATCTTGCTCTGTTCCATTTCCATAAAAATAAATATTCGCAAGAGAAAACATTGCAAATGAATTTCCTTTTTTTGCTGAAAGTTCAAACCATTTTCTTGCTTCTCTCTGATTCTGAAAGCTTGATTTCATTGCATATAACTTTGCAATCTGGTATTCATAGAAATCTGATGTTTCATTTTCCTCTAATGTTTCAAATCCTTCGAGTGCAACTTTGAATAACCTTTCAGCCATTTCGTCATCTTGGTTTACAAACAATCCTGATTGATACATTTTCGCAAGGTCAAGTATTGCAGGGACATTTCCGATTTTCGCTTCCTCTTTCAGCGACTCAAATGCCTTCTCATAATCCTTTTTGGAATACAATAACCACCTTGCAGTTCTGTACTTAGATCTGTAATCACAAATATAGGTATCAGAAACCGCAATACCTTCCACTTTATTTTCTACTTCCACCTCAAGATCAGGTTCTCTCTTTTTTACAACTTGGGATGATTTCGTAGTCAATTCTATCGGACTGTATTCATCATTTTCGTCAAGTTCTGTCGGCTTTTCAATCACATCAGGTTCTTCAATATACCCCAATGTTTTTCCAATCAAATCTGCTTCCTTCACGATTGCATTTTTCAGTTTTCTGAATTCTTCGTTTTCATACAATTCTGGAAATATTATTTCCTTATCGTGATATATTCTGAGCAGTTGTGTTTGTAAATCACACCACTCTTTATACATTTCTTGTATGTCATTATCTTCTGAGATTTTCTTGAATATTTCATCTACTTCTTTTTTCATTTTAGGAGACAAATAACCATACAATTTCTTTCCTTTTTGCAGTTTTAACTTTGCAGAAAACTGTTCAAGCAAATCACACACTTCCGAGTCAGAAAAGTCTCTGCCACGAATTCGATCAGCTATAACTTTCAGCCGTTCTTTTATCTCATCAGATATTTTTTCTCTTGCTTGTGTTTTGTGGTCATACAACTCATACATATCGTTTTTAAATATTTCATTTGCAAGCATAGATTTTATTTTTTCTATCTTTTCTTCTGTGATAAAACCACGCTTACTTCCTATCGAATACACAACCATATGTAAGTGCGGATGACCTGCTTCATTATGGAATGCTCCGTACCAATTAAAATCTTTATCAGGTATTCCAAAAATTTCTGCCATCTGCAATTGTTTTGAGCGAATTAAGTCACGCCACATATCAGCATTATCATATCCAAGACGATATGCATCTTCTCTCTGTAACGAGACAATCGGTGTCCATATAACTGAATTCAAATCCGCAATTTCATTCTTAACTTCTGCGAGATTAATTTTATTTTTCTTTCCGAATAAACCGTGTTCAGAAACTTTTTCTACATTCGGTCGTGTCGCAATATAATTCAGATACTGTTCTCTGCTGTCAAATAATTCAGGATTGCTTTCCGCAATCACAGTAATGAGTGCAGATGCATTTTGTTTTGTCGGATTTAAGATGTAATCTTCATACTCAAACGAGTCCATAACATCAGGACTTTCTTCGAGCATTTTATCAATAAATTCCATCTGTTTATTTGTTGGTTTTCCAATCAAAACATTTAGATTTACTGTCTTATCAACGCCCTCACGAGTTGCAACATAATTCACATAACCACGAACGGATTTTGATGCCTTTACATGCTTAATTTTAACTATTAACCTTGGCATCAATTATCATCCTTTGCGTTGTACGGAAATTGTATTGCGCCGTTGATTTTTTTCACTTCATCGGTACAGCTTGCATGCAATGTATCAGCGTCTTCCGGATTGATATCCATCTCTTTAACTATCAACCAAAATATTTTAGAAATTTCAACAGACTGTTTGAACAACTGACGAGCCATTCGTCTTTCAAAACTATCAAGCATTCCCTGTACTGTATTGACAACATTTTTATTTACATACTCCTCGTTATGCTTGTTGTGTAAATATCCGTTGTAGAATTCAACGGCAGTATCAATGTAATCACTCCTGCTTTTACATCCAATGGCTTTCATATTTATTTCAGTCTCTTTCAGATTTGAGTCCTTAATCCAGAAACTGATATGTTGTTTTTTATTCATAATGTCCTCCTTTCATTTACGCACATGAGGTATGTCCGTTCAAACAAGGCTTTAACACCTGTCTGACAGGAACACCGCACCCCCAAACCGCACTACTTTCGGCAAACAGCACCATCCCGAACGGCACTGCCGGTCGGTGTTTAAGGCGTGGAGAGCGATGAAACGCACCCACGCTTTTTCCTGCTTAAATTTATTTTTGCTACATTTTACTCCAAAAACCGTTTTTTCGTGGCCTGTTTCGAGCTTTCGGGGTTGTCTAGTGTAATGATGCATTTTTAAGTTTTGTAATTAACTTACACTGTATGTGTAGATTTAGGCACAAAAAAACAGACGATATATTTCAATCGTCTGTCTGCATTTTGCTATTAAAATTTATTACATCGTAATCCCATCATCCTGACCGGAATATGCAATATCTTCTTCAACATCTTCTCCAAAGTCTTGTATACTTGTATATTTAACAGAGTGATTCATTGCATGTTGAAGTATATCTATTCTGCTGTTAAGCATTCTGCAAAGTATATCTTTACGTTCAGTATCCATGTGTTCAGCTGTTTCAAGTATTTCTGCAAATTCTTCATCAATACCTTTCAGCTTACTGATGTCAAGCCAACTGAAATCTGTTACTAATTTTATTTGATCTGCGTGGTTGGTCTTGAATGGTTTTGAACCTATATCTCTTGCTCCTGCTTTGATACTCTTTGTAGCAGTATTAAACCACATTGATGTGCCATTGTCATATATAGGTGCCGCAGATATATATTCAAGTGTCTCAGCATTTCTTATCAATCCGAAATTATTAAGATGCCGATCCTCATTTACTATGATAAAATCAAGAGTCAGCATTTGATTTAAACTGTGTTGTATATCATCTATTTCCCAGCCTTTACAGCAATCGATATAATGTTCATATACCGATTTATTGTTTGGCTTTTTAACAGATTTTAAAATGTTATGAGCAGTTACAAGTTCTGTTTCAGATGTAACGAAATCCTTGCATGCACTGTATGGCTTATCACCAATAAGAGTCAGGTTGTACTCCGCGCAATCAATGCCCAAGCGTTTCATAATTGACGTTGCTAAAACCTCGTTATAGGGTTCCTGCTGATATGAACCGCTGCCTGCTTTGAACAGAACTCTGTCACCATCAACTATTCTCCATTTCTTCTTGAGCCAACCATCAGAAGCTGAATCCGGAGACATATAGTTTATATCGTCAGAATCACTTTTAAGACCTATCAGAATATTTCCTATATCTTCCGAGAATTCATTTTCAAAGAAGTTAATACTATGCCAATCAAGCTCGACATTTTCAGGAAGTACCCAATACTGATCTGACAAATTTAGACCAAAGCTTTTTCCTAGCATCTCAGCCGTACCTGAAACATTCATCCTTTCCAATGCTTCCTTAAGACCTAATCTGCTTGCAGGAATGGCTCTTGCAAGCCACCACGCATGCAGTTCTCGTCTGTCTGCAATTCCGTTTATTATTGGTACACCAACAGGCAAATGTGATTGATTTATCACATCATATATTTTTGTAAATACTCCTGTGATTTCATCAAACTCCAATGTTGCAACCGGAATATTTTTATGCATAAGCTTGCATCTCATGAGCACACCTCCTCACACTTATAGATAGTGTCAGTATATCACAGTTTTGTGCCTTTTTCAAGAACTTAGCATATATTTTGTGAAAAATATAAATATTTTTTTCTGTTTTCACTTATTACCACCCTTTCCCTGAACATTATCTTCAGCAGCAAGCATTGCTTCGATGTACATTCTTGTTGATTTCGGCACATGCCTTCGATATATTTTGTCCATGCCCTCTGCCAAATGTGTTTCAAGATTTTCATAAACTTCAGGTGAATGAACTTTAATTCCCCGAAGTTTTTCTGTGCTGTGATTGTCTTAGTGTCTTTATTTAATTAATCAAATATAAAAAGTTGTGTTTGGGTTCATATCCATTACATTATAGTTTGCATCTATTATGTAGTTAATTCCTCAATTTATATGAATCATATATGTGTCTCCCGTTCAAGTCCGGTCGAAATGGTGGGTGCATCTACTGTCTTTTATTCAAAACGGATTTTTGAAAAACCCCAAAAAAATGTGTAAAAAAGCGGACAAAACAGAATGTATCTATTTTGTCCGCGAATTCTGGCTCTCGCAGTTGGGCTTGAACCAACGACCCTCTGATTAACAGTCAGATGCTCTGACGTATGATTGATAACAACCAGCAGTGATTCTCCATACATAAAACTCTATCATAAAATGAAAGGAATGCTTTTTATACTTATTAAAAAATTTATACAACCATTTCTTCCCTGAAATTGCTTTCCTCCGCTTCTTCTCCAAAAAACTGTTTATAGCTCACATTAAATTCTATTTCTATATTGTACCCTTTTCCAACTTTTATTGAGTCAATAAGCTGACAAATAATCATCTTCTTTTGCTCCATTGTTGAATTGTCGTATTCCTCTGCCCATGATACAAACTGACTATAATAGAAATCTAATTTATTCAGAACTTCTGATTTTTGTTCAAGTTCAATGTCACATTGAGCAATCAGTTTTTCATTTTCACGAATTTTCTTCTGAGTAGCTTCAATAGACTTTGATAACACATCAGCAGAAAATACATTTCTGCCACAAAGTGTTCTGCCAACTTCCAGCGATAATTCTGTAAGCTCCGCTTCAAGATGTTGCTGTTTGTCAAGCAATTCACGCTTCAGCTTTTTCTTTTCAGACAAATCCTTTTTATATCGTATTTCCAAAGCTTTATCTTTAGGAGTTTTTTTAATCTCTTGAAGGTATTTCCTTACTATCGCATCAACCGTTTCATCAATACGAGGTGCGGAATATATAGATTGTCCGTCACAATCTCGAAGTTTTCTTGCACGATGGTAACACATATATTTTACATATACCTTTTCATATAATGAACCATCTTTACGAGCATAAGAATCTTTACTTTGTGTAGCAACCAAATTCCCACCACAATGTGCACATCTAATATTTCCGGAAAGTAATGTTTTTCCTTGAGTCATTTGTGCTATGTGACGCTTATCCTTATCTTTTTCAGCTCTTTGGTCAAGAATTTCCTGTAAAGCGTTAAATTTATCTTCGTCAAGAATTGCAAGCTCAGGTATTTTCTCTGATACCGTATCCCCAGCAGAATAATATCCTACAAGCAAAGGATTTCTTAAAATTCGAAGTATTGCAGCACTTGTAATTCTCTTGCCGTTGGGTTTTCTAATACCTTTTTGGTCCAGATAATTTTCCAAACGGTGTGAACCATATCCTTCATATAATGTTTTATTACACATATCTATGATAACTTCTGCTGCTTGCGGGTCTATTTCCAAATCCTTAACAGGTTGACCTTTTTTATTAAGCCTTCCTTTATGTACAGCCCTATGACCGTATAATACCGGTCCGCCTCTATACAATCCCGCTGCTACTCTCTGAGCTGTACTGGTTTTCAGCCTCATAGATGTTTTCCGACTTTCACCATTAGCTTGCCAAAACCGAATATAATTCATTAGCTTATCTGTTTGATCCTCAAGTTTCTGTTGCCCTTCCTGCGAACTCCAAACTTCTATACCCTGATTTACGAACCACTCAAGAACAAAAGGTGTTTCGCTGTCTATTCTTCCGAGTCTGTCAAACATATACACAAGCAAGACATCAAATTCTTTATTCAACGCTGCCTCTTTCAACTCTATTATTACATCTCTATCATTTGCAGAAACTTTAAAACCGGATATGCCTTTTTCAAGAAACTCTTTAACTATTACCCATCCATCTTGTCTTTCTGAAAAATCATGACATGCAATCCTTTGCATCGGTATATCATCTTTTACCTGGTCAACTTGTCTTTTTGTAGATACTCTATATAAGCAATATACTCTTTTCACGTTTAATCGTCTCCTTTACATAACCTAAAAATTATGCAAAGTTACGCATATTCATCTGTCAATGTTCAACTTGAGTTCATTATAACATATAAATTATACATTTACAAGTAACTTTGCATTTTTCTCAAAAAATCGAATAAGTTTGTACATCATCTGCTACGGTTATTAATAAAAATTATTGATATGTAACACACTATACAAAATCTTCAACACTCTTTTTAATTCTATCTTCATACGAAATCAAAAGATTATTTGTCACATTATCTTCAACAGTATAATTATCTTCAGAGGCAAAATTAATTCTTACATTTACCCCGCCTTTTGTTTTAAACTCAAATGAATTTAATCCTTTTTCTATAATCGTACAATTCATAAAAACTTTCTCCTTTCTTCCTATTATATATGTTTAATAACACAAGTCGGCATAATATGGATTTATTATGCCAAATTCTATCATCAAAACCTTAACAGCATAAACGAACGGCAGTAATACTGCTCCATAGGAATTCCACCTTCCCTGCTCTGCACGGACTGCCATCATTGCCTGCGACGCTTTTAACGCTCGGACTGTGACTTGACAGAAGTATCATTATTCGAACAAATCTATATATGTAAACATTTATCGCTCGTTCATATATAGGTACTATTTAAGTAAATACAGATGATTTGCTGGGATTCTGTATTGTAGAAGATATATATAAAGTCATGGCGTATTTAACATAATAAAATTTGTTTCGTTGTATCCGTTATGCTCTTTATGCTGCTACGGCATTATCCTCCGCGCTTTCTTTTTCAATGTTCAACTTAAATAGTTATACTATTTATAATTGAAAGGTTTCCTGCTTTTCTCTCACAGGATTTTGGGTAAACTTGGTAATTATTCCACAGAGAATTCTCTTTTCTTCGTTTTCTATGTATTGCATCAATTTATATAGAAGTTCCTCCTCTGTGTCTGTAAGATAGTTTTTATAACTCCTGTATTCGGGTAAAATATAAATTCCTCCTCCATTACCTTGTTTAGTATAAATAGGGGCAAAGCTACTAATAAATTCTAAATCACGAACAATAGTATTTACCGAAACAGAAAATATTTCTGACAATTCTTTTCTTGTTGATTGTTTATGAACTGCAAGAAAATCTAATAATTTCATTCTGCGTTCTGCAACACATAACTTTTCATTCATAGCTTTGCCCTCCTTTCGAGAGCAGTATAACACGCAAACCACCCAGATTTTTGGTGGTTTAAAAAAATATTTTGAATTTTTTTGGATTTTTTTATTTTCATCTCATGACCTCCACATTTTTCAATTTTTTTAAATTTCCAAATGCGGATTCTACGGGAATCTTATAGGAGGATTTTTCCATTTTGCTGATAAAAAATGACAACAAAACAAAACACCAAACAAAATACAAGTTTTTTCGCATAAAACAATAAAGATTTTTTTAACAACATGTATTTTTTGAAAACAAAAAAGCATAGCAATTCCTGTCAAAAAAACAAAAAATACTACGCTTTTCCCTAAATAATACGATAATACACCAAATTTTGCGGTTAATAGCAAAAATGCCGAACTTGTCCGCAAGATTTTTTTGACAAGTTCGGCTTAATATAAATTTTAAAAATATGTCTTACTACCCCATACGTTAATCTCTTTCTTTTATCATTAGTAAACTTTATCTTTTCTAACAGCAATATAGCATAGCGTTCCCGTATAATATTTTTTGGGGGGGAATATTATACGGGATGGGAATCAACGCTATGCATGGTTATGTAAAATTAATACATACAACGTTATCACACAAACATCAAAGTCACAGTTAGAATTCAGATTTCGAATCAAATTACTCTCCAAACATTATATTTCTATACCACCATTTCCTATTTCGGTGATATAAAATGATGCAGCATGTCCAAATTCTTTCTCGTATTCTATTCTGATCATCTGTATGTATTCATCAATAGCCTCGTCTTTTATAATAGCAACCGTACAGCCGCCAAATCCAGCACCAGTCATTCTTATTCCGAGAACTCCATTGATTTTTCTTCCATGCTTTACTACAAAATCCAATTCAGGACAAGTAACTTCATAGTCGTATTGCAAAGAATCGTGAGATGCATTCATAAATTCTCCGAATTTATGAAGTTCATTATTTTTCAAAGCTTCAGCGCTCTTTTTTACCCTGTCGCACTCATAAACAACATGCTTTATTCTTTTTTGAACAGTTGAATCTGTTATTAAAGCTTTATGCAATTCAAACTCCTCGGGAATAACATCAGCCAATTGTTCTATGTTTGGCATAGCAGTTTTTAAAGCTGACAATCCTTTTTCACATTCTTCACGTCTTTCGTTATACTTAGAACTGCCGAGAGAATGTTTTACATTTGTATTTGTAAGAACTATCTTATATCCATCAAGCTTTAAAGGTATATGTTCATATTCCAAAGTAGCACAATTCAAGTATATAGCATGGTCTGCCTTTCCCATTGCGGATGCGAACTGATCCATAATTCCGCATTTTACATCAATAAAATTGTGTTCAGCTTTTTGAGACAACAGTGCCATTTCTATCATATCAATTTCTTTTGTAATTCCCGCTTTTTCGTTTGCAAAGGTAGCAAACATAAGTGCAGTTGATACTTCAATTGCTGCAGATGATGAAAGACCTCCGCCATGTGGAACTGTATCATCATATAACAAATCACAACCGCAAATATCATATCCCTCTTTCATAAGCTCCAAAGCAACACCTATCTGATAATCTCCCCATTTAAGCTTGCCCTTAAGCTTTGCCATTTCAGGGATGGTTGTTTCAACCAAAATATCAAGATCAGTTGCTTTTAATCTTATAACATTATCATTTCGTTTCCTTGCAACGATTGTCGTTTTCATTGTAAGAGCTGCAGGCATAACACAGCCACCGCAATAGTCGATATGTTCGCCTATAAGATTAACTCTTCCCGGAGATTGAAACACTCTAAGTTCAGTTTCATCTCCGCCATACAATTCAATAAATTTTTTCTTCATTTCTAGAATTATCACTAAAACCACACCCTCATTCAAACCAATTCATATACTATTACTATTAATATTTGAAACTTTTCAACATCATGTATATAAATAAATTATATGTCGAACAATAACGCCAGCTTTAATTTCCATGAGTTAAGCCCCTTCTTTTCTCATTAGTTAACTTAAATCTTTTTATCAATGTAACGTAGCATTCCTGTATAATATTTTTCTGCGGAATATTATACAGGTACGAAATTTCAAGCTATGCACATTATATAAAAATGCACATACACACCAGCGTCAAACATTGAATTCGGTGAGATTGTTCATCAAAGCTTTTATCTAATGGCGTATGTGCACTCTTGTCATAATAAGCTATTAAAAACCAACTTCAAAATGTACTGTAAACATTAGCCGTAATACACTTATAGAATCCATCTAAACATATGAAAACATAACAATATATTATAGAGTCATGCTAAATCTCTTTTACATGCTCAAAAATTAAAATTCATTACACCATTATATACTACTCTATGTCATCTATGTATTAATACTACAGTTTCATATTCTTTTACATCTATAAACCATTCTTTGTCACATTTTACACCACATCGGCTACAATATTCGTCCCAGGTATCAGCAAACGGCATGGTCTTCATCTCATCATGCATAACTTGAAGTTCTGTAAGTTCATTATTATTCTGCAACTTTGTGAAAAGTTCATTAGGTCTTGTATTTTTTTCACCATAAAATCTATGAAACTCGTCTATGTTCAAACCAACGGTAAAAAGTATTTTTTTGTTTGATTCAAAGCTGGCATCTATGCTAAAATTTCTTTTATTTCATCCTTATCTTTGTATTTTGCAGCTTTGTAATGTTGCATTCACTACAGTGAAAACAATAAAATGGCAGAGACGAATAAGATATTTTATAGAGTATTTTGATGGCTTTATGGATATGATTACAAAATACAATGTACCGCTTGAAGTCTTTACATTTCATAGCTATGCTGGAGTGAAAAGTAATATATTAAGGCAAAAGTATCTTGATTCAAGACTTGAAGAGTACGGGCTTTCGCATTTAGAAACTCGTCTTAACGAGTGGAATCCAAATCCTTTTGTTGAAATGAGAGGAAAATCAAACAATTTATCTTGAGGCATAAATAATATTATATAATCAAGTCGGTTTGCAAGATAGTTATCTTGTGACACATTATCACTCCTATATTTTTTGTTTTTTTCATAAAACGTTCTCATTACAAACAAGCTTTCCAACCGTCACCATTGATCGATACATCTGATATTATATCACCATCATATTCCGCAAGAACATCTTCATCATTCCATCGTCCACCAACCAGTTCATAATCAGCTTTTTCTATCGGAAACTCATCATACGTTATAAGTATGTTGGTGTACATATATATTGCCCCATATTTTTCATATCTATATTTGAAAGTCTGCTGTCCTTTGTAATGATAATAAATGTACTTCGATATATCTTCATGCTTTAAAAAAGCAATCTTATAATGTGTTTGTTTGTTCTTTTCTTTACGCATCCAATATTCCTCAGTAACCGGATACGAATAGTGGAAAATATCCGTCATTCGCACCCATTTTTCGCCAGACGGAAAAGTCTTTAACGAAATCGAAATCTTTGTATACAGAACATCTTCGGCTGTTTCCTTTCCATATGTCTCAAAATACACAAAAACCATATCATCGTAAAAAGCATATGAAATATAATTATTGTTATCGGCTATATTAATATTATTGTCTTCGCAATAGCCCATATACATATAGCGTTTTATCATTTTATATAACCTCTCTTTTTAAAATTTACTTATTATTAAATAAATCAATTGTATTTGTTTATGATCTCAACTTATCCCGTAAACAAAGCATAAAGCGATGATATTCAACATCTGTAAAATGACGTCCACAATATATCAGAATTAAAGTGGTCAAAATACTTTTGATACTTATCCTTTCTCTTTAGAGTAACGGCGAGATAGTAAAACTATCTCGCCATTTTTAAGTCCCATATTACAGGATGGGATAACCGCACTTTTAAGTCCTATTTTAACGGTATAGGATATCCGCTTAGATGGGGGTAAAAAATATATCACTTTAATGCGAACTACTGTTCGCACAATTATTATATGACTTTCCCACTAAAAAATCAATGTAAAAAATCAATAAATTTCATTAAATGTTTTAGTTCAATTTTTGTAGTGTTTTTTTTCAATTTAGCTTTATGTTTAATCTAACTATGTCACCACAACGGTCGATAGAGACCATAAATTCAAGGCCTTTATTATTCCTAATATTTAGTATCCGCATTCCATCACCTTTGCCGCCAACAAGTCTCATCTCTTTTACTCCGTATAGTTGAAGGTGATGGCCTATATATTTATTCACTTCACAATTTCATCACTAATTATTCATCAATTTTTGTTTCTCTAACAATCCTTACATCCGTAAATACATCTGTTTCATCTGTACTACGTGTTGAAAATTCAGAAATTATAGCACCATCTTCTCCTGCCTGAAACCAATGCAATGTTTCAGGCATAATTGTATACTGTTCTCCGGGATTCAGAACAACTTCGTGAAAAACGCTTATATCTGTTTCAGGTATTTTTGCCTGTATACTCTCTTTTTCGCCTTCGCCTGAAACATAGAGATATACCTTACCGAATCTGCATCTGAAGGTTTCTTCTTTACCATCCATACCATTAGTTGGAACATGTTTATGTTCGGGGCAAGTCTGTCCGGAAGTCATAACCATTTCTTTTGCACATACTTTTTCTGTATTTATATATGTCAAAAGTTGAAGTCCGACCTTTTCAACATTATCCAAGCCAAAATCAGCCACCTCTATATTTTTCTTTTCACTATCTGTTAAAACGATACCGGCCTTTTCATAAAATCTTAAAGCCGTTTCCACTCTAAGTTCAAAATCTTTTCTTTTCAAAAAGAACACCTCCCTTTTCTTAATTCAGGATTAAACTCAATTTATTTTTGCATATGTTTTGAGAATTTCAAAAGTATTTGCCGGCTTACCAAAGTCTTGTCTTTGATTTCCCAATGCAACATTTTTAGACTCTCCCAAGGGATTATACTCGAGCAACTCATAATCCCTTATATTCTTAAAATCCTTTACAAAATCCCTTATTTTGCTTATGTTTTCCACACTATCAGTAATATTTGGTATAAGCGGAGTGCGAACCACAAAGGGAACATTAAGGTTATCTAATTTTTTAAAGTTTTCCTTTATGATAACATTTGAGACACCGGTATATTGCCTGTGTTTTTCATCATCCCATATCTTAAGGTCTGCCATTACAAAATCCAATTGCTTCAATATTTCCTCATTGTAAATGTAAAGACTTGTTTCAATCGCAGTATGTATACCCTCAGACTTACAAAGCTTTATAAGTTCACAAAGCATTTCGGGATGAGCCAATGCTTCACCACCGGAAAATGTTACACCGCCGTCTTTTCCAAAATACGGTTTATCCAGCATTATCTGTTTAAAGATTTCATCCGGTGTCATTTCCTTTCCGCATACAACCTTTGCGCCGGAAAAGCATCCTTCATCACACATACCACAACCAATACATTTTTCCGGATAACTTAATATTTCCGCATCGAAGCTGATACATTCAGGGTTATGACACCAGACACAATTAAGCGGACAGCCCTTAAAAAATACAGTTGTTCTTATTCCCAGTCCGTCGTGTACGGAACATCTTTGGATATCTGTAATTAATGATGGTTTGCTCATTTATTCATCCCCATTTAATTCAACTCATCTAAAAAGCCAAATGTGTCACTATCGTATTTTGTGGCTCTGTATTCAAGACCGATATATCCGTCATAATCCATCCTCAAAATTTCATTCAAAATTGAAACATAGTCAACATTACCGGTACCGGGTTCGTGGCGTCCTGGAGCATCTGCTACATGAAAGTGCCCTATTCTTTTTATATTTCTCCTGATTTCTTCAATATCGAAATCGCCCATCATATTTTGATGATAAATATCATAAAGTATTTTTATATTAGGACAATCAACACGCTCAACAATTTCTAAAACAGGAGTTACATAAGGCATAGAATAACCTACTCTGTCAAATGAGTTAAGAGGCTCTACAATAAGCGTTACATCATTTTCTTCAACAATAGGAGCCGCAGCCTTTAAGCATTTATAGACATTTTCCTTTTGTTCCTCTAAAGTAAAAGCCTTAGTTTCGTCGCCAATCAACACGATCATTGCTTTAGCACCCAATTTTTTATACACGGGTATACTTTCCTTAAGCGCTGAGATAAATTCCTCAACCCTACCTGTATTAAGAATGCCGCGTAAAAGATCATTAGACAGCTTTTCATCGGAAGAGTCCATATTAAATATAGAAATCTTCATATCAAGCTCGTTTAGCTTTCTTAAAACCATATCTATATCTTTAATTGTCCATCTCCAGAATTCTATGGTGTTTATTCCGCTTCTTTTCACAGCCTCAAATCGGTCAAAAAAGTCATGAGAGGCAAACATCATGTCGATACAAACACTTATTTTATTTGTCAAATTTTGATTTTTCATAATAATCCTTTGGCTCCATATCAATCATTTCCCAATCTTCGGGTGCTGCTCCGAAATCAGGTATATCAAGCAAAACCCCGCCTTGCATAGCAGATTTGTGTGCAACAAGTCCTGGTACCATCCATCGTGCCGACTCCCAAACATTACACGGAGGAAGCTTGCCGCTTACAACAGCTCTGCAGAAGTCATCAACAAGGAATGGATGTGATCCATTATGGTTATTCGACACTTCACCTCTGAAATCAACAGGCAACCTTGACTGGTCATGTATTGGCGAATGACCCACAATAGCATCCATACCAATCGGGCTTCTATCAGGGATCCATTTTCTACCCCTGAATCCTTCTTCAATTTTACCATCACGTAAAGCCAGATATTTTTTAGGCATAAGCAAATCAGAAACACGCTCAAGGTGTATCTCTCCTTTTTTTCCTTCTCTGTCAGGCAGGTCAACAGTCTGGAAATAATGAACATCAGAGATATTCTCGTACGCACCCTGTTCACCGTAAAAAGATGTAATAAATGTACTCGGCTTATTTATACCGCATCTACGAAATTCGTTGATACGGACAACTCCGCCGCCTGACATCTGAAATACTGCTGTTTCGTTTGAATATGGATTATCCCAGTAGTTTTTACCCTCGCCATAAATATCATCGGGATATGAATCTCTAAACCCTACACAGGACACTTTTGTTGCATATTGATTAATAGCAGAGAACACCATTGAAATTGAATGTGAGGGATAGAACATAGGCGGAATACCCGCAACCTTTCTCCATTCTGCACCGTTAGTTTTGTTAAATGCACAATACATTTCGCGAATATCATGATAGTATTGAGCTTCAGCATATACAAATGGACCAAAAGCTCCCTCTTTATACTTATCACGACAATAAATTGCACAGGGATAATAGTAACAGGTTTCACCCATCATATATATAAGTCGCTTTTCTTCTACAAGCTTTACAATTTGTTCAATTTCCTCAATTGTACATCCCACAGGAACTGCAGAATAAACGTGTTTACCTGCCTCCAATGCCTTTATAACCATAGGTCCATGAAGATGACGTTGTGTAAAAATACCAACACTATCAAGCTCCGGCATCTTTTCAAGCATTTCATCATAAGATGCAAAAGTACGCACACCACATTCTTTTTCAGCTTCTTCACGATACTTTTCTGAAAGATCCGCAACAACTACCTCATCAACATCAGGATGAAGACAAAAAAGTCTCACAAAATCTCGTGAAAAATCACCATAACCTACAATACCTATTTTAAATCCCATTTTAAATCCTCCTTTGATTACATTCCTGTTAAAAATCTATCTACAACCAACTGCCTGAACTCCGGTGAAAGCGATACAAAGTATGCGGTAAATCCTGTTACTCTTACAACTAAATCCGGATATAATTCAGGATTTTCATTTGCCTTAAGCAACTTCTCTTTATCTAAAATATTAATATTTATTAAAGTTCCACCAAGGTTAAAATGCCCTTCAATGAGTTCCATAACCCTGTCTACACAGCCTTCCCGCATAGTCAAAAGCGGATCAAATTCAATTTGCAGAGGTGCAGTGTTACCCCAACCGCATTGAACTAAAGCTATACCCGTTGACTGAGCAGTTGCAGCACCATCTTTTCTGAATCCCGGATTGGGATTTGCTCCGTGTGACACAGGCTCACCGGCTCTTCTGCCATTCGGTGTTGCAGACACTGCCTTTCCGTATTCAATAGTTCTCGCCCAACTGAACCAACCAGGAATTAACTGTCTGCCTTCCGGCATTTTATGATTTCTCATGGTTTCAACAAAGCAATCTCTGATTTTTGCAGCCCATCTGTCAGAAATTGTATCGCCACCACAATACTTAGGTGATTGAGCAAGCATAAGCCTTACTCGCTCTCCCATAATGCCTTCATAATTGTTTTCAAGATTTTCGTATACTGTATCCCAATCTAAAACTTTTTCTTTTTGTATGCGTAATGTCAGCGCCCCAAATGAATCCGCAACAACAGCCAGTCCTATACCGTCAATACCTACAGTATAAAGCTTTGCAACACGGGATATATCCTCACCTTTTTCAAGGGTATCTTCCATCATCAGGTTCATAATAAGTTCGGGTGTAACATCAGCCTGATGGTCTATGTGAAGATTAATTCCGTCAGCAGTTACTTTTACCGCTCGTTTCATATGTTCTCCAAACAATTCAAAGAGTCTGTCTGTTGATTTGTTTTCTTCGGATTTCATATCAAACAAAGCCTGCTCAAAAACTTTTGCTATATTTATCTTAACGGTGTCATTCATAGGAAATTCCTTACCCGGAACGCACATCCAGTTGCACCCCACAGCAATTCTTTCCCTTGCGGTTTTCTTATCCACACCTTCGTTTCTCATATATCCCTCAGACAAATTTTTATCTGAACAGAACCTTGGCCAGCCGTTTTTATTCTTAACAAGATACCATACTGCCTTACGGAAAAACTCACGGTCACAGTTTTCATGATATCTTACTGTGATATTGGCAGAAACATTAATTGCATCACACGCCTCTAAAATCAGGTAAGACAGCTTGTTGGTCATATCATTATCATTTTCGTCAACACCTGACACCTGATAATACATCGTATCATTAAGTATAAGATTGGCAATTAAGAATTTAGCCTTTTCGTCATCGAGAATACCATTTTTTATATCATTCTCGTAATAGGGATAAAGCATCACATCAAGCTGAAAGCCTGCACCGTCACGGGTGTATATACGGGATGCACAGTTAAAGTAAACTGTCCACTGACAAACTTCATAAAAAGTCTTTGGAACGCCTGTACGAATATTTTTATTCACTTCAAGCATTTCCATCAGGCTTTCTTTTATTTCGGGACGTGTTTCAATCGAAATAAGGCGCTCTATTTCTGCTATGTGTCGGTCGATAAAGCGTATGATAGCTAACACACATTTTTCTTCTGCATCATAAAAGTCTTTTTTATCAGGGTTGATTTCACGATATTTTTTTATCTTATCCAGAAAACCGCCAAACCCCAATTCAAAGCCAATTGAATAATCACATGCCAGATGTGCATCAGAATCAATACCTGTTTGAATATTGTATCTTTTCTGTTCTTCTTTTAAATGGTCATAAGGGAATCTTTCCTCGTCCCAGCGTTTTGAAAACTGAGCATTAATCTCTTTTTCAAAGTGTTTGAGTTTCTTATCTTTTTTTATCCAATCAGGCAGATAGTGAGTATCTCCACGATAATTTACCAGCATATCACGCCATCTGCCACAAAGCATCTCCAACGGGTCTACATACGGCGGATGAGCATCAATAACGCGGCAGAAATTTTCACTCATTCCATCATTACCATAAAAACTACCGTTACTGCTGTTGTACCAAGGCTCAACATGATAACCCTCAGGTAACGGAACAGTGCCGTAGTCATCCATATCAACATAACCGTTTTGTTTCTTTTTCAACAGGGTATGTTGAATTTTTGTTTCGCGTATAGCACGAAGCCTGTCACTATATGTAAGCATATTTCTTTATTCCTCCATTTGGTTTTTACAGCACCCGTTCAACTTCTTCTCTTTGCTTTGATATTGAGGATTTCATAGCCGCATCAAGCAACGCAATAACCTGAATGTTCCAGTCAAGTGTCAATGTTTTATGAAGAGGTATGTTGTTTGCTTTGCAATATCCGTAATGGTCGGGCAAGTTTTCTATATGAGGAGTTATTTCATACTCCGGCAGTTCTATTTCATCTCCGCGCATATTTACAGCCTTGACATTTCTATCGGCATCGCAGTATAAAACGCCTTTTGTGCCTAAAAAGACAGGTCCTGTAGGCAAAGTAATCTGAGGAACTGCCCAGCTTCCTTCTATAATACTATATGAATTTTTATATTCAACGATAATCGCAACATTATCAGGCGCATTCATATAAGGTGTGCTGTAATTTCCTGCATGAGCCATAACTGAAATTGGCAAATCGTCATTTTCTCTTATCCATGTGTTAACCATACAGCCATAGCATCCCATATCAAGAAATGCACCACCACCATATTCGCCCTTATACCACCAAGTAGAAGCTCTTTGCTCGTCTGTAATATCTTCAATAGTAGTCATGACTCCCCTGTGTTTTGCTCCCTTTCCCAAAGGACCGGTCATGCCAATTACAAAAAAGCATTTTACCAAATCTCCTATTATGCCTGATTTTAAGGCAGCAATTTGCTTATGATAATAAGGTCTCCATGTGAGAGGCCAGTTTATGACCGCCTCTATTCCGGTTTTTTTAACAATCTCTCTAATTTCTTTAGCTTCCTGTAAATTTAAAGCCATAGGCTTTTCTATACTTACGTTAACGCCTCTTTCAGCGCATGCTTTTACCACTTCAACCTTTCTGACATTTTCACAGAGAATAAATGCAATATCAGGCTTTAATTCGTCAAGCATTTGCTTATAATCGTCATAAGGCTTCATATTAAATTTTTTGCTGTTATTTTTTAAATTCCACGTCCTTGTATATGTGGCATCCGTAAGCTCTTTTGTAAATGGAGGTATATCCGCCATACCAACAAGTTCCATTTGCTCTGCGTTTTTTATGTACTCTGTTACTTCGTTTACATGCATATGTGCAAATCCAATAATAACCGCTCTAATCATTTTTTATCACCTTTCTTATTTATTTTTCAAGTTCACTTATCAGTACAGTTCTTCCTTCTTTTGCAGAAATGTACCCCGCATCCAGAATTGCAGATGTATTAATGGTTTCTTCGGGCTTTACAAACAATTCTTGTTCTCCTCTCAGGTAATGTGCAAAATTTTCTATTATTCCAAAATGTCCGAAGAATGGATGGTCTGCATGCTTTCCGGGTTCAAGCTCCATCGGATATGTTTCACCATGATGATATATTTCCGCCATACCTGTGTTAAGTCCCATCTTTTCGCCGGCAATGGAGATACTGTTTTCATCTTCAAGATTCGCAGCCCAGGTTGCTTTGAATAGCATTATAATACCATTTTCAAAGGTTACGCTTCCGCTTGCAAAGGATTCAACGTCCATATCCTCAGGTCTGAAATCCTTATTGGAAACAGTCCCAACAAATGCGCCTACACGTTTTGGATCAACAATTTCATCAGCATGAACCGTGTGCATTGCTGCTGTAACAGACACGGGCTTTGGGTTTCCTATAAGCCACAGAGCAGAATCAATAGAGTGACTACCCATATCTAAGAAAGACCCACCACCATTGAATTTTTTGATATGGAATTTGCCCCAGTTAGGTATACCACGACTTCTCACACGTGAAAACTCACAACTGTAAATTTTTCCGACTTTACCGTCCTTAATTAATTTGTATGCCGCCTGACGTTCGGGCATAAAACGCAATGTCTGGCAAGCTGTAAGTGTTACTCCCTGCTTCTTTGCAAAGTCGAACATTTCTACCGCATCATCATATGTAATTGCAAGAGGCTTCTCGCATATTACATTAGCCTTATATTCAAGTGCAGTCATTACAAGCGGCTTGTGTGACATATTCCCTGAGCACACAGAAACCACATCTAATTTCTCTGTCTCAAACATTTCACGTACATCGCCATAGTATTTTGGAATATTAAATTCTTCAGCAGTTTGCTTTGCAGCTTCAAGATTTATATCGCATACCGCCACAATTTCATAGAATTCACTAAATCTTTGATAAGCCGGAATATGAGCGCCTCGTGCTATCATTCCGCAGCTTATGATCCCCACCTTAAATTTTTCAGACATAAAAGGACCTCCAATCATAAAATTGTTTTTTCTATTGATTTTATCATCGAAATATGTTATAATCAATGGAGTATTTAAATATTAAATGGTAATAATTAAAGATTTTGATAATTCTCGAAAGGTTATGATAATATGATTTTCCAAAAATTCAATCCGTATTTGCGATATATACAAAAAGTAGTGGGATACAGACCGTATAATGAAATGATTTGCTCTTTTGATTTTCGTATGTTTTATGTTTCAAAGGGTACTTTTGATGTGGAATTTTCAGATAATATAAAACATATGGCTCCGGGAGATTGTCTGGTATTTCCGCCCGGAACCCCTTACAAGCTCAACGTGGATAAATTAAGTAAAACAGAATACTATGTACTGAATTTTGATTTTGACATCAAAAAACACAGTCAACCAGCACGAGCTCCAGTTCCGTCTGATATATTTTCGCCAAATGAAATATTCTCAAATTTTATCATTGAGCCGTTTGATCAAATTATCATTATGCACGCAGCGGATATTCTGGAACCAATACTAAATGAAATTATCTCTTATAATTCGGATTTGAAAGTGACTTCTAAACATATGCAATCCGCTTTATTAAAAAAAACATTGTGTCACCTGATAATCCTTGACAACGAAAGAAACAACGGAGAAAAGAAAAATGATTTAATAAAAACAGCAAAGAAATTTATAAAGGAAAACTATTCACAAAATATTACAAACGAAATTATAGCAAAAAAAATAGGATACCACCCATGTTATTTGAACTCACTCTTTGTTAAACACGAGGGAATCTCACTGCATAAATATGTAGAAACCGTACGCCTTGAACAAGCAAAAAAGATGCTGAGTTCTTCTGATGAAAAAATTTTTGATATATCAAATAAATGCGGTTTTGCTGATTCATCTTATTTTACTAAGTTCTTTTTAAAACAAGTCGGAATTACGCCAAAAGATTATCGTAATCTCTCTAAATAATAACAAATTATAATAGAAAAAGATAGGTCCTCAATTTATTGCACAAAAATAGCTGAAACCATAGTGGAATCAGCTATTTTTGTGGTATAATTTTAATATATTTCGTATAAAGACGATATAATCCAGATGCCGTACTTTTTTAGTTATTGCGACACATAAGGTTTAGATGCATCATCGTTCAAAGGCTCCCTTGTGCAAATGGGGGCTATCAGCGTAGCTGACTGAGGGATTGTTTCATTTTCTTTTATTACAACCTCTTCGAGTTTGCTTTGCAAATACACCGCCACTTACAGGGAAAACCTTTTTAATCGACATAGCTATCATTTTTTGTGTTTTAAAAACCAATTCATCAGCTCATCACCTGCATATGCCACATCCCATGCATTATGACCATAGCCATAGCAGATTTTAAGTTCAGCAGTACCACCATTCTTACTTATAGCTTTTAACATAGTAACACTCTCAGAAATTGGAACGATTTCATCTTGATCACCGTGATACATCATTACTGGTATATGCTTTATAATTCCACCATTCCAACAAATACCACTTCCACATATAGGTGCAATTGCCGCAAATCTTTCAGGTTGTGCCATAGCAAGCATCCAAGTCCCGGTACCTCCCATACTAAACCCGGTAAGATAAATTCTGTCACGGTCTATGGGAAGTTCTTCACATATATAATCTAAAAAAGCACATAGAGACTCTGTGAAACATCCCCAATATTTTTCAAAAGGACATTGTGGCGCAATATATATAAATGGATAATCTGCTCCATCTTCTCTCATATGCTTTGCGTATCCATGACGTGAAGCAACATCTAAATCATCTCCACGTTCCCCAGCACCATGCAAGAAAAATACTAATGGGTAGTTCTTTTTTTCATCATAATCTTTAGGCAAATATTTTACATAATTAAAATTAAAATACTTATCAGATTTCCATTCGTGTTTTGTATACATAAATAATCCTCCTTAATTCCACTTAATTTTAATATATTCGTATAAGACTGTACAATCCAAATGCCAATCTTTTTAGCGGTAATTCGTTGAGTCTAAGTCGAAAATTCTAATTCGTAATGTACCATTTCCATATCTTTATATAAACAAATATCAATTAAATAAATCAATCGATCGACCCAATAGTCTTGATTTTTCTGCAGAAAATACTGCTTTATGTGCTTTTAAAAGCCATTTATCATGGTGCTTTTCATCCTCATTGAGTAATTTTGCAAAGTGATCCATAAGTCCTCCGTCACCACCACAATGTTTGGTTCCATCATGGGTAATATGTATGGTTTCTTCGCTCATATCTGAAAATCTTTTCAGCACTAATACTCCCGCTTCCATACAACCACCAATTTCTCCTTTAGAACCCATAATTTTAATAGTTCTGGTGTTGTCTCTGGAAAAGGCTGATACAGTAAACACTGCCGTAACGCCGTTTTCAAACTCAATGCTGGCAACCTGATGATCACAAACATCATTATCACAACGATAAACGCATCTGCCATAAGGATTGGTTTTTAATGCATCAATAATAGCCTCATCTGTATCCTCGCACTCGAATTTATGAACAAAATATCTCGCCTGTCCTTTTGTATATAAATTTACAGCGTTATAAACACAGGTTTCACTATACTTACAACCATCAGTACATCTTAAAGGTATACCTCTCGGTGCATTTTCTTTTTTAAAAAACTGGTTACTACCATATGAAGATACTTTTTTGCAATCCGCATCAATGAGATAAAACATAAGGTCAAAATCATGACAAGACTTTGCAACAATCAATGGAGAGGATTTTGCCACATTGTTCCATGGTCCACGCACATAAGAGTGAGCATGATGCCAAAACCCCTCATTCTCGTTAAGTTGCATGGTAATGATGTCACCAATTTCACCACTTTTAATAATTTCCTTGATTTTTTGTATAAATGGAGTATAACGAAGAACAAAACCAGTAGTGAATATTTTATTATAATCACACACAATGTCTTCCAACTCCAACAATTCTTCATAAGTAGTTGCAATAGGTTTTTCAAGCAAAATATGATATCCACATTCAACAGCAAGTCGTGTGGGCTCCAGATGCATTTTATCCTGAGTACAAATAATCACACTATCCGCAAGTTTTCCTTTAGCAAATAAATCTTTGTAATCACAGAAACACATATCGTCTGAAATCTCATAGTCTCTCTTGAATTGATTGCGCTTTTGATCGTCAGGTTCTGCAACACCTACAATTTTTAGTATTCCTTTTGCTTTAATGTATGGTGCATAACAATCTTTACCACGACCACCTGCACCTACTATAATACACGTTTTCATACTTTATCTCCGAAATATTCAGTTTATCCCTATATCTTCTATGTTTATGTCTGAAATCTTTTGGTTATTTAATGCAATTTTTGCTGCCGCTCTTCCCGCAGCTTCACCGATTAATGCACATATTGGAATTACCCTGGCAACCTCCCAACCGTCGCCCTGTGGAGCAGAAATGATTCTTCCTGCTACAATAAGATTAGTATAACCTTCATTATATAATGAACCAAATGGAATCCGATAATGCTTCCCTATCCCATCAGGCCTGAAATCACCACACTTACCAATTATATCAGCATATGTTTCATCATTAACGGCATTAAAATCAGCTTTTCCTACTATTCTTCTTATTGTTCTGAACTGCAGCATAGTTGGAATAAGCTTATAATCCATTCTCGATTTTCTCTACTAAATCTTTAATAGCTCCATCATCAGCATTACAAACTACCATATCAGCAACACATTTTAATTCATCTACTGCATTACCAACAGCAACTCCTATATCGGCTCGGGTAATTAACGAAACATCATTGTCGTAATCGCCCACCCCAATTGATGTATGGATGTTTCCGAGAAATTCTTTTAAAAACTTAATGCCGACACCTTTAGTTGCGTCCAAAGAATTGAACTCAACCCCTGCACTCCAGGATTTTGATATAGCACTATCAGAGAAAAATATATTGTTTTCTGCAAAAGCTTTAAAAGAGTCTGCATCTTCTTTTGAAGAAAAAGTACATACGATTTTTATAGGTTTTACTTTCCTTATATCCTTCAACAAACCATTTATATGTTTAAATGGGATACTTTCAAATTTACCCGTCAAAAAATCATAATAAACATTCAATGTTCCCTGTAATTCCAATTGAGTACGAATGGCATCTATAAAATCACCCACAGCATAAGTTAATCGTTTTTCATATAAAACTTTTTCTTTTTCAAAATCATATATCACAGCTCCGTTATATACTCCTGCCGGAGCGTTAATAAGATTGTTGAAACCACACTCCCTAAGATGGGTTGCTGCTCTGCCGGTTATAAAAGTAAACCTTCCTCCGTTGTCAATAAAATATTTAACCGCTTTGCTATTAATAGCAACAGCATCTTCACGGCTACGAAATGTCCCGTCCAAATCGGAACATATTAAATATCCATCAAACTTTGACATTGTTTATCACCTTTTCTTACTTAATATCGCATACGACATATACTGGGTGTTCTCAAAAAAAAGTAAAGCTAAACCGCGCCTTTATCATAATTTATTTTATCAGAAAGGATAAGAAATCTCAATCAATCAAATCAACGGTCACCCAACAATCTGGATTTTTCTGCAGAAAACACTGCTTTATGTGCTTTTAAAAGCCATTTATCATGGTGCTTTTCATCCTCATCAAGTAATTTTACAAAGTGATCCATCATTCCGTCATCGCCGCCACAGTGTTTAGTATTCCTTTTGCTTTAATATATGGTGCATAACAATCTTTACCGCACCGCTTGCACCTACTATAATACACGTTTTCATACTTTATCTCCAAAATATTCAATTTATCCTTATATCTTCTATGTTTATGTCTGAAATCTTTTGGTTATTTAATGCAATTTTCGCTGCCGCTCTTCCTGCAGCCTCACCTGTTAGCGCACAAGTCGGAATTACTCTTGCAACCTCCCAACCGTCGCCCTGTGGAGCAGAAATGATTCTTCCTGCTGCAATAAGATTAGGATAACCTTCATTATATAACGAACCAAACGGAATCTGATAATGCTTACCTATTCCATCAGGTCTGAAGTCACCACACTTACCAATTGTATCAGCATATATTTCATCATTGACGGCATTAAAATCAGCTTTTCCCACTATTCTTCTTATTGTTCTGAACTGGGGCATAGTAGGAAGAGTCATCACATCAAAGGTGTTTTTATCCCTTTCGGAAAATCTTGCAAGAAGATTCTTTTTTCCTGCAATCACATAATCTGTAATATCCTCACAGGATACTCCTGTGAGAAGTCGCATCCCTTCGGGATGCCCGTTTCCATACATATCACTTCCGGTATTTATCCATTTTCTGAATGCACATGTATTTTTATTTTCTACAAGCTGTTCTGCCATATCCAAATCATAATAATGAGCGATGTAAGTCATAAAATTTTCACCCACAACAGTAGGAACGCCTGCACGATGCATTACCGATGCATCACCCGTTGCATCAATAACAACCTTTGCCCCGAAAAACTCTCTGCCATTTACGCTCTCAACTATAACACCCTCGCACACATTATTATTCATCACAGGGTATGTTGCAAGAGAATCAAAGCGTATTTTCACACCGTTTTCTATCACAAATTCATCAAGTGCGGCAGAAAAAAGTGTGGGAGAATAAAATGTTGAATATCTTTGATTACGTGGTTCGTTTCCGCTTTTTCCTCCCCAACATTCAGGCAGGTTATCAAAACAGTATTGCACAGAAAGCTTAATAAGTTCCTCTGCAATCCCACATACCATTTGCTTTCCTTCACCGTCACAAAGAGGCTCGTACCAGGAAATCAATCCGCCTGTTGCAAGACCTCCGAGATTTACCTGTTTTTCGATAAGGAGTACATTTGCTCCTCTTCTTGCTGCGGATACACTTGCAGCAATTCCCGCAATTCCTCCACCAACAACTATAACATCAAAATTACCTTTAAATTCCGGCTTAATATCTTTATAATTCATAACAAAATCCTTTATATTCCTTCTAAGAATCTATCCACTACAAGTTGTCGAAATTTGGGTGACAAACTTGCAAAATATGCTGTAAATCCTGTTACACGAACAACCAAATCAGGGTGCAGGTCAGGGTTTTCGTTTGCTTCCAGCAGTTTTTCTTTATCAAGAACATTTATATTTATAAGAGTTCCGCCCTGATTAAAGTGTGTTAGTATAAGATTAAGAACAGTTTCAACACCCTTTTCATCTGTTGCCAAATGCGGATCAAATTCAAGCTGCAAAGGTGCAGTATTTCCCCAACCGCACTGAACTGATGCTATTCCGTTGGACTGAGCTGTAACAGCTCCGTCTGTTCTGAAATGGGGATTCGGATTTGCGCCGTGCGAAATCGGCTCTCCTGCTCGTCTTCCGTTAGGAGTTGCTCCTACCTTTGAACCGTATTCAATTGTTCTTGACCAACTAAACCAGCCGGGAATAAGCTGTCTGCCTTCAGGCATTTCCTGAGTCTTTACAGCTGAAACCCAAGCTTCTGTCAATCGACTTGCCCATTCATCAGAAACAGTTCCGCCTTGACAATATCTGGGTGCAGTGTTTAACATAAGACGAGTTCTTTCATCCTCAAAGTTATTTTCAAGAGCCGCGTAAAGTTCATCCCAAGAAAGTAATTTCTCTTTCTCAACACGGGTTGAAATCGCCCCGAAAGAATCCGCAACAACAGCAAGTCCTGCTCCATCTATTCCTACGGTATAAAGCTCTGCACACTGAGAAATATCTTCACCACGTTCCAAAGTGTTTTTCATCATAAGATTCATAATAAGCTCAGGTGTTACTTCCCATGCATGGTCAATATGTAAATTTATGCCATCTGCAGTTACTTTAACCGCGGTTTTAAGGTGTTCCTTAAATATTTCAAACAATTTTTCAGAGCTTTTTTCGGTTTCAGACTTCATATCTTTAAGAGCTTCGTCAAGAACTTTTGCAATATTGATTTTTACGGTGTCATTCATAGGAAATTCCTTGCCCGGAACACACATCCAGTTACATCCAACTGCAATTCTTTCTCTTGCGGTTTTCTTATCAACACCATTTCGCATATATCCATCAAGAAGAGCCTTGTCGTTGCAAAATCTTGGCCAACCGTTCTTATTCTTAAGCAGGTAATATACTGCTTTTTTCAAAAACTCTCTGTCACAGTTTTCGTGCACCCTAACAGTAAGATTACATGCTATATTTATGCTGTCTGCCGCATCTAAAATCAGATATGAAAGATGGTTTGTCATATCGCAATCATTTTCATCAACACCTGAAATCTGGTAATAATGAGGGTCAATGAGAAGCAGATTCGCAATAAGAAACTTTGCAGTTTCATCATCGAGAATACCATTTTTTATATCATTTTCGTAATACGGATAAAGCAGTACATCAAGCTGAAATCCTGCGCCGTCTCGTGTATATATTCTTGAAGCACAATTAAAGAATGCTGTCCATTGACATACTTCACGAAATGTTTTTGGAGGATTATACCTGATATTTTCACAGGTTTCTTTCATTGTTTCGAGATTCTTTTTAATCGCTTCATTTTCTTCATTTTCAATCAGAGAAGTAATTTTCTCAATATGTCTTTCTATAAAACTTATAATAGCTTTTACGCATCTTTCTTCTGCATCATAAAAGTCAGATTTGTCAGGATTAATTTTTCTATACTTCTCTATTTTTTCTAAAAGCCCGCCAAATCCAAGTTCAAATCCAATCGAATAGTCGCATGCAAAATGCGCATCTCCATCAATACCGGTGGCAATATTATATTTTTCCTGAAGTGGCTTTAAATGGTCATACGGAAAACGTTGTTCGTCCCAACGTTTGCTCCATTGATTTGTTGCACCATTTTTAATAAATTCAAGATTTTTAAGGTTATTTTTTAACCAATCCGGCATATAGTGAAGGTCGCCACGGTAGTTAACAAGCATATCTCGCCATCTGCCGCATAGCATTTCATTTTTATCAATATAAGGCACATGAGCATCGATTACACGGCAGAAATTTTCACACATGCCATCATAACCGTAAAAACTGCCGTTAGTACTGTTATACCACGGTTCAACACAATAACCCTCTGAAATTGGAACCGTACCAAAATCGTCCAAGTCTGTATAACCATTCTGTTTTCTTTTTTCAAGAGTATGGCAGATTTTTGTATTCCGCATTTCTTTTAGTCTATTTTCGTATGAATACATATTTTTCAAGCTCCTTCATATATTCTCCGGTGGGTACTGTAAATTTAGTTTCATCAATCCCAAGAGAGCGTCGTTTATCCTCACCCAGCGGATGATATGGTAAAAGTTCGTACTGTATAACATTTTTTAAAGGTTTCAAAAATTCAGATATTTCTTCTATTCCCTGATTTATTTCAGGAATAACCGGAGTTCTTACAATAACAGGAATATTAAGTTGGTTAGATTTAAGAATATTTTCTTTTATTTTCTCATTACCAACACCCGTATAACATTCATGTTCTTCACTATTCCATATTTTTAAATCACACATTATCAAATCAAGTTTTTTCAAAATTCTTTCATTATAATAAATCATAGAAGTTTCTATTGCGCAGTTTATTCCACTACTTTTACACTTATCTATGATTTCTTCAAGGAATTCGGGCTGTGCAAATGGTTCTCCTCCTGAAAAAGTAACTCCGCCATTATTCCCATAGTAATCCTTATCAAGTAGAATTTCTTCTAAAACTTCATCCGATGTCATTTCCTTGCCACATATAACTCTTGCACCTGAAAAGCATCCATCCTTGCACATTCCGCAGCCTATACATTTTTCAGGATAGGCCATAATTTCGGGTTTAAAGCTTATACATTCAGGATTATGACACCACCGGCAAGAAAGAGGACAGCCTTTAAAAAAGACTGTCGTTCTCAATCCCGGGCCATCATGGGTTGCGGCTCTTTCTATGTCCGCAATACACCCTTTAAGCATTGATTTTTTCCTCTTTCCCGCTTCTGTTGCTCTTAATTGCAGCATCAAGAATTGCCATAACATCCATATTGGCATCAAGGGTAAGCATTTCAAAAATATCTGCTCCATCCTTAATATGTTTTGAATAATGACAAGGCATATTCTTCATACCTTCATCAAGTTCCACATCCGGTATTTCAACTTCATTACCAAAAATATCGTATGCCTTCACATCAGGAGCATTTTCCGCGCCACCTGTGCAGGTAATCACACCATCAGTACAAAGAACCATAGGTCCTGAAGGAATAACTGCTCTAGGAGTTGTCCATGTTCCTTCCAAAACAGCCAATTTACCGTCATATTTTACAATTGCTCCAAAGTTATCATCTGTATCTCCAAATGGAGTATTGAGGTTTGCACCCATAGATATTATGCTTTGAGCATCATCTCCCATAAGCCATCTTGAAAAATAACAACCGTAACAACATATATCAAGATATACACCACCGCCATGGCTTTCCTGATGCCACCAGGTTTTTGAACGCTGTTCATCGGTCATTTCCTCTGCATTCGCACTTACGCCTCTGTGTCTTGCACCTTTTCCTAAGGGACCTGTGTGTCCATTTATGTATCTCAATTTAATTGGCTCACCGACAATTTTACTGTCAAGGGCCGCTTTTAGCTTATACAAATATGGTCTCCAGGCAACCGGCCAGTTTACAACAGCCTCAATACCATATTTATCAACACTTTCCTTTATTTTTTTTGCTTCATCAAGACTGACTGCAATTGGTTTTTCAATACAAACATTTACATTCCGTTTTGCACATTCTTCAACAACTTCAGGCTTTTGAGCATTTTCGGTAAGAATAAACGCAATGTCAGGCCGTACTTCGTCAAGCATTTTTTTGAAGTCATCGTACACATCTTTACAGTAGTTGTCCTTTACATTCTGTAGATTCCACTGAGGTGTATATCTGAGTGCAGGAATCGTTTCAACCGTTGATGGCACATCTGCAATCCCGACAAGTTCCACATCGGAGCACTCTGTAATATACAGTGCAATTTCGTTTACGTGCATATGTGATGCACCGATTATTACCGCTTTAATCATTTATATATCTCCCTTTAACACTTACTTCTCTGCCAAGCTCTGCTGATTTATAGAAGCACTCAATAGCTTTTGTTACTTCAAGGTTCTGATGTTTCTTAATCAAATATTCTTCTTTGCCTGCAAGTGTATTTAAGATATTTCTGTACATATATCTGTGCTGCTCAAACGGAATACCTGCATATGGACGATTGTCAAACCACTTAAGGTCACATTCAGACTGGTATCCTGCGATATTCTTATAAAGCTTTTCCTTGTTTACAGAAAGTCCGCCCTTATCACCGCAAATCACCATATCAAGATTTGTTGTAGGAAGATTGATTGCCCATGAGAACTTAAAGTTTACACTCATTCCGCCCTCTAAACGCATAAATCCTGTTGCAAATTCTTCAACATTAAACTCCTTATAGTCATACTTTCTTGGAGAGAAAGCACCGGCATATGCCCCACTTTCCTTTATGTCAAGAAGTATATCTTCGTCCTGATTTGCAATTTTTGTGTATGTACTGCCGGATACTGTTTCAACTTTTTTGTCACCAACTACCCAAAGCAGTGAGTCAATAAGATGAACACCAAGATCGCAGAAAGGACCGCCAAAATTGTGTTCTTTCATATGGAAAAATCCCCATGTAGGAATTCCTATTCGTCTGATAAATTCAATGTCAGAGAAATAAATATCGCCAAGCTCGCCACTTTCAACAAGCTTTTTTGACTGCTGCATATAGTTTCTCCATCTCATACACTGACAAGGGAACAGCATCTTACCGCAATCTCTTGCTGTTTGCCACATTTCTTCAACATCAGCAACTGATAAACCCATCGGCTTTTCACAAGCCACATGAGCACCAGCCTGAAGTGCTTTTATCGTCCATTCCTTGTGGTACATATTTGGTGTACAAACCGCAACAAAATCAGGCTTAAGCTCGTCAAGCATTTTTTGTGGGTCTTTATAATAGCTTGGAACATCATGTCTTTTTGCTGTTTCTGCTGCAATTTCTTCACGAATGTCCGCAACACCTACTACTTCAATAAGTCCTTCTTTTCTCAAATCATTAAGTGCAGGAAAATGTGCACTGTTTGCAATCATACCTGTACCAATTATTGCTACTCTTAATTTGCTCATTTCATATTCCTCCTGCTATACAATTAAAACAATGTTTCAGTTTCTTCTTCAACTCCGCTTTCGCAAGAACGTTTGCCCGCATCAAGCGCCGCTTGTACTTTCATATTAAAGTCGGCAGTCAGCATCTCGTGGAGCGGCTCGCCTTTTGTTATAAAGTTTATCACATTATCTCCAAGCTTTGTTTGTGCGGATTCAAGCTCATATACTTCTTCCGCATCTGGTGTGGGAAAATATGGCTTAAATGTCTTATACACTTTCACGTCATTACTGAAGCGATCTGCAACTATTACACCCTTGCTTCCATACACTATGGGTCCGGTAGGAATTTGAGCGTTACTCATTGTTGACCAAGAGCCTTCAATAAGACCTACACAATCACCAAAATCTATTGTAAACACCGAATAATCCTCTGTATCAGAAAATGGTATAAAATAATTCTTTTTAAGTCCGTAAACCTTCTTTGCACACTTGTTTGCAATCCATGTAGTAAGTGCACAGCCATATCCGGCATAATCGAAAATGGAACCACCGCCCATATCCTTTTTATACCACCAAAGCTTTGAAAGCTCTTCATCTGTAAACTTACCAAGAGGATATGCACCCCTTGTAGACGGGCTCCTGTAGTGAACTTTATGTACTTCACCCACAACTCCGGCATCAGCGAGCTCTTTAACCTTATTAAAACCTGAAAACCATGCAACAGGCCAATTTATGATAAGTTCACCCTTGCTCTTTTTATACGCATCATACATTCTTCTGGCATCATTCATATCAAATGCAAATGGCTTTTCGACAATTACGTGTTTGCCCATAGATAACACTTCACAGACTATATCTGCATGGTCTTTGACAGATGTACAAACAATTACAATATCAATATCCTGATTTAAAAGCTCTTTATAATCGTCCCATATTTTTATGTTCACTCCCTCAGGGATATTGTTTTCTATGTAAAAATCATATTCATCCTTTGGCATATCTCTGAAAGGAGCTAAACCTATTATGTCAGCTCTTTCACAAAAATTTCTATACATTGCGTTAATGTGACAGTGCTCTATACCAACAATGGCAACTCTTAGTTTGTTCATGTTATCAATCCTTTCTTAAAAGGTGGTTTCAAGTTCTACTACCTTACCGCTTTCAATCGCCTCAGGAATTTTACACATAATTTCAAGTACATGTCTTGCGTGTTCAGGCGAAAGAACCGGTGTTGAGTCGTTTTCAATTGCACAAATAAGATCACGCAAGCAACAGCATTGGCTGATAAGTTGTTTTGGTGGAACTTCACTTCTCATAGGTTCTATCCAACCTCTAATTCCTAATTCAGGACTATCTATAAACACATCAGGAACAGGATTTTTCATATATGGTCGCACAAAAGATATAGTTCCCTTTTCTCCGAATACTTCAAGCTGAGGTGAACGTTTTGCCTTTTGGCAAAAACCTGTATCTACAACAGCCATTCTTCCTTCTCCAAATTTCAGTACGATGATATACTGGTCCGGTAGTAAATCAGCTTTAATTTTCTTGCCATTGTATGCACCAGAGCGTACAGTTCTCTCAGGCATAGCATTTATTGCCATGCAGGAAAATGCTTTTGCCGGTCCAAACATAGATGTAACAATTTGAAGACCGTGAACCCCCATATCAACAAGCGCTCCTGCTCCCGGCTCGAAAAACCAAGTTGGATCCGCATCACGGAATTGGAAATATTCAGGGCCGCCGTGAGAAAGGTTACATTTTGCATAAAATGGTTTCCCAATTGCATTGTTTTTAATCAAATCTTTTGCAACATTCAAATCATAACGCATAGGATGAATGGGAACACAGGCAAACTTTACATTATTTTTTTTAGCAAGTTCAATCTGTTCTGTAAGCATTTCTACATTTGGTGCTGCCGGCTTTTGAGAAATAAGATGCTTTCCTGCTTTCAGAATAGCCATATTAATTTCGTGATGAGCCTGAATTGACGCAGCATCAATAGCGATATCAAAATCACATTTTTCAATAAGTTCCTCAACACTTGAATACCAGTTTGGTATACCAAAGTCTTTACATGCTTTCTGTGCTCTTTCCGGAATAATATCCACAGCCGCAACACAAACAGCATTTGCCTCTTTAGAGATATTAGGTAAATACTCATTGTTTGCAAACATACCGCATCCGATAACTGCCACTTTCCATTGTTCTTTCATAAAAATTCCTCCTAAAAAAGTTTTTTTCTATTTACAATTATATGATTATCTGTTATAATAATCAACATATAAAACATTCAACTTTGTGGATTATTTCGTCATTTTTATGTTTTGGAGGATGATATAAATGATACATTCATTTACTTTTGAAAAATTGCCAAGAATAAGCAATATTTATACTGTTACAAGAAATACATTATGGCAAATAGCAGATTCTACACATATTTTGATAATGATTTTGGAAGGAAATTGTTGTTTCAAAATTAATTCTCAGAAATATATTGCAAAAAAAGGCGATTGCGTTTTTATACCGAAGAATAATCTTTATGAGAGAAGTCCTTATGAGAATCAAAAATGTACAATGCTTTATGTTCATTTTGAAACAGCTGACGAATTACGTGAACTTACATACAGAGAAGCGTATGCCGATGCTGAAAAGAATCAAAATAAAGCAGAGATGTTGTTCTTTAATGAAAATACAATATTTTCGACATCATATGTTTTATATTTAAAAAATCACGTATCCGGAACTCCAAAGCTACAGCAGACGATAGAAAACATGGAAAAGATTTTACCAAAAACAACTCTTGAAAATTCTTTAAAAACAATTTTAATTTTTTGTGAAGTCCTATTTGAACTCTCGAGAGAAACTGTAAAAACCCTTAAAATAAATACAAAAGGTGAAGTTGCAAGAACACCCTATAACCTAAAAAAAGCTGTTTTATACATACAACAAAACTGTCACAGAAAAATAAATATTTCAGAGCTTATAAAACATTGCAACATTTCTCAATCACAACTGACAAGATATTTTAAACAAGCGTTTGGCAAAACTCCCATACAGTATATTAATGATTACAAACTTAATCGAGCAAAATATATGTTGATGTATATGCCGCAACTTTCTGTAGGAGCAGTAGCAGAATCTTTGGGATTTGACGATCAACGATATTTCTCAAGGTTGTTTTTTAAATCATTTAATGAAACACCGACAGAGTATAGATACAGAGTCAACCATTATGTAGAAAAAAAATGATGGTTATGGCTGTTGAAAATATGGAAGAAACAATTATGCCTATGGCACAGCACGCCTACCAATGCTCAATCTGCAGACGCGCATGTGATGTGGCATGCTATATTCACTTGGATGAAAAAGGAATACTCGCAAAACACTTCAAAACACCATTCAGAAAAAGAGTGGAAATATGATGTGGAAGATTTCAGATAATCTTGGAAGAGAATACTTTGCCAGAGAAGAAAATAATATATTTACAATAAACAAAGATAATCAACAACAGATACAGTCAACTATCCCATAAAGAATTCCAAAAATCATTTGACAGTTATTGAAGACGGTTCGAGACCTTCGTTTTACTTTTATTCAAAGTTTTTGGAAGGTAGTGATAACGATGATTAGCTTGGAAAAGAAGATTTGGTTTGTGATACAGATGTGCAACTAAAATACAGTGTTTCAAAAATCAAAGAGACTTATGAGGAATATAAATCACTTGTGCATTTACAAACCCAATTTATTGAAAAACATAGTGAAATTGGTGAAAATGTATTTGAGGTTATGTATTCAGATGGAACAATCATAAAAGTTGACTATAATAATACGGTAATTAAACGAAAAGTGAGTATATCCACTCTATTTAAGTTCTGTATTCTCAAAAGACTGGTTGAACTCACGGCATAGTCCGGCAACAGCATATATCAAAAACGGATATAAAATCACCGCCATTTATGGACTGTGCGGATATAATGACTTCTCTACTTTTAACAGGAATTTTAACAAAATAATCGGTATGTCTCCGAGAGAATGTAAAAAACTTTATTGCAGAAGTTGAATTAACTACTTATATAAATAAAATCCATTACCTTTGATTCTTTGCGATTCTGAAAAAACAATAAAAGAATTATCATCAATTGAAAGAATTCTCTTTTGAAATTCCTCACTTTCACTTTCTTTTAAAGCGCAAAACAACATCTGCTTTTTACTATCTGTATATGCACCTTTGACATCAATTAAAGTAACTCCTCTAGGAGATGTAGAAACGAGCGTTTTTGCTATTTCTTCACCATTATCAGTTATAACAAACGCAATTCTCGAAATATTCAATTTACTAATAATGAAATCGATAAAATAGCTTGAAACAATAAGTGTCAAAATGCCAAACATGGTAAGTTCTATGTTTCTAAATATTGTGAATGAAAGCAAAATCACAATTCCATCTACAACTAAAAGCATTTTTCCAATAGGCACAAAATCGAATTTAGTCTGAATAATTCTTCCTAAAATATCCGTACCCCCGGTTGATGCACCTGCAGCGAAGCTCATTCCAATACCAAGTCCATATAATCCTCCTCCAAAAAAAGTTGGCAGTATAAGATTTTCTGTATATACCGGAAAAAAGCAAAAAAATTGAGTAAACAAAGATAGAAGAGTTATCCCTAACAAAGTCTTAAGTATAAATTTTTTACCTAAAATGGTAAATCCTAAAAGCAAAAATACTATATTAAGTATAAAAAAACTAACGCCCGGCTGTATGCCAAACAAATGAAACAAGATAGTTGATATGCCTGATAGCCCTCCACCTACAACTTTGTTGGGGGTAAGCAACGAACCAATTGCAAACCCTGTTGCCATTGTACCTATTATGGTAAATATAAATGACGTTCTCTTTTTCAACTTAAAATACCTCTTCTCAATAATAATTTTGTGATTTTTAGTCAAAATCAAAAATCGTAGCAACTGCTACGATTTTTTTGCTTTTATTTTGCAGCCCTTAAAATTTCTATTTTTTCTATAATCTGTTCATCAGTCCAATCCGGATTAATATCTACATAAACAGTTCTTGAAAGCCACTTGAGAGTTTCGGGACACATATCAGGCTTATAATCAGGAACAATATCCTTGTTTGCTTCCATCTTAAAAGGATCCATAAGAGGATGGAACGCTCCTTTTTTATTCATAATAGGTGTCCAGTTTGTATAGACATGCTTACCTGTATCAATAGGAAGTCTGCCGTCCACTCCTTTGCTTTCAGCAAACCGACGTGCATCTTCTTCTGAATCAAATCTAAATGCAATAGTAGTTGCACAGTCGCCCTCAATATCGTATGAAGGGATAAATTTATAGTCTGAAGAAAGGGCATCCATCATAGTTTTCTTAATTCTTCTGAGATCCCCAAGAATTGTATCCATTTTTTTGAGCTGTTCTCTAAGAATTGCAGCTGTAATTTCATTTGAACGATACTCTGTTCCACAGAACACGTCTTCCTCAACATCATGAAGCTGGTCGCCAAAGAACGCTACCGCACTGCTATCGTGATAAATAAGCGCTCTCTGCCAAACTTCTGAATTGTCTGTAAACAACACACCACCTTCACCGGCAGTTATAATTTTGAAGAAGTTGAAGCTCAAAGCACCAGCTTCTCCCCACGTTCCAAGTCTTTTACCCTTAAAGCTTCCACCGTCTGCCTGACAGGCATCCTCAAGAACCTTTATACCATGCTTACCAGCAATTTCACATATTTTTTCCATATTACAAGGAAAACCCTGAATGTGTACAGGAATTACTGCTTTTGTATGTGGAGTAATCTTTCTTTCAAAATCAACAGGTGAAAGTGTAAGCGTTTCGTCAACCTCAGCAATCACAGGAATAGCACCTGCAGCAACTACAGCGATTGCAGTAGCAAGATATGTATAACCGGGAACAATTACCTCATCACCAGGGCCTATACCCATACCAACAAGCGCTGATATAAGCGCCGCCTTACCCGAAGTCATAAGTAGAGCATTTTTTGTCCCAAATATTTCTTTCATTTCTTTTTCGCAGTTTTCCACCTCTTTGAGTCCGTCATTGATTTTAAAAAGTTGCTTTGAATCAATAACTCTTGCAACTGCATCTGCTTCTTCTTTACCAATTCTATACATAATTTATTCCTCCGTTAAAATGTCTTTATCATAATATTACCACAAATATATGTGTCATACAATCCCATACGCAGACAACTTTTACCCAAAAATTTGCAAAATTATATGTATATTATTGATTTTGTCAATTTATCATGTTATAATTATCTTGAATTTAACATATTTTAAGCAGGTGAACATATGAAATATCAAAATTTACTATTTGGACAAAATCCTTACTTTGTATCTTGTGCATACAATTCATATGCAGCTCATTGTCATAGCGAGATAGAGCTTCTATACTGTGTACAGGGAGAAATTAAAGTAATAATAGAAGGTGAAGAATATAATTTAGTGCAGGGCAGTATACTTCTTATAAGCAGTCTTGCCATGCATGAAATTATTATAGAAGAAAAAGCTACAGCTTTAGTACTGGAGCTTGGCTCACAATTTTTAGGTACAGAATATAACCATATTGCCCTACAAAAATTTACTAAATGTCATATTACCCCTACTGATGATTTGCCATATAAAAGCAGGCTTATAAAGCCCCTTAAAAGACTTTACAAAGAATACATTAACAGAAACGCCGGTTATCAATGGGTAATACAAGGCATACTTTTTGAAGTGTTCGCTATGGTTGTCCGATGTGTACCAATGGAAAAGCAAAGTACACAGAAACAAAAAAATCTGGAAAGCTATATAAAAATACAAAAAGTTTTTGACCTTGTGCATGAAAAATATAATGAAGAAATAACACTGGAGCGTGCCGCTTCATACGCGGGTTATGATCCCCGTGCCTTTTGCAGATTGTTCAAACTTATTACAAATACAACCTTTCACGACTACCTTAACTTTCACAGGATAAATATTTCTATTCACCTTTTACAGAACAAAATTTACTCCATCGGAGAAATAGGTGAAATGGTAGGAATTCCCGTAGCAAAAACCTTTAGCCGCGTTTTTCGAAAATATATTGGTATGACACCGAGAGAATACAGAAATATGTACTTTGAAAAACTCCATACAGAAAATATATTATAATATAAAATTAAAGCTGTATTTATTGATATGTTTCTTTAAATACAGCTTTATGTTAATTTTTGGGTAAAAATTGTCTGTATGCGGGATTGTATAATGCATATATTTATGATAGTATTATAATAGTAAAACTACAAGCAAGGAGGTCAACATAATGAAATCATTTAAAGCCGGAATGGCAAAAGCAGATATTACCCCGTCACTTGGTACATTGCTTTACGGCTACCCTTCCATCCGCCCTGCGGAAAAGGTGCTTGATAACATTTTCGTAAAAGCAGTTGCTTTAAATCAAGACGGCAAAACTGTTGTACTTATAAGTGCAGAAGTTTGTTCGTTGAATCTTATCAACTGTCAACAGATTGCTGAAGCAATTTCAGATAGCTGCGGTATAGAAAAAGAAAACATTATATACAGTGCAATACATACACATTCGGCACCTATCACAACAACAGTTGCCGGATGGGGCAGTGCAGATGAGGAATATATAAATAACATTCTTATTCCCAAAAGTGTTGCGGCTACAAAAGCTGCTATTGAAAATATGCAGGATGCTGTTATGGCCATTGGAACAACCGAATCTCTTGCCGGAATTAACAGACGTGAGGTCACCCCTGATGGAGAGGTAATACTCGGTCAAAATCCGGACGGACCATATGATCCGACAATGACAGCAATACAGTTCAAAAACCTAAACGGTGAGAATATCGGAACAATAATTCATTTTGCATGTCATCCTACAGCTTCAGGCGAAAACTTATCCGTAACCCGAGATTGGCCCGGTTATATGATAGATAGAGCTGAGGAAATTACAAAAGCTCCATGTATGTATATAAACGGTGCTGAGGGCGATATTGGTCCTCGTCTTTCTAACGGAAAAACAACAGGCGATGAAGCATTGGCAAAAGAAGTAGGTCTTATAGCTGCTGATGATGTGGAAAAGGCGATAGAAAATGCAAAAGACTTTTTTGTACCTGAATTAAAAACCGTTTCAGGCACATTGTCACTTCCACTAATTGAAATGCCAACCCTTGAATCAATTATAGAAAAAATGGAAGCTATGGGTGACCCCGAAAAGCTGATTGAGGTTGATATTACTACTTATGCAAGACTTGAAAAGCTAAAAAAAATGCATGAGGACAAGGTTGAACCACCGAAAACAATGGAAATTCATCAAACCGTAGTGGCACTTTCAAACCTGGCGCTTGCACCATTCCCTTTTGAAGCATTTCACAACCTTGCAAAATCACTTGCAGAAAAATCTCCGTTTGAGAAAACATTGTGGCTTGGACTTGCAGAAGGAAGCTTTGGGTATATTCCAACAGAGGAACAACTTCCATATGGAGGATACGAGGTAGACTCTTTCAGAGCAGCCACTATTCCGGGATTTGTGGACGGAACCGACAAAAATGTGGTATCTGAAAGCATTAAACTGTTAAATAAATTATATGCAATATAATTATAAAATTTAAGGAGGACTAAATTATGTTCAGAATGGGTAAAGAAGAGGCAGATGCAGTTGCACGCGTAATAGCTACAAAAGAGCTTTTCCGTGTTAACAAAGCATGTCAGGAAGCAGAAAAGTTTGAAGAAGCGTGGGCTAAAACAATTGGCACAGAATATGCTATTCTGATGTCATCAGGAACAGGTGCATTAATTTCTGCTCTTGTTGGTATGGGTATTGGACCTGGCGATGAGGTTATTGTTCCGGGATACACATTTATGGCAAGTGCAAGCGCAGTGCTTGCAGTAGGTGCTATTCCTGTACTTGCAGAAATTGACGAAACAATGACAATTGATGTTGAAGACATCAAGAAGAAGATTTCAAAGCACACAAAAGCAATTATTCCTGTACATATCTGCGGATATCCTTGTAATATGGACGCTATTTGCGAAATTGCAAAGGAGTATAACCTTGTAATAGTAGAGGATGCATGTCAGGCAGACGGCGGACGCTACAAAGGCAAGAGACTTGGAAGCATTGGCGATGCAGGCGCATTCAGCTTTAACTACTGGAAGCTTATTTCAGCCGGCGAAGGCGGCGCAATTGTTACTAACAGCAAAAAAGCTTATGACCGTGCTATGATTTATCACGATGGCGGCGCAGCATTCAGACCATATGCAGGAGAATTTACAGAACCTGTGTTTATGGGTACACAAATGCGTACAAACGAAATAACTGCTGCTGTTATGAACGTTCAGCTAACTCGTATGGACGGAATTATTGAAGACCTTAAGAAAGTTAAAAAGAAAATGACAGAGGCTCTTTCAAATTGCGACCTATTTACAATAGCACCAAGCCATGACATTGAGGGCGATTTGGGAACACACCTCCCTCTCCGCTTCAAAGATGCAGCAGTTGCAAAGAAGTTTGCCGAAGATGAAACTCTTCCCGGATACCTTGTTGTAAACAGTGGCAAACACATTTACTACAACTGGGGACCTGTTATGCAAAAGAGAGGTGCACACTGCGAACAGCTTAACCCATACAGTTTACCACAAAACAAGGGTCTTAATATGGAATGTTCAGATAAAATGCTTCCAAAGACAAATGACCTTGTTGAGCGCACTTTCCATGTAACACTTCACTGCGATTGGACAGACGCTGAAATTCAGGAAAAGATTGATGCGATTTTAAAGCGCTGCGAAGAAATAAGATAAGACATTATATAGGATAGGTAAATTATGTGTATCATAACAACTAAATGTTTAACTGAAACTATCCCCGTATTTTCCTGGATATTGAAGGAAGGAAATGACAAAAATCAACTTTCATACCACATTACCGTCAGCACAGCTGACGGTAATGTGGTATGGGACAGCAATACTGTTTTATCTGACAATTCCACACATATAGAATACGGCGGAGAAAAACTTAAAGAAAATACAAAATATTTTTGGAAAGTTATTGTAACTACTGATAAAGGTAAATACGAAAGTGATACTTCTCAATTTATTACTGGGCTTTATGATTTTGACAGTTTAAAATGGATTACTGCTGATAAAGAAATCAATTCGCCCATAATAACACGCGAATTTGAGCTTGAAGAAGTTTGTGATTATGTGCCTCTGAATATATGCGGTCTTGGTTTTTTTGAGGTGTACATAAACGGCTTGAAAGTTTCTGACGAAATAATGAGCCCTGTAAGAACAGATTACAGTGATGTTATATACAAAAACCTTAAATACCCTTATAATAGCACTACTCGAAAAACCGTAAAATATCTGTGCTATGAGGTTTCAAAGTATCTTAAAACAGGTAAAAATGAAATATCAGTGTGGCTCGGTAACGGCTGGTACAGACAAGACGGACGAATTGTTGAAGGAACATTTGATTATGGTGACGAGCTTAAAATGTTCTTCCGTCTTACAAATGGCAGTCAGGTTATAGAAAGCGACGAAAGCTGTTTATGCGAAGAAAGCCCTATTGTTTATGATAATATTTTCTACGGAGAAATTTATGATTCCCGAATTAAAGGAACTAAAAAAAGCGTAAAACTAACCTCGGCACCCACAGGGACAATTGAAAAGCAGCTATGCCCACCTGAACGAATTTTAAACACTTACATTCCCACACGCCTGAATGATGTATATGATGCAGGAAAATGCCTTACGGGTTTTGTTGAAATCACCTGCACAGGTAAGTCGGGTGATGAGGTAGAACTATATTTTTCCGAGGATATTGATGAAAGCGGAAACCTTGATTACACATCAACTGTGGGATATGAGGAATCAGACAAAGACCAAATCCAAAAAGATGTATTTATATTAAATGGAAGTAAGGACCAGGTTTATGTTCCAAAATTCGTTTGGCATGCATTCAGGTACTTTAAAATTGTTGCACCGGATAGTGTGAAAATCAGCGATGTAAAGGTACACTATGTATGCACTGACCTGAAAATGAGGACATCATTTAACTGTTCTGCGGACCTTTTAAACAAAATCCATGAAATATCCGTAAATACTCAGCTTACAAACACTCACGGCTGTGTACCGATGGATTGCCCGCACAGAGAAAGACTTGGCTATACATGCGACGGACAGCTATCCTCCCTTTCTGTTATGTATAATTTTCATGCAGAAGAGATGTACAGTAAATGGGTAAATGATATAATAAATGCCCAAAACTTAGAAACAGGATTTGTTCCCCATACTGCTCCATTTAATGGTGGCGGTGGAGGCCCTGCATGGGGCAGCGGTATAGCTGTTGTTCCTTGGAATATGTATATGCAATACGAAAACAAGGAAATTATTAAGAAGGCTGCACCTCATATAAAATTATGGATTGAATATCTGACAAAAAAAAGAGAAAATGGTCTTGTTACATGTGAAGAACCGGGAAGCTGGTGTTTAGGGGATTGGTGTATGCCGAGCAAATACCCATGGAGTGAGCCACACCTTGATGAAATTAAAATCCCGCCTATGCTCGTAAACACTGTATATTACATCTATTGTATTGATATATACACCAAAATGCTTGATATTTTAGGCGAAAAGGTTGAAAAATGGATTGAAGAAGAAAGACTTTTATCCGTAGAAGCTGTCAACAGTCTTTTAAAAGACGGACTATATGTAACAGGCGAGCAGGGCTGTAATCTGTTCCCTCTGTTTGTGGATATAGTGCCAAAGGAATTGGAAGCAGAAGTTCTTGAAAAAGCTATTGAAAGCATAACAAAAAACAATTTCCGTTTCGAAACAGGAATTTCGGGCACAAAATTTGTGCTGAATGTTCTTGACAAGTTTGAAAGAAACGATATTGCACTTAAAATGATGCTTGGGAGCGAATATCCAAGCCTCGGAAACATGATAAAAAATGGCGCCACTTCCCTATGGGAAACATGGGAGGGTAACGGCTCAAGAAACCATACAGCTTTTTCATCAGCAGACTCATGGCTGTTTTACGGGTTATCAGGAATTAAGCCATTGGGTGGTTATAAGGAGTTTACTCTTAAGCCATACTTTGCCAGGGAGCTTAATTTCCTTGAAACATCAATTGAAACAGAATACGGTACAATCTCTGTCAACTGGCACAGAACAGAAAAAAATATAGAGGTAGTAATAGAAGTACCCTTCAACACAACTGCACATGTCAACTTAAATGGTGATTGTTTTGATTTGACAGCAGGTGTTTACAAAAAAATTATAAATTAAGGAGCAATAAATTATGATTACTAAACGTGCTTATCTTACAGAAAAGAGAAAGTTTACAATTAAAGAAGTAGATTTAAAGCCGGAAGCAGACGAGGTTCTTGTAAAGGTGGCAGTATGCGGTCTATGTAACTGGGAGCTTAACTTCTGGCAATCAAACGGCGGAATGTACTCTGAGTTTCCTGCAAAACTCGGACACGAATGGAGCGGCGAAGTAATTGAAGTAGGTGAAAATGTTACAAGGTTCAAGCCCGGTGATAAAATTACATCTTACGAATTCGGCGGCTTTGGAAAATATAATGTAGCTAAAGAAAGTATGTGCTACAAAGTAAACCCTGAAGTAAAATACATAAATGCAATGGGTGAGCCGATTAAATGTATTGCTACAACGCTTGCAGGTGCAGCACCAAAGGTTGGTGACACAGGCGTTATTGTGGGCTGCGGAGCTATGGGGCAATGGTGTATTCAGTCACTTGCAGGCAACTCTCTTTCCCAACTTATTGCAATAGACATTGATGACAAAAAACTTGAGCTTGCAAAAATGCACGGTGCCACACATACTATCAACTCAAAGACAGAAAATGCCGAGGAAAGAATAAAAGAAATAACAGGCGGCGTTATGGCAGACTTTGTAATTGAAGGAACAGGCGTAGAACAAGTGCTCAGTACCTGTACATGTTATCTTAAAGACAGAGGCAGGCTTATAATCATGAGTTCACACGAAAAGCCTGTGAAGGAATTTGATTTTAGTCCTGTATTTGGCAGAGGTTTATCAATAATCGGCACCTCCCCATCATTCTCTGTAGATCCGGAAGAAGATTTAAGACGTGCCGCTATGCTGATTAACAATGGTGCAATCAACAACGAGGCGCTTATTTCTCACAAGTTCGACCTTGAAGATATCAACAAGGCGTTTGACACTTTGGAAAACAAGCCTGCAGGCTATATAAAAGGTATTATTGTTTGTAATAAGGATATGATAGAAAAATAATTTCATAAAAAGGAGGAAAACATATGAAGCTTTATAAGGTAACCGACTGTGAATTTTCAGAATATGGAAAAATATTAGAAGGTTATTGCTACGAGGAATTGGCAAAACACATGGAAACTACCGAAATCCCCGAAACAGGCATTGTTTATGAGGCATCTTTCGATAAATTAGAACAAACAGAAGCTGCTGAACAAATGTGTCTGCGGGGTTTTGGCGGATATCCGGTTCAACTGGGATATGTCAACGGAAAAAACCATACAATGAACTGCTTAGAATACCACAAAAGCAGCGAATTCAACATTGCATTGGACGATATGATTCTGGTTTTGGGAAAAGAGCAGGATATCATAGATGGCAAAGTAGATTCAGCATTGTGTAAAGCCTTTTTAGTACCGGCAGGAACAGGTGTGGAATTGTATGGAACTACCCTACATTATGCACCATTTAATGTAAATCCGAAAGGCTATCGTGCTATTTGTGTTTTACCTAAAGGTACCAATGCTCCCAAAAGAGAATTTACAGTAAAATCAATTGAGGATAAGTTCTGTTTTGGAGTCAACAAATGGCTTTTGGCACATCCTGATGCCCCTGAAGTAAAAGACGGCGCTTACGTTGGAATCAACGGTGCAAATATTACAATTTCTATGTTGGAGGGATAACAAATGAATGAACAAAGAATATTAAAAGCTTACGAAAATGCAAAAGAAGTATATGCCGAATACGGTGTAGATACTGATGCCGTGCTCAAAAAATTTCACACAATTCCCATTTCCATTCCATGTTGGCAAGGGGATGACATCGTCGGTTTTGAAAGCAGTGGTGCAGGAGCAAGTGGCGGATTGATGGTTACAGGAAACTATCCCGGAAGACCTCGCAATCCTGAAGAATATCGCATGGATTTAGAAAAGTTTATTTCGTATGTTCCGGGAGCTTTAAAGGTTAATTTGCATTCAAGCTACGGAGAAAATTACGAAAAAGATATCGACCGTGATGAATATGCTCCCCGCCATTTTGCAAACTGGATTGCATGGGCAAAAGCAAATGGCGTCGGTCTGGATATGAATGCCACTACTTTTTCACATCCATATGCAAATGATGGTCTGACCATTTCTCATCCCGATGAAAAAATCCGTAGTTTTTGGGTGAAGCATATGCAGGCTGTTCGTGAAATTGCGGAAGCTATCGGAAAAGAATTAGAAACTCCTTGCGTTTTCAACACCTGGGTACAAGACGGGATGAAGGATATGCCTGCAAACCGTATGAAATACAGAGAACTTATGAAACAATCTTTTGATGAGATTTTTTCAAAGAAGAAAATTTCAACAGATTATGTGTATGACGCTTTAGAACCCAAGCTTTTTGCAGTAGGAGTGGAAGAATATACAGTTGGTTCAAATGACTTTTATTTATCTTACCATGGTCATGCAAGAGCAAATGGTATAGGTAATACTATTATGAACCTCGATTTAGGGCATTTCCACTGTGAAGAAAATGTCAGTGACAAGATTTCTTCTGTTATGGTATTCTCCGACCGCTTTATGGCTCATCTTACACGTGGAATTCGTTGGGATTCTGACCATGTGGTGTTAAATGATGAAAAGACAAATAATATGATGCGCGAAATCGTACGTTGCGGCGTACTTGATAATGCATTTATTGGCACAGATTATTTTGACGCTTCCATCAACCGAGTTGCAGCATGGACTATCGGCACCCGTGCTACAAAAAAAGCTCTTCTTGCAGCTATGTTAGAGCCTGTTTCTATGCTACATAAGGCAGAGGATGAGGGTGACTACACTCTTCGTCTTGCATTGATGGATGAGTTCAAAGGATTACCCTCAAACAGCGTATGGGAGTATTATTGCTTAACAAATAACATTTTTAACAATGAACAATGGTTAACCGATCTTAGGCAATACGAAAAAGATGTTATGTTTAAAAGATGATTTATAAGCTTATTGTCCAAATTAAACATATGGAGTGCTGTGTGCTACTATGTCGGAACAAGTAAAAAATATGATAAGATAAGAAAGGTAATCATTATGGAACAATGGAAAGGCAAAAAATGGTATTGTTATGGAACTTCTATGACAGCTAATTCGTTTGTTGGAAAATATATAGGTCTAAAATCAGATGGCACAATTAATGGTGGCAAAACAGGATATTACTCTGAAAAACTAAGCCAGTTGTCAGGTCTTGTTGAACATAACTTTGGCAAAGCTGGTAGCGGCATTATTCCGAAGCTACACGGAGAAGATAGTATCAAATCAAGATGTATGTGCCTTACTGACGGGAAAGCTGATGCAGATTTAATCACAGTTGAAATTATCCCTAATGATACAGAGGGAGAACTTGGTGAGGTAACAGATGTATGCGATGAAACTTTCTGTGGAAACCTTAATCAAATCATTGAATATCTGCTCACAAACACAAATGCTACTATTGTTATTCTGACTGCATCACGGAGTCGATATCAGCATGATGATGCTAATGTAAAACATACTCCCACAAGTCACACTATAAAAAAATGGTTGGAGTGGGAAGATTCAGTTGCTACCATTTGCCGTATGCATGGCATTCAGTATTGGAACGGCGCAAGCGAGTCGTGTCTAGGATATTATCGTACTATCAAAGATGACACACTCGTACAAGACCAAATACATTTAACAGAAAAAGGTGGAGAAATTCTTGCAAAATATTTTTGGGGAAAGTTAAAGAATATATACCCTAACGAATAAATTTTTAATACTGTCGCAGACTACATCCAAAACAGTTCGGCCTAAATAACATATTGCCATAGCTTTATATCAAAAAAGTAGCTGTTCAAAACCCACACAAATTTCAAAGAGGCTGTGAGACTGTCCAAAATTTTGTGTAAATTCTTAAATAGTCCTCCAAGATGATATCGTCGTGAATGGGGACAAATACATTCTCAGTTTGAAATATTCTTAGCAGACAGACTGTCAAATTAACGTAAAAATACGAGCACGTCAAGAGCGCATCTGACGTGCTCGTATTTTTATGTTATATTGTAGCTGAGGGGTAAAATCCTGAAATGTGGATTTCGCCCCCAAAAAAACTTAGATTATATTATCATTTTGGAGTTCACACAAAATCGGGGGGACATACCCTACTTGACAAATATGCTATCTTTCAAATATTCTTCCGAATTTGCACCAACCATTATTTCAAACTCGCCGGGTTCAACAATATATTCGAGTTTTCTGTTGTAGAATCCCAATGTATTTATATCAAGCGGAATTTCAACAGTTACTTTCTGACCGGATTTAACAAATACTTTTTTAAATCCTTTTAATTCTTTTATCGGTCGAACACTGCTTGCAACGAGATCTCTTATGTATAACTGTACGATTTCTTCTCCGTCATGTTCTCCAGCATTTTCAACATCAATCGCAATTCTTATTTCGTCATTAATGTCAGGATTTTTGTTCGATATTCTAAGATTGGAATACTCATAATTTGTATATGATAATCCAAATCCAAATGGATAATACGGCGGTGTTATTTTTGAATCAATATATTTTGTCGACCATCTTTGATCATCACCTGTCGGTCTGCCTGTATTGTTCTTATTGTAGTAGAGCGGCTGTTGTCCCACAGATTCCGGGAAAGAACTTACAAGCTTTGCTGAAGGATTAAATTCTCCAAACAGCACAGACTTATATGCATTTCCTGCTTCTGTTCCCAACGCGCCGGAAAAGAGCAATGCATCAGACAACTCGCTTACTTCCTTAAGCACAAGCGGTCTGCCCGAATTCACGATTGTTACAAGCTTCTTGCCCGCTTTTTTTATGTTTCTTAAAAGTTCTATATCCTCTTCCGGCACAACATCTCTTGCTCTGCTTTTCGCTTCGCCGTTCATTTTACGAGTTTCACCAATAAAAGCAATAACAATATCTGAATTAGAATAATTATCATCCGCCATCGGCACACTAAGTGCATCAAACAACGATACACAATCATCTGCATTACCCCGACCTGCCCAGCCACCAAGCATTTCTTCTCTGTTATCTGCCAATTTTCCTGCAAGAGCTATTTTTTCTGTACTGAGCGGCAAAACATTATCATTTTTAAGCAAGACTATTGATTTTTTTGCTGCTTCCAATGACAATTCCCGTGCCTCATCAGTTAACAATACAGCATTTGCTTTATCTATATTCTTATAAGGATTTTCAAAAAGACCAAGGTCATATTTAACCTCAAGAACTCGTCTTACACTTTTGTCTAATGTTTCTATCGAAACAAGACCTTCGTTTACTAATTCTTCTAAATTTTCTGAATATGTAAATATACCATTGGACATTTCCATATCAAGGCCTGCATTTATTGCTGTTTTTGCTGTGTCTTTATAATTTTCAGTAAAACCGTGAACAAGTAGCTGACTGCAAGAACCAGCATCGGAAAGTGTAAATCCTTCAAAATTAAGTTTATCTCTCAAAACATCGGTAAGAAGATATTTACTTCCTGTACAAGGTTCTCCGTTTAAATCATGGAATGCGGTCATAATTGAGCGTGTTCCTGCTTTGATAGCCGCTTCAAATGGTGGAATGTATGTATTAAACAGGTTTTGTTCTGAAATATCTACACTATTATAATCTCGCCCACCAATTCCTGCACCATAAGCAATAAAATGCTTTGTACATGCAGCGCAGTGTTCTCCATCAGCTAAGTCTTCTCCCTGAATACCTAAAACTCTTGCTTCAGCAAATTTGGATCCAAGATATGTATCTTCTCCTGCACCTTCATAAATTCTTCCCCATCTTGAATCCCTCGAAATATCAACCATCGGTGCAAATATTAAATTTACACCATTGTATGCCGCTTCCTTTGTCGATAACGAAGAAGTTCTTTTTGCTAATTCAGGTTCCCATGAGCAAGCCTCCGACCATGGTGTCGGGAATACTGTTTTGAATCCGTGAATTACATCATATCCAAGCAACAAAGGAATTCCAAGCCTTGTTTCTTCAACGGCAACCTTTTGCAATTCATTTGTTTTATTTACATCCGTTATTCCAAGAAATGAACCTATGCCGCCCTTTCTCAATATATCCCAGCCAATCTTGTAGCTTTCATCATAAATTGAATTACCGCATTGATTAAGCTGTCCAACTTTTTCTGCAACAGTCATTTTTTGCATTAAATTATCAATAAATTCATTTTTATTCATATCATCAACCTCATTCTTTTAAAATATTATCGCAAACTTTCAGCCATTCTTCCGCTATTATTTTATGTCCTTTTTATTCTGTTTTATTGTTGTAAATAGCCTAAAATGCCCGATTTTTTGTTCCTGTTGGTAGAATACCCTTTATATCTACCTTTACATATCGTTTTTACATTTTTATAAAGTCGGCTCACCCCCGCATAAACGCTGAGAAATCATGCTTGTATCTAAATGATACTCCTTGTAATTGCATCGCATAAGGTTTAGATGCAGGCCTTTCGGTGTCAAGTTCATATTAAGATAGAACAAAAAACTCCGCACAACATAACATTTATTTCCCTCTTAATATAAAAAAATCAGATACTAAGCAAATAATTGCCGATAGTTATATTATACTCTCTATTACTTTTCCTCAATTTTTATCATTTTCCCAGAGCTTGTTTATTTGAGAAATAGTTTCTCGCACCAACAGGTCTCCGCCTTCATAGCCGACAACACGCTTGTGATATATGAATTTGCTATTTTACCGCTGAACTCTGCCTGATCCATCCCCTTCAACAAGGCTTTCTACGTCTGCTCTTGAAACAAGGTTGAAGTCACCGGGAATTGTGTGCTTGAGAGCTGATGCTGCAACACCAAATTCAAGTGCCTCTTTAAAGTTCTTTCCATCAAGGAAACCACAGATTGTTCCGCCTGCAAAGCTATCTCCGCCGCCAACACGGTCTACGATAGGAGAAATTCTATATTCTCTTGAGTGATAGAATTCTTTTGTATCTCGACAGTAGATACAAGCTGACCAACCGTTATCTGATGCAGAATGTGATACTCTAAGTGATGAAATTACATACTCGAAGTTAAACTTCTCAACCATTTGCTCAAAAATACTCTTGTAACCTGCAAGTTCAAGCTCACCGCTTGTTACATCAGTATTGCCCGGCTTAAAGCCAAGTACCTTTTCTGCATCTTCTTCATTTCCGATGCATACATCAACATATTGCATAAGGTTTGACATAACCTTTTGAGCTTTTTCACTTGACCAGAGCTTCTTTCTGAAGTTAAGGTCACAAGATACCTTTACGCCATGCTTTTTAGCAGCCTTAAGTGCTACTTCTGTAAGCTCTGCAGCCATATCTGAAATTGCAGGAGTAATTCCTGTAAAGTGGAACCAATCACAACCTTCAAAGATTTTATCAAAATCAAAATCTGCAGCTACTGCTGTTGAAATTGAAGAATGTGCTCTGTCATATACAACATTTGATGCTCTCATTGCAGCACCTGTTTCAAGGAAGTATATGCCAAGTCTTTCTCCGCCTCTTGCTATATTCCCTGTTTGTACATTATGCTTTCTAAGTGCTGCTACTGCGCATTCACCGATTGGGTTTTCAGGAACCTTTGTTACAAACTCTGCATCGTGTCCGTAGTTTGCAAGTGATACTGCCACATTTGCTTCTCCGCCACCGTAGCACACATCAAACTCATCTGCCTGAATAAATTTTTCATTTCCGGGAGTAGAAAGTCTTAGCATTATTTCTCCCATTGTTACTATTTTAGCCATTGTAAATTTCTCCTTTGTCTATCAATATATTGTCCAATGTCCTTTTTGGCACAAGAAAATTACCAGACTCATCAAGAATATATTTAACACTATCATCAGAATCAAACTGTAGGTTGTTCTGTTTTGAAATTCCAAGTCCTATCAAATACATTAAATCATACTGCTCTTTGATTCCTAAAAGTCTCCTTATCGCATCTTTATCAATCGCTCCAAGAATACAACTGCCAATTCCCATATCAGTTGCTGACATAATTATGGACATCATTGCAATTCCACAATCACACTCAGTAATGCCATTTGTTTTCTGAATATCAGTATCATTGAGCACCGCTATATAGGCAACAGGACTTTCTGAAAATTCAGGATTCCAATTTTGGATATAGCCTGCATATTTGATATGAGAAAATATTGCTTTTCTATCATCAAATGAATCTACAATTAAATATTTAATGGATTGCATATTGGCTGCACTTGGCGATACTCTTGCACAGTCAATCATTTCTATGATACATTCTTTTTTTATTGGGTCATCTGTAAAGCTTCTAACCGTACGTCTGGATTTTAAAACATTAATTATATCCAAGTTCACACCTCTATTGTGCATTATATTTTTCCAAAGCTTCTTTCACAAAGAAACTTCCGCCAATAGCTGCCACCTTGTCAAATGCCAAAAACTCATCAATATTGCTTCTGTCTACTCCTCCTGTAGGAATAAACTTTATTTGAGGAAATGGCGCTGCAAGTGCTTTAAGAGCATTAAGTCCACCGTAAACATTTGCTGGAAAAAACTTTACTGTGGTAATTCCCAGTTCAAGTGCCTGTATGATTTCTGTAGGCGTAACGCATCCGGGATAATAAGGTGTTCCCTTCTCCTTACAAACATTTGCTACACCAATGGATAAACCAGGTGAAACAATAAATTTTGCTCCAGCGTTTATTGCTTCATTACATTGTTCGCTGTTTATAACAGTTCCAGCACCTATATTCATTTCCGGATACTTTTCTGTTGCCAGCTTAATAGCTTCTGCAGCACATTCTGTACGAAATGTAATTTCAGCACAGTTAACGTCATTTGCTTTTAATGCAGGTAGAATTTTATCAACATCTTCAATTACTTTTATTACTACTACGGGTATAAATTTATCCATTCAATCACTCCTTATCTCAAATCTTATGTTTCAATAAAGTCCGCATCTTTAATTACGATCATAGAAAAAAGATTCTATGACCGTAATTAAGAATTTTATTTATAGTTTTAACTTATCTAAACATCCATTCCAACACATACCGTATGTATTCATCCCAAAATCCCCAACTATGTATGCCGGATGATTCACGATATGTAAAGTCATAATCAAGATTTTCAAAATGTTCTTTTAGTTTGACATTTGAATCATATAAAAAATCTTCCGTTCCTACACCCATAAAAATTCTGGGCTTAAGTCGATTTAAGTTGGTTTTTTCAGCAAGGAAAAACAAATCTTCTTCATCAGGAATATTTAATTCTTCCCCAAACACAGGCACAAGAGCATCATTAAACATACCATTTTTAATATTTGCAACCGACGATAAACCCGCCGCTGCACAAAACGTTTCTGGTTTTTTCAAAGCTGCCTTAAGTGCTCCATAACCACCCATAGAAAGACCTGCTATATAAGTGTCCTCTCTTTTATTTGAAACTTTAAGAAATTCACTTACTATCTGTGGAAGTTCCTCAGTTATATAAGAAAAATATTTTCCACCATACTTCATATCTGTATAAAAACTTCTTGCTCCACAGGGCATAACTATACAAACACCATAATCAGCAGCATATCGTTCAATGGATGTTCTGCGAAGCCATATGCTGTGATCATCGCTTAAACCGTGCAACAAATACAAACATTTATAATTTTCATCTTTACTGTTTCCTTTAATTCCAATTTCACCTTTCGTGGATTTTTGAGGAATAACGACATATGCTTCTGTTTGCATTCCTAACATCTGGCTAAAAAACTTTAATTCTATAAGTGCCATAACCATTTATCTCCTTATAATTTTGATAAATTTTAAAAGCTTTATTTCCAACAATTATAGGTCGTGTCAAGTCAAGTCATAAAAATCATTTATAATTATTAAAACTAACTTTTTGTGCCTGTTTATAACTTCATTTTTATACTTTGCAGACCGTCGGATGTGAATTCGACTTCACCATCACCCTCAAAAATAAACTGTGCAAGTCCTGAGAATAAAGCTCTTTCGTTGATACAAGCTTTGTTGTGGTTGATTGGGTCGCCATTACCGCAACCTATAACCTCGGCATCAGATGAGGCAACAATCAAATTGTCTGAATCAGGGACATAATTGCCGTCTATGTCTTCAGTGTATACTTTAACAATAGAAAACTTTCTCCCGTTTTCATCGTATTGAGCCTCAATTTGTGCTTTAATTGCGTAGGCTTCTTTTGATGTTACAACTGAATCCTCGCAAACAATCTGACCATTTCGGTAGCCTATTGCTTTTAACTCACCAGGTTCATATGTACATGTAAATTCTGTGTGTCTATACTTTTCAGTTTGTTTTTTGTCAATTATCTTTCCATTAAGTATGAGTTCAATTTCATCGCAGTTTGAATAACACCACACTTGTCTTTCTTCGTTCATTCCATCAATTTTATTCCAATGTGGAAGTATGTGTATTGATGGTGTGCTATCCCACATTGCCTTGTAATAATAAAAACCATCTTTTTCAAAACCACATAAATCCAACACACCAAATTGGCTTGCAACTGCAGGCCATTTGTACGGTGATGGCTCTCCGTGATAGTCAAAGCCTGTCCATATAAACAAACCGCTTACATAATCACGAGTATCAACAAATTCCCAGACTTCTTCACCTTCGCCAAATAAGAAACCATTATCTTTGTCCATAACACCTACACGACAGTTTTCGTGGTCAGTAATGTAGTATCCCCTAGTCTGCGGAATGGAGCGTTGTTCTGTGGAAATAAATGGTTTATTTTTGTATTCTTCTTTGAACTCGTCCCAAACTGCATGGTTGTAGTTTTGTCCGGTTACATCAACATACTTATTTATCTTTGATGGAAGTGTCATATCTGTTATAAGACATTTATTCTTAATATCCCAGAAAAGAAGTGCTTCTGTAATGTCAATATTCCAAAGGCTCTTTGTATAGTTGTATAATGTTTTGGCATTCTTTGCACCGGTATACGAGAATTGCGTTTTTGATTCTTCGTTTGCAATTGATAGCATAAATACACAGGGATGATTTCTGTCACGTAAGATAAGTCGTCTGAGTTGTGACATATTATCTTCACCGCTAGATAGAAGTCTGTTTTCACTCATAACAAGAACACCATTTCTGTCGCAGGCATTCAAAAATTCTTCCGAGCAAGGGTTGTGCGACATTCGTATTGCATTTGTTCCCATGCTTTTTAATTTTTTCACCTTGTAGTCATACAATCCGTCGAATATTGCAACACCTACACCTGCATGGTCCTGATGTTCACAGACACCTTTAATCTTTATTGGCTTGCCATTAAGAAAACATCCTTTTTCGTTATCAAATTTAATGTCCCTGATGCCTGTAGTTAACTCGTATATATCGCCATTAGATAATGTCAGTTTGACGTTGTATAAGTCAGGGGTTTCACAACTCCACAGGTATGGATTATTTATCATTATCTCGATTTCAGCTTTGCCGTATTTGAATGATTTTGCTGATATTTCGGTTGATGCATTGAAGGTGTTGTTTGCTTTGTCTGTAATAGTGGCACTGACATTGCCGAAAAATTCCAAAGCGGATTTGTTCATAATTTCGGCCTGAATGTAAAAAGCAGCACTATCACCAAGAACTTTGGACTTCGCATACACATCACTTATATAAACATCTTTGCGTCTGTCTATCCATACGTGTCTGTAGATGCCACCGCCCTGATACCACCAACCCTCGGATTCGGATGCATCACATTTTATTGCAATTAGATTTTCGCCCTCGTTTATGAAGTCAGTAATATCTGCCTCAAAACCAATGTAGCCACTCATATTTGATGCTACAAAATATTCGTTTACATATAGTTTGCAATCTCTGTATATTCCATCAAATTTGATGAATATGCGCTCATCATCTCTTAGCGAATTAAAGGTTATTTTTTTTCTGTACCATGCTATGCCCCCTGAAAGACTGCCTATGCTTGTACGCAAACTATCTATTGAACCCATTTCAGGAATCTCGCTGCCTTCACCCCACGATTGTGCAACGAAGGTTGGTTCGTGCTTGATAACAAAGTCGTGAGGAAGGTCAACCTTCGTCCAATTACTGTCATCAAAATTTATTGCTGAAAAGCCAAAGTCCCAGTTGCCTGCCTTTGTATATCCACGTTGCATACTTTCAAATTTACAATCACCTTCGTAAAAGCACCAACTGTTATCGATTGAATATTTCATAATATTTATCTCGCTTTCCTGTATTGTAAGTGTGTAATTATATTTTACATCGACTCCAGAATTCCTTTTAAATATCCTATCGCAAAAAGTCGTCCAAGCGTTGCATATCCGGCAACATCGGTACACTCGCCTTTCAATGTTGGTACATGATCAACCCTGACCGGAACATCAATCCCGCACTTTTTATACAGCTTCATAATTTCCGCCATCGGAATATCGCCGTTATCATGAAAAGTTTCACGAAAGTTTTCTTTTGTTCCAGTTGCATTTCTGAAATGCACAAACATTATTTTATCAGCAAATCTCGGAATAACCTCATACAGATCCTCACCCATCATTTTATATGTCGCCTGACACATTGTAATGCCAAGTTTTTCTGATTTTCTGAGGTTAATCGCTTTTGCAATATTATCTGCACTTATCATTATTCTTTCAACTCCGCCCAATCGTTCAAGTGGCGGATCGTCCGGATGAAGTGCAAGATTTATATTATATTTTTCTGCATAAGGAATAACAGCGTCTATAAAATACTTATAATTATCCCAAAGCTCTTGTTGTGAGATTTTTTTATCTGTTGGTACGAAATCATTTAAGTTAAAACCTGTAACCAACGCATCGCCTCGCTCTTGTATATCGCTTGAAGTCCTGAGCCATCCGATATGCGCCATCCAGTTAAAACATATAGTACGAATATCCAGTTTATCCATAAACGAAAGCATTTTTATGACTTTGTCAATACATTCATCACGTTTTTCGTCACCCACTTTAATATGGTCATGGAGTTCATTCGGCATAGGTTCAATTATAACAGGAGTTATACCAAAATCTGTAAATCGTTTATATACATCTTTCCAATGAGAAAAATCGCAAATATCAAAGTCTGCTGTTTCCGGTAAGCGTATCACTCCGTGATTCACTCCGCATTGTTTTGCAAAATCCCACGTTGAATCTCTTTCACTTCTAAAATAATCAGTTAATAACATATTTATACCCCAATCATTCAATAGTTATCAAAAAGACTGAATTTGCCATCAATTTCAGTGCAATTTTATCAGATACAGTATATTCAGATACCGGCTTTATTTGACCCTCCTCACGAAGCTCTTTTATATCCGCGTCCGACAATTCTGTTATACCTTTTTTCTGATACAATCTATATGGATTTGTTGTATTTTTATCTATACAGTAAACCGTTGCCTTTTTGCCGGTCAAGTCTGTATCAAAAGTGATTTCCTCAACAATCTCCGGCAAGTCCTCCTCAAAATTCTCCGAACTGTAGCTAAGCAATACAGCATATTCATCTTTATCATTTTTTGTTGGTATTATATAAACATTCTCGTTATCAGACTTTACCTCCATCAAATTCTCATGTAATTTTGAAGCCAAAATATATGCATTATATATAGGCTTTGCAAAGAAATTCAATGTAAAGAAATTTCTAAATCCCGAAAAATCTGTTACCATTTCGTGTTGTCCGGAAAGACATATGATGAGTTTTGAAATCTTCCAACCCTTTCTTAATAGCTGACAAATTAATTTTACATAATATGAAGACATTACCTCTGTTTCCCTTGCAATGAAAGGCGGACATTCTTCTACATTATAAAACCCTGCAGCAGCCATACCCCACTCATCAATAATCAGTTCAGTATCAGAAAAGCCTTGTTCAGCAATAATATCAATATACTTCTGTAGCTTCTCCAACCATTGACTAACTGAAAATTTCTGGTTTTTTATGTGCATTTCATCACCTAAGCCGGCGTAGTTATGTAACGATATAAAATCAAGTCTGATACTGTTATTTTTTGTATAATCCAAAAAACCTCTTAAGAATTCACCCCTATAAGCCAGAGCAGGTCCTCCAAAGTGTAGTTTTTCAGAAACACGCAGAATTCCTCTTGCAAATGACGTATACAATTTGCAGTATTCCGTCAACCTCGTTTCCATATCTTCTTCCGGAATATTAGACATGAAAAATCCAGAATAATCTGGCTCATTAAGACATTGAATATACCATTTTGAAACAACGTCAATGCCATATCTGTCTACAATATGTTTAGTATATTCATAGCAGATTTCTTCCCAGAGCTTATAATCTGTTGGAATTGATGTATTAATAAGTTTTCCCTTATATCTTGTTTTATTTTTACTTACGCATGATTTTGCATTTTTGTATACAGCAATACACTCGGGCATCATTCCATATGCCAAAAGAATGCTATAACCTTTTTCAACAAGATAATCCAATCTTACATCATTAATTCTAAAATCATATGTTAGCTTGCCGTTTTCGTCCATAAGAACAATATCCTCAAACATTGAATAAATTCTTACTGTTTGTATCGACTTATCATCCGCCATACGGTCAAGAATTCTTTTGCCCCAAGAATCTTCAACTGCATCTGTAGGATGGAACAGACAGTTATTCCAAAAGTTATTTTGTTGCTTTTTTATTTGGTTTTTTACTGTAATCATTTTATTATCTCTCCTTATTACACCCCGCTAAGTGTTAAAAATCCGCCATCAACCGGTACTGTGATTCCTGTTACAAATCCCGAAGCATTTTCATCTAACAGCCATTTCACACATCCAATCAAATCAGAAGCTTCGCCAAACCTTCCCATAGGTGTATGATCAATTACCGCTTCGCCTCTCTTTGTTAAACCTTCTTCTACTGTACCAAGATAATTTTTGCTTCTCTCATTTACCATAAACCCGGGTGCGATCGCATTGATTCGAATATTCGCCGGCGCATAATAAGCTGCAAAAGACTGAGTCAAATTTGACACTGCGGCTTTACTCATAGCATAAGCAAAGCAACGTGTCAAAGGACAGTATGTATTCATTGAGGCAAAATTAATAATACTTCCTCCACCTTTTTTTACCATATGTTTTGAGAACTCCAGTATAGGAAATACTGTACCCATTGTATTAAGATGCAACACACCTTCAAAAGCGTCCAAATCAATGTTATAAAGACCCTTTTCGCCTTCAGGCAGTTCATTTGTCAATTCTCTTTCATCAAACTTAGTAATTGTGGGCATAGCTTTTATATTATTTCCACCTGCACCGTTTACAAGGTAATCGCATAATCCAATTTTAGTTTCAATCTCTTTTGCAAGTTTTGAAACTTCTTCCTTATTTGTTATATCACAGCCATATATATATGCTGTGCCGTTATTTGCAAATATCTGGTTATATACTTTCTCAAGATTTTCCGTATTTCTGTCCACAAGAACAACCTTTGCTCCTTCATTCGCAAGCTGTATCGCTATTTCTGAAGAAAGTGTACCGGCTGCACCTGTTACTACTGCTACTTTTTCTTTAAACATCATTATTTCCTCCTAAATTTTAATTATAGTGCTGACTGTGTATCGTTAGGATCACCATTTCTTGCCAAATAGTATTCCTCTGTCCAGTCAAGTCCTCTATACTCTGCTGCTCTGTCATCTTTTTCTATAAAGTCCATGAGCAAATCAAGCATTTCTTCTGTCCATGTGTTTTTATCTATCTGTGCTGTTGTAAATTTGTTAAGACTAATCATTTCAAAGCCAAATAAATCTTTAACCTGTGTTTTTGCAGCTCCTCCAACCACTTCTTCCACAAGATGGCTCGGTATAAATAAAACACCACCTCCTGCACCGAAAACAACGTCACCCGGCAGGCAGATTGCATTACCTATTCTTGTTGCTGTATTATATCCCGTCATAATGAAGTCACGAATAGGTGTGGGATCAATTCCCCTATAATAAACTTGTGTATTTTCAACCTTTTTCATTTGCTCGGTATCTCTTATACCGCCCCAGATTACTGCACCGCCGTTTTCGTTCTTTGTTTTATTTTTCAATGCTGTTGTAAGATTTCCGCCAAGATATGTACCCTTATAAATTTTATCATACATATCAATTACAGGAACGTCATATTCCATAAGATTGTCTATCACCCATTGATTGTATGTACCTGTTCTGCCCTCGAGTCGTCCTATATCCTTTGTTACCTCATCAAGGTCTGGTCTGTACGGACAGTATGTAGCAGTAACAGCTCGTCCTATAAGCTTTCTACCATCATCATGAAGTGTTTGTAATCTACCCTCAAACTGACTTTCATAACCTTTTACAAAAATAGGTTTCCATACCTCTTCTAATGTAAGTGTTTTTAAAGCCTTTAAGTATTTTTCATCCACCTTCGGTCTTCCGTCCGGCAATCTTTCGCCCTTCCATTGCGGTGTTAACGCGATGATTTCTTCTTTTACATTAAAATTCATTTTTTTGCCTCCTTATTATTTTTTTCTAAATCTGTTTCCTTTATATTTTTGTTTTTATATAACAATTTAGATTTTTCAAAATATTTCTCATCCATAACTTTATGCCTTCATTACTTTCTTGGCATTGTTATAACACATATCTTTAACTAATACATTTAAATCATCCATACCACAGCAAAGCTCATCATTTTCAAACTTTTTTGCAAGCCAGTCACATAAAATGCGTCTGAAATAATCATGTCTTACAAAAGACAAGAAGCTTCTCGAATCAGTCGTCATACCAACAAAATTGGAAAGTAGTCCAAATGTGGCAACGTTTTCAAGTACCTCGCAAATGCCATATTTATGGTCACACCACCACCAAGCAGGTCCGAGTGTGATAAGCCCTGATACACCATTTTTACTATACGAGCCTGACAGTACAGTGAGCTTTGCATTATCCGATGGGTTTAATGTAAACAAAATGATTCTCGGCAAGTTATATTCTTGTTCCAAGGTGTCAAAAAACTGAGTAAGCGAAGCTATGTCCGCATTGTTTCCAATTCCGGCAAACCCACCGGCAGGACCCGCAAGCATTCTCAACCGAGTACTTGTATATCTTTGTGCACCAATATGAAGCTGAACGACCATATTTCTTTTTGCATATTCACTGCAAAGAAATACAAGCAGATATGAAAATAGTTTTTCAAAATCCGAAGAGTCTGTAAGTTTATTTTCTAAAAGCATCTCGAATCTTTTATCATTCTCTCCGTCATCAGCATAAAATTTAAAGCCATTATCAAGAGCATGGTCTGAAAATTTACAGTTAACACTTTTTAACACGTCAAGTCTCTTTATTACTGATTTTTTATAATCAGACAGATTATTTATGGTATTTGTGAGTGATTCAAGCTTTTTTACCGTTTCAACATTTGGTGAAACAATATCGTCTCCGCGCAGCGACGGTGCAAGATTTGTTTTATTTTCAAAAGCTGAAACATCGTCGGTCAAAGACACGCACGGGCAACTAAATTCTACATTGAATTTATTTAATAAGAATTCAGGGGTAACTTCGTTATGCTGCAGATATAAATTCGCCTTTTTATAAATTTCTTCTGCATTATCTTCATTAGGTATTTCTGAAATCTCAAAAATTGTTTCAAGTTCCATTTGCGACCATACATACAACGGATTCCCGACAAGCTTTGGATATATGCTACACCACGCCTTGAATTTTTCATACTCCGAAGCGTCGCCTGTTATATAAATTTCATCAACACCGCACATACGCATTGCACGGTGCTTATATGGGTCAGGCTTTATCCACAACTCATATATATTACTATATCTTTTGTTTTCTGAGATGTCAGCTACAGACAAATGATTATGATAATCAATAACAGGTAATTCCTTCACATATTTGTACAATTTTTTTGCAGTTTTTGATTTTAATAAAAAAATATTATTCATGTTACCTCCTTCAATAAAAATACGGTGTTTAGCCTATCAATCTCAGTCCCTCTTTGCACTCACGATTCGCTTATTATTTTAAGGACTTTTTTGATATTATTTTTATTACAAAATATTGACTTTTATTCAGTTTTAGTATACAATTATAAGCGCTGAAAAGCAATACTCTATTTGATAATAATATATGGTATTCGATTATTTAGGAGGAAGATATGCAAGATATTCATTTTGACGGAAAATTAGATTATATAATAGATAATATAGGTTTTGTAAATGTTTTGAGAAATTCAGGTTTTACCGTTCCTTATAAAGCCGGCAAAAACAAACACTCTCTTGTATTCATTGAGAATGGCGAAATGAATTATTATTTTACTGAAAACAGAAAAAATATAAAGCTTACCAAAGGTAGTGTCCTATTTATTCCGCAATACACACCATATATCGCAACTTATACTCAAGACAACACAATCACAAAGGTTTTTGCATTTGAAATGAATTCAACTACCTTACCTTTAGACCTAAATTCTCCGGTTTACAAAAAAGCAACTGTTTTTTTAGATGTTTGCAAATCCATTTCCCACCAAAATGCAAACAGTACTGTTTTTCTTGCATCAAAAATATATGAGTTGCTATACATAATGGAAAAGGAAAACATTGTAATACCCGATAAATACAAAAAAATCATTCCGGCTTTAGATGAAATACAAAAATTTTATTTTAAAAACAAAAAAATCTCCTACTACTCTGATATGTGCTATATGAGTGAATCCAATTTCAGAAAACTTTTTAAGGAATACACAGAGAAATCCCCAATAGAATACAGAAATCTTATCAGAATATCGGAAGCAAAAAAAATGATAAACAGCGGCGAATATAGTATTCAAGAAGCCGCATATCTTACAGGATTTAACAATATGTCCTTTTTCTATGAACTTTATAATAAATTCACAGAAAAAAATTAACTTTATCTGATATAGAAAAATGAAGTTATTTCCGTGTCCTTAAAATTAACTTTGCATTAATCAATCCCGACGAGTTGCAAAGTCTTGTTTTGCACTACGAGAATCCGTATATGAACTGCACCAATTTGTGCGGACAGCACAAAAAGAACACCTATGGCATAAATATTAAATTTTAAGCAACATACTGACTTAGTTTTTTCAAGCGGAGTCAGTTTTGTTTTTAGTTATATTATTTCGTGATTGTAGAAATGTATGTATTCAGCTATGAGGAGGCTAGCCCCTCATAGCTCTCAAATTTAGTACGGTAAATGCACTCTGTTTTAAAAATAGAAAAGAAATTTTCAGCAAATGCATTGTCATACAGATTTCCTTTCCTTGACATTGATGGCGTAATGTTGTATGCCCTGCCTTTCAAGCCATATATGTACTCTACGATATCCATAAGTTTTGCTACAGTTTTTCTGACATACTTTTATCTTTTCAGCAAGCGCCAAATCCTTTGCAGGTATATTCGTTCTTTTTACATAGTCATAATATCCGCTTCTTGATACATTAAAACACTTATTGAATATTTATCCCTGTGACAATAGATAACCAAATATTTTACACTTGTCCTCACTTCCTTTCGACGAGCGAGAGAAAATCCTGCATTAACTCATTTTCCATTTCCAATGATTTAATCTTTGCATCTTCGCGGGCAAGGATATATTTGAGTTCATCGACCTTATCTTGGTTAGAAACAATGTAGTCCTTCGGCAGTCTTCCTTTCCTTTTTAGTGCAATTCCGGCTGCGATTTTATCTTGTCTTCTGTTGTATCTTGTAATGAAATTTTCGTATTGTTTTTTACTAAAGCCAAACTTCTCTTGTATTTGTCTTCTGGTTAAACCTTGTTCACGCAGTTCCATAATTTCTTTTCATATTCTTGAATGTATCTATAACTTCTTAGCTTAAAAAATCCTCCTATGGTTTTATTATACCATAGGAGGCTCTTTTTTTCTATTGTCCGTTTTTGCTGGATCCGTTCACATTCAATTGCTCAATTTTATGTTGACACAAAATCGATATGTGTTTTTTAAATCGGTCAATCAAACCTCTCAGAATCGCTATAAAAGCTATAACATTTTATAAGATAAAAACACTATGTTTCAAAAACAAACTTTGCCCGGATTTAAAATATTCTTGCTATCAAAAACATTTTTTATTCCCTGCATAAGCATAATTGGAGTATCTCCATATTGCTCTTTAAGATATGTTTTTTTAGCATATCCAATTCCGTGCTCACCTGAAACAAGGCCGCCGAGTCCGTCTGCCTTTTTATACATTTCATTAAAACAAACATTAAGAATCTCTTCCCACTTATCATCAGAAAGCTCGTCCCGACAAATGTAAATGTGCAAATTTCCATCACCTGCATGACCAAAGCTTGGTATGCGAACTTGCATCTCATCAGCGAGCTGGTGAGTGAATTTTATAAATTCATCAACCTTGTTAACCGGTACAACCACGTCACATTCATCCATTTCGGTGGTAGAAGCCTTTATGGCCTCAAGGAATGCCCCTCTTGCCGACCATACAGATTTTTTCCGTTCTTCCGTATCTACTATATATACATCAAGTGCTCCAATTTCAAGACACAAATCAGCAACACTATTCATTTCTGCCTCCACCTGCTCCTCTGTGTTTCCGTCAAAAGTTAACAGAATATACGCATCACTTTTTTTGTCAGGAAACTTTTTTCCAAGATAGCTTTCGGAAAACAGTATAGTATCTCTTGACATATATTCAATTGCAGTCGGAGTTACCTTTGAACTGAATATTTGAGGAACTGCTTCAATTGCTGTTTTCATATCTGTAAAAGGTACAAGCAAACTTAAGGAAACCTTTGGTAGAGGTACAAGCTTAAGTACAGCTTCACATATAACGCACAAAGTCCCTTCCGAGCCAATTATCAAATCTTTAAGACTGTAGCCGGAGCTGTTTTTTGCCACTTTACCACCAAAGGTCTGAATTTCGCCATTTGGCATAACAACAGTCAATGCCCTAACATAATCTCTTGTAACTCCGTATTTCACGGCTCTCATGCCGCCTGCATTTGTGGAAATATTTCCTCCGATTGTTGCAGACTTTTCACCAGGATCAGGAGGATAAAGCAAATCATTTTCTTCTGCAAAAGCCGAAAGCTCCATAAGCAAAACCCCAGGCTGAACCGTTACTGTCAGATTGTCTTTATCAAGTTCAATAATTTTATTCATTCGTGTTGTTTCGAGCAATATTCCCCCATAAATCGGAACTGCTGCGCCAACCAAGCCGGTACCGCTTCCTCTTACTGTTACAGGTATATTTTTATCCCAGGCAAGCTTCATTATTTTTGAAACCTCGTCTATTGAACAAACACGAATAACCACCTCCGGCATTTTCTCAATACCTCCCAACTCATCATGTGAATAGTCGAGATTTATATCATTTCCCGAAAAAACATTTTCAGCACCCGCAATTTTTTGCAACAAATTTATATCTTCTTGTGTTACCTTATTATACATTATTAGCTGCCTCCTTAACCTTTGCTATAAGTCCAGGAATAATTTCCTGCACATCACCTATAACTGCATAGTGTGCTATATCAAAAATAGGAGCTGATTTATCTGTATTTATTGCAACAATAACATCCGCTGCCTTCATTCCTGCCGCAAACTGAACAGCACCCGAAATTCCAAGGCAGATAATAAATTTAGGTTTAACAGTTCTGCCTGAGAGGCCTATCTGGTGTTTTGCATCGTATATATTGATTTCTGCTAAAGGTCTTGTGCATGCAACAACTCCGCCCAGAAGTCCTGCAAGCTCCTCGGCATATTTACGCATCGCTTCACTTGATGCCCCTCTGCCAACAGCAACTATAACATCAGATTCAGAAATATCAATATCCTTAGGTTTTTCGATGCCCGAAATAATTTCGATGGCAGAAGAAAGCTCAAGTTTTTCTGCATTCATATGTATAATTTCCCCTGTTGGTATATCCTGTGGCTTCGGTTCCGAAAAAACCTTATATCTCACTGTGCAAAACTGCGGGCGTGTATCAGGAGAAATAATTTGAGCCATTATATTTCCGCCAAATGCAGGTCTGATTTGAACAAGGTCGGTATTTTCCTTCATTTCAAGGACAGTGCAATCTGCGGTCAATCCCGCCTTACAGCGCGCCGCAATCCTTGGTGCAAGCTGTCTTCCGAGATTTGTTGCGCCTACAAGCACCGATGAAGGCTTTATTTCCTGCACAAAATTATAAAAAGCTTCTGTATAAGGCTCTATTTTAAAATCAGAAAGCTTAGAGCTATCATAAACAAAAATTTTATCTACTCCGTAATAGCGAAGATTTTCTGCAGCCTCCGATACATTGTTCCCAATCAGCAGAGCATATACTTCATGTCCGGTAACACTCGCAAGCTCCCTTGCCTTTGCACAAAGTTCATACGTAACACGATGAATTTTTCCGTTTGTGTGATCTGCATATACGCAAATTCCGTTCCACAATGATTTATCAACCGTCCTTTTAATTTCTTCTTCGTATTCAACAATACCGTTTTCATTTTTAACACAAAGCTTACACATTTTACAAGCAGACGAAATTTGAAGCTTATTATCCTCATAAGATATAGCACCAAAAGGACATATTTCAATCAGTTTTTCTGCACTTTGCAAATTAACTAGTTCTTGATTTATTTTTAATTTTCCCATAATGCCCTCCTATATAAGTTTTTGCTTACAGATAAGCTCAAAAAGTGCTTCTGTCTGATTTGTGCTGCTGCCCTCGATTACTTGTTTTTCCGTATTCTTTTCCGGCGGGAAAATTCTTTCAACCTGCGTTGCTGAACCTGACAGACCGTAATGCTCGGCAATCTTATCCTCGAAGTCGCTCATAGAAATGAATTTTACCACATCATCAGACAAACCTTTTTTTACCTTATATGATGGTAATCTTGGAGAGTTTATATCGGTTTCCACTGACAAAAGACATGGAAGTTTTACTTTCATTTTAACTATTCTTTCATCAAGAGAGGCAGTGACAAAAACCTCACCGTCTATGACATCATCAACTGAAATAACATTTGATACATTTGGAATATTAAGATATTCGGAAACTTCTGCACCAACCTGCGCAGTATCTCCATCGGTTGTCTGCTTTCCGCAGATAATTATATCATATTCCCCATTTTTAACTATCCCTTGGGAAATCGTGTATGCAGTTGCAAGAACATCTGCACCCGCAAATCTGCGGTCGCTTAAAACCGTGCCGCAACGTGCACCCATACATACAGCTTCTATTATAATCTCCTTTGCCTGAGGAGGGCCCATGGTAATCACATCAACACTTGCACCATATTTTTCACACAAGGAAATTGCTAATTCTATGCCGTGAAGGTCGTATGGATTCATTTTGCTCTTAATTCCATCTCTTTTTAAAACTCCTGTAACAGGGTCAACTCCAACATTTGTTGAACCCGGCACCTGCTTAATGCAAACTAATATTTTCATATGTTCTCCTCTCAGTTATTTAACTACCATAACAGATATTCCGTCCGGTATTGCGGTAATTTTGATTTTATCTTTTTTAAAGATTTTTTTAGCCTTTTCTATTGCCTCTGTAATCGAATGAATTTTTTCAACTACATCATCAGGTAGTTCAGAAACATATATTACACTTGCTCGCATTAAAATTCTCAGAAGAATTTGCGTCTTCCATTGTTCCGGGATTGTTTCGCTGCGACCACGGCTTAAGATAAGTTTCATCATTTCGCTAATATCTTCTCCATATGCCAATTGGTGATAAAACTGTTCTCCACCCATACCGTCATTTGATGCAGCAAGCATAATAATTACGCCGTTTTTCTTCACAGTAGCTTCTACCGCAGTCATACCTTTTACTGCCTGATAAACATTCTGCTCAAGCGGATATCCTCCGTTTGTAGAAATAACAACATCTGCTTCAACAGCCTTTGCACCGCATAAATCAAACAGAAAATTCGTTCCTTTTTTCGTGTGCCTTTTCAACATCCCCCGCAACTGCATAAATGACTTGTTTTTCAGCATTAAGAACAACATTTACTATAAACTTTAATTGTGCTTTTTTTGCTTCCTACACCATGTCTTCGTGGATTGGATTTCTATTTAAAATGCCTGTCCTTGAATTATCATAGGCAACAAATTCAGAGCAGTGATTAGCAAGTACTGTGCTGCGTCTTGCAATACCCGGCAAAACACTTTTTCTGCCACCGGAAAAGCAAATTCTCTCATTTGATTCTATCCTTTCATTGTATCATTAAAACAATAAACGGCAAAATAACCTGAATAATGATACTGGGAATTTCATCTAAAAAGCCACCAACAATATAGCCACAATGTTTGCCCTTTGAAAAATTTGTGATACAGGAAACCAGCTAATCTACAATACAAAAGTATATATATTTATGCATAAAGAATATCTAAATTGTATAAATTATATTTTTTCGTATACAGGTATATTATCTGTTGCTACCTCAAACCAACCAGATTGAACCTTTTCCTTCGTCCACCAATCAATCCATTCTCCGTCCGGAAGATACACACGTCTTGTATCGGTATCAAAAGAAAGAGGTGCTACAATAAGATTATCACAGAAAATATACTGATCATCTATATTATGAGTTTGTACATCGTGGGTATAGTCTGCAACCAATGCTCTTACAGGCGGCTTTCCTGTTTGCTTATACTCATCAAAGGCTTTCTTTAGCATTGGAATAAGAGATTTTCTGATTTTTAAAAGCTCTCTGATTTCACTTTCACAATCATATGGCTTCCATGGAACTTCAGGACAATACCACGCATTTATAAGACATTGCACAGAAAATACTGTTGTTTGAAGTCGTCTTATAAGCTCTTTTTTACTCTTTGCATGTCTAAGTTCAGGGGTCCATAATATTCCTGAAAAACCACTGTTTACTGTTCCTCTAATAAAATCCTTGTGGTCATACAAGTCACTATACAAAACAAAAGGATAAGATGCAGAAAGTGCTCCTGCATTTCTTACCTCGGACAGAGTTTTATTATCTCCCAAAGCTTTTAAAATCGTTTGCATGTAAAGCACACCAAACATCTGATGATACTGCTCGCCGTCCATTCCGCCAGGGAACTCTGTGCAATTAGGAAAACTCCAGTCATGCACAAAATCACTATTGTCACATTCATCGAGCTTAAAGCCGTCTATCCCTAAATCTACAAAATTTTCTTTATGGAAAGCTGAAAAAATTTCCTGTGCCTCACTAAGTGAAAAGTCAGGAATAATCCCTTTCCAAACCTCATAATCGCCGCTATAGTTTTCTAAATCCTTGTATATAGGAGAAGTGGAGTTTACAAACGCATGCTCCCACAAATTAATATGAAAGTCGTTATCTCGAAGATATTTTACTACTTCACTGTAATTTGGGAATCTTTCCTTGTCCCATACATAAGAGCAGGAATAGCTGCTTGATTGCCAACCCGGCTCAAGTCCCATTATGTCACACGGGATCTCATTTTCTCTAAAATATTTTGCAATATCAATTATCTGGTCACCAGTGCTTTTTGCATACGCTCTGTATAAAACACCAAGGCCCCATTCAGGAACATCACAGCCACCGCCGGAAAACATATTATACTGAGAAACAACATCTAATATATTTTCGCCTTCAAAAATATATACATCTATCCCCTTTGCTATAGGAATCTCTACACTCATTACCGTTGTTTCGTTAAGCCCGCATTTTTTATACAAATCCTCCGCTGTTGCTATTACTGTATTATTCTCAACAGGTTCTCTATTCTTGTTTTTTCCATATCCACAATGCACCTCTACATATCTTGCTGTATCAAAATACATACCATATCCGTGTGTTGTAACGAAAAACGGAACAGGTGCATGTGAGTCTCCTGTACTTGATATCGGATCTGAATTTGCTCTCAATTGGAGTTTGTGATTTTTATGATTAAAATTCTTTAACTGTAATCCAAACCCATAAACCTGCTCGTCTGCAAGCAAAGGAAATTCTAATACACAGCCTCTTGCTGTTTCTTTAAACTTAAAGTCTGAAATGTTATATTTAATTTCTGTTTCCTCATAATTAAGGTCTTTACAAAACTTGGTAGGGCAAATTTCTTCCGGCATTCCAAATGTAATCTTTTTCATTCTGCATTCCTTTCAGCGTCACTATAATTTATTACGTAAATTATAGGTTGTATAAAATCAAAAGTCAATGATATTTTTCTTTTTTTTATGATATTTTTGAATTATGCGTTAGTTGTTTTTAAAATATCATATGTTTTATGTAAATTTTATCAAGTATGTAAAAAATTATCATTTAAATTTATCAAAGGGAAGTGTTTTAATCCGTTCAGAACCGGATAAGTTTACTACTGTTATAATCAACATACCTCTTTAATAAAAATATTGATATCATATTTCTAAAAATTAAAGCTAAATTTTTGACATACCCAAAAGTAATGGCACGGATAATCCGTGTCATTTTATGTTAGTATGCCATTATAAGTTGTGCTTTTTGCCCTGCCATTTCGGCTTTCATTCTCTCTATGAACTTTACGAGTTCGGTTTCACATTCTGCCTCGGTTTTGGTATTAACCACAACGATAAGTGTCGCATTGCAATTGTCGCAGGAACGCAAGCGAGAATAAGTGTAAAGTATATGGTGATTTATCGTCACAAAGACAAATATTCAATTAGTGAAATGTGTAATTCTTTTGAGGTTTTACGGAGCGGATATTATGGATATGTTGCTCGCATGGATCTGCCTGCAAAAGATTTACCATTAGCCGAAAAAAAATCAGAGAATGTCAAGACAAGTGTGGTAATACCTACGGATATAGTAGAGTGTATATATAGCTTGAAAGGCAGGGCATACAACATTACGCCATCAATGTCAAGAAAAGGCAACCCATACGACAATGCATTGGCTGAAAATTTCTTCTCAATTCTTAAAACTGAATGTATTTACAGAATTAAACTTAAAACATTTGATGAAGCTCACCTCATCATAGATGAATATATACATTTATACAATCATGAAAGAATACAACTAAAAACAAAACTGACACCGCCAGAAAAACGATGCCAGTATATTGCTTAAATTTAAATATTATACCATAAAAGATCTTTTTTGTGTTGTCTGCACAAACTGGTGCAGTTCAGATCTGCACTACCTCTTTTTGTTATGCCCTTTTTGACTTGATTTCTTTTATATCATACTTTTTCAAAAAACGAAATTTACTATACGGAAATTAAGCCATTTTATGTAAAAACTCAAATAGTACCTAAATTAGAGCTCCTTTATGCTTTTAGGTAGTTTTTAAACATGCCCTTGATTTTTATTTGAAATTCCAACACTAAGGCCAGAATTATTTTTCAGCCGAGAGTATTTCAGCTTCTCTCAAAGGTCTTAAAGTGTTTAGGTTATGCCAAAATAACACTTCCGCATAAGCGCCTGGCTTAAGGTTAAGTCCTGTAACTTCCAAGGCATCTGCTGTGTTTGTTATAAAATCAACAGCCTCCAAAGCTCTGCCCTTTGAATAGACAGCAAGGATTACAGTGGATGTAGTCGGAATTGCTAAAGCTTCTGCATTTACAGAAACAGAAAGGTTAGTAGCAGTAGCAGGAAGATTCGCAATTTCTACACCGTCGCTGGTAAATGTAACAAGTTTTACTTCTTCTTGGTCTTCTGAATAAGGGATATACACCTTAATATCAGCAAGATCAATCGGTGCAGTACCCGTAGCAGTTTGATCTTCATACGCATGTACAAATCTCACGAGTTTAATACCGTCCATGACAACGTTGTCCGCTGAAAGGATCAGATTGTCTGTATATGCATCGTATAAATCTACTTTCCAATTGTCTTTCTCAGATGCACGGCTCCATTCATATCTTAAACTATAAAAACCATAAGCATCTGGGGTAAATTTAGTTGTCACAGTATCAGTTTTGCCAAAAATCCATGATGTTACTGTATCCAACACAAGTGATTTATCCAAGTTATACCGTAATGAATATTTATAGTCATCTTTGTCTTTTCCAAAAGTACCTATAAAAACTTTAGGTCTTTTTGATCCGGCTGTATATTCGGAAATTCTCAGTTTGAACTCTGTTACCAGAGCACCTTTTGTTATAGGAGTGTCAAGTACACCATACACTGCTGTATGTTTTTTTTGTGTACCTATACCAACCTCCAGATAGTTACCTTTTGACGGATCATTTGCATCAATCTGCTTTACTGTAAAGGAGTCAGCTTCGTTTTTTTGTAATCCTTCATATGTAAATAGAAGATTTTCATTCTTAGTAGACTGGGCATCAACACCATAAGCTTCGTCAACTGTATATTTGGTTGTGTCTGAAAAATCCTCTTCAACCAAGATAGTATCATTATTTGTATCATCTTTTTCAGGTTCAATTACAGGATACACCTTAATATCAGCAAGATCGAACGTTCCAGTACCTGTATCTCTAAACTTATGTAGAAATGCCACATAATTAATGCTGTCTAGCTCAAGTCCGTTGACCGCTGAAACGATAAGTTCGTCTGTATATGCATCGTATATATCTACAGCCCACTTGTCACTCTCAGATGCACGGCTCCATACATATTTTAAACTATAAAAGCCATCATCATCTTTGGAAAAAGCATTTGTATAATCTCCCGATTTACCGTCAAATGCATTTGCTCCCGTCAACTTAGGTGTGGTGATTGCCTGAGCCACTAATGAATTTTTAGATGTGAGTGCATTATTCATAATAGCACCTATATTAACTTTTCTATTATCATCAGTACCTGCATTAATTCTCAATTTAAACTCTGCTACCAAAGTACCTTTTGTTACAGGAGTTTCAAATACATGATACACACCTGTATGGTTGCCACTTCCTGCACCCGCACTAACATTCAGATAGTTGCCTGTTGATGACTGCATTACTGTAAATGGAGTGTTTGTGGGCGCAGTTAATCCATCAAAAGTAAATACAAGATCTGGATTCTTAGCAGTCTGGGCAGAAGCACCATAAGCTTCGTCAACTGTATACTTGGTTGTGTCTGAGAAATCCTCATTTACATAATATGTAGGGCCTGGCTCATCAGGCTCAGATGCAGAAACTACCGGTGAAAACATCTGTAATGGCAGCATTAA
>JBGVIT010000014.1:0-6239 GCA_045128915.1 Clostridia bacterium
CGCTGACTATATTACACCTATCAGCAATTACATTCTTGACGAAATGAAAAATGAAAACGAGAATAATGGCGGATTCTACTTCCTTGATGGGGATGAGGACGAAAGATTTACGAAGATCAGAAAGGACCAGAATTTCTATATTAACAATGATGGCAACCTTGTAATCTGTTTTGACGAATATGAGATTGCTGCAGGTGCACAAGGTTCTCCGGAATTCGTAATTCCTGATGATGTAATTGCCAAAATAGTAAAGTAAGAATTTTTTAATAAAAGGAGCATAACCTTTGGAGGGATATGCTCCTAAAATTTTTCAAAAAGTTTGTAACGAATTGTCATTTCATGAGTCTGATAGGTGACAAGGAGGTGAGATTGTGCAGGACTTTGATAAAATATATGCTGAATATTTTTCAGAAGTTTATAAATTTGTGTTGACACTTTGCCAAAATCCTGTATTGGCAGAAGAAATCACGCAAGAAGCATTTTTTAAAGCTCTCAAGAACATAGAAAGCTTTAAGGGTGAGTGTAAGCTGAGTACATGGTTGTGTAGGATTGCAAAAAATACTTTTTACGACTACGCAAAGAAAAACAACCGTCAGGTCGATTATCCGCTTGAAATCATCATATCTGACGAAAATATTGAAGATAAGTTTGCTGATAAAGAAACAGCTTATTCCATTCATAAAGTCTTACACAAACTCAATTGTAAAGTAAAACGCAATAGCAGTAATGAGATGTAGGTATAAAGTGGATGGGAACACCCCTATTTTACCGATAATGCTGTTTGCTTTACAAAAGAATAGATTGATATATTAGGGGGATGTAAATTAATTCGCAAGAAGTAATTTACATCCCACATTTTTGGTGAAATCAGTATAATAGAACATATGTATAGTGTGAAAACACTATAAAATAATTGAGTTGTTCTATGAGTACTCAGAGCAGGCAATTATTGAACTATCGCAGAAATACTGTTCATATTATTGATTTTTACTGTAAAAGATGGTAAAATACTTATATAATTAAATCCTATATCAAAGGAGGGTTTGATATGACATTACAGCAACTTAAATATGTTGTGACAATAGCTGATAAAGGCAATATTAGTAAAGCGGCACAGGAACATTTTATTTCACAGCCGAGCCTTACTAATGCAGTTAAAGAACTTGAGAACGAGGTTGGTTTTACCATTTTTGAAAGAACCAATAAAGGTGTTATTGTTTCGTCAAAAGGTAGTGATTTTTTAGGATATGCAAGACAAGTCTTGCAACAGTATGGTTTGCTTGAAGAACGCTTTTTAAAACAGCCCAGCACAAGTCCAAGGTTTTCTGTATCAACACAGCATTATCCATTTGCGGTTAAGGCTTTCGTAGAAGTCGTAAAACAATTCGATGCAAGCCACTACGATTTTATGTTGAGAGAGACTCAAACGTATGAAATAATTGATGATGTTAGTAAAATGAAAAGTGAAATAGGCATCATCTATAAATCCAAGGCGAATGAAGCAATAATAGATAAACTATTGAAGCAATATTCGCTTTCTTTTGAAGAACTTTCTACACTTTCTCCAAGGGTATTTATGAGTTCTTTGCATCCTCTTGCCTATAAAGAATGTCTAACACTTGAGGAACTTAATGATTATCCTTATCTTTCATTTGAGCAAGGCGAACATAACTCTTTTTATTACTCAGAAGAAATTTTAAGCGAGTATATTAGACCAAAAAATATTAAGATAAGTGACAGAGCAACACTTTCTAATTTGCTAATAGGTCTTAATGGATTTACAATCGGAACCGGAATAGTCAATGAAGAATTAAATGGTAAGAATATTATTTCCAAACCGCTTGTAAGTGACGAGGAAATAAAAATAGGAGTTATCACTAGAAATAATATGCGACTATCCGTTTATGCGGAAACATATAAAAACCTTCTTAAAAGTTTGGTATAGTTATTGGCTATACCAAACTTTGTTTTTATGTATTTTACACTTACACCTTTGTATGATATAATAGTATCAACATAAACGAAAGGCGCTGTATATCAGCGAAAGGTGAAAAAATGAATTCGAATATTGATACAAAATGTCTTCATGAAGGTTGGAAGCCAGTGCAGGGTGATCCTCGTCAACTCCCAATTTATCAAAGCACAACATTTAAATATGATACCAGTGAATATATGGGTAAACTTTTTGATCTTGAAGCAACCGGGTATTTCTATACTCGCCTCCAAAATCCTACCAACGATTTCGTAGCTGAAAAAATCTGTGCTATGGAAGGTGGAGTTGCCGCTATGTTGACTTCATCAGGTCAGGCGGCTAATTTCTATGCTCTGTTTAATATTTGTGAATCCGGTGACCATTTCATAACTTCATCATCAATCTATGGTGGCACATACAATCTTTTTAATGTAACCATGAGAAAAATGGGTATTGAATGTACTTTTGTTGATCAAAATTTGCCCGAAGAAGAACTCGCAAAATACTTTCAACCAAATACCAAAGCTGTTTTTGGCGAAACTATAACAAATCCCACCGTTACTGTGTTTGATTTTGAAAAGTTTGCACGCCTTGCTCATAACCACGGCGTTCCACTTATTATTGATAATACATTCGCCACTCCGATCAACTGCCGACCTTTTGAGTGGGGTGCTGATATTGTAACACATTCCACTACTAAATATATGGATGGTCAAGGCGTAGGTGTCGGTGGTTGTATTGTTGATAGTGGCAATTTTGATTGGATGGCACACAAAGAAAAATTTCCTGGTTTATGTACACCTGACGAATCTTATCACGGAATAACCTATGCGGAACGTTTTGGAAAAGGTGCATATATTACTAAAGCCACTGCACAGTTGATGCGTGACCTTGGTTCTATTCAAGCTCCACAAAATGCGTTTTATCTAAATCTCGGATTGGAAACACTTTCCGTTCGCATGGAACGTCATTGTAAAAACGCATTAAAGGTTGCTAACTACCTGAAATCAAACGAGAAGATCGATTGGGTTCATTATGCAGATTTAGAAGGCGACGAATATCATAAACTTGCCCAAAAATATATGCCTAATGGAACTTGTGGGGTTCTTGCATTTGCAGTTAAGGGTGGAAGAGAAAAAGCTATTAAATTCATGGATTCTCTTAATTTTGTCAGCATTGCTACACATGTTGCTGATGCTAAGTCATGCTTACTACATCCTGCTTCCCATACCCACCGTCAGTTAACCGATGAACAACTTAAAGAAGCAGGTATTGCACCTGACCTTATAAGATTATCCATTGGAATCGAGAATGCGGATGACATTATCGCTGATATCGAACAAGCGTTGAAATGCATATAAGAAGTCCTAAACATGGGTTCTAAATTGAGTTAGAAATTCATCTTTCGGGGAGAAAGTCAATTTGGATTTCTCCCCTTATTTGAAACAAAGCAGAAAACAGATGATGCGGCAAGGACGGCGCTTTTTTTAATGCTCAATTCAGTGACAATTCAGCGTCAATTCAAAATTCACTTTGCAGCGCCTTTGCCTGATATGCACAAGACTCCGGGAAATTTTGCCCTCAATTGTAAACTGAAATGCAATACTTGTTTATGTAATTTATAATTTTAAGTGTATAAATTATAGGTAGGAGAGAATACAAACATTCTTTCTTACGACGACGTTCATCACGTATCAGAATATGCAATCGGTGCTATGCAGTATGCAGTAGGCTCGGGACTTATCAAGGGTAAAACAGAAGCTACATTGAATCCTCTTGACAATGCTACACGCGCAGAAGCCGCAGCAATTCTTGAAAGATTTATTAAAGCAAATTAAATAAATAATGCAAATAGCCTCCGTGGTGAAATCTACGGAGGCTTTTGCACGTCTCTCTGGAGTATTTGTTTTAACCAAAAGATTGCTAACACAAACTTTTAGTTAAAAAATATTTCACAAAATATGTCTGTCTTATTGAATTTTTTGTCGGGATATGATATAATATATTTTGTCATATTATAAATTTAAAAGAGGTGTATAAAATGGCAGCTTCATACAAAAAGCTTTGGAAACTTTTAATTGACAAGGATATGAAGAAAAAGGACCTTATTGAAAAAGCAGAAGTAAGCAAATATACAATCAGAAAGCTCACAAGAGGTGAGAATGTTACCACCGATGTACTCATAAGAATCTGCAAGGTTTTAGAGTGTGATATCGGTGATATTATGGAGATTGTAGATATCGAAAAATAATGTACGGTATTTGGTACACTCAAAATGATAAAATTATGAAAGGATAAGCATTATGGTAAGCACGCCGTTTCACGCATACTACACAGCACGAATATTAGACAGCTTGCAGGATGATGATAAATTCATGCCGGCTTTTGCCTCATCAGACATAAAAGTGTATCCATATCAGGTGGGTGCAGCGCTCTTTGCAACACGTTCACCGTATAGCAAGGGTGTTGTTTTGATGGATGAAAGCGGACTTGGAAAGTCAACTGAAGCTATGCTTGTGGTAACACAGAAATGGTATGAAGGAAAAACCAGAATCCTTATTGTTGTTCCAAATGCGGATTTGCTTGTTCAGTGGCAAAAACAGATTGAAACCAAGTATAGTATCCCATACATAACCATATCAAATGCAGAACAGTTCCAATCTGCCGGAAACACATTTGACCAGGATGCAGTAATCCTGACAACATTTGATTTTGCAGCACAAAACAGCGAAGAGGTTGGGAAAATCATTTGGGACCTTACCGTATTTGAAGAAGCAAGTCTTCTTGCATCGGTGCATAAGGAAGATAATAAGCAGGCAAGAATATTAAAGAAAACAGCGGAAGGCTCCTTTAAGGTGCTTCTTACAGGAACGCCTATTGAAAAGAATATCCTTGACCTTTATGGTCTTATGTACTTTATTGACGAAACAATTCTTCCAAGCGAGCAGGAATATATGTCCCGTTATTTCCGTAAGCCTGAGAACTATCCGGAGCTTGCACAGCTTGTGAGTAAATATTGTTTCAGAACCCTAAGAAGTCAGGCGAAGCAATACGCAAAGATTCCTGAAAGAATTGTAATTACATGTGAGTTTGAACAATCGCAGGAAGAACAAGCATTGTATGATCTGATTCAAAAATATATAGATAAACCGGAAAAGATTGCCTTCCCGGAAATGAGTCCTTATGATTTGGCACTTATGCTGTTTAACCTGCAAGGCTCATCAACGCCTGCTATTGTAAAAGCAATAGAAGGTATAATTAAAAGACTTGAGAAAATAAACGGAGCAGAAGATGAAATAAATGAATTTAAAGAAATGCTTCTTGCAGCCGGGAATATAAAAATTGATACAAAACTTAAACTGTTTATGGCCTCTCTTGAGGGCGTGTTTAAGCTCCTTAAAAAAGCGGGAGCAAACAGAAAAGCAGTAATCTTTACAGAAAGCCGTGAAACGCAAAACTATCTTGAAGAGAACCTGAAGGATTTGTATAAGATAAGCATTTATAACGGTTCCAAAGATTACAGAGCAATTGATAATTTCAAATCAGACTGTGAACTGATTATTTCTACAGATCAGGGTGCAAGAGGTTTTAATTTTGAAGAATCCTCCTTAGTGATTAATTACGACCTCTTGTACAATACCCTGAAAATGGAGCAGAGAATTGACAGATGCCACAGACTTAATCAACAGAACGATGTTATTGTTTTGAACTTCTTGAATAAGAGCAATATGGCGGATGTAAGAAAACTTGAGCTTGTAAACAAAAGAATGCTTGTTGCAGATGGTGTTTTTGGTATGTCGGATGCAATCCTTGGAGGATTCACCGATGACCTCAAGAAAACAATAAAGGACCTGCAGGTAAGAACGCAAGCGCAGATTCAAACAGAGCACGAGGAAACACTTAAATTTTTTGAAGAGGAAAACCGCAGGGATGTGGAATCGGCAGAACAGGTTCTCTTTACAACCTTTACAAAAGAACTTGCAAAGAAGGTAAAGATTACACCTAAATATGCCGATGAAAAATCAGAGAAAATAAACAATGATTTATGGTCTCTGGTAAAATATTATTTTGATGGATATAACGAAAAACATGATGATTGCAGATTCGTGATAAACGAAGAAGACAGAACCGTTAAAGCAACAGATTACTCTGAACTGCCGTTCTTGTTTTATTACTGGACAGGCGGACAGAACAAAAGATACAAAGCACTTAAAGAATTTAAAAAGATTACTCTTTTAACTCCTCTTGCAAAAGGTATCGTGCATAA
>JBGVIT010000015.1:0-53623 GCA_045128915.1 Clostridia bacterium
TGTTAAAACACTTATAGGAATAACGTTACTTTCGCTGTTTACACAGCTTTTCAGTTATTTACCTATATACACCGAAAACCTTATACTGTCAACAATTTTTGGCGGTATTTTGTACGGTCTTGGTATAGGCATGAGCTTTGCTGCAGGTGCTTCTACGGGAGGCACCGATATAATAGGAAGAATAATTCAGTCAAAATTCGCCTTTGTCCCAATAGGCAAAATGCTTTTGTTTGTTGACGGAATTATTATCGTTATATCACTTACTGTCTTTAAAAACTTTGAGCTTACCATGTACGGAATACTTACTTTGTTTATTTCAAGTTATTCCGTTGATTACATAATAAGCAGATTCAATGTTTCAAGAATTGCATTTGTTATAACCGACCATGGCGAAGAAATTGCAAATAAGCTTATTTCAACTTCTCCCAGAGGCGTTACATTAATAGACGTCAAAGGAGTATATACCAACACTCAGAAGAAAATGCTGTTTTGTGCTTTAAAGGAAAGCGAAAGTGAAGAGTTTCAAAAGAAAATACTTATGATTGACAAAGGTGCATTTATAGTATTTTCAGAATCTCAAAGAATTAAAGGAAATGGTTTTTACCTTTATAAATAATAATTAAGGCACTGTCATGAATTTTAAACTGATGACGGCACCTTGTTTTTTCTGCTTTACGGTGTAGTTGCTATATGCCAATGTATGTATCCCGAACGCTTATATCCGCGACTTCTGTTTTTATGCTTATGAAATTAATCAAAAAAGCAACCATCATATTACTTGGTACATGAGATTAATGTAGTATATTTTTATGGTCGAAAGCATTTGTACCGAATTGCAATAACAAAGAAAAAGGGCTGTTGTAAATAAGCAGTTTTAAATTGCTTATCTACAACAGCCCTTTTTACTTGTGTATGTACAAATTCGCAAATAACACAAATTACTCGTTTAAAAACAAAGTTCCCTCTCTATTATATCAAGTTATTATCTCATCATAACTGCCCAAAACCTGCTCTAAAACAGATTCGCAGTAGCCACAGTTTGTGCAACCGTGGAGACACCTTCCGCTTTTCTCATGCCAATTTGGCGGAAAGTTTTTATTTTCGATATAATACGGAAAAAACTGCGTTGCGAAACCCGGCTCCAGAAGTTCCAACAGATTTCCATCAAAGTTGCCTGAGGAATAAGCACCAATCACCATTCTGGGATGCGAATGTTGCCTTGTCGCAAGTTTTACAACATCAACCAAGCCCTCATACTTGCGAATATCTTCAGGCCTAATCCATGTGGATTTTAGTATATCCACATAATGCTCTTTGTCGCTATACACCTTTCTGCAAAGATGCGGATTCCAATTTAAATTACTTTTTGTTTCGGCTTCTTGACTATGTGCAATCAAATTATCATGAAAGGTTTGAGACGGACAAAATCTGAGACATCCGCTATTAGCTAAAACGCACAGTTTTTTTTGATGTTCTTCACACCATTCATGTACTTCTCTGACATACTTAATGTTCCTTTGGTAATCACGCTGAAGATAAAAACTGTCGAAATACTCCGAAGCATATTCAAGTGCCTGAATTGTCCCTATTCGCATATTTACAGATGCACGAATTTCAATAAGCGGGCATTCTTCTTTTAATATATGTGCCAAATATGGCGATGCGGTTGTAACAATTTCCGGACAACAGCCATGGGCTGCCAAATATTCAAGCAGCCCTATAATCTCTTTTTTTATTGCATTGCTTATAGCATTCGCACCGTAACAATTTGCATTAAGCAGTAAATCAAGCTTTATGCCCATCCTTCGAATGGCCAGCAGTTCCTCTTCAAGCCTTTGTTGTGCATACCAAACGTGTCCCAAGCTCTGTGGTCTGCCACTTGCCATACCAGGCCATGAAAAGTAAACTTCTTTTATATGTTCTTTATATGTATCTACAATTTCCGAAAATCTTTCACCATTTTGTGGAATTTGATAACCTACTGCAAACTTCATTTTTGTTTCCTCAATTAGTCTGTTTGACCTTTATCCTTAGCTGTTTTATAGTTTTGCTCAGCATCATAACGGATTTGCTCGTTATAATCTTCGATAAATCCTGTTTTTTTGTAGAAATCAATTACATCCTGAGTAAGTTCATATGGCTTGCTGTGATCAATTTCCCATTGTGGCTCTGTTCTGAATTCATTATGGAACAGATTTTTAATCTTCTTTCTCTTTTCAAGATGCACCATACAAGCACGAATACACCCACAAGCACCCTCAATAGCTCTGCCATAACCAAACTGATTTGGATACTTTCCGTCAAATGGATCAAGCTCATGATTCAAACCACCGTTTAGGCCTTCTTCACAAGCCATTTCATCCAATTTGTTAAATTCTATCTCGTGACCTGCAATTGTTACCTTAACAGATTCTGTCATGCTAATTGCTTTTCCATGACAATTTTTTGCACACTGCATACATCTGTCGCAAATCTTTCCTTCGTAAATCGGATCCGGTTCTAACTCTGCATCTGTCAAAAGAACTGCAAAACGTACGCGTGGACCAAATTCCGGTGTTAAGAACACTTTACTCCACCCAAATTCGCCAAGTCCTGCCATATAAGCTGCCATACGGAAGTGAATCATTACATCCGGATACGGCTTATCCTCAGATACGCTGCGACTCCAATTTTCTCTGAATTTTCCTGTTACAGTATTTGTTGCCGAACCTGCAAAAAACATAATCGGAATGGTTTCATGTCCGTCATCCTCCAAAAATGCCGTAAGTCTGTGCAACACGTTTGGGATGTATATTTGGTTCATTGCCGCATATCCCATTGACGGATATGCAGAGAAATATGTACCCTCCTCAATACCTCTGAACAAACCTCTGGCAATTCTGAATCCAAGAACAATCATTGATTTTGCGCCAGGGAAAATATAACGTCCGTCATATTGCTTTGGAGTCCCCTCAAAACGACTCATTGGTGAAATACCGCAAAGGTCTGCTCCAAATTCTTTTGCCATGTCCTTTACTTGCTTTGCTGTTATCATATTAATTCCTCCTACTGTTATTTGAAATAAATTTTTTTATTATTTATTGCTTTCTTTCTTAAACAACTTTGCCGTAATACTTGTTTTCATACTTTCTCCGGGCTCTAAATGCAGAGTGTCTCCTTCTGCTTTTGCAGTTTCAAAATCACCGGATACAGATGACCACGGTTCTACCGCCATAGTGTAGGCTCTGCCAAACCAAGGGTGGCCTTCATGCCCGCAATACATACCCCACACCCAAAGATACTTAAAAGTGGACAAATCCCACTCCATTTCTATTCCATATCCCGTCTTTTCATTGACCAACAAGTATTTACCATCTTGCAAATTTGATACTGCATATTTTACCAACGTTTTGTCCTCGCGAGAACAAGCACGACTCATATCAATACTCTCACCATTTTTACCTACCAAAGTTGGCCACAGTCCTTTAGTTTCTTTATCAAACGGACAATTTTGACCAATCGATGAATTGGGAACTGTTACAGTTGGAGTGCCATTTAGATAAAGTCTTGTATTTTCATCCAAAAACGGCCAGCCAAATGCAGGATGATGTCCCCACATAAACTCTTGCGAAACACTGCCCAGATTTGTAACCTTTTGTTGTATTTCAAGACTGCTTTCGCCTTCCCTGATGCAAGCTATCTTTTCTAACAAAAACGGAGAACGTATCGTACGCAGTGAAAACTTTACCTTTACACACTCCGGCGTATCCTCAAGCACTTCAAGGTCCCATGGATATATACAAGCTTCTCCGTGAATTCCCATCTCTGCTCCATAAAAATCAGCAGGGCCTCCATATACCGGAAACAGTTCTTGCCAACCACCGGCGTAACTATCCAGAAAATTGCCATCAACAGATGCCTTTGATGCAATGTGCCTGATATTTTTAAGTTCATTAAACGAATGCCACATATAATCTAAATCTTCAGGCTTGTAAACTAATTCAACAATATCGGCACCCTTATCCTGAACAAATACAACCTTTATCTTTTGGTTTTCAAGTGACACCATTCGTATATCATCGCAAATGTATTTTCGTATCCGGCAACCGTAATTTCTTGTATGCGTGTACTTTTCTTTTACTATCATAATACCTCTCTTATGCAATATTTCAAATCATTGCAACAAGTTTTATTTGTATTTATTCGATCACAAAAGCATCAATTTCAAGACACTCCGCCATAAATTTTAGTTCTTCGGCTGTCGCACCATAGACGAGTGCACTGTGATGGGTTACGCCTGCCATGCTGATTTTTTCCAAAAAATCGGAGGCTTTCATGTTTGGCTTAATCCAACCTCTTATGTTGCCTGCAAAATTATCTGTGTTTTCCTTTAGTACCTCAACAGGTGAAATTACCATTCCAAAGTCTTTGTTGGTAGGGAACAAATTAACAAATACCGCCTTGCCTGGCTTAAATGACGCTGTACCAACAACTGTATGCGTTCCGTTACCGTAAATGAACGGATTTTCAAAAAGCTCTATCTCCCTATCCGCTACGGCATAATTCATTTCTCCCATATGGCTGATAAACAGCGCATCATTTTTCCAATCAGGACAAAATATTTCAACAAAACTTGTTTCTTTATAATTTTTAAGAAGTGCTCCGACCAACGATGCAGTAAATGCATCACCTTCGCCTGCATAACCTACACCCCTTTGCATTACAAGACAAGCCTCCATAAAAGGCATTGTATCAAGACCTGCATCTGTCACGTCCAAAAAGTTTACTGTCACAGCATCAAGTTTATATTTCTCAATCCATTTACGCATTACAAGGTTTGCTTTTGCAGACTTTTTATGGACTTCATCGCCAAATTCCCTCAGTTTGTTGCCAAGCTTTAATTCTGCATCTACCTCAGCTTCAATCTCAGCATCTGTTATTTCTTTTGCAAGACTTAAAAGTTCGTCTCTTTGGGCAGAGATAACCTTAGTTCCAAACCTTGAAGATAGAACATCATAAGGCACAGAGAAATCCTCCATACCTTCAAACTTTGTTCCAATCATACCAACAGATGAACCTAAAAATGCTTTTGCACACGATGCAGCTTTTATATAACCTTTAAGCTTTTCAAACAGCTGTTCGTCATTGCTATAACCTGCACATATTGCAAAAGGTTTGCAGTTCCTCTTTAACATACAGCACATATCCATTACGCCGTGTATGCCGTGGCAGTATGAAATCTCCTCAGAATTTTGATTGTCAGAAAAATCATTTGTTTCCGTTGCGTCTAAAACAATTATAGGCAGCTTTGTTTTGGAGAGGACTTCATAATATTCACCCGATGGTGAATACGCCATATGAATAGTTACTATGGCATCCACATCATTTTCCTCAAATAACTTTATTGCATTTTCAAATTCGACTTTAACTCTGCACAGTTGTGTGCGAACAACCTCTATTCCAAGGCTCATCATTTTTTTTGCAAGCCTTTCATAGTGGGCTTCGTGCCTTGCACGTTGCTCTGGCACAACTTTGTCATAAAGTTCTATATAAAGGGGTAAAAATCCAACTTTCATCAATAGTTGCCTCCTCTTGAATTTAATATTCTTGCTGCATTATTATAAAAAACATCTTCAATATCTGCTTTCGTCAATCCAAACTTTTCAGCAGCACGTTTAAAAGCTTTTATTTCTTCATAAACAAAGTTTGTCATATCCATATCATCGCTTTCAATCATATGTGCGTCAGATGACACGTCACCATACAAACCCTTTGGTACAATATTATAATAAAAACCGTTTTTGGTGACTCTTTTCATTCGCATCTTGGTGATGGGCATATCCGTTCCAAACATAATTCTTTTTGGCCCTACCGCTTTTAAACATTCATACATTGCGTCACTCAAGGTATTGGCACAAAAATCAAACATAAGGTTTTTGCTCATTTTCAGTATTTCAAAAGCATTCCCTATATCCTCAGGTGCATAAGCACGACCAACATGAGCTACAATTAGTTGAAGGTCCTGATACTTTTCTTCAATCTCCATTATCTGAGCAATATTAACAGGATCTTTCAGCCTTTTGTCCCTTGAAATATGAAGCATTACAATGCCCTTATGTTTATTTAATACCTCTAAATGCTCGTGAGGTAAAAAGTCGAATATTCTTGCTTCATTACCTTCTATGTATGGTGGACGGTTGTTAAGATATGGCTTTATTCCGCAAAAGCCTTTATTTAAAAGAGCATCTTCTATAACTGACGTTGGTGTATTGTAGGTTGTGCAAAACAGACTTGAAATCCCGCTGTTTTTTGAACATTCGTTTATATACATATTACCCTTCGTCAAATCATATGTTGGGAATGCCATAATCAGTGGTTTTACAGTTTTGCCGGGAAACATATCTATATAAGTTTTGGTCAAATCCTCTATTTCACAGTCTTTTGCTACCATACTTGTCCACTCAACTATGCCGCTTACACGAGGGACGGTCTTTTCAAATTCTTTTTTATAAACGTGAGCATGTATATCTATTATTTTGTCCGGCAAAAAATCTTTAATTTGCTCATTATATACCTTTAAATCATATTCACTCATTTCATAACCAAACATAATCTAAACCCTTTCTATGTCAAAAACTTTCGTACCCACGCCTGCCATCAACGCCGCACCTGCAGCACCTGCACATTCGCCATTCACAACTTCGATTTCTTTTTGGCAAACCTCAGAAATAACCTTAAGCCACTCCCTCGATTTTGTAATTCCGCCTACTATTTTAAGCTTAGTGACAGAAATCTCAAGTTCATCAAGCATTTCGCAAAGCTTCCTTGCAGCACCCTCGGCAATTGCACGTGCAATATGGCATTTTTCTGTGTTTGCGGGCAATTCAGACGGGTTATCAATATCAACTATTACCCCATTTGCGCCCAAATACGACTTGGAAACCAATTCGTCAAATTCCTCATAACTGATACTATCAAAATACTTTTCCTTGCATCTATCAATGCTTTCAGAAATTGATGGTAGTGATTTCATACCACACCACATACCATCAGGTGACATAAATGGATCAATCAACAATTCCTTGCCAAATGGAGCTTTACGTTCTTTAAACGGAATAAGTGACACCCAAGACGTTCCGCAAGAAAGAAGCACTTCATCTGTTGTAAAAACTCCTGCACCTCTTGCAGCAGATGGATGGTCAAATGTTCCAAGAACCACTTTGGTATCGGCTGACAAGCCTGTTTTTTCTGAAGCCTCTTTTGTTAGCGTTCCCAAGACGCTGTAATTGTCCATAATTGGCGGAAGCTTATCTTCTGTTATCCCAAATATTTCGAGAAAATCCTTATGGTATTTTCTTTTTTCTTGATTTATCAGATAAAACGGTGTCCCCATAGACACGGTTATACCCCATCGTCCTGTAAGCCTGTAATTTAAGTATTCAATACTCATACAAACATTATCCGCACTTTTAATTAAGTCAGGATTTGTGTCCTTCAAATAACAAAGGACACTTAGCGGAAAACTGTTAAGTTTTGGCCAACCTATTATTTTGTAGATGTCCGAAGCACTGTAATTTTCGAGATATCTGTCTATGATTTTATCATCAAATTCATTTTGCCAACTGTATATGGGAGAATTTTCTCTACCCTTTAACATAAGGTTTCCACTTGCCCCTGATGCACAAAGCGCAATAATATCGCTATTTACACCATAAGACAACTCCCTTATAACATCAATACAACTGTCGCAAAACAAGTCCGCATCAAGAAGCTTTAGTGCGTTTTCAAAATAGTATTCATGCTGTTTGGTTATGCTTTTTATTATGTCTTTTTTCTCGCTCATCAAAACACCTTTTACCGAAGATGTTCCTATGTCAAGTCCAATTAAGTACTTCATTTCAAATCACCAAATCTCTTTCTTAAAAAGCTTCTGATATCCTTGCCATACTTACTGATATTCAAACCCTCAATTATAAAATGTACGAAATATGAATTATATGTTTATAGCCGCAGAAATGTCCTGTATCACAATTTTGAAAACCGCACCGAGTAACTGCCAAGCTTTGCCCCGGAAGCCGATTCAGAGGATATCTGTCAGTAGTATATCTCATCACTTCTCCCACTTTTGATTCGATACATTAAGTATATCATTTGGATAATTATTTTTCAAGCATTTAAACCAAGAGTCAACAATTTTACAACAACAATTCAACCCTCATACATTTTATCGTTATATGACCGATGCTATAACCATATTAATATTATAATTAAGGTGAATCGACATGGACAACTACCATAACTTTATATGCGCCATCCCAATCTTTCAAAACTTTAGCCGCTGGTAATACCGGAAGGGCTTACCATCAAAACTCATACAGATGATATGGTCGAAAAATGGGACGACATTATCTTTAGAGCATTTAATATGCCGTTTACATTTGAACAATGTATAATAAACGGGCGAACTGTCGGAGGCTACAAGCCTGAACACGTAATGTATCTCATGAAGGGCGAAAAGGTTCTTGCAACCGCAACTGCCGCAGAACGTGATGATTACCCGGGCGAGGGCTGGTTCAGAATGATAGCATCAGATCCTGAGGTAAGAGGAAAAGGACTTGGCAAGCTGATTTGCATTGCGTCTCTTCACAGCCTTAAGGAGCGCGGCTATAATAGCGCTGTGCTGTCAACAGATGATAACAGAATACCTGCGCTCAAAACATATCTCTCACTTGGCTTCGAGCCAATATATTTCCACGAAAGTCATAAGGAACGTTGGGAAAAGGTAATGGAAACTATTAATTCTAAAAATAGCTGATGCGATGCATCAGCTATTTTATCTTTTTACATATCTTTGGTTTCTGCTTTGTGGCTTATCGGGTAATGTCATCTGAACAAGGTTAAGCTTAAGTGCAGGATGAATATAATGGCGTCTTATAGTTTCTTTGGATTTCAATGCAAGCAAATCCATAAGGTCAGCCAAAGTATATGGAGTATCATATTCCATCACATCAAGAAGTCTTTTCACGTATTCGGATATATTCTCATCGCTTGTTGAAATTTGTGTTATTATTTCGCTCAGCACTTTATCAATCTGCTCTAACATAAATTGAATGAACGTATTTGATTTACCCTCTGTATGACATTTTGCGATTGATTCATAGTATTCATCCTGAAATTTTTCAATCTGACTTTCTATGGGAATATATTCAAATACTTTATTCCATTTTGTCAAAAATGCAGTATGCCAAAGTCGCGCCATTCTACCATTACCATCAGAAAAAGGATGTATAAACACGAATTCGTAGTGAAATACACTGGACATAATAAGGGGATGAACATCTTCTTTGTATTGATTAACCCACTCAAAAAGGTTATCCATAAGTTCAGGAACAAGCCGTGCCGGTGGTGCCATAAAAATACACTTATCACCGCTGAATACGCCTTCTTCTCCCTTGCGGAATTCGCCCGACTCATCTACAAGATATTTGGTCATTATACCGTGCATTTTTTTAAGCTGTTCAACATCAAAAGGATTTATTTCAGCAAGCTTTTCATAGACCGCATAAGCATTTTTGACTTCTTGAATCTCTTTTCTTTCACCCAAAACAGTTTTTCCGTTAATGACATCCCTTACCTGACCTATGGACAAAGAATTTGCCTCTATTCTAAGGGACGAATGGATTGACTTTATTCGGTTGTTTTTTCTTAAATGTGGTTTATTTTCAAGATTTCTTGTAATACTTATTTTCCCTATTTTCTCTGATATGCTTGAAACAAGAGAAATCATCTGATTTGTAATATTAAATGGCGGAATATATATTCCCAAGCCTCTCACCTCTCATAAGTATTATCTTACGTATTTACTTAGATTATACTACATTTAATGAGAAAAATCAAGATGTTTTTTTGTATTACCTTTTAAACTGTTACCACTGTTCAGGCGGATTGCCGCAGTCGGGTACATCCATTGGTACTCCGTCAAGCTTTAAGGACTCATATGCAACAATTCCGGGTATTGTATATCTTGCCGCCTGCCATGCATTTACTGTTGGCAGAGTATTATTATAGGCAGCCTTACAAAAATCGTCAATTAAGAATTTATGAGATGCCATATGACCGTTTTCAAGGTCTTCATATTCCTTTGGAAGTCTTTCCTTGTCCTGTATGGGAGCATAGCAATCCCATTGCCATTTGTGATTTGCCACGCTGTTTTTGAAATCGGGCAAGTCTTTATTTTTTGTCATTTCTTCGGGGTTTACATAATCGCTAACATCTTCAAGCTCTACTCCCGACTCTGTATGCTTAGTGAAAATATGCTGAGCATTTGAGAACTGATAACCGCCCTGTGTTCCGTAGAATGAAGATATAAACGAGCTTGGTGCTTTCCAGCCAATACGCCTACACTCGTTTATACGGATAACACCGCCATTTGCAAGGCGCATGAGAGAGAATGCATTGGAATATGTATTGTCCCACAAGTTAACTCCCTTTTTGAAGTACAAATCATCCCCGGTATCTTCATAGCCCATAGCAGTAACCTTTGTAACATATGAACCTGTAGCATGAAGAATCATTCCGAGAGAGTGAGTGGGATAATAAAACGGAGGAACACCAAGAGCCGCTATATCGCTTTTATGATGGTCAGAAAAATGAGCTATATCATGATGATACTGTGCCTCGCCATAAACAAATTTGCCGAATTCATTATTATCATTCTTCTCTTTACAATACATGGAGCAAGGATAATAAACACAGGTTTCCCCCATCATATATGTTAATTTGGTTTCTTCAACAAGCTTAACTATTTCCTGACAATGGGTAATTTCAGATGCCATGGGTACTGCGCTATATACGTGCTTCCCCGCCTTAAGTGCCTGAATTACCAGCGGTCCATGCGTATGTCTTGGCGTAAAAACAGCTATTGCATTAATATCAGTCTCTAAAAGCTCGTCAATGGAATTATAATATTCTATCGAAAACCTTTCGCCAAAGGATTTTGCCTTGTCAATGTCCGTGTCCGCACATACTAATTTTTCTACATACGGGTGTTCAATAAACAGTCTTGCAAAGTTTACCGAAAATTCGCCACAACCTAAAATTCCAACTCGTAATTTTTCTTTCATTTTCTCAGCCTCCTAATCATCTGATATACGAATTTTATCACCACAACCTAAGTATGTCTATGTATATCCGTATCGATTTGATTGTAAATTTGTTGCTAAATGATTTTTTGTGTTGCAAAAAAATTAGATAAATGCTATACTTTTATTAATAACATATTGTATTTTTTAAGGAGCGCCCTATGGATAACATGAAACAACGATACTTTTTTTCAAGCCCTCCAAATCAAAGCGTCGCTATACGACAATGCGGATTAACCATATATGAAAAAGGTCAGGAAGTAAAAACCGCTCTATACAATGATTACGCAATTCACTTTATTCTTTCGGGAAAAGGGACATATACAATTAACAATACAACTTACAATCTAAGTGCAGGACAAGGATTCCTGATAATTCCCAATACGTTTGTTTCTTATGGAGCAGACCAAAATGAACCCTGGCAATATATTTACGCAAGCTTCTGCGGACTTGATGCGCAGGCGCTTATAAATCATGCCGGCCTCAATGAATCAAAAGTCACTTTTTCGTATGACATGACAGAGCATATGCTTGACTGCTTATATTCAATGCTTCATTCCTGTCAAAACACCGAAGCTATGGGGTACGATGTCACAGGGCATTTTCTTATTGCAATGAGCCGGCTTGTAAAAAATAATTTTCTTGCATCCGGAAACCTCTATACAACTGAGCACCACCTTCAAAAAGCTCTATCGTTTATTGAAAGTAATTACAATCATAATATAAAGGTATCAGATATTTCAAACTTCATTCACCTTAACCGCACATATCTGCACCGCTTATTCATTAAAAATCTGAATATCAGCCCGGCTAAATACCTTTTATACTATCGGCTTGACAAAGCAGCTATTATTATTGAAAAAACCAACCTGAGCTTTCAGGAAATTGCTTTATCATGCGGTTTTTATGACACTTCTCATTTTTATAAAGCATTTAAGGCAAGATATGGTATGTCGCCGGGAGAATATCGGTTAAAAAACGAAAAATGACTCATTTTGAGTCATTTTTCGTTTTTTAGTTCATATTGCTATAATCGTTTTCATTAAACTCTCTGTCTGCTGAAAGAACTTCAAATTCTTCAGGAGGATTGCCAAGGTCTAATACGTCCATAGTTACTCCGCCCTGCATTGCACTCTGGTGAGCTGTTAAGCCGGGGATATTATAACGTGCTGCCTGCCATGCATTTGTAGGTGAGAGCTTACCTGTAACATATGCCTGACAGAAGTCATCAACCATGAACTTATGTGTTCCTGCATGGCCTGTTATCATTCCGTCCCATTCCTTCGGAAGTCTTGTTGCATATTGTATCGGTGCCTCGCCACCTCCCCATTTCCCGTTTATCGCTTGTTGCATGAAGTTTTCATCATTTTTATGCTCCGTTACTTCCTTCGCATTAAGAAGGTCGCTTACATCTGTATAATCCACATGTCCTTTTTCGTCCATTTGTACATATGTATGTTGAAGAACTGAATTTTCGTATGAGCCTTTTGTGCCGTTAAAGCATGTTATATATGTTTCAGGGAAATGCCATGCAATACGTCTATTTTCACTAATTCTTGCAATGCCGCCATTACTGAGTTGAATAAGCATGGATGCATTGGAAAATGGATTGTCCCAATAGTTCATACCACAACCAAATATATCCGTATCCATTTTGTCACTATAGCCAAACGCTGCAACCTTAACTGCATGAGCCTGACAAGCAGAAAGAACCATTGAAGTTGAATGTGTCGGATAAAACAGCGGAGGCAATCCTGCCATTTGTTTCCATTTGTCACCTTCTGTATATTTAAATACATCGTAAAGACGTTTCATATCATGGTTATACTGTGACTCCGCATAAACAAAATCGCCCATATCACCCGTTGCAAATTTCTTGCGACAGTATATTGCAGCCGGTCGGTAAATTCCCGTTTCACCCATTGAATATGTAAGTCCTGTTTCCCCAACCAAGCGTACAATTTCAACAATATCCTCTATTTTAAGCGACATCGGCACAGCTGAATAAACATGTTTTCCGGCTTTAAGCGATTCTATTGCCATATACCCATGAAGATCTCTCTGAGTAAATATTGCCACAGCATTGATATGGTCAGATGCAATCATCTCCTCGAAAGTATCGAATATTTCATCTGCGTCAAATCTCTCCTTAAAGTTCTCTGCTCGTTCACGGAATTTATCGCATACCGCTACATATTCTACCGCAGGATGCTTTCTAAACAGCGGCACAAAATTTGAACAAAACTGTCCACATCCTACAAAGCCTATTCTTATTTTTTCTTTACGCATATGGCATAACGCTCCTTTTATTTGTATTTAAGCAAAGTATATCACCTGAAATAGAAAATTTAAATGTATATGAGTTGATTTTTTATTGTATTGATGTTGAAAAAAATAAAGAAGTGCAAATGCACTTCTTTATTTTGTTATCTTGTTATATAACTTTTCAAAATATGTTTCAAAGCCTTTGTCATTTGGATGTACCCAGAAATCTGCATAGTAGGTTTTGTCATGTGGAACAAAGTCGTAGCCTGAAACGAAAGTTATGTTCTTCAAATCACTGACTATATCTTGTATGCGCTTTTCAATATCCGAAAATCTGCCGCATTTTCTGTCTTCCAATTCATCTGTTCTCCAAATAGGACTTATGGCAAATATACGGGCGTTGGGATAGGTATTGCTGAGATTTTCATAAAAGCCTCTACACGTAGTCGTAAACTCTTGTTCATCTACATTGTCCCAATCATTCGTACCATAGGCGCAGGTAATCAGCTCCGGATTTACAAAGTCTCTTGTTTTTGTGAGCTCCGGAAAAAATCTGTCACCTGCTACGGCTTTGTTTATAACATCCGCACCAAGCTTATCTGCAAGCCTTGACACATAATGCTGTGATGGCTTTAATGCATCATAGCCCTGAGTTATGGAGTCACCAAAAGCAAGAATTTTCTTTTCGCATGGTATTGCTTCGCAGAAGCTTCCGTCATCAAGCGCTATTTCTTCAAGCTCACCCACTACTGACCATGGAAAATATATACATACCTTCTTTTCTCCCTCGCCTAAGTCAAAAGTTTCTGAAAACTTGCCGATGGATAAGTCAACATCTATGTATTTTGAAGGCATATCCTCCATGTTGAAATTTGATATACTGCCAATAGTCTTATCATTTACAAGAACATCAAAGGAGAAGTATTTTCTTAAGGTTAATTCAGGAACATTCACCTTTAAAAACAAACTTTTACTATCGGTTTTGAACACAAGCCTTATTCCCGATGTGCAAAGTGACTGATAATAAAAGCCCAACAGTCTCTCCTTGTACAAATCCTCCTGTTCATTTGTAAATCTGTAAAAACGAATATGGTCATTACAGTCAACGACTCTTACTGCACCTTTTGTAATTTCCTTTATTTTTTCAAAACTAAGCTTCATAATATATGCCTCTTATTCAGGTTTCTTCTCAAGCTTAAGCGGGAAGTCGCCCAACTTATTTACTTTAAAACCATTATTTTTGTATTCTTCATAATTAAAGGCATCAAGCTCGTCGATTGCAAGCTTATGGAATTCATAGAAATTATACCACCATTCGTATCCGCTTCCAAGCTCTGCATTAAGGTACGCATCAACAATATCACATGCCATTGCAGGTGCTACATAAAATGCACCCATTGCAAGCACGTTTACGCCGTTACCGGTGATGGCACGAAGCGCTGCAGGAACACTTTCTACAACTCCTGCATGAACTCCGGGACATTTACTTGCAGCAATGTGAATTCCCATGCCTGTGCCGCAGAACAAAAGCGCTCTTTCAAATTCCTTTTCTGCAATCATTGCACCTGCACGAAGTCCTACTCTGTGAAACATGAGGTCGGTATTGTCCGGATCAGAGTCTGCTTTTACACCGATGTCTGTTATTGTCCAACCCTTTTCTCTCAAATGCTCACATACAGCCTCCTTTAAAGGATAGCCTGCAAAGTCAGCACCTACCAGAATTTGTTTCTCTTTTACTGTTTTCATTTTATATTCCTCCTATAAATTAATTACGATTCTATTTTCGCCTGATTTAAGAAGCTTTCCGTCATAGTACGCTTTCATGCTATCAGGCACAGTCACCAAAAGTTCTACGGCTGTTCCTGATTTCTGCCATTTGACAGATATTGTTCCCTTAACTGTTTCAACGGCGGCTTGTGCATGGGATATATTGTCAAAGAAATACGGCTTGATTTCCGTTTCGGAGAAGCCAACGGAGCCGTCTTTTTGCCTTATGCCTGCAATATTTTTTATCATCCATGACATAACATCGGAATACATATGATGATTTCGTGAGTTGGAACGCACACGTGAGTCATCATCCCAGAATTCCCAAAGAGATGTTGCTCCGCTTTCTATCCAGCTTCTGTATGAAGGTCGTCCGTCTGCAGTCAGTATCTTATATGCATATTCATGGAGTCCGCATTTACACAAAGCATGGAGAATTCTTCTCATACCAACCATTCCGCAGTCGTGCCTGAAAGCCTTTTCCTCAACAAGCGTTTTAAGCTGTTCTTTCAAAGGTTTAATGTCACTATATATATCATAGTAAATCAAAAGTGCAACGGCTGTCTGCTTATGAACTGTGCATCGGCCCTCATCATTTATGTAGGTCGAGATAACAAGCTCCTTTTGTTCATCTGCAATACTTAAATATTTTTTACTATCCTCGCCCCTTAGCTTTGCTGACAATGCAGTTATTCTATAAAAGCGGCTGAGAAGTACAGCGTTTATAAGCTCCGCAGGAACAACAATATCATTTTCTGTTTCATATTCCTGCTCAAGTCTTGCCCAATCGTTCAATCCGAATGATATAAAGCCGTTTTCTTTTCTCTTTTCAAGATAATCAAGATAGCGCTTAAAATACTCATATGAATTTTCAAGAGGCAAGGTATTGCCCGTATGCAAATATATTTTATACGGTATTTCAAAAATCACGCCGTCGGAAACAGGACCGTTACCCCATTCATAGCCCCAGCCTGCTGTTGGGATTGTACCGGGCAGGCAACCGTCGGGCATCATTGCATCGTATATGTCCTGAAGCCATTTTTCAAGAACTCTTTCACACTTGAAATCTGTCATAAACTGTTCAACAGATGCTTGTGCATCATTGGTCCAGCCAAGCTTTTCTCTGGTAGGACAATCTGTAAGAGAATAAAACATATTCGACCATGAAGAGCGTATTCCGCACCTGAATATAGAATTCAAAAGGTCATCTGAACACTCAAATGAAGCTCTCTTTTCTGCTGCCTGATGTACAAATACACCTGAAACCTCCACATCAGCAGAACTGTTTATTCCCTCAATTTCTATATATCTGAAGCCGTGATACGTAAATCTCGGAGACCAAGTTATTTTTTCGCCTGACAAAATCAGCTTGTCCGTTTGAAATTCTATGCCGTCATAATATGTATCTATGGCAAAGTGGTCACGGTTTATATTTCCGTCCGGATATGCTTCTTCGGAATATCTTATGGTAATCAAATCACCTTTTTTGCCGCAAGCAGTAATGCGTACATAGCCTGATATGTTTTCGCCAATATCAAAAACATATCTCTTTTCACCCACTTTAACAGCATTTACCGCATTATATACCTCAAACTCACGTATTGGCTCACATTCACATTCTCTGAAAACTCCCATATGGTCAGGATTCAACCTAACACCGCTCCACGCTGAATCATTAAAGTCCGCCGCAGTCCAAGTAGCATCATATTTATTTGCGTCAAAATATTCTCCGCTTCTGAGCGCATTAAACCATATAGCACTGTCAGGCATACATTTCCATGTGTCATCGCTGACTGCAACGGTTTCGCCGTTTACCATGAGCTTTAATATAAACTGCGGAAGGTCTCGCCAGAGAGCTTTGTCATAGCTCCATGCTGATGAAAACTCCTCATTGAACCAACCATTGCCGCACCATGCAGCTATTACGTTTTCTCCTTCTTTTATAAGGTCTGTTACATCGTAGATATTATACCAAAGTGTTTTATTATAATTGCTTACGGGTGCACAAAACAAATCGTCGCTTACTTTTTTGCCGTTTATATAAAAATAACCGAATCCCAAAGCACATACAATGAGCCTTGCATCACCCACTGATGAAAGATTAAACTTTTTACGAAACATAGGTGCATGATTCTCTTTTGTAAATTCTCTTTTAAACTCAGTATCAGGTTTTATAAATGAAATGCCGGTAAACATATCTCAAATCACCTCTTATGTATTGACTACTTTAATCCTATTTTATATGAACAACCTATAAAAAACAAGAGTAGATTATTAAGGGTGGAAGTATAATTTTAAAAAAAGTGGCTGTTTATAACAACCACCTTTCAATATCTATGGTATAGAACAAAAAAATCCGCAAATAATTGCGGATTTTCTTGACATTTCATTATTTTGTTGTTTCTACTTCTACCAATCTTGATGCACCGTAGCGTTCTCTTAGAGCATTTTTCTGAATTTTTCCCGTTGCATTTCTTGGTATTTCTGCAAAAATGATTTTCTTTGGTCGTTTGTATCTGGGCAGGGACATACAGAATTCTGCCATTTCTTCCTCTGTGGCAGTCATTCCGTCTTTTAGCTGAATTATTGCCGCAGTTATTTCACCAAGTCTTTCATCAGGCAGGCCTATTACGCCTACATCGCTGACTTTTTCATTGGCACGGAGATGGTCCTCTATCTGTACGGGGTATATATTTTCTCCACCCACTATGATAACATCTTTCTTACGGTCAACAAGGTATATAAAACCGTCCTCGTCCTGCCTTGCCACATCACCCGTATATAGCCAGCCGTCAGGAGTGAGAACCTCACGTGTTGCTTCGGGGTTTTTGTAGTAGCACTTCATTACACCATCACCCTTAAGGCAAAGTTCTCCTACTTCGCCCTGAGCCGCTTCGTTGCCTTCTTCATTGACAATCTTAATTTCCCATTTATAGCCCGGCACACCAATAGCTCCAACCTTATGTATGTTCTCTACACCAAGATGTACAGCGCCAGGGCCTATGGATTCGCTAAGACCGTAATTGGTGTCGTATTGGTGATTGGGGAATATTTCCTTCCATCTCTTTATGAGTGACGGAGGAACAGGCTGTGCGCCTATATGCATAAGACGCCATTGTGAAAGTCTGTAATTATCAAGGTTTATTTCGCCGCGTTCTATAGCATCGAGAATATCCTGCGCCCAGGGTACAAGAAGCCATACAATAGTTGCCTTTTCATCGGACACAGTCTGCAAAATCCATTCAGGTTTGATTCCACGAAGAATTACTGCCTTTGAACCTGAAATCAATGAACCGAACCAATGCATTTTTGCACCCGTATGATAAAGGGGCGGAATACATAAAAACACGTCATCACGAGTCTGTGAATGGTGCTTTTGCTCAACCTGACATGATGCAACAAGAGCTTTATGACGATGAAGGATAGCTTTGGGGAAGCCGGTTGTTCCTGATGAGAAATATATCGCACCGTCGTCCTCGTCATCTATCTCTACTGCAGGAGCAACTGATGAGCAATATGCTATCATCTCCTGATAGTTATCTGCAAAAGAAGGTGTTTCTGCACCTACAAAGAAGTAATGCTTTATTCTGAGATTTGGCAATACCTTTTCAAGACGTTCCGTAAACTCAGGACCAAACACAAGAATAGAAACGTCTGCAAGGTCGGAGCAGTAATCAATTTCTTCTGCTGAAAATCTGAAGTTCATAGGAACTGCAATAGCGCCTGACTTCATGATACCAAAGTATATGGGCAGCCAATCAATACAGTTCATCATGAGAATAGCTACCTTATCACCTTTTTTGACACCTCTTGTGAGAAGAAGATTTGCAAAGCGGTTTGCGGCTGTATCAAATTCTTTCCATGTAAGCTCACGGCGGTATTTCTCCGTTCCTGATGCTTCTATGAGACTGTACTCATGCCATGAGATGTCTTTATCAGGCTGGTTTTCGGGATTTACTTCCACCAGCGCTGTTTCATTTGGGTGAAGCCGTGCATTTTTTTCAAGATAATCTGTAATAGGCATAATTAATTCTCCCTTTAATTTTTATTCACCAAGTGATTTCTTTGCTGAAACGGAAACCTTGGTTTCATAACATTCAAACATTTTATCAGTAAGATTTTTATCCATTTTGGGAGTGATGAGACTCACCAACGGAACAAGTATAAGTCCGCCAATCATCGCAACTGCGCCGCAGTTGATTGGTGACTGCAAAACTGCCGGAAAACTCGGTCTTATAAGCATATTCAAAATCATGATACCGCTTCCGAATACAAAGCTTGTCCAAACAGATGCTTTTGTGATTTTTTTGCTGTAAAGACCGTAGAGGAACGGTGCAAGAAACGCGCCTGCAAGTGCGCCCCATGAAATACCCATCATGTCGGCTATGTAACCAAGCTTGTCTTTATTGATTGCAATAAATGCTGAAACAGCAACAAATATTACTATAAATACGCGCATAATAAATACTTGCTTCTTCTCGTCCATGTCCTTGATTATATGACCTTTTATCATATCAAGAGTAAGTGTTGAGCTGGACGCAAGCACCAATGATGAAAGTGTTGACATTGAAGCTGAAAGTACAAGCACTATTACAACACCTATGAGAACATCGGGAAGATTTTCAAGCATAGCAGGGATTATTGCATCATAACCGCCTACGGGCATTGCGCCGCTTGCATCAACAGCAACACCTGAAATTCGTCCGAAGCCACCCAGGAAGTAACAGCCACCAGCTACTATGATAGCAAACACAGTAGATATGATTGTACCCTTTGCAATGTTCTTTTCGTTCTTGATTGCGTAGAACTTCTGCACCATTTGCGGAAGCCCCCATGTTCCAAGTGATGTGAGGATTACTACGCATAAAAGACCAAATGGATCAGGTCCGAAAAATGATGCATACGCACCGGGGATTTCGTGTTCAACGTTTGCAATCTCTTCAATAGCGCCCATAAATCCACCGTGTCCTGAAAGAACCGCCGCTATAACAGCAATAATTCCTCCAATCATGATAATTCCCTGAATAAAATCATTTATTGCAGTTGCCATATATCCGCCGGCAATTACATAAACACCGGTAAGAACAGCCATTACAATAACGCATGCATTATAGCTTATTCCGGGGAATGACATTTCAAAAAGTCTTGAAAGTCCGTTGTACAGCGATGCTGTGTAAGGGATAAGAAATATAAACACTATAATTGATGCTACTATTTTAAGAGCATTGCTCTGAAATCTTTTACCAAAGTATTCGGGCATGGTTGAGGTTTCGAGATGCTGGGATTGGAGTCTTGTTCTTCTGCCGAGAACAACCCATGCAAGAAGCGAGCCTATAACAGCATTGCCTATACCTATCCATGTAGAAGCTACACCGAATTTCCAACCAAACTGACCTGCGTAGCCTACAAATATTACTGCTGAAAAATAGCTTGTGCCGTATGCAAAAGCCGTAAGCCACGGACCAACACTTCTTCCGCCAAGAACGAAACCTGAAACGTCTGTTGCGTGCTTTCTGCAGTAGAAGCCTACGCCTACCATAATACCGAAAAATACTACCAACATTAAAATTTTAACTGCCATTTTTACCATCCTTCCTTTTTACAAATTGAGCCAGAAAACGGAAGGCAATAAAAAAACCGTCCTCCAAAGCTAATCAGAGGACGGATATTCTCCGTGTTACCACCTCAGTTTACAGACTCCTCACGGCAGTCTGCCTCATTGAGTAAAAGAAAAAAATATACTTCCATACTACTCACGTGCTGTAACGGGCACTCCCGACAAGGACTACTGCTATTTCTCCCTTGCAGCTCCCGGACTGTATTCAGACTGTTTTGGAATTCAGGCTTTCAGCAACCGCCATCTCTCTTAGCTTCCGCCACAGCTTACTTGGTTCCGCTCATCGCTTTTGGTTATTCTACTATGAGGACATAACTCCTCAAAATTTTACAAATTGTATTATATCACGTCTTGAAATATTTGTCAAGCACAAAAATCATTTTTCTTTTGACCAATTAAGGAGTATTATTCCCACACATATGAGAACAAGGGTAATCAGCAGGTTACCTAAGGTTACATTACTTGATTCGGTTAAGAGAAGCTTTGACAAAAGCACGCCGAAAACAGGTATTGTGAAGCTGTAAACAGTTACTTTTGATACGGGGTTGTGCTTTAAAAGTACGCCCCACAAGGCGTATGCAACAGCTGATAAGAATGCAAGGTATGTAAGAACCGCAAAAGCTTTCACGCCCTCAATATGAACGTTTCCACCCATGATAAGTCCCATAAGTATCATCACTATGCCGCCTGCAAAGAATTGATAACCGCTAATCACAACGGGATCCTCGTACTTTGAGTATTTTTTCATCAGCACAGATGAAAAGGCATAGGCAATGGTTGAAAATATTACAAAGCAGTCACCGGTGAAATTCATATTGAAGTCAAGGCCTTTGAGATTGACACATATAATACCTGCAAAGCCCAGCACACAAGCAATTATCTTTCGCGCAGTAAGCTTTTCCTGCCTGAATATAAGGCTCGCTACAAGCAATGCAAAAAATGCGTTTGAACCGCTGAGAACCGTACCCTTTACACCGGAGGTATTAGCAAGTCCGATATAAAAGAATATGTACTGAATTATTGTCTGGAAGCAGCTTACCGTTGCTACCTTACCTAAATTTTCTTTTTTGGGGTACAAAAATTTTCGTCTTGCAATGCTGTAAAAAAGAACGGTCAGTATTCCTGCAAAACAAAATCTTATTCCAGCAAAGAGTATGGTTGAGGAAACATCCTTTACGGGAAGTATAAGAGAATAGCCGATTTTTATAAACGGTGTTGCACTTCCCCATAAGGCACAGCAAAGCAATGCGCCTAATGCTACAATTAAAGGGTTTGTAAAAATATTTTTTGTGTTTTTCATTGTGTTTCTTCCTTATCGTACAAAAGCACCACCGAAAACCTTACAGCTTTCGTGGTGCATTGTTTAATCTTAGTTTTCTGAATAAATTACTGTAACATCCTTATGGAGCTGAAGAATTGATGCAGGAACCATAGGTGTGATAGGTCCATAGAAGGACTTTTGAAGAATTTCTTTCTTGTTCTTACCGTTTGCAATAAGAAGTATCTTCTTTGCATTCATGATAGACTGCATACCCATTGTTATTGCCTGCTTGGGTACTTCGTCCTTAGATGCAAAGAATCTTGAGTTTGCTTCTATTGTAGATGGATCAAGAGTTACTGCATGAGTTTCTTTTGTAAAGAATTCATCAGGCTCATTGAAGCCGATGTGACCATCAAGACCTATACCGAGAAGCTGAATATCAATTCCGCCAAGCTTTTCAATAAGTGCATCGTAGTTTGCGCCCTCTTGTGCAAGGTCTTTTGCGCAGCCGTCAGGCACATATGTATTTTCCGGTTTGATGTTTATATGTGAGAAAAGGTTTGTATCCATAAAATAACGGTAGCTCTGATCGTTATCCTTTGTAAGTCCTACATATTCATCAAGATTAACCGATGTTACGGATGAAAAATCAACATCTCCGCTGTCGCAGTACTCTGCAAGCTTTTTATATGTTCCAAGTGGCGATGAACCTGTTGCAAGGCCTAAAATGCTGTCAGGCTTTGATACTACCTGCGCCGCAATAATATTTGCTGCCATGCGGCTTAGCTTATCATAGTTTTCTACGGTTATAAATTTCATAACAATACCTCCTGTTATTGAAGCGAGATGCTTAGTCAGTTGTCCTTCTCACTACAACATTTTCCATATTTTTTACTATACATCCGCCGGGAAATACACCTCTTACAGATGTAAGCGGATAAACAGACGTGTTTTTACCGATTACAGTACCGGGGTTAAGCACACAGCCACAACCTATATCAGCTCCGTCCGCAAGAATAGCGCCTATTTTGCGGATGCCGGTTTCATATTCTTCATCCCCGTGAATTACTACCGGCTTACCGTCCGACTTAAGATTTGAGCAGATAGAGCCTGCTCCCATATGTGCATGGTTGCCCAGAACTGAATCTCCTACATAATTATAATGCGGAACTTGAACTTTGTCAAGTAAAACACAGTTTTTTAATTCGGAAGAGTTTCCGATTACGCAGTTCTCTCCGGTTATAACACTTCCTCTTATGAATGCACCCGGACGTATTTCTGTTCCGCTGCCTATTATTGCAGGGGCTTCGATTACAGTATTTTCATATATTTTTACATTTTCTCCAATCAGAACGCCATCAGACAATTTAGTGTAGCCGGGCATACCTTTATCAATGAGTGCAATAATATATTCTTTTATCCTGGGCAGCATTTCCCAAGGGTACTCACAAGAATCAAAAAGCTCCTTAAGATATGGTGTTTTGCAATCAAATAGTTCTTTGACGGTTACGGACTTATTCAACGTTATGTCCCCTTTCTGCTATACAGTCAGCTATCATAGACGCATAATTGCGGCATTTTTCTTCTGTTTCGCTTTCTATCATAATACGGATAACCGGCTCTGTACCACTCTTTCTGAGTAAAGCTCTTCCCTTGCCGTCAATCAGCTTTTCAACTTCCTTAAGGGTGCTTTGCACATGGCTGTCGCTAAGCACTGCTTCCTTATCCTTAACTCTCACATTAACAGTATATTGAGGATATGTCATAAGGTTTTCTGTAAGCTGTGCAAGAGATGATTTTGAGTCGCATACTTCCTCTGCAAGCATAATAGCTGTGAGGAGTCCGTCACCTGTTGTTGCATACTTTTTAAGAATTATATGGCCTGACTGCTCACCGCCGATAGAATAGTCATTTTCCTGCATACATTCGTAAACAAATCTGTCGCCTACGGTAGTCTGTACGCACTTTATTCCCTCTTTTTCAAGACTTGAAACAAGACCGCTGTTTGACATGACAGTAGCAACCACAGTATTGTCATTGAGCATACCTCTTGACTTAAGGCGCTTGCCGAGAATGTACATTATAGCATCACCGTCAACAACGTTACCGTTTTCATCCACAGCAATACATCTGTCTGCATCACCGTCAAGGGCAAAGCCAAGGTCGAGATGATGTTCCTTTACCAAAGCACAAAGCTTTTCTATCTTTGTAGAGCCGCAGTCGCTGTTTACGTTGAGTCCGTCAGGCTCGTCGCCTATTACAACCGTCTGCGCACCCAAAGCTCCGAATACTGATTTTGTAATCATCCATGAAGCACCGTTTGCACAGTCGAGACCTATACGAAGATTTTTGTATGAGTTTGATGCAAGTGATATTAAATATCCTACATAACGGTTTCTGCCTGATACATAGTCAACAATGCAGCCTATACGCTCTCTTTGTGCAAGAGGAAGGTCATTTCCCGTAACGCCGAGAGTCTTCAGGTCGCCGTCTATATATGCTTCTATAAGAGAAGTTGTTTTGTCGTCAAGCTTTTCGCCGTATTTGTTTATTACTTTTATTCCATTGTCATAGAAAGGATTATGAGATGCTGTAATCATAATACCGCAATCAAATTCATCCTGTCGTGTTACATAAGATACGCTGGGAGTAGTTGTAACATGAAGAAGATAAGCATCTGCTCCTGATGCGGTTATACCTGCAACGATTGAATATTCAAGCATATAGCTTGAACGGCGGGTATCCTTACCGATTACTATTTTCGGACGATGATTTGTCTTTGCGCCTGAGCTTTGTGTTGAATAGTACCAGCCAAGAAATCTTCCTACCTTATATGCATGCATAGATGTAAGGTCAACATTAGCTTCACCTCTGAAACCGTCTGTTCCGAAATACTTGTTCTTTTTATTTTCATTATTTACATCAATGCTTATTTTATCCTTTAAAAGCTCATCTGCAGATACATTGAACAAGCTGCAAAGTAACAAAACCTTATCAATCTGTGGAAGAGCCTGGTCCATTTCCCATTTTGAAACTGCTTGTCTGGAAACCGCAATTTTTTCAGCTAATTGCTCCTGAGATATTCCTGCGGCTGAACGCAGCTGATAAATCTTTTCGCCGATTGTCATACTAATCTCACCTTTCTATACACATATTTGGAATTACAATACCTATATTATTTTACATATGTGTTCATTATAATATGATAATACCAAATTATTTCCAATATATCAAGCAACTTTGGTATGTATTTTTCGCAATCATTAGTTGCATTTCTTTGGATTTTGATTGATTTTCAAGAAAAATACAACTGTTTTTGTAATATTTTTGTAAAGTCAACTTTGCTTTTTCATATTGTCGAATTTTGCATCAGTTAAAACTCTTTATCCATGTGACAAGGGAATTATGATAGACATTTTCCATAACATCCTGTCTCATGCGGTCAGTTACGGGACCGTTTTTTTTCATACGCTCAATAATTGCAGCCTGAAGCTCCTCAACAGTCATTTCTTCATACGGTTTATTGAGATTTACAGACTCTTTTATTTCAATGGTAACAGGTTTTTCAGCAGGAACTACAAAATCATCAGGCTCTAAATTACAAGCTGTGCAGTTTTGTGATATCCATATTTCACCTGAATTCGCAGCAACTCCAAGATGCAGCCTACCGTCTCGCTCTGAACCCGAACTCCCCCATAGTGCGCCTTTGAACTCACCTCTTTCTGCAAGCTCAAATTCAAAATCGCTGTCGCTGTTATTTACTGTAATTATAACAGTATTGCCGTTATACGTTCTTGAAAATGCGTATTGGCAATTTGTGAGCATAAGCTCTTTATAATCACCGTAGGATAATGACTTTTGTGTTCTTCGGATTTCCCCAAGCGCCGAAATAAGCTTTACAAAGCTGTTGTCCAAAGCGTCTTTATAATCTGCATAACAAAGCTCAGGTCTTAATGAGTCATCTGAGCCGTACTCTTTTTTTCCTTCTATGGCAAATTCCGAGCCGTAATAAACAGACGGAATTCCCGGCAATGAATACAAAAGCACATGAACGGGAAGGAAATGATTTTTGTTATTCAGCTTTGTGTAAATTCTCTCTACATCATGATTATCTACAAAATTATACAGTTTAAGTCCGTCAGGACGGTTGCCTCCCATTTCGTAAAGACGCTTGACTGTATGTGCGATTTCAAAATAGTTTCTGTCGTTATGTCCTGAATACAACGCCTTATGAAGATGATAGTTGGTTACGCTATGGAGAGTGCCCTCGTTTACCCAGCGTATATAATCTCCATGTATAACCTCGCCCATAAGCCAGAAATCCGGCTTCACGTCATTTGCCACTGTGCGTATTTCCTGCATATAGCTAAAATCCAGAACGTCTGCGGCATCAAGACGTATTCCGTCTATGTCAAATTCACTCACCCAGAATCTTATTACTTCTCCAATATATGCTCTTACCTGGCTATTATGCTGATTAAGCTTCGCAAGAAGATTATATCCGCCCCAATTATCATAGGAAAATCCGTCGTTATACTCATTATTCCCATAAAAGTTCACATTACAATACCAATCTTTATATGGAGAGCTTTCTCTGTTTTGCTGTATGTCCTTAAATGCAAAAAAATCTCTGCCCGTATGGTTGAATACTCCGTCAAGAACAACTTTTATGCCGCTATCATGACACTCTGATACAAATGTTTTTAAATCCTCATTCGTGCCAAGTCTTGAATCAAGCTTTTTATAATCGGTAGTTTCGTAGCCATGACCTACTGATTCAAAAAGCGGACCTATATAAAGAGCATTAAAACCAAGCTTTTTTATATGTGTTATCCAGGGGATTATATCAAGCAGTCTATGCTCCGGCTCATTATAGGTGTTGATTTTCGGTGCACCCGTCATTCCAAGCGGGTAGATGTGATAAAACACAGCCTCATCATACCAAGCCATGTTATGTACCTCCAAATTATTCCACCACAAAGTCCATACAAGCTCTGGACTTTGTATAAGGTCTTACATATGTATCAGCAACTTTAACATGCTCAGGGTGAACAGCATAGTTCTTAAGCGCATCTTCGCTTTCAAGAACTGAATAGAGCATAACATCTGCATTTGATGTAGGAAGCTTTTCTATCTGTACCTGAATTTCAAGAAGTCCCGGCACTACACCAAGCAAAGCTTCTATGTTATCCTTTATTCCTTTCTTTACCTCATCGTTATTATACTCGTCTTTCAAATTCCATAAAATAATATGCTTTACCATAATATCAATCCTTTTCTTAATTTATTAGGAATATTTCCTGATATATATTGTATCAAAAACTGAAGCTAAAATCAAGTTGATTTCTCATATTTATATAATAAAAACAAGCTTGCTCGTCGGTCTCATAACCCGTGAAGCGTGAACGAGTCTGCGCCTCGCACAAAAGAAAAAGTCAGCTGCTTTTGCAACTGACTTTTTTGGCAAGGCAGAACAATATAGATGCAAAGTGATTTAGCTAAATTTTGCACATTCGTGCAAAGCGAAATTATTGCTCCGCAATAGCTAAATTGTTTCTGCCGAAACAGCTAAATTAAATTCGCTTTTTAGCTGACCGAAGGTCAATTTAGCTACAAAGTAATTTAGCGTGCATTAGCACATTTAGCTCGCGGAACGCGAATTTAGCTGAAAAAAAGACAGATTTCTTTGTCGAAATCTGTCTTTTTTTCTGGTTGCGGAGGAAGGACTTGATACCTGCGACCTTCGGGTTATCTTTCCTTTCGGAAAGCCGCCTTGCAGTATCCAAAAATTCCTTCGCACATTTGTGCTCGCACTTTTTGACTGCTACGGAATTTGAGCATTGCCTGTATCTGCCACCGGCAGCGGCAACGCTCAAATCCCAACGAGCACCGCTCGTCGGTCTCATAACCCGTGAAGCGTGAACGAGCCTGCGCCTCGCACAAAAGAAAAAGTCAGCTGCTTTTGCAACTGACTTTTTTGGTTGCGGAGGAAGGACTTGAACCAACGACCTTCGGGTTATGAGCCCGACGAGCTACCAACTGCTCTACTCCGCGATATATAAGTGTTTTTTGTTTGACTTTCCTTTTTCTCATAACCCGAACGGGTTATCTTTCCTTCGGAAAGCCGCCTTGCAGTATCCAAAAATTCCTTCGCACATTTGTGCTCGTACTTTTTGACTGCTACGGAATTTCTCCTTCGCCTTCTTCTGCCACCGGCAGCGGCTTGGATAAATCCCAACGAGCTACCAACTGCTCTACTCCGCGATATATAACGCTTTGCTCTCTTTGAAAGCTATTACATTATAGCATGATTTGGATTTTTTGTCAACCCTTTTTTGTAAAAAAGATTGCTAATTATTTCGACACAAATTGCACATTATCGAAAAAAATCAACAAAAAACAGAAATAAATTGTCACGTGCAGACGGAGACGTGCCTGTTTTTGTACTTTTGACTGTTATTTAATTCTCCTCCGCCTTATGCTATCATTGGTATTGATGCACCGCAAATTCAACTTGCTACACTCCATGATATATCAACGGTGAGTGGTAGAACAACAAAAAAGAGCCTTTCGGCTCTTTTTTACATTTTTATCATTTGATTACTCTTTTCGCACCTATGTAATGGCTCAGGTAGTAATCTGTATTGATTGATGTATAACAAATAACCTTACCTGTTGTGGGCGAGTGAACCATTTGTCCGCCGCCTGCGTAAATTCCAACGTGGCTTACATAGCCTCCGCTCCCGAAGAATACAAGGTCGCCCGGCTGTAATTCTTCTCTGCTTACAGGTGTTCCGTTATTTGCATATTGGTCTCTGGAAACACGCTTAAGTGTAATTCCGCAGTTATTATATACGTACTTTACAAATCCTGAACAGTCAAAGCCTTCGGGTGTTGAACCGCCATACACGTACTTTATACCAAGATATTTATCAGCTTCTGCAAGAATTTCCTTAGCCTTGTCAGTAAGAACTTCATTTTCAAAATTGATTATCGGCTTATGTATTATCTGAGCCGGAGTAGTTTCTTCCAATGGCTCCTCTGATACTTGTCCGATATATGTAAAGTCCAAAGGCAGTCCGAAAACAGTATCGCCGCTATCCATCTTGGCACCGATTACTACGGAATATTCTCCAATCTTGAGCTTTGAGCCTTCTATAATCTCGTTATAAGACTTTGCAGAAACCTCAGAGTTGCAAACAAGGTTGCCTTTGTGGTCTTTTACAATTATATAATAACCCTTTGCACCTTCAACATCTGCCCATGAAACTGTAACGTCCCCTGACACTCTCTCGCTTGTGGGAGAAAGAATAATCGGGAGCATATATCTTTCCTGACCTTCTTCGCTGAAAGTCTTATAGCTTCTGTTGACACAAGTCATTGCCTGCTCTCTTGTGGTATTTGAAACGGGCATTATTTCATTATCATCATTACCTGAAAGCAAAGAATGATTTACTAACGTAGTCAGCGCAGGTCTTGCCCAATCGCTTACCAGCTCATGATCGTCAAATTTCTCAATAGCTTCTTCCTCATCGCCGGTATTGAACACAACCTGAACCTCGCCTGCGTTCAAAGTATTTACGAGCATAACCGCCATTTCCTGCCTTGTTACTGCTCTGTCAGGCTCAAACTCATCCTTGCTGACGCCTTTTACAATACCGTTATAATATGCCTGACTTACAGAAACATTATTACAGTCCTTAAAAGGAGATTTAGCAGGAATCTTAAGGTCCTCGTTAGTTAGCTTTTTATATAAATTGATTGCAAGTTCGCAAAATTCTTCTCTCGTGATATTTGATCTCAAATCGCCCGAAACTATACTGTGAGAAAGCAATCCGGTTGAATTGGATTCTATGTATTCATTTACAGCCCAATCGCTAAGGTCTGCGGCGTTCGCTGTTATATGGAATGATACAAGACACATTCCCAGAGCAGCAATAGTTTTAAACCTACTCAAAATATCGCACCTTTCTATTGATTTTTGGTCCTCTCACGCGAGGATAACCCACTTTTATGGATTAATCAAACTTATTTTAGCATTTTTTCGCTTGTTTGTCAATAGATTTGCGAAAAAAATATTAACTCAAACTTAAATTCATGTCACAAACTTCGGTGCAATATTTAATAATTTTAATAATTTCATTCTGACCTTAACTGCTCACAAACCGCATTATTATGCGATTTGCGAGCCATCTTTCTTTTCCTTGACTCTGAAAATAAAAGAGAACCAAATTGTTACAAAGTTATTAAGCTTGTAACAATTTGGTTCTCGATAATTACATCATTATTTTACATAATTCCACAAAATATGGTAAACCGATTATATAACTACTCAACATCTTGCAGAAAATATTATATGATTAATTTCCATTTACGCTGTAATTGGGAGCTTCTTTTGTAATAAAGATGTCATGAGGATGGCTTTCTCTGAGACCTGCGCCGGTGATTTTAACAAATTGTGCTCTTTCCTTCATATCTGCAATAGTCTTTGCTCCGCAGTAACCCATACCTGATCTGAGCCCGCCTAAAAGCTGGAACACTGTATCTGATACAGGGCCCTTGTAAGGAACTCGTCCTTCAACGCCTTCGGGAACAAGCTTCTTTGAGCCGGTCTGGAAATATCTGTCCTTACTTCCCTTTTCCATAGCTGCAAGTGAGCCCATACCTCTGTATGTTTTAAATCTTCTGCCCTGATATATTTCAAATTCGCCGGGGCTTTCGTCACAGCCTGCAAGAAGGCTGCCGAGCATTATTACATCAGAACCTGCAGCAACTGCCTTGACAATATCTCCTGAATACTTAATACCACCGTCGCCTATTACGGGGATATCGTATTCCTTTGCCACCTCGTAAACATCGCTGATAGCGGTTATCTGAGGAACGCCTATACCTGCAACAACACGTGTTGTACAGATAGAACCGGGGCCGATACCAACCTTAACTGCATCTGCGCCTGCTTCAATAAGAGCCTTTGCTGCTGCACCCGTTGCTATGTTTCCTGCGATTACGGGAAGCTCGGGGAATGCTGCCTTTACTTCCTTAACTTTCTTTATAATGTTCTGTGAATGACCGTGTGCTGAGTCGAGAACTACAACGTCAACGCCTGCATTCACAAGAGCAGTTGTTCTTTCGATACAGTCATCAGTTACTCCGATAGCAGCACCAACTAAAAGTCTGTCGTACTTATCACGTGCAGTATTGGGGTATCTTACTGCTTTTTCAATATCCTTTGTTGTGATAAGTCCGCGAAGGTGCATTGAATCATCAACCAAAGGAAGCTTTTCGATTTTATATTTTCTGAGAATCTCTTCAGCACCCTTAAGAGTTGTTCCAACCGGTGCTGTAACAAGATTTTCACTGGTCATAACCTCTTTGATTTTGCGAGAGAAATCTGTTTCAAACTTAAGGTCACGGTTTGTAAGAATTCCCACAAGTATTCCCTCTTCATCACAAATGGGAACACCTGAAATTCTGAACTTTGACATAAGCTGCTCTGCATCATCGAGTGTATGGTCAGGTGATAAAAAGAACGGGTTTTTGATAACTCCGTTTTCAGAACGCTTTACTTTATCTACCTCAGCTGCCTGTTCCTGAATTGTCATGTTCTTATGGATGATACCTATTCCGCCTTCTCTTGCCATAGCAATAGCCATTTCTGACTCTGTAACAGTATCCATTGCAGAACTCATAAGAGGCACATTAAGACGAATAGTCTTTGTGAGTCTTGTTCCAAGCTCGATTTCATTAGGTGTTACGTCTGACTCCTGGGGTATGAGAAGAACGTCATCAAAGGTCAAGCCTTCTTTTGCGAATTTATCTTGCATATTAACCCTTCCTTTCCTTATGCGTAAATGTTATTTGATTTATTCTACCAAATTTTATTTTATTTTGCAAGTATTTTTTCAAAACTTGTAATTATTTATACAGACTGTCACAAAAATCTGACAATAAATCCTTTGTTTCATTATATTTTGATGTTTTGAATATAGCAGTTTTCAGCTCGCTGCTGTTCTTCATTCCTTTTATATACCACGCAAGATGTTTTCTGGCTTCTTTAATGCCGCGCGCCTCTCCCTTTTGCTCTACAAGGAGTCTTGTATGCTCAAGGGCTTGTTTTATTTTTTCCTGCTCGGTGGGAAAACATCCAGTATTTCCCTTTTCAAACACTTCACGCATCTGCCTGAAAATAAACGGATTACCCTCAGAGCCTCTGCCCACCATGACGGCAGCGCAGCCGGTTTCTGTAAACATTTTCTTTGCAAGCTCGGGGGTTGTTACGTCTCCGTTACCTATTACAGGAATTTTAACTGCTCTGACTATCCTGCCGATTTCGTCCCAATCGGCAGCGCCTGAATAAAACTGCGCTCTTGTTCTGCCGTGAACTGTTATGGCGGCGGCACCGTTTGCTTCAGCCATGCGGGCAAACTCTGTGCCAATCCCTTTCTCGTCCCAGCCAATTCGCATCTTGACAGTAACGGGTTTTCCTGCGTTGTCCACCGCCGCTTTTATTACTTTGCCTGCAAGCTCCGGATTTTTTAAAAGCGCACTTCCGTCACCGTTATTAACTATTTTGGGAGTGGGGCATCCCATATTTATGTCCAGAAAATCTCCGTAGCTTGCAGCTTCTGCCGCAATCTCACCGATTATTTCCGGCTCCGAGCCAAATATCTGCACACCGTAGGGAACGCTGTGCTTTCCCTCCATAAGAGATGCTGTTTTTTTATCTTTATAGTAAAGTCCTTTTGCACTTACCATTTCAGAATACACGCATCCCGCACCATAGCTTTCACAGATGCTTCTGAACGTATAATCGCATATCCCCGCCATTGGCGCAAGGAATATGTTATGGTCTATGTTGATATTGCCTATTTTCATCAGATATTCTCTTTCTGTTTGTTTTTCTTAAGTCCAAGACGGATAATCATAACTGCTGACAGTATTATAAGCAAAAGCGCAACAAGCTGTGATATTGCAAGCTTATCCTTTACCGCATACAGAATATATTCACTCTGGCGCATTCCCTCAAGAATTATCCTGCCCGCAGAATACCAGAGAAGATAGCCATAAAACACCTGACCGTGTGCTTTCTTGCGGTCTCTTAAGAGTACAATTATAACCAATCCCAATATGTTCCACATGGACTCATAGAAGAACAAAGGGTGTACCGGCACGCCGCCGTTTATGGACATTCCAAGAAGAAAATCTGTCTCTCTGCCGTAAACCTCCATATTGAAGAAATTTCCATATCGTCCTATTGCCTGACCTATCAAGAGTCCCGGAGATGCAATGTCAAATATTTCATATACGTCGAGCTTATGGAGTCTGGAATATACATACGCCGTAATAATGCCGCCGAATATTCCGCCGTATATGGCAAGACCGCCCTCCCATATTTTAAACACATCAAGCAAATTATCCTTAAAGGAGTCAAAGTCAAAAATCACATAGTATATTCTTGCGCATACAATTCCCACTATAAGACCGTATAGCGCAATATCAAACACGTGGTCGGGGTTTATTCCTCTTTTTTTGGCTGACATCATGCAAAAGCCCACAGCCAGCAAAAAACCCGTTAGTATTATAATCGCATACCAATAGATTGCCTTTGGGCCTATATGAAAAGCCACCGGCGATATATTAAAAGATATTCCCAGCTTGGGAAATGCTATAACATCCATTTTTGAAAATCCTCTCAGTTAATCATTTCTCTTACTCTAAGCGGAACACCTGCATCTTTTGCAATGGCTCTGCAAATCTCTATATCTTCTTTTGGAAGCACGTCAACTATGCTAAGCACAACGGTTTTTACGTGCTGCTTTGCTTTCTGAGCAAAATCCAGAAGCTCCGCAAAACCCTCTTCTCCGTAGTCGCATACACAAATTTCATGGTATTCCTTTGCATTTTTTGCATTAAGGCTGATTGAAATTTCATCAACCAGACCTTCGAAAGACGGAGTTATGTCATGGCCTGCAATTCTGTTGCCATGTCCGTTAGTGTTGATTCTTATTTTGACACGGGGATTGCCGCCTTTTATAAAACGGCATATTTCGGGTATGATTTCCCATCGCATTGTAGGCTCGCCGTAGCCGCACATTACTATTTCCTCACATGATTTATAGTCATTATCCTCAAGAGCTTTTATAATTTCTTCCTTTGACGGCTCGTGGCTGAGCCATAAATCCACTCCATCTACCCCTGAATCCGTATAACGAATACAGAACTTACATTTATTGGAGCATCTGTTTGTCATATTAAGATAAAGCGGTTTCTGACCGTAGTATCTGTAAGCTATATTCATATCCATTTTATATACTTCCTTTTATATATTGAATAATTCTTTTGCATTGCGGCAGGTTATGTCCTCTACCTCCTGAGGAGAAATACCTTTGAGCTCTGCAAGCTTTTCTATTACATAATGAACATATAAAGATGAGTTTCGCTTGCCCCTGAACGGAACAGGAGTCAGGTAGGGGCAGTCAGTTTCCACCACTATACGTTCAAGAGGTACATATTTTGCTACCTCAACTGTCTTAACATTGTTTTTGAAGGTAAGAGAGCCGCCAAAAGCAATATAATACCCTAAATCAAGAACATCCGCTGCCATTTCACGACTGCCTGAAAAACAATGAAATACACCTTTTAAGCCTTTATGGGCTTTTACTGTGTCAAGGCTGTCCTTATGCGCTTCTCTGTCATGAATAATTACCGGCATATTAAGCTGCTCTGCCAATGACAGCTGACAGTCAAAACATTCCTTTTGGATATCTCTTGAAACTGTGTCCCAATAATAGTCAAGCCCTATCTCGCCTATGGCACGAACCTTAGGATTCTTTGCATAATGTATCATTGCAGCTTCTATTTCTCCGCTCCACTTGCATGCACTTTCAGGATGGATTCCAACTGATGCATAAAAGCCGGAGTATTTTTCACAAAGCTCCAATATTCTGTCCATTTCCTTAAGAGAAGAGCAGGCGTTCATAATATAATGCACATTACTGTCCTGCATGGAGCTTAAAAGCTCGTCCGCATCACTGTCAAAAGCCTCATCATTGTAATGGGCATGAGAGTCAAATATCATAACTTACAACCTTTCTAAATTGAAACTATCACTCCGTAAAACGCTGCACAAAGAAGCACAGGAACAATCATTGCGGGGTGAATGGTGCATACCGCCCTGCAGCCTTTTTTTCTGCCCCAGCAATAGTATGATACAACACATAAAATCGGGAACAAACAAAACATACCGATAACATATATGATTAAAACGGAGCTTAAAGCTTCCATTTGTTTTTCAAATACAAGCTCCATTAAGGATGCAAAGTTAAATACGCTGTGAAACAGCATACACGCAAATATGGAGCCGGAGTATATTCTAACAAAGCCCAGCACAATGCCAACTATAAAAATCGCTATAAATACCGACGGCTGAAAATGAAGCATTGCAAATCCAAACGCCGAGAACAAAACGGCAACTGCCATGCCGTACGGCTCAAGTATTTTCATTATGACGCCTCTGAAAAAAAGCTCCTCAAGAATCGGTGCAATAATGCAAAGTGACACAAATGCAAGCAAAAGCGTACTTATACTGTCAGGCGGTGTAATAACAACCTGCTCACCATAACGTTCAATAAGTTCTTCTGCAAAAGGAAGCTGAACAACGGTGCCGAAATATCTTGCTCCCTCAGGTAATATAAGCAGCATAAAAGTCATTGCCGGCTCAAAGCTTCTTATTGCAAAAAGACTTGATGCGGACTCATATCTGTACCAATATTTAAGGTACAAAAAGCCTGCTGCAACAGGGACAATAAGCGTGAATTGGGATAGAGCCGTTGCTGTGTATTCACCAAATCCTCTTTTCATGAGCAGCGCCTGAACAAATCCGCCCGTAAAAATTGCCGCACCCTGAAGAAGAATCAGCCACCATGCTGCATTTGAGCCTTTATATTTATTCCTCACACACAATCACCCGACTTTCTGAAATAATATAATCCATTTTAACGTCATGGGCGTGGGAGGGAAGCTTTTCAAAAACCTGAAAATCATATGCCAAGCCGAACTTCGCTGCCTTTGTGTTGCACAAAAGCTTGTCGTAATAACCTTTTCCAAAGCCTACTCTTGCACCGAATCTGTCAAACGCAAGACCGGGGACTGCAAAAACATCTGCCATTTCCGCTTTCACCATTTGCTTATGAGATGGCTCCCATATTCCGAAAGCACCTTTTTCCATTTCACCGTCCAGACTGCAAAGATATATATTTTCTCCGTCAACTACGGGGACTAATATACTCTTGCCAAGCTGTCTGCACCGATTTATTATATGCTCTGTATCCACCTCACCAAAGGCACTCATATACACAGCCACAACATCTGCGTTAATAAATTGCTCGGTGTTTATAAAGGCTTCTGCTACTGCTCTGCTTTTTAAAGCACGGTCTTCCCCCGAAAGAGAAGACCGTTTCTTTTTTATTTCATTACGGATTATGTTTTTATCAGTATTGCATTGCATTTTTTATTTCTCCGGCTTTGTCAGCACCGCACACAAGAGATGCAAGGGTAAAAGCAAATTCTCCTGCAGCTCCTGCACCCTTGGCGGTTATAAAAATACCGTCCTGTGCTACCTTTGAGTCAGTAACAATCGCTCCCTTAAGCTCCTTTTCAAAGCCGGGGAAGCAGGTAGCCTTTTTGCCTTCCAAAAGCCCCATACAGCCAAGAACTGATGGAGCGGCACAGATTGCACCTATATAAATCCCTTTGTCTTTAGCATATGAGATAAGGTCGAATACCTTTTCTGTCTTTAATTCGGTATGGCCGGGACCACCGGGAAGAATAAGCATCTCCATGCTGTCCCGTTGAAGCTCGTCAAACATAATATCGCACTCAAGCCGTATATTATGAGCGCCCAGAGCTGTTTTTCTGTTGACGCCTACTGTTGCAACATCTGCTCCGCAGCGGCGGAGAACATCAATAGGAGTAAGCGCTTCTATTTCTTCAAAGCCATCTACCATTAATACGTATATCATAGCTTGTTCCTTCCGTTATATCAGCCTACTGATGAATTGCTGAGGTAATCTGACAATTCCTCATAAGGCATATTGTTTGTTATGGGGGTTGCAGTAATCATTGTCTGAACAATACCGTCTGCAAGTGCGCTTCTGATGCTTGCCTGAACATCTTCTGTTATTTCAGGAAGAGGAAGCTTTTTAATAATATGATAGCCATAATCTGTTTCAACAATACCGCTGAGAGCATTATCCTTAAGAGCAAACGCTGCTTCTTCAAAAGGCTCAACCATTTCGCCGTAGGTAAATACGTAGCCGTCAGGATTTGCTATCATGCCGGGATCCTCACCGTATTGTTCAATGAGCTTATCAAAATCAGCTCTGTTCTTAGCCTTTGTAAGAACTGTCTGGGCTTTACTCTTTACAGACTTTTTCTTCGCATCTGTCATAGGCTCACCCGTCTGCTCGTCTATTGTGCTGAGAAGAACATGCTTTGCACATACGTAGTTATTGATGTAATAATCATTTACTGTGTTATCATCAGATGCATTTGCAAGCATCTCGAAGGCTCTTGAGCTAACGCTGCTAAGCTGGAGAAGCTGTACTACATCAGCTTTCAGAATTCCTTCAAGCGCCCACTGGTCATCTGTCATGCTATTTACATATTCAAGGTCGCCTTCATTTACGCTGTCGTCGGGATCAACCATTGACCACTGACTCTTTAAAGCAGCCATGCCGATTACATTATCATATACCAGCTGATTAAAAAGCTCTTCTCCATAGTAAAATGAATATGCAGAATTCATGAGGTAATAGGTTCTGAAAAGACTCTTATAAATTTCCGTATCACCAACTGTTACAGCAGGTGCTTCGTCGGTTATAAGAACCTGACGGGTAGGAGCAACATACTTAACGCTTGCACCAAGATTTTCGGAAACAAATCTAAGCGGTACAAGTGTAATATCGTTTACAATAACGGGCGCAGAAAGAAGGGTTGATGAAGATACTTCCGCTCCCTTTTGTACAACGGCATTTATATCGCCGATTTTAAGGACTATAATCTGGTCTGAATTGGTGATAGTAATTTCTTTAGTATCATGATTCCATTGAACATCGCTGCCAAAGGTTTCTGTTATAAACCTGAGAGGAACCATTGTAATATCGTTGTCTATGTAAGCCGCCGCATCAAGAGTTGATTTCATAATATGTTCGTCAGAAACAAATACGTCCTTTGAATCAATGCTCACCTGAACGGTTTTTGCAGATGCGCCTATTCCCATTACAGCGCAAAATGTCATAAATACAGCAATTAATTTTTTCATTTTTTTATTACTCCTTTTTTATATTTAATCAGCAGACCTCTTATAAGACCTACTGCAAAAATAACTGAATAAACCGAAAGCGCCCTCACCGCCGCCTCCTGCCACAGCATAGGCAGAGAAAGATATGCCAAAAGCTTGTCCGCAAAAGGCAGAAGCAGGCAATGCCAAAGGTATATTTCAAAAGACAGACTGTTAATTCCGCCTGCAACAAGCGAAAGTCCTCTTTCGTCCTTAGAAAATATCAGATAAGTTAAAAGTATTGCACCGAAACAATATAATGTGTGGACAATTTCAAGTCCTACGGGACTGAAAAGCTGTGCCTCTCTTGCAAAGCCGTTAAATACATACAGTATGATGTAAACTGCAGCAATCAGCCAGCCACATGAAATTACTTTCTTCCTGAAAACTCCGTCGTTTCTTCCTGCTGCAAGACCTGCCGCCCAAAATGGCAGGTATGACAGAAATATACGGTCAAAAAATACACATATTCCCGCAAAATAATATAGCCACAAAAGGAAAATCAATGTCCCGCCCAAAACAAGCAGCATAGGATTTAGTTTCTTAGACAGCCATATCCACAACGGCATTAACAAGTAAAATTGAAGTATTGCCGGCACAAAATAGAAATGAGCCGCAAGGTCGCCCCGAAGTATGTACCACAAAAGCTCTTTTACATCTAAAACCGGAACATAGGCTATTTTATAATACACTACATAATAAACACACACGCTTACTATATAGGGAACTGCTACTTTCTTTATTCTGCTCCAAAGAAACCTCTTGTAATTTATTTTTTTGTTCTTATATATCATTGAATACTTATAAGCACTCAAGAACATAAATCCCTGAACCACAAAGGCACAGTTTTTCATAAACACAGACGAAAGCATCTGAAGCCTGCTTCCCTGCGTCAGCTTCATGGTATATATGCCGAACACATGAATAAACACTACTATCAGGCAATACAATACATTCATCCGGTCAAGCTCAAAATTTCGCTTTCTTTCCGAACCGATAGTCATTACCTCCCTTGCCGCAAGACAAATCTACAGCCTACGGAGTTTATTTTACTATATTATACTACATATGAGCCGTTTTGTAAATAGTGGGATTGAAATTTAAGGGATTTTATGTGAACAAACTGTTAAATACCATAGTTTCCCTTGACAAAAATTCATGAGGGTATTAAAATATACCATGTAATTAAACGAGAGGACGTGTAAAAATGGCAAAAGGCAATATTTCCGTTAACTCGGAAAATATATTCCCAATTATTAAAAAATGGTTATATTCTGATAAGGATATATTTTTAAGAGAGCTTGTTTCAAACGCTTGTGACGCTATTACAAAAATGAAGAAGCTTGCAAGCATAGGCGAAGCGGAGCTTGCAGATGACGAAAACTTCCGAATCAGCGTAATAACAGACGAAAAAGCAGGCACGCTTACCATTTCTGATAACGGAATCGGAATGACTGCTGAAGAAATAGATAAATATATTACGCAGATTGCATTTTCAGGAGCAAACGATTTTCTTGAAAAGTACAAGGACGAGAAAAATCCCGACCAGATTATAGGGCACTTCGGTCTTGGCTTCTATTCTGCATTCATGGTAGCCGACAAAGTGGAAATTGACTCTCTTTCCTACACCCCCGGAGCTAAGGCAGCAAAATGGATATGCGAGGGCGGTCTGGAATATGAAATGCTTGACGGAACCAGAACCCAGCGAGGTACTACTATTACGCTTTATCTCGGAGAGGACGGAAAGGAATACAAAAACGAATTTGAGGTACGCTCAATTCTTAATAAGTATTGTTCATTCCTGCCCGTAGAGGTGTATTTAGAGTCCGCTGACAAGCCAAGCGAGGACGGCGAGGAAAAGACTGAGCCAAAGCCTGTAAATGATACAAATCCCCTTTGGATGCGCAAGGCTTCCGAATGTACCGACGAGGAGTACAAGGAGTTCTATACAAAGGTATTTATGGACTTCAATGAGCCTTTGTTCTGGATTCACCTTAATGTTGATTTCCCATTCAGACTCAAGGGCATACTTTACTTCCCCAGAATTAATCACGAATTTGCCGTAAATGAAGGACAAATAAAGCTTTTCAATAATCAGGTGTTCGTAGCTGATAATGTAAAAGAAGTAATTCCTGAATTCCTTATGCTTCTCAAGGGTGTTATTGACTGTCCTGACCTTCCCTTGAACGTATCAAGAAGCTTTTTGCAAAATGACGGATACGTAAAGAAAATCTCAGCTCATATTACCAAAAAGGTAGCAGATAAGCTGTCAGGCATTTTCAAAAACGACCGTGAAAGCTATAACAAGTATTGGAACGACATTAATATTTTCATCAAGTACGGATGTATGAGAGATGAAAAGTTCTACGACAAAATAAAAGATATTATCATTTATAAAACAACAGACGACGAGTTTGTCACCTTAAACGACTATATAGGCGAGGGCGATAAAAAGGATATTTACTATACCTCAAACAAAAATCTCCAGAGCCAATATATTAACCTTTTCAAAGAGCAGAATATAAAGGTTATTGAAATGAACACCGTTATGGACACACAGTTCATGTCGTTTATTGAAATGAAAAACGAAGGTGTTAAATTCAAGAGAGTTGACTCAAACGTTTCTGACCTTTCAAGCGAGGATTCAGGAGAAAATTGGGACAAGCTCATTGAGATAGTAAAGAAATCTCTTCCTGAAGAAACAAAAATCGAAGCCAAAGCACTTAAAAACACATCTATTCCTGCGGTTATGCTGCTTGGTGAGGAAAGCCGCAGAATGCAGGAGATGTACAAGGCATACGGTCAGCAAATGGCGGCAATGGCAGGTATGTTCAAGGACGAATATACCCTTGTTCTCAACACCGAAAACAAGCTTATCAAAAAGCTTCCTGACCTTTCGGAAGAAAATGCAAAGATGGTTTCCGACCATATTTACGACCTTGCAATGCTTTGCAATAAGCCTCTTGGCGCAGAGCAGATGACTAAATTCATAGAACGCAGTAACATGATAATGGAGAAAATTCTCTAATATAGAAAAAAAGTTCAAAAAACAGTTGATTTTTTGAACTTTTTTTGTTATAATGATTCTTAATATAATTGGGGTGGTATGCTCTTTTGCTTCCACTAAAGAAAGGATTGAACATCAATGAACAGTTCACAAATTACAATAATGATAACCATAGCTCTTTATCTTATGGGAATGGTTATTATCGGATTTGCTTTCACAAAGCAAAACACATCAAGCAGCGATTTTTATCTGGGCGGACGTAAGCTCGGCCCGTTTGTTACCGCAATGAGCGCCGAAGCATCAGATATGAGCGGCTGGCTTCTTATGGGACTCCCCGGAGTTGCATATGCAACAGGTATATGCGATGCCGGCTGGACTGCCATCGGTCTTGCTGTGGGAACATACATAAATTGGCTCATTGTTGCCAAAAGGCTTAGAAGATATACCGAGGTATGCAACGACTCTGTTACTCTCCCTGACTTCTTTAAAAACCGTTTCAGAGATACAAGTAAGATACTTGTTGCAGTTTCAGCTCTTATAATCGTTGTATTCTTCGTTCCATATACTGCATCAGGCTTTGCCGCTTGCGGAAAGCTTTTCGGAACTGTATTCGGAGCGCCGTACTTTGCAGCAATGCTTATAAGCGCCGTTGTAATTGTGCTTTATACCACAATGGGCGGATTCCTTGCAGCATCAACAACTGACTTTATACAGAGTATTGTTATGACATTTGCGTTGATTGTAGTAGTGCTGTTCGGTATAAATACAGCAGGCGGACTTGATAACGTAATTGAAAATGCAAAGCAGCTTCCGGGATATCTTTCTATGGTAGCAACACACAGCGCAGAAACAAATGCTTCTAACGACTACGGATTCCTTTCAATAGCATCAACTCTTGCATGGGGACTTGGTTACTTCGGTATGCCCCACATTCTTCTGAGATTTATGGCTATTAAGGACGAGAAAATGCTGAAAACCTCAAGACGTGTTGCTTCTATATGGGTTGTTATATCTTTGTTTATTGCTACATTTATAGGCATTGTAGGTCTTGCCATGACAGGCAACGGTTCTCTCGCAGCACTTGCCGATCCTGAAACCATTATCATAAGCATTGCAGACCTTATGAGTAAAAACGGACTATTCTTTGCAATCATTGCAGGTCTTATTCTTTCAGGAATTCTTGCATCTACAATGTCAACTGCTGACTCACAGCTTCTTGCAGCGGCATCGAGTATTTCAGAAAATTGGCTGAGCGGAGTATTTGGTCTTAAGCTTTCACAGAAGATTACAATGTTTGTAGCAAGAATTACTGTTATTATGATTTCAGTTATTGCTGTAATCATCGCATCTGATCCAAACAGCAGCGTATTTAACATCGTGTCATTCTCATGGGCAGGCTTTGGCGCAGCGTTCGGTCCGGTTATACTGTTTGCTTTGTTCTGGAAGAGAACAAACAAGTATGGCGCAATAGCAGGTATGCTCAGCGGTGCAATTATGGTTTTTGTATGGGAATATGTAATCAGCCCTCTTGGCGGTGTATTCGGCATTTACGAGCTGCTTCCCGCATTCATTGTAGCTTGCATATTCATTGTTGTAGTGAGTCTTATTACTCCTGCTCCTGAAAAGGAAATAACAGACGAATTTGAAAAAGTTACAAGCATGAAATAAGATTGTTTATGCCGCAATATTATCCGTAAAAATCGGGTAGTATTGCGGCTTAATAGTTAAAACGGAGATTAATAAAATGTGTGAAGAAGTATGTAATGGCAACTGCTCAGACTGCGGCGGCTGTAACGGCTGCAGTGAAAGAGTGGTTTTATCCTGCAATCCGGCTGTAAGCTTTGTTTCAACCATTACCTTTTCCGCTCGCAATTTCCAAAACAGCTCTGCAATCAGGCTTGTTATGGAGTGTGCAAAATCAGGAAACGAGGGAAAATGTTTTGCAGGAATAAAATATTATAAAAACGGCGATGCTTCTGTCATAAGCAATGACAGAAAATATGAAATAACAAACAGCACCAAAGCGTGTCTTAATCTGGATTTCGAGCCTGAACCCGACTGCTCCAAGGCAGAGGTCAGGGTTTTCTGTGAAGACGGTGCAACCTTGGAAATAGAACATATTAACGTAATTAACATTGATTGAAGAAAGGCATAGATTATGATATATCTTGACAATGCCTCTACCACCAAGCCTTGCAGCAAGGCAATCAAGGCTATGGTTGATGCGGCAGAAGCTTTTGGAAATCCCTCTTCCCTGCATGGTCTGGGGCTTGAAAGTGAAAAGCTCATAGAAAAAAACCGCGCAGTCATCGCATCAAAGCTTGGCGTAGATAAGAAAAAGATTTATTTTACATCAGGCGGAACTGAGGCTAATAACACAGCCATATTCGGAAGTGCAAGAGCTTTAAAGAAAAGAGGTACACGGATAATCACATCAAAGATTGAGCATCCGTCTGTACTTGAAAGCTTCAGAGCTCTTGAAAATGAAGGCTTTGAGGTAATATATCTTGATTGTGATAAAAACGGACGGATAAGTGTTGACCACGCCGCCGATACCATAAATGACAAAACTGCATTAGTCAGCATTATGACAGTTAATAACGAAACAGGTATAATACAGCCGGTTCGTGAAATAAGCAGACTGCTGCACCAAAGGTCACAGTTTGGAGTAATGCATACAGATTCCGTTCAGGCTTTCTGCAAAACTGATTGCACAAAAGCTTTCACCGAAGCAGACCTTATAAGCATAAGCAGCCATAAAATTCACGGTCCTAAGGGCGTTGGAGCTTTGTATATAGGCTCATCGAAAATAAGTCCCATAATATACGGCGGCTCACAGCAGATGTCCATCAGACCGGGTACGGAAAATGTTCCGGGTATAGCAGGCTTCGGAGCTGCCTCAGAGGAAGAATACGGAAGCTGTGACCACCTTTATGATACCTTAAAGTCTTCCATAGGGGAGCTTATTGAAGACGTTAAATTTAACGGCTGTGACGAATATGCGTCAAAGTACGTATTGAACGTTTCGTTCAGAGGCATTAAAGCAGAGGTGCTTTTGCACACTTTGGAAAACTACGGAATATTCGTTTCCACCGGCTCTGCCTGCTCCTCGCATAAGCCTGAACCCAGCCACGTACTTACGGCAATGGGCTGCACTCAGGAAGAAACCGGCGGCGCAGTAAGATTCAGCTTTGATACAAGCCTCACCATAGAGGATATGCAAAAAACCGCACAGATACTTTCTAAGGAAGTAGCTGTTTTAAGACGTTATACAAGGAGATAATAAATGAGAGAAATTATTCTTGCAAAATACGGCGAAATTATACTGAAAGGTTGTAACAGACCGCGATTTGAAAAAATCCTTTTGGATAATATAAAAAATGCGCTCAAGGGCGTTGCAAAAACTGATATTCAGATTGCTCAGGCAACTATTTATATTACAGTCGAGGATAGTGACAAAACTGATATTGTATGCGAAAGACTTACAAAAATATTCGGTATTGTATCTATAACACGTGCAGCTGAGTGTGAAAAGGATTTGGAAGCAATAAAGAAAACAGCTCTTGAGTACTGTAAATCTGACCTTACCCCCGGAGTTAAGTTCAAGGTCGAGGGAAAAAGGTCAGATAAGCGCTTTCATCTTACATCTCAGGAAGTCAGCATGGAGGTTGGCGGTTTTCTTCACGAAAGCTGTCCGGGACTTATTGTTGATGTTCACAATCCCGAAAAAACTGTAAAGGTTGAGGTTCGTGATTTTGGTGCATACGTATATGTAGCAGAAAACAAGCTTGCAGGTCAAGGCGGTATGCCTATCGGAACAGGACTTCGTGCTACGGTACTTCTTTCAGGAGGTATTGACTCACCCGTTGCAGCACACATGATGGCAAAGCGCGGAATAGAAATTAATGCTGTAAACTTCTTCAGCTACCCCTACACAAGCGAAAGAGCAAAGGAAAAGGTTATAGAGCTTGCATCAATACTTGCACGCTACACTTCAAAAATAAACCTTTATATTGTTCCGTTTACAGAAATTCAGCTCCAGATACGCGACCATTGCCCTGAAGAACATCTGACTCTTATTATGAGAAGATTTATGATGAAAATAGCTGAAAGAATAGCACGTAAAACCAGATCGTGTGCATTGATTACCGGTGAAAGCGCAGGTCAGGTAGCAAGCCAGACGCTAAGCGCACTTGATGTAACAAACTCTGTTGTGGATATGCCCGTACTTCGTCCGCTTGTAGGCATGGACAAAGAAGAAATTGTTATACGTGCAAGACAGATTGATACCTTTGAAACGTCTATTCTTCCATACGAGGATTGCTGTACAGTATTTACTCCCAAGCATCCGTCAACCAATCCAAAACGCCGCTCCGTAGAAAAATCAGAGAGCGTATTGGACATTGAAACACTTATAGAAGAAGCAATGAACGGCGTAGAAAAAATCACCGTATATCCTGACGGCATCAGAGAGGACGGCTGATATAATAATGATAAAAAAGGTTATAGATAAGCTTATTGAAAAGAACATTACCATAGCTACTGCAGAAAGCTGTACCGGCGGTCTGGTTGCAAAAATGATAACCGACTTCCCCGGCGTATCGGATATTTTTGCAGAGGGATATGTGACCTATTCAAACGAAGCGAAAATGAAAAATCTTGGGGTAAATCCCGATACTCTTCATAAGTACGGAGCTGTAAGCTCTTATACTGCCGAGGAAATGGCAGAAGGTGTACGCAGAATATCAGGAGCTATGATAGGAGTTTCCGCAACGGGCATTGCAGGCCCCGGCGGAGGAAGTAAGGAAAAACCCGTAGGTCTTGTTTATATAGCTGTCAGCACCGAGTCCTCGTGCAAGGTTCGGGAGCTTCACCATAAAGGAAGCCGCAAGCAAGTAAGAAAAAAAACAGCAAAAGATATATTTAAGCTTATCAGCTTAGCTTTAGAAGAATTATAAAAGCATAGCAACAGTAATTATGTATTTTTTTCACATATTGTGAAACAATACATTTAAGCAATTACTGTTGCTATGCTTTTTTTCATCAGGAGGCAATTATGCTGGTTGTAATCATCAGAACTCTTATTCTGTACCTTACAGTTATAATATGTTTAAGAATAATGGGCAAACGACAGATAGGTGAACTGCAGCCAACGGAGCTTGTGGTCGCAATAATGATATCAGACCTTGCAACTGTACCTATGCAGACTGTTGACATGCCGCTTCTTTCAGGAATAATTCCCGTATTTACTCTGATGCTTGCTGAAGTATTTATTTCTTTCCTCGGCTTCAAAAGCAAGCTGTTCAGACGTGCTCTTACGGGCGATCCCAGCATTGTGATATATAAAGGTGTCATTAACGAAAAAGAACTTGAACGTCTGCGCTTTAATATAAGTGACTTGCTGGAAGAATTACGTCTTAACAACTGCTACAATATAGCGGACGTTGAAGCTGCGGTGCTTGAAACCAGCGGAAAGCTGAGCGTAATTCCCAAATCAGGTGATACCACAGAAAGTGGAATTCCATGCATCGTTATTTCCGACGGCTCATTTAATAAAGGAGAAGTGAAGCGTTCGGGAATGAGTGAGGACGAAATACTAAAAAAACTTAAAAAAATGGGTAATTCTCATGTAAAAAAGCTGTTTCTCGTTTCTATCGACGCTCAGGGAAACTTTCATGTTCAGCTTAAAAAAACAAACAGTCAAAGGAGCAGTTAATCATATGCGAAGTTTTATAACAGCCGTAATTATCAGCATAATTATAGTTACTACGGGAGTAGTATTAACCGCCAAAATAGATACTATCTGCACCGAACTGTCACACGGCACGCAGGATATAATAAAAAGTCTTGAAGATGACAATCACGCAAAGGCTCTTCAAATCACTAACGAAGCAACAAAGGAACTGAAAAATAATAAGCTCATCATGGAAGCAACGGGAAACCATGAAGAGCTTATGAGAATAGAGCTTGCTTATTTGCATACGGCAGAATTTATAAAAAAACAGCAAACGGGAGATGCTCTTGCGTGCTTGAAAGAAATCAAGCTTCTGCTGACTCATCTCCCCGGTAATTTGAAAGTTAAACTTGAAAATATACTATAATCAGCAAACACCTGCAATTATGAAAAGTGTTTGAGAATCCTTGTCAAATATTACAGATGCCTCAAAGACTTCTACTATATCATTAATAGGCGCAAGCACAGTATCGCCGCATATTATTGGTGCAGCACTTAAAGTCACGTTTTCTTCGCGTATCTCTCCGGTCATGAGATTTGTCATGGCCGTTTTCATTAATAAGCTTCCCGGCACAACAGTAACCGTAACAGCTTCATCCCGAACTGTTACACCAGCATCGAGACTATTTATTATAACCTCTTTACCAAGCGCTTCCATAAGCTCTTTTACGCCAACAAATACTTTTCCGCCTGAAAGCATAGGCTGCGCTCCGGTGAATATCATCGGATAATTTCCGTCAATATTTATTTTAATATCCTCTGACTTTTCAAACATCACAATTTCTTCATATTTCGATTTATTATCAAAACCAAAGTCAAGCATTTTTATACAATCATCAAATCTTGTTTCATTAGAGCCTGAATGGAGAGTCACAGCAATTATTCTATCCTCCCCTTTTTCCGCAGTTGCACACATACAGTAGCCTGCCGTAGCAGTCATTGCATTTTTGAAACCGTCTGCAAGAGGATATTTGTTTTCGGAAATAAGCTTGTTCTGGTTATAATACTCTGAGCCGTGAAAATCTTTTTTAACAAGGCTTGTGCGGTCAAGGATTTCGGGATAATCCTTTATCATCTGCCGAGTCATTACTGCAACGTCCTTTGCACTCATAAGATTTTCCTTGTCCTTTAGAGGATTGATTCTGACGCCTGTTGAGTTATTAAATGTGCAATCTATGCCGATTTGGATTGCTTTATCATTCATTCGCTCAACAAAAGCTGACTCATCACCGCAAATAAGCTCTGCCATTGCCACAACGCACGCCGCCGCAGAGTAAACGGCTATCATATCAAGCATTTCGTCAACTGTATATTCCTCGTCGTATTCAAGATTTACCATAGTCTTGAATTCTTTTATTCTTGAAAGCTTATATACATTTTCACTTATGGGAACAATGGTATCAAGAGAAATTTCGCCGTTTTTCAAAGCATCGAGCATAACATACATCGACATCATCTTTGAAATTGATGCTACCGGCTTTTTTTCTTCACTGTTAAATGAATAGAGAACATCACCGCTGTTATAATCCATTACATACGCACTTTCCGATGTAAGCTTCACGCCTGATGGCAAAATTGCCTCAGGCTTTTTATAATACGTAGTGATATTTGCGCTCATTTCCTCACAGTCCCAGAAATAATCATATATACCCTGAAATTCATCAATGGATACGCACATATATCCGTTAATGCTGTATGTATCCTTAAGCTCAAAAGATTCTCGACCGTCATTCAAAATAACCTTAATAGTTCCCTTATCACCTAAGGTAAAGGCTTTTACCCCGTTTTTGTTTCTGTAATAATCCATTGGTATAGGCGAAAACGGTTTATCCTTGTTATATGTAAGAGTCAACATATTGGATTGCTGGTCATATACAACATCAAAACCGTAGTCCTTCAAATCCTCTGCAATTATAAGCGCTTTTGGAGAGCCGCCGTCATACATAAATGTAGGCATCTCATGGCCGTTTATAAAGGTGCGAAGATTAGTGAAGTAAATGGTATTATATCTGGCGTGTGCTACTGCAAAGCCATAGTCAAGAAGTCTTGCAGTATCAATGTAGCGCTGTCCTGTGGAAGATGAGCGCATTGTTACTGAAATCATACGTCTTCCGTTTCTTACACCCGTTCCGCAAAAGCAATATCCTGCCGCCGATGTAGTGCCGGTCTTTAGTCCGTCTGCCCCCTCATAGTAGTATGAGCTGAAAAGACGGTTCGTTGTTCTGTAATTTGAGCCGTGAAAATATACTGAACGCTTTGAACTTCTTGTGAGTATATCGGGATAATCTTTAATAATATTTCGGGCAAGAGTCGCCATGCCGATAGGTGAAATCTTGTTTTCCGCTATCCCGCAGCTGTCGTAATAATAGGCATCTATACCCATTTGCGCAGCTTTCCTGTTCATTCTTTCCACAAACGCTGCCTCGCTTCCACCGCCTACAAGCTCCGCAAGTGCCACAGCAGCACCGCTTGCTGAATGAACGACTACCACATCCAAAAGCTCATTTACCGTATATGGCGTATTATAATTAAGAGGCAAAACGCTTTGATAAACAGAGTTTCTGGACTTGTTATAAACGCTTTGACTTATGGGAACAAGAGTGTCTAATGTTATTTCGCCGTTTGCAATAGCTTCATAAACACAATATACGTTCATAATCTTTGTCATACTTCCGGGAACTCTCGGATAATTTCCGTAGTATTCATACAGAACCTCGCCCGTTTCAAAATCCATTACACAAGCACCCTGAGATGAAATAGTCTTGCCGCCCACCTTTGCCGCTTCTGCCGATATGCCAAGCAGCATACACATTATAAGAACAAAGCTGATAAATCTCGTTGTTTTAATATTCATAATACCCTCCGGTTATAAAATAAATTGGCACATAATGCTATTGCTTATATCAAACCCACAGTCAGTAAGTGCAAAACCGTCAGGAGTTTGTTTTAGAAATTTTTCGTATTTTTTCAGTTTTTCGGGATATACTTCATTGAAATTTTTTCCAAACCGATTTTTAAATTCATTATAGCTTACTCCGTCAGATGTGCGAAGTGCCATAATTACATATTCACTCATTCTGTCGTCGATGGACAGTTCAATTACTTCCTCAGGCACTCCCGGCGAAGAAATATATTTTTTAAGGTCGCTGAAATTATAATACCGCTTAAAATCCATATATGAATGAGCGGCAGCGCCAAGACCTATATATTCTTCCGTTTTCCAATATTTCATATTATGGCGGCATCTTGCGCCGTCTTTTGCAAAATTGGATATTTCATATCTTTCATAACCTTGCTGCGCCAAATATCCGCAAAGCTCGCTGAACATACTTCTGTCCTCGTCCTCTGTACAAAGCTCCAGACAACCCTCAGAATATAACTTATGAAACTCCGTACCGTCTTCTATTATAAGACTGTAACAGGACAGATGCTTTGCGCCTGTATTTACGGCAGTTTGCAAAGTTGCCATAAGACTTTCAGCACTTTGATGAGGTATTGCCGTCATTATATCAATATTTATATTACTAAAATACTTATTGGCGTTTTCAATGGTTTTCAAAGCACAACTTTTGTCGTGAATTCTGCCGAGAAGCTTCAGCTGCTCGTCGTCAAAGGACTGAACACCTATACTCAGGCGATTTACTCCGGAATTCTTTAAAATCCGGAGCTTTTCGTCGCTTACAGTTCCGGGATTTGCCTCAACGGAAAACTCTGCATCAGGCAAAATACAGAATATTTTTCTTATTCCCTCAAGAAGTCTGTCCATTGTCGCCGGAGCAAGACACGTTGGGGTGCCGCCTCCTATAAAAACAGTATCAACCTTTGTATTTTTATATTTTTCTGCCTCTTCAAGCAATGCATCAACATACTTTTCATGCTCATTTTCCATGCCCGTATAGGACACAAAATCGCAATATTTGCATTTCTTTATACAAAAAGGCACATGTATATACAATCCGGGAAATGTTTCCACCAGATTCATCACCTTTCAATATAAAGATTATTTGTCTGCATACCTACTGCCTTACCGAGAATACGTATGTTTTTAAATTCCTCAGGAGTATAAACAAGCGGAGCATATCTTGGATTTGCAGGCATAAGAGTTATTACTCCGCCTTTTTTGTAAACACGCTTCAATGTAGCCTCGTCATCTATTATTACAGCGGCAATTTCTCCGTTTTCCACATCGTTCTGCTCTTTAATCAGAACAATATCTCCGTCATATATTCTTGCGTCAATCATACTGTCACCTTTTGCAATAAGACAAAAATCAGCCTTTGAATCTGCGGCTATCACTACATTAGAGCCTTCAGAGCTGCTGCAGAAAATAGGCTCACCGCAAGCAATATCTCCAAGCATGGGCAGGCTTCTGGGCGATGGCATTACTATATTATCCACATTCTCGCTCCCCCAGCCCATAATATACGCTTCACTACATTCAAGAATTTTTGCAAGTTTTTCCACCACGCTCATTTTAATATTCTGAATTTGTCCGCTTTCATAGCGTTGAAGCGTGGCGTCGCTTACTCCAACCTCTTTTGAAAGAGCTGCAAGAGTCAAACCTTTTTTTCGTCTTAGTTGTTTAAGTCTGTCATTTTTTTTCGGTTCAAGCATATAAATCCATCCTTTTCTTAAAGATAGCCATTGGTATATTATATATTATACTATAATTTTACATAAAATGCAATAGTTTAACAAAAAATTACATAAAATGTATTGACAAAGTAAAATTTCTGTGCTAATATAGTCTCAAAATTACATTTTACGTAATTTTATCTGCCACAAATTACATTAAATGCAAAAGGAGGGCTGATATGCTATTCAGAAACAACACCATAGAGGCGGTCATGGCGTGCGAAAGAGCCAGAACCGGAAACTACGGTGCTGATGAATATAAAAACTGTGACGAAAATTTTCAGGACTCTTCGGAGAATTTCCCTCTTCCCGAAGGATTCCGATTTTATAATATAAAAATACATAAGAAAGGTTAGATACTAATGACAAGCTTAAAAATAAACTACGATCCAAGATATGACAGTATGACTGAATGTGAAATACTTGCAGACCTGACACCAAACAGAAGAAACAGAGATAAAATATATCTGTGCAAGTGCAATGTATGCGGAAAAACCTTTACAAGATGCCGTAAAACTCTTGCCTATCATCATTCAGACTGCGGATGCGTTTCACACAATATGTTTCGCACAGGAATATACACAGACAAACTTATTTCAGGCATGAGCTTCCTTGCAAAAAAGGTTTTTCTTGCAAAGCTGACAGCTCTCGGTCTTACAAATGCTGCAAACGCTTTTCAGGCTTTGTATATAGATAACAGACCATACGGAGAATATACGGCTATCAGCATTAACATGAGCATGGCAACTCTGTACAGAGCAAGACGAACCATACACAAGCTATGGGGAGAACTTAAAAACGACCTTATGTAATATTAATTTGTGGGCAAGAGGAAAATACCGTCATATTATATATGGCAAGGGTATTAATCCTCTGTCCCACGTCATAAAATAATACTGTAATTTGGGGAGGAGGAATGATGTATGCTGCGCTCATACGACCTGCATCAAAAGGAAGTTGTAAATATCCGCACAGCACAAAAGCTTGGCTTTATAGAGGATGTGGATATAGACCTTGAAACAGGACAGATAATAAGCCTGATTGTGCCAAAGCACAGACTGTTTTTTTTCCACAGAGAAGACTATATAATTCCCTGGAGTGATATTGTTATTGTGGGAAAAGACCTTGTGCTGGTGGACTATGGCGAGGTAATCAAGGAAATTTAAACATACAGATTGTGCATTTTGCATTTTTAATCATTAAATTGTATAAAAATTTATACAAATTTTGAATTGACATCTCATGCTATAAGTGATATTATATTATTGAATAATGCTGCGGTGATTTACCATTGCCACAGCCATACCGAAAGGATTGAACAAAATGAAACAAGAGTACAAAGTAGGCATTATAGGTGCAACGGGTATGGTAGGTCAGAGATTTATAACTCTCCTTAATAATCATCCCTGGTATAAAATAGAAGTTCTTGCAGCTTCACCCAGAAGCGCAGGCAAATCATATAAAGACGCAGTAGGCTCAAAATGGGCAATGAAAGAAGATATTCCTTCAAATATAGCTGATATGATTGTTATGGACGCTTCAGGCGATGTTGAAAAAATCGCAGGAATGGTTGACTTTGTTTTCTGCGCAGTTGATATGAAAAAGGACGAGATCAGAGCACTCGAGGAAGCGTATGCAAAGGCAGAAACTCCCGTTGTTTCCAACAACTCCGCAAACCGCTCCACCCCCGACGTTCCCATGGTTATTCCCGAAATCAACCACGCTCACCTTGAAGTTATCGAAAGCCAGAAGAAGAGACTCGGCACAAAGCGCGGATTTATCGCAGTTAAGCCCAACTGCTCGATCCAGAGCTACGTTCCCATGCTCACACCTCTTCTCAAGTATGGCATCAAGGAAGCTGTCGTTTGTACATATCAG
>JBGVIT010000016.1:0-2514 GCA_045128915.1 Clostridia bacterium
TGCCTTTAGTAATCCAAGACATTTCCCTGAACCGTATCGCCGGCAGAAAGGATGGGAGAAGCCTGACAACAAAGAGAATGATTTTCAACCACTGACCGAAGAACAAATGAAACAGTTATCGTTTTTCGACGAGTAGATGAACATATAATTGCCCAGTAGGTTGTCGGCTGGTTGTCTATTCCGTTGCCAACCTCGTTGTCGGTTCTATATTCTTAAAACCCTTATATTTACTATATTTTTAAGGGGTTATATATAGTACTGACAACGAAAGCAACGGAATATTTGAGAAAAAGTAAATTTAGGAAAAGTAACTATAAATAAAAGGAATTGAGAGTTTTTGAAGGTCGGTTGTCAGCTTACGGTTGTCAGCTGAAAGAGGCTCTTCCTTATCAGGCAAAACAAAAAAAGGAGAACAAAAAATGGATAATAGAAAATCACACACACCGGTAGCACTCAGGAAGCAGATAGGTGGCACAATGTATGTTGTGAGAGTGCATTTCAATGAGGATGCCAAGGAAACCATGAAGGACAAGATAAAGAGGCTGATTGAGAATGATGTCAGGGGAACACAGCACACTGCATAGGTAAAAAAGCATGTAGAAAAATTGTATATTTCGTGATATAATCGGTGTGTTCGATGAGAGCGAAAATTTGAATTTCATGGAGGTTTTTATGAATAAAGAATGGTCAGAAATGAATAAGACTATGCAATTACAGATAAAGAAAAAAGATACCTTTTTATTAGGTATAGAAACATTACTTAAGCTCCGTGAAGAACTTATGAAACAGATTCTGCAGTTTAAGACGGAATTATCATTTGATGATTTTAATGCCATGCCATATATGAATGTAAAAGGCTATCATAATAAAACGATTGCCTATTCTCTTTGGCATATTTTTCGCATTGAAGATATTGTTGCACATACACTTATTGCAAATGATGAGCAAGTATTATTTAAGGGAGATTATCAAAGACGCATAAATTCTCCGATTATTACAACGGCAAATGAGCTTGTAAAAGAAGAAATTAGTGAGTTTTCAAAGAAACTGTCTATTGTAGAATTATACAATTACATAATTGATGTTGATGCATCTACAACACGAGTTTTAAAAGCACTTACATATAGTGATATTAAAGAGAAAATCACTGCTGAAAAAAGAAAGCAGTTGGAGATGTTAAATGTGGTGAGTGATGATGAAAACGCATATTGGTTAATTGATTACTGGTGCGGAAAAGATGTAAAGGGATTGATACAGATGCCGTTTTCGAGACATTGGATTATGCATATTGAGGCATGTTTAAAGATAAGAGATAAACAGTTATCTATTAAGTAAATTTCAGTTGTGCGCCCAGCCAAGAGCAATTAACCTAACAGGTGGAAAACCTGTCTAATTAAGGTCTAGCATTATAAAGAAAAATAAAGGGAAATTTTAGATAATCTTAAACTATGAATAAACAATCACATGTATAATGAAAAAAGTATATAACATATTCTAAAGGAGAATTAGCTGAATGAAAAAACGATTAGGAATCAGTATATTATGTATTGTGATTATTGCTTGGATTTTGACAGTATATATAATTGGTGGAAGAATTGCAGCATATGCATGGAATTTAGAAGTATTTATTTTGGCACCGGTTGCTACAATAATTACTAGTGTGGAACTTGTAATTTACATAGTTCGGTTGTACAAAAAGAAACCGGTTTTGTGGAATGGATTATTTCTACTGGTAACACTTATTATGAGTTTTCCGGTTGGAATCATTTTTGGAATATCACCGATGATATATCCGACATATACTTGTGATGAGGAAACAGTTCAAGTAGTAGCACCAGTAAAAAACGCAGAATATATAGGGGGATCAAGTCATACTCCACATGCAATATGGCCATCGGAATGTTTTGCTTATGATATTGTAAGGAAGCCTAGTGATATAGGAAGTTCTGTTTTGAGTGATTATGGAATATGGGAAGCAGAAGTTTTTGCACCTGTTTCAGGAACTGTTATAGGAAAAGAAGAACAAGAAAAGGATATTATGCCAAACTCTGAGGAATATACGAGTTCACTTGGGAATTATGTGTTTATTGAGATAGAAGATGCTAAAGGATATATTATATTAGCTCATTTTAAGGAAGAGAGTATAGTAGTAGAGGTTGGTGAAAAAGTAGTAGAAGGCCAATTTTTGGGGCTGGTAGGGAACTCAGGAACGACTTCAGAACCACATATACATTTTCAATGTCAAAAAGAAAATCCTCTCGAATTGAGTTTTCCCACATGTGCGACTGGAATTCCAATGCAAGTAAGAGAATAGTGAATGTAATCAGTTATGAAACTTTCAGCTTGTCGGATTGTAAAGGCAGAGCCTTACGCAAGGTGCAGGAGAAAGACTCCGCTCGGGTTAAGGGCGAAGCGCCTTAGCAGGTCAAGGGTGCAACCATTGCCCAGTTAGTGGCGTTTCGCCACTAAGTACTGGGTATTACTTGTAGCAGAGCTTCACAAGATTAAGCAACT